>JADHVL010000009.1 GCA_016784025.1 Fidelibacterota bacterium | reverse complement strand
AAAATTCGTTATCCATTCTCTCGCTGTTCCTCTGAAGACACCCTCCACAAAGCCGTTGATTATCAGCAGGTCTACGCTGTGGTCAAAGACATGGTGACAGGCAGGAAGTATCATCTCATCGAAACCCTTGCGGATCATATCGCTGAAGCCCTCATCGATCAATTTGATGTAGATGAAATGACTGTGGTCCTTCGCAAGAAGAAAGTACCCATTGATGCGGTTCTGGATTATGTGGAAGTGGAAGTAACTCGAATGGGCAAGCAGAAATGACGCAAGTTCTCATCAGCATTGGCTCAAATAAGCAAAATCCCCAACATCAAATTGAAACTGCATTCTTAAGATTAAATCAGCGTTTTGACAATGTCAGGATGAGTTCACTATATCTCACTGAGCCAGTTGGAGGAATCCCTCAGGATTCGTTCATTAATGCTGCTATCCGATTGGATACACAGGTCAGTGCCCATGAACTGCTGCAATTTCTCATGGTTTTGGAGCATCAGGCTCATAGAAATCGAGCCCAGGAAATATCAAATGGTCCCAGAAGTCTTGACCTTGATATTATTCTATTTGGAGACGAGATTTTGTCTGAATCTGACCTGGTAATACCACACCCACGCTTCAGAGATAGACGGTTTGTGCTTGAGCCCATGCAGGTAATAGCTCCAGAGGTTATTGATCCAGTTAGTCAGAAGAGCATTTCCCAACTTCTAGATGAGTGTAGTGACAGGAATTGGGTAAAAGAAATGGAAGAGGAAATACTAACTCAATGAGAAACCTCTACCATATTGCTATTGAAGGCGTCATCGGTGTCGGAAAAACCAGTCTGGCTAAGCGTTTGTCAAAACATCTGGATGCGCGTCTGGTCCTGGAAGAATTTGAGGAAAATCCATTTCTCTCCTCATTTTATGGAGACCGTAGACGATATGCCTTTCAAACCCAGCTGTTTTTTCTCTTGAGTCGGTATCGTCAATTCCAGGATCTGAGACAAACCGAGTTGTTTTCAAAATTACTCATTACAGATTATATGTTTCAGAAGGATAGACTCTTCGCTTATCTCAATCTGGATGAGAACGAGATGAGTCTTTACGACAAAATTGCCAGCATGATGGAAGAAACTATCACCCATCCTGACCTGGTCATCTATCTGCAAGCGGATACCGATCGTTTGCTATACAACATTCGCAAACGGGGTAGGGATTTTGAGTCCAATATTAGCAGCGACTACATCGTGGCATTGAATCAGGTATATAATGAGTACTTTTTTCGTTATAAGGCGTCTCCACTCCTCATAATAAACGCTACCGATATCGATTTTGTAAATGATGAAGATGACCTGTCTGACCTTCTGGAAACCATCCGCCAACCCATAGAAGGCACCAAATTTTACAACCCTATAAAAAGGTGATATCATGCGTTATCTGATCATATTCGCCCTGGCCTATTTTGTATTTAAAACTGTTAAAAATATGTTAAGTCAGGTGAAGATCGTGGATAAGGATAGTGTAAATGTAAATGATCAGGTCAGTGAATCATCCACTCGATTAAAGGTCGATGAATCTGACATTGAGGATGCTGACTTTAAAGAAGTGGAATAATCCCCGATTTTTCCACAGAACCTCCCCACAGTAGTATTTGTATTTTCTGTTGAACATACTTGTCGTCAGGCCCAATTTATCTTATAATTCGCCCCGTGAGTAGTATGAGCAACAAACAAGTTTTCGATCATTTTCTGGCCATCCCTTCAGACCTTACTCAAATTGAAAGAGTTCAGGATTTTGCAAGCAACGTCTTGAGCAGGACTGATTACCCACCTGAAACTCGGCAAGACATTATTTTAGCACTTCAAGAAGGTGTTAATAATGCCATTAAGCATGGGAATGGGAATGATTCAGACCATGATGTTTCCATTAAGATGACCCTGTACGACTCCCATCTAGAGTTGCGAATCCGTGACAAGGGGATGGGCTTTGACAGAGATTGTCTGGAAGACCCCACCACTCCGGAACAGCGCATGCGCTGCCATGGACGGGGGCTCCTTTTTATGGAAAATTACATGGATGAGATTTGTTTTGTGCGTGCTACAGGCTATCACGAACTCAAGATGATCCGCTATAGATGAAACACCCCTGGAAACTCCTCATACTCCTATTGCTTAGTTTTGGCCTCATCTGGGCCCAGACTGGTGAATCTGTGCGTTATAAAACCATGGGTTTTGATATGGAGCTCCTCAGCTACGGTGGTAGTCTTGGTGGGTTTTATAGCTACCATACCAGTGAAGCTCTTAGTCTTGATCTGGAATTGGATTGGTCCCTGGTTGAGAGCAATGATACCTTCAATTATATCGACTATACCGGTCGAGTCATTTCACTCAACAACCGCAACCTGAGCTTTGTAAAACTGATGCCCGGGTTAACCTGGTTTCCATTTATTGATAGCATGCATCCTTCCTTTCAGATTGGGAGCTTTATCTCAGCAGGACCAGTCTGGTCGTTGAATACGGATGATAATAAAGGTTTTATCGATAGATGGGGAAAAGTTGAGAGTGACTTTGCACCCATATTTCGTGGGGGAGTCCACATACGTATCTTATCTGGCCAGGGAGGTTCCTACACATTTAGAGTAGGTTATGATTATGCATCTTTCGGCGAGATCATTGACGAGCGTCAGACATATCAGGGTCTCTTCCTCCAAGCTGGAATGGAGTTTCTCAACCGGTGATCACCGGTGAACAAGTCTTTCTGCCGGCATTTAAAAGCGGGCAAACTCACCTCAAAGTAGAAGGTACAGAATTTCACCATCTTGTACGTGTACGGCGATTTGATGAAGGTGATGAGATTTGGGTCGTGAATGGAGCAGGAACCGCTGCTCGAGCCACTTTAGACCTCATTAGAGAATCATCCCTGGATCTGAAGGTTTTGGAAGAATATGAGAACCGTGGCGAGCTCGGGATAAACCTCATCCTGGCTGTGGCAAACTTAAAAGGGGATCATCTCAATCTTATCGTTGAAAAGGCTACTGAACTTGGTGTAAATGAGATCATCCCACTTCTTACAGACCACACTATCAAAAAAGGTGTTAATACAAAACGTTTAGAGCGCATAGCCGTTTCAGCCATGAAGCAAAGCCGAAGATCTAGATGTCCGAGAATCCATGCTCTCACACCCTTCTCAACTGCGGTTAAAAGCCTATCAGATGCAGAACATTTATTTTGTTATGGGTCAGATTCCAGCACTTCCATAATGCCATCTATCCAGAAAATGAAAGCTCCAATCCCCATTGTCATCTGGATTGGTCCAGAGGGAGATTGGTCAAAGGATGAAATTGATTTAGCATCCATTTCCGACTATACTTTCACGGGTCTGGGTCCCAGACGCTTACGTGCTGAAACAGCAGCCATTCATGCAGTCGGATTGGTGTCGGCGCTTCAACAGGAACCTGCATAACCCCGTTAAGGAGGAAGCGTGCCACAAGATTGTATTTTCTGTAAAATCATTGCTGGAGATATACCAGCTACACTGCTATATAAGGATGATGATATTATAGCATTTAATGACATTAGTCCTCAAGCACCAACTCATATCTTAGTCATTCCCCTCAAACACATTACAGGTCCATCTGCATTGACCGAAGCCGACCAGGCTCTCATTGGCAAATTGGTGGAAAAAGGAACAGAACTGGCTGCAGAAGTTGGCTTGGATGATGGATATCGCCTGGTTATGAACGATGGTGCAAAAGCTGGTCAGACCGTTTTTCATCTGCACCTGCACGTTTTGGGCGGCCGAGTAATGACCTGGCCCCCCGGCTAAACAAATTGTAACATGGGTCTCATTTGAGACTGTTTTCCCCGTAGCATTTATTGGAGATAGAAACACCGCATGTATATATCTGACCTTGAGATAAAGGGATTCAAATCCTTCGCTGAACCGACCAAGCTCAAATTTGCTGAAGGCTTGACCTGTATTGTAGGTCCCAATGGCTGTGGAAAAACCAACGTTGTAGACGCAATTCGCTGGGTGATGGGTGAACAAAAAAGCTCAGTCCTACGCAGTCAAAACATGCACGATGTCATCTTTAGTGGCACCAATAAGCGCAAAGCTGTCAACTATGCTGAGGTTTCTCTTACCATTCACAATGATCGTGGTTTGCTACCTGTGGAATACACCGATGTGGTTATCACTCGCAGAGTGTTCAGGGATGGGGCCAGTGAATTCTTCATCAATAAAAATGCCTGCCGGTTAAAAGATATTCACAATCTCTTTGTGGATACTGGGATGGGATCAGATGCCTATTCAGTTATCGAACTCAAAATGGTGGAATCCATACTCAGTGACAGCAAGGAAGAGCGTCGTCGCCTTATTGAAGAAGCTTCCGGAATAAATAAATACAAGCAGCAACGTCGTTTGTCCATGCGACGTCTCGATTCCACAGACACAGATCTGAATCGAGTGAACGACATTATTAATGAAGTTGAAAAAAGTGTAGGCAGTTTGAGAAGACAGCTTGCCAAGTATAAACGCTTTGACCGTGTCCAGGGACAGTTGAAAGATGATGAAATTTCTCTGGCTGTATTTGAAAGTTCACAGGTCCTTGAAAAATTAGCTCCCATCAAACAGAGAATTGCCCAACTCAAAGATGGCTACGGTGCCAGTGGTGAGGAAGTCAGTCTGGAAGAGAATCGAGTTGAGGAAGCCAAAGATCAACTCCAGCTCATAGAGAAAGAATATGGAGAACAACAGGACCAAGTAAACGTCTCCAACACTGCCCGTATCAACATTGAACAAACCCTGTTGATTGCAGAAGAAAAAATTGCCAGTGCTACTACAGCTCTGGATCGAATCCGGGTTGAACAACATACCCTGGTGGAACGTGAAGAATCTTCTCACACCCTCGAGTCTGAACTCACTAATGAAAAAGCTCATATCCAGCCACGCATTGATGCAGCCAAGGCGAAAGATGACGTATTGAAAGCTGCCTTTGATGCAGCAGTGGAACAATATCGGAGTGCTAAAACCGAGCATGATGTCCAAAATCAAAAACACATGGAGCTGTTAAACCGTCTTAGTGATTTAAACCACCAAAAGAGTCATCAAGAGGCCGCCCTTACTCAACACAAGAGCAGTATCGAACATCTCAAGACTAAAAATGAACGTCTCAAAAATTCTCAAGCTGAATACCGACAAGAGTTGGACCTGGTCGCCTCGGATTTCAAGGATGCCGAAAACCAGTATAAAACCCTGGAGACCCAGGTCTCAAAATTAGAAACAGATTTTCAGAAAATGCAATCTCAACTGAACGAAACCCGGGAAACTCTGGCCAAAAAGAGGGGGCGTCGCGTCAGCATCGAAAATCAGCTCAACTTTTATGAAGAACTGATGGAAACCGGTGAAGGTTACTCTGGTGGTGTGAGAAAACTGCTCAGCGAGGACATCGAATCCATGGGCATTCTGGGGACAGTAGCTGACCTCCTCACAGTTGATGAACGTTATGAAAAGGCCATTCAGACCGCCTTAGGTCCTCTGGCGGAGGCTTTGGTCACCAGTGATCGAAAATCTGCTATGTCGGCCATTAAAGCCTTAAAGGACCAGCAGGCTGGTTCAGCGACCTTTTTACCTCTAGAACCCTTATTAAAGGCCAAACCCAAGAGCTCTTCTATTTTGACGGGCAAACACGTAATTGGCGCTGCCATAGACTTTGTGACACCAAAATCCGGTTATGCAGGTTTGGCTCAGCTACTCCTGAGAGATGTCACCCTGGTAGAAGATGAATTTATTGCAGACTGGAAAAATATGAGCGGTCGGGCTGTTAGTATAGATGGCACACTCTACGATACCTTTGGTTTGTTAAAGGGTGGATCTGGTGGTGAAGGGGAAGACACCATTATCGGACGTCGGGATCGAATACAGCGTCTCCGTGAGCAATTCTCGACCCTGGTAGATGAAATTCAAGCGCATAGCGATGCCATTGAAAAAATTCATGAACAGATCGGGAGTATGGAACGAGAATTACGTACCAGCAAAGCTTCCCGGGATGATCAAAGGCAAATTCTCCTGGAAGTTGAGCGAAAAACTTCCCGAGCCCAATATGGTATTAATTCTACGGAAGCTGATACCAAGAGTGTGGATCAGGAGGTTGGTGAATTGGTTCAGGCTGTTAAAGATGCTGAGGAACGCATTGCTTCATTTGCTCCCCAACTGGCTGATGCAGAAGCGGAAAGAATTAACACTGAAGCTCATATCAGTGAGATGGAAGCTTCACTTCAGACCCTGCTTAATCAGCGAGATCAGACCAGTGAGGATGCCCAAACCGGTCGTCTCGAGCACGTAAATCTCACCAATGAGGAAAGAAATCTGGATACACGGCTATCAAGTGTTGCAGATACTTTGAAAGACATTGCTACCCGTAAACTGGGTTTAGAAGAAGAAAAACTCAAACACGAAGACAGCTTGAAAACCAATCGTGAAACCAAGGATCAGGAAAAAGATCATTTGGCCAAGGTGAAGTCTACCCTGCAACTGGACTCTGAGGTATTGGTGGGACTTGCCGGCAAAGTTCAGGTCAAACGTCAAGCCCTAAATGACTTAGAATTGCGTCTGCGGGACCATCACCACAAACGTGAAGCAGCTGCTGATGAACTGCGAGAGCTATCTGTTTCTGGAGCTAATCTGGAAGCTCGCCAACAACATATCATTGAACGGGTTCAAGAGAAGTATCAGACTGAATTGTCCCATGAACTCGATTTGTCTGAATTTGATCAGGAACAGGTTGAAAAACGTATTCGTCGCAGCCAAAAGTTTATTGAGGATCTTGGACCCATCAATATGGCAGTTCAGGATGAGTTTGACACTGAACAAGCTCGACTCAATTTCCTGAAAGAGCAACAAGCTGATCTCCTGGAAGCGAAAACAAGTTTGCTTGAAACTATTTCCAAGCTGGACAGAATAGCTCGCCAGCAATTCCGTGAAACCTTCGGGCAAATCCAGGAACATTTCAAAGGCACATTCCAAATGTTATTTGATGGTGGCGAGGCCGCACTGCTACTTGAAAATCCTGATGATATTCTCGAAAGTGATATCATCATAAAAGCGACTCCCCGTGGAAAAAAGACTCAGAATCTTAAGATGTTATCTGCAGGAGAAAAAGCCCTTACAGCCATTGCCTTGCTATTCGCTATTTATCAAGTTAAACCTAGTCCATATTGTGTTTTAGATGAGGTTGATGCTCCGTTGGATGATAGAAACATTCGGAAATACACCAAGATGCTGGAACATTTTACTACCCATACACAGTTTATCGTGATAACTCATAACAAACTTACCATGGAAGCCGCCAAGTTTCTATATGGTGTCACCATGGAAGAGGAAGGAGTGTCCCGCCTTGTATCAGTCCAATTTACTTAAAAGGCTATTAACTTTCCTCCTGCTCTCATTGGGCCTGCTCAACGCACAGGACCAAGCGGATGTAGATTTTAAAGTATCACTGGATTATTCCCGCTTTTCAATCGAGGGCGGTGTATACCTGGATGTATACCTTATGATTCCTCAATCAATTTTTACATTCATTGAGGCCGAAAGTGGATGGCAGGCTCAAGTTGTTTTCCAAACTGCCCTTATTCAAGATGATATCGTTCCCTACGATCCCGACCGCTGGACCCGCACCTACCGTGCCCCCGATAAACAGTCCATCGCCAAATTGACCTGGGTGCCCGATATCAGCAAATTCTATGTTGAACCAGGTGATTATACGCTTCAGGTAACTATCGTAGATGTCCATTCAAAGAAACAACAAACCATGCGGAGACCCATTTCCTTGGAACTTTATCCTCCAGATGAATTAGCCATCTCGGACATTACTCTCGCTTCACAGGTGATCAAGGCTAAGACCGAAAACGAATTCACCAGATACGGACATGATGTGGTTCCCAATGCTCAGAGAACCTTTACATCAAGTGCCCCTATGATGTATTATTTCTTTGAGGCCTATGGTCTCTCGGGGACAGGCGATTATGGTGTGCACGTCAAGATTCTTTCACTTAACGGTGATATTGTCCAGGACTTCCCGTTGAGCACCAAGCAAATGCCAGGTGCTTCAGTGGTCGAATGGGGTGGGCTCAATACCGCTGGACTGGGTTCGGGAATATACAAACTAGCAGTTGAAATCTCAGACGGGGTCACAAATAAAACATCAACTCAAAATAGAACATTTTATATACTCAGAGAAACAGCCAGCACTCAGGAGGAGACTGGACCGAAAGATGATTATGTCGGTTTAAGTGCTTCTCAGGTGGCGGATATTTATCAAGTTGTCAGCATCATAATGGATAAAAAAGAAAAACGTCTCTTTGAGAAATCAGATGATGTTGGTAAAAGAAAGGTATTGACTGCCTTCTGGGATCGTCAAGATCCTGACCCTGAGACTCCTGTCAATGAGTTTAAAGTGGAGTTTTATCAGCGGGTCCAAATGGCCAATAGGGATTTTGGATCTGAAGCAGATGGTGGCTGGAGTACTGACAGAGGCCGGGTCCTGATAAAGTATGGACCGCCCAGCAATATTGAGACCCAACAATCCTCTGTTGATCAAAAACCATGGATTACATGGGAGTATTATGAGATTGAGGGTGGGGTTCATTTCATTTTTGTTGACCGGACAGGGTATGGAAGCTTTCAGCTGGTAAATTCTAATGCAAGAGATGAGGTTCATGATCCTGATTGGGAACGATACCTTGACTAGTATAGTGGAGCGGTAAATGAAGAAGGTACGTGCAGGGGTTGATATTGGGGGAACGAAGGTTCGTATTGGGCTCGTAGGAGAAGCAGGAGAATTAATCCTCCTTGTAGACAAAATTGCTATGTCCAAATTTGAAAAAGGTGACGAGCTCATGCTTGTCATCGCAAATACAATTAAAGCACAGATCGCTGCCCATTCAGACTATGAATTGGTTGGGGTAGGCGTTGGAGCTCCCGGTCCTCTTAATGACACCCATGAAAGTGTCATGGAGACTCCCAATACTCCAATTATTCAAAATTACCCTCTGGTTGCCCGTCTTCAGGCTCATTTCGATGTACCTGTTAAAATGAACAATGATGCCAATGTGTTTGTTCTGGGTGAAGCTATCTCTGGTGCTGGTAAGGGTGAAGCACTCGTCTATGGAATTACCCTGGGTACTGGTTATGGTCATGGATTTGTCTGGGACGGCAGAATTCTAAGTGGAGCCCATGGTACGGCCACTGAATACGGTTTAGCACCCTACAATGATGGAACCTTCGAGGATTATGCCTCCGGACCCGCCCTGGAACGCAATTATGAGAGTATTTCCGGTGATTCACGAACAGGTCTTCAAATATTTAAGTTAGCCCAGGATGGGAATGCTAATGCCCTGGCCGCCTGGAGTCTACTTGGTAGATCCGTGGGACATTCTCTGGTTTATGTGACTCACCTACTAGATCCAGGAATCATAGTCATAGGTGGTTCACTGGCTGCAGGTTTTGAATTTTTTATTGATTCACTTCGAGAAGTGGTTGACGCTCACTTGTTCGACAATCAAAAAGGTAAGCTAAGAATTGAACCAGCTGGACTGGGAGATGCTGCACCGGTAATAGGGTCGGCATTGCTCATTAGCTAAAACACTCAGACGGTAATGATTTGGAAAATGTAAAACCCACACAATTTTCTGTTCATCTGATTACCGATACCCTTAAAGCATTATATACAGGTGTAATAGACTTGATCTATCCACCACTCTGCCTGATTTGTGATGATCGTCTTGATCGGGCTGGGATGGAGCTCTGCATTACTTGCCTCAATAACTTCAAACTCATTGGCACCCCCCATGGGCAATTCTCGGTTCCTGGAGATATTTACATTTCTACAGCCTGGGCGCTTTTTGAATACGATGAGTCTTTTCAGCAACTTATTCATCATCTAAAATATTCAAGACGTCGCAAACCTATTGGCGTGGTGCTGAATCACTATCAGTCTCAAATCCTGGATCAACTTCCTGTAGATGAGATAGATCTGGTAATTTCAATACCTCTCCATCCCCGCAAATTGCGTGAGCGAGGTTACAACCAGGTCGATGACATGAGTCAATGGCTTACGGGAAAACTGAATGCTGAACCAGGGAACCACCTCGTGAAGCGGAAAAAATATACATCAACTCAGACAAAGCTGAACGCTGAGGAGCGCATGGAAAACGTTCGAGCCGCCTTTGGTGTCACAGATGAGCCGGCTCTTCAGGGTAAGCATGTTTTACTGGTTGATGATGTTTTGACCACTGGCGCCACATCAAATGCTCTCGCAGGGATTTTAGAGCAATTTGGGGCTGCGAAAATTGACCTTATCACCCTATCCACACCCCAATTCGGGAATGCTTGACTTGGTCTGGTTTTTGTAGTAACTGTGCCGTGAGTTACTAGAACTATAGAGAGATGTGTAAGTTTAATAGTATCACTAGTTTTTAACATATATTTGGAGATTCAGGCATGAAACCTTACAACAACCCACCAAAATTAAACACCTCAAGAAAATTTTCCGATAACCTTACCAGTGCTCATGCATTGACGCTTAAGGCAAAACTCGGTGAAAAGGGTAACTCCAAAGGTACGTCATACGCACTGCCTGCATTCAATATTACCACCATTCAAGGTATAAATGCTGCTTTCGATGCATTTGAAACCCTGGGATCTTCAGGTGTATTAGCCCTTTCAAACAGCGCGCTAAAACATTTTGGAGCTGGTGATGCTATCACCGGTCTTGAAGTCGCTGCTAATTACATTGAATCCCGAGCTAAAAGATCCAGTGTCCAGATCGCAACTCATCTGGACCATGGTGATTACACATCAGAAGGTGGACGCAAGGTAGTCCAGGGAGCTGTTCAATATCTCACCAGCGTCATGGCAGATAATTCAACCGATCATGTCAATAAATGTGCACGTTCATTGGAAGAGAATATTGGCTATACCCGTGAAGTTGTGAATATGGCTCACCCTCTGGGTGTTTCAGTTGAAGGCGAACTGGGTGTTTTGGCAGGTGAGGAAGATGAAGATACCAAATCTGAGATTTCAACCTACACCAACCCTGAAGATTTTGAACAATTTATCACGGAGACTGGTGTTCTTATGATTGCACCGACTATTGGTACCATGCACGGTCCCAATAAGGGAAAACCTGGTACAAAGGTTAA
Source organism: Fidelibacterota bacterium (assembly GCA_016784025.1). Lineage (GTDB taxonomy): Bacteria > Fidelibacterota > UBA8477 > UBA8477 > JABMPR01 > JABMPR01. The sequence goes on along the minus strand of JADHVL010000009.1, from coordinate 132,563 downwards.
ACTGAATATCGAACTCGCCCATGAGCTCCTCAAAATTGCTGATCGCATTCAACCGGAAACCATCTTTGTTGCCCACGGTGCCTCAACTCTCTACCCACAAGTTGTGGAATATGCTGTTGAACAACTCTCAACACTTGGCTCAAACATGTCTGACAAGTACGGACAGACCTGGAAAAACTTTGTTGGAACCGATTGGGAGCAGATTCAAGGACTCATCGGTGCCGGTTTTGCAAAAATCAACACTGATACTGAAAATCGTCAAACCTTTCTTAGCGCTTTATTAGGTGCCGTAAGCGAGAATGCTGCCAAAGTAGATATCCGCTGGTATGATAAGAAAACCACCGAAGCCCTGACACAAAGCTATCTTGTGAAATTAATCATGGCCGGTAATTATGGTGTATGGCATGAGTCAAAAATCAATGTAGACAAGTTTAAATTCGATTTACACGTTGCGCTTGCCGATGCATTGAAGAACGCCCAGTAAGCCGTTTTTCAGGTAACATCATGATGCCGAAACATGTCAAAGACCTTGAACTTCAGGGGAAAAAGGTCTTCGTCAGAACTGATTACAATGTTCCCCTTGATGCTGATGGCCAGGTAACCGATGATTTTCGAATCCGCTCTTCATTGCCAACCATCGAGTTTTTATTAGAACAGGGTGCAGCCGTTATCCTGGCTTCCCATCTTGGAAGACCCAAGGGTTCGGTTATTCCTGAGATGAGCTTGGCTCCTGTAGCCAGGCGTCTTGATGAGCTGATTCAGGCGAAAGTAATCTTTGCTCCAGATTGTGTTGGCTCTGAAGTCGATGCCATAGCTGGAGCTCTACAGCCTGGTCAGGTATTATTGCTTGAAAATCTGCGCTTTCATGCTGCAGAGACAACGAATGATCCTGAGTTCTCAAAACAGCTGGCCGCCCTGGCTGACGTCTATGTTAACGATGCTTTTGGGACGGCTCACCGAGCCCACGCCTCAAACGTGGGGATGACTGAATACTTTGTGAACAAAGCTGCTGGTTTTCTGCTAATGAAAGAGATCGAGTTTCTGGTAAGTGCCATTGAAAACCCAGTGCGACCCTTCACCGTGGTCATGGGTGGATCGAAAGTCAGCGGTAAAATTGATCTTCTCAAAAGATTAGCCGAAGTAGCTGACAATATTCTAATTGGTGGGGGAATGGCTTTTACCTTTCTTAGTGCACCCCCATTAAATCACGATGTCGGTTCTTCCCTTGTAGAAGAGGATAGAATCCAATTTGCTGCAGATGTTATTGATCTTTGCCTGGCAAAAGGTGTTAACCTTGTCTTACCCTCAGATTGCATAGCTGCCAATGAATTTTCTGAGACGGCTAAGAGTCAGGAATTACAAATTCGTGGTCTGAAGGGTGATCTCATGGGACTTGATATTGGTGGTCGAACGATTAAATCCTTCTCAAGTATCCTGGATGAATCAAAGACAGTTCTCTGGAATGGTCCCATAGGTGTATTTGAAATGGCACCCTTTGAGAAGGGTACAAAAGCCATAGCAGAAAAACTTTGTGAAATTACTAAACAGGGTGCCACCACTATTGTTGGTGGTGGGGATAGTGCAGCAGCCCTGAGCAAATTTGGATTGGATGGAGGCGTCACACACACATCCACAGGTGGCGGTGCGTCACTGGAACTTTTAAGTGGTATTGCTTTACCAGCTTTTGAAGCTTTGAAAGGAGCTAAATAATTGAAAAGAAATAAGATAGTAGCCGGGAACTGGAAGATGCATTTCGGTCCCAAAGAGGCTGCTGAATTCGCTGAATCGCTCCGTATTAATATATTGGACACCCATGGGGTCTCGGTTATTTTATGCCCGCCATTTTTGGCATTAAAGTCGGTTTTTGACGTGGTAAATGGTAGTGAGCTAAAAGTAGGAGCCCAGAATATGCATTGGGAAGAAGCTGGGGCTTTTACTGGTGAGATCACGGGTGCGATGATTAAGGAAACCGGTGCTGAATATGTGATCCTGGGACACTCCGAAAGACGTCATGTCTTTGGTGAGTCCGATGATTGGATTAACAAGAAAGTTCACAGGTCTTTGAAAACAGGTTTGATTCCCATTTTATGTGTGGGTGAGAAGATTGAAGAGCGCGAGGCAAACGAAACTGAAAAAGTGATTGCCAGACAGCTCAGACGAGGCTTAAAAGGTTTATCTAAAGTTGAGATGGACACAGTCATTGTTGCATACGAACCAGTCTGGGCCATTGGCACCGGATTGACCGCCTCACCACAACAAGCCGCTGATGTACACGCCTTCATCCGTAGTGCTTTAAAAACACTATTTGATGGTGACGTGGCAGAATCCACATGGATTTTGTATGGCGGAAGCGTCAAACCTGACAATACACAAGGTTTACTGTCCAATAAGGACATTGATGGAGCTCTGGTAGGAGGAGCAAGTATGACACTTGAGGCATTTAAGGGGATCATTGACGAAGCTGGAGCCATCGACTAGGAGAGATACATGACATTTTTGTACATTATACTGGTTATCATTTCATTATTACTCATGATGGTGATACTCATGCAATCAAGCAAGGGTGGCGGTTTAGCCGGTACTTTTGGTGGTGGCAATACTGCCAGCGCTCTTTTTGGTGGCGTCGGTGCAGGAAATTTCCTCACCAAATTGACTGGAGGATTAGCTGTCGCTTTCATGGTAATCATTATTCTCATTGGCGTCCTGAATAAGGGTGGTTCATCGGGTCAAACTGATTTCCAGAGAGAATTGCAAGAAGAAATGATTGTCCCAGGGACTCAGTTTGAAGCAGCAGCGCCTGCTGAATTGGGATTACCTGGTGAAGCAGCCACAGCTCCTGCTACTACTGGAGATGCTACTTCAGACGAATAATTTTTTGGCCGAGGTGGTGGAACTGGTAGACACGCTGTCTTGAGGGGGCAGTGAGCTAACGCTTGTGCGGGTTCGAATCCCGCTCTCGGCACAAAAATTCCTCATAAGAGACCTGAGCAATCGGGTCTCTTTTTATTTGTATCAAGGTGAAGGACATTGAGGTTCTCGAAATGTCCAGCTATTCTTAGATTTTTGAATTCAATTCAGGTGCAGTTGGTACGGAACGATTTACTTTTTTGCTAATGACTGAAGATTTCGACCAGTCTTCGCTCTCTGAGCTATGACATGGCAGGCGAGCTCAATCTTCGGGGTATCAGCGTTTACGAACGTAAACAACCTTGTGATAAAAGTGAACCGCTTCAGATTTTACACTAAAATCAGCCGCACCACCCTCATGCCGAGTGAAAAATAAATTGTCTTCAGAAAATTGGATCTTCCTGGAGATCAACCGTCCATCACTGAGTCGGGCAATAACATGGTCGCCATTTTTCACGCTGGCAGCTGGGGATATAATCATCACATCACCATAGCGTGAATATGGATCAATCAGCGGATTTTGTTCTTCATCGATGATGATGGAATAGGCCAGTGGATCCTCTACATCGGGGATTCCCTTTAATGCATGCACGGGTTTCTGGCTGATGGTACCATTCCGCCTGAAAAAATCAGACTGGCTACTTTGACTCCACGTATACACTTTAATTGTCTGGCGAATGTTCTGCAAGGGGACATAGGGTCGGAGATTACTCGCATCCTCATCCTGCCATTCGACTGTGATCTGGTCCTCAGATTTTACAAAGCGGACCTGACGACCTGCCAACTGGGCGAGGTGCCTGAGGCTATTTTTACGAGGAACTGTTTTACCAGTCCGCCACCGACTTACTGAAGAACTTTTTATCCCCGTTAGCTTGGCAACTTCATAGTCAGACAAACCAAGCTCATCTATGGTATTCAGTGCAAATTCTCGAAAATTATTTTCCATGATTTTAATCTATTGAGACTCGATTAGTAAAAAAGAAAAATTTCTCAAAGTCCTGAGCAGAAAAATTGACAATTTTTTAGTGTTTTTACGCTTCAGGTGGACCTAAAGTCAACAATCCCATACATACGCTATCATTTGATCAATGAAAATCACTTGAAATGGAATTGTTATACGGTGTTATTTCAATTAATTCTACAAAATATCAAGCAAGACACGGGCCTGTGAGATTTCCTGGAACTCAGTCGTAGGTCGCTGTTTGGCTCAATAAAATCAATGACAAAGGCAAGCTCGTCTACTATATTGCACGCCACTTTATAGCTTGATCTGTTGAGTTCAGGTAACTTATGGAGTGAAGGTGAGCTCTGACTCACCACGGAAATGATAAAGACCTTTAAATAGGTTGATGGACTAAAAGGATAAATGTAACATGAAAAACCTCGCTATATCTGCACTCATATTTGCATCATTGTTTGGCCAATTATTGGCTCAATACCAGGATGAAGTATTGGTAACCCAGGCACGTGATGCTATTAAAAATTTCAATATTGTGACTGCTGATAGTGCTTATAAAGCTGCTATGAAAGCCGCTCCCGATGAAGATCGTTACAATGAAATTCAAGCAGAATGGGCTATTCTAGAGCAAATCAATGTTCGTTTGACTGACGGCGGTCGCGCCCTGGGACGCAATGAATATGATGATGCCTACAAAAAATATGGCGAAGCCATTACACAGATGGATGCATCTTCTCTCGAAATCTGGGGTCGTTTTAAAGCCGAAGCGTTATTTAGTATGGGTATGGTTCATTTCCGTAAAGAAGAACCTATCAAAGCAGCCGATAAATTTCGCGAAGCTGCAACCCATGACCAAACACAAGACAAATATGGCAAATCCATTGAGATGGTTCGCAATAAGCATTATTCCGAAGGTCATAAATTCCTGAAACGTAAGGATTATGAGTCAGCTCGCATTGAATACGAAAAGGCAGTGGCTGTGGATCCTGCTTTCGCAAGTGGCTACTATCAATTGGCATATATAGCAAAAAAAGATGGAAATTTAAAGGCTGCTGAAGGTTTTTACCTTGAAGCAGTTACCAGTGATGGTACCCACTATAAGGCCTGGTATGGTCTGGGCAATCTTTATAGCGCAATGGGAAATAACGCCAAAGCCATTGAGAGTCTCAAGACCTCAATCTCTATCAATCCCAAATATGAAAAAGCCTATTATGTACTTGGCAAAGTGTATGAAAGTCAAAAAAGTACGAATCTTGCCATCTCAAATCTAAAAAAAGCAATTGAGGTGGATAAAAAATATTCCTTGGCCTATGAACTGCTGGCTAAGATTTATATCGACCAGGAAAAGTATGACACGACTGTCTCTCTTCTCAGGGGTCTTACGGGATCAACAGTTACCTATAAAACATCATATCACTTAGCTCAGGCATATAATTCAAAGGGAGATTTTTCTGCTGCCCTAACTGCATCGTCCACCTCTCTGGCTAAAGCAAAGAAGAAAAACTGGGCACCTGCTCAGGTTGAAAAAGGTGATGCCTTAAGAGGTTTAGGTCGCAATAAGGAGGCTATTGCCTCATATCGTCTGGCTTTGAAGGATGCAAGATGGAAAAGTCTTGCTCAACATCGCATTGATGAGCTCATGAAGGGATAATGGCTGAAAAGCTGATTATCTCAGAATAAAATTTTAAGGGCTGTCCATGTGACAGCCCTTTTTTATTTCTATACACTCAATCACTTGCAAATTCGGGTCATTTTATAGATTTCTCATCTTCGCAAATTCCACTTTTTCCATAGGTCATGAAGTATAAATTGATGACACATGGCAGTTCGTGGAATAGGTAGTGATATCGTTGAAGTCAGTCGCATAAGTCGTCTGAGAAAAAGCTATGGAACTCGCTTCCTTAAGCGAGTTTTCACAAAAGGTGAGACCGCCTACTGTGAGTCCAAGGAACATCCGGAAATACATTTTGCTGGTCGCTTTGCAGCCAAAGAAGCCATTGCCAAAGCCGTCTACCAAAGCGGCTATGATAAAATCATCCCCTTCTCAGACATTGAGATTCTAAATGATGTAGAAGGACGTCCTCAAGTATCCCTGCTGACACACATCCAGGGTACTTGTCTGGTCACCATCTCACACGAACATTCAATGGCCATAGCCTTCGCCATACTGGAGTATTGATTCATTGCGGGCTTTTCTCACAATGGCAGCCAATCGAGCTGTAGATGAATATGCCATAAAAACTTGCGGAATCCCAGGTAGCCTTCTCATGCAGAACGCTGGCGATGCAGTAGTTCAGCAGATGATCGACAGGGGCTATCTAGATAATTCAACAAAAGTTCTGATTCTGGCAGGTCATGGGAATAACGGTGGTGATGGCTATGTCATTGCTGCAGGCTTATTAAAGCAGGTGACTTCTGTCTCAATTATTTCTGCATATACTCCTGATGGACTCAAGGGAGATGCACTTACTCATTTCAATAAGCTAAATGGTCAAGATATCTCAGTAGATTCCTGGAAGGATTCTGAATCGCAGCATAAGCAGATTCTGGAGGCCGATATAATCGTGGATGCCCTACTGGGTACCGGGATTTCAGGAGAGATTAGATCTCCTTATGATGTATTGATAGCATTGGCAAATCAGAGTCCGGCCAAATGTATTGCTGTGGACGTGCCTTCTGGCATCACAGGAGATCAAGGTGAAGTCCTGGAACCTTGTATCAGCGCGGAGCTAACCGTGAGTATGGGTTTTGGCAAACAGGGTTGCCTTTTTGAACCAGCTCGATCATTTTCTGGGACCGTAATACCAGTAGACATTGGATTCCCTGAGGATAGTCTGGATCAGGTTAATGGAGAAGTCCTTCGACAAAATGAGGCAGCTGACTATCCAAAATCTAAATACAGCCGACTTAGCCACACTCACAAATATACTGCAGGTAAAGTATTTATAATTGCTGGATCACAGGGATTTACGGGAGCAGCTCTCCTGGCCTCAACTGCTGCTCTACGATCTGGTGCTGGATTGGTCAGGTTAGCCATTCCTGAATCATTGGGTTCGATTGCTGAAGCTCACTCCCTTGAAACCGTGATGGATTATGTCCCTGAAACTGAAGATCATGGAATTGCCCTTGGAGCATTGAAGAACCTTCAAATGGGATGTGTGTGGGCTGATACAGTCGTGATTGGTCCTGGATTGGGTCGGCATTCTGAAACCATGGAAATTGTAAAAAAAATAGTAAAAGAGACGAAGCAACCCCTGGTGATTGATGCAGATGCCTTATTCGCCTTGAGCGAAGACCCCTCCATTCTGCATTCCAGACCCGGTCCCAGCATACTTACTCCGCATGCAGGGGAGTTTAAGCGACTTTTAAACAGGACTGACGATTATAAACCAACCTGGGAAGATGCCCAAAAATTTGCTAAAGAATTTGGTGTCTCCCTCCTTTTAAAAGGTGCGCCCTCACTCATAGCAGGTCCTGCAGGTGGGGTCATTGTTAACTCTACCGGCTATGCCGGAATGGCTACTGCAGGTAGTGGTGATGTGCTCAGTGGAGTTATAGCTTCATTGTGGTCACAATGGATGGACGAACCTGACATTCTAAATTTCGCCATGTACATCCATGGTAAAGCTGCCGAGCTAAACCAGCCTTATAAAGGTGTCCTGGGATTAATCGCCGGTGATATCGTGGAAGCACTCCCAGAGGCTTTGAAGGAGTATGGTGCCCTACCGAATTAAATATTATTCTCCAGCGGTTTTGTATGTGATCCTCATTTTTGCATTATCCAGTCTGAATCAGCGCGTGGTATCCAACTATTCCTGGGGATTTGATGATTTTCTCCTTCATTTAGTAGAATACAATCTCTACGGTGTGACATTGATCTGGGCTGTCATGAGAGATAAACCCTGGAGTGAACTAAAACCATCTTATCGTCTTGCTGTGAGTATCGGAGCACTTTCAGCTATGGCTGATGAATTCTATCAGTCTTTTATACCTAGCCGCTACTCAACCATAGAAGATGTGGTTGCAGATATATTTGGTGTTATTCTTTCCATTATTACTTTCTCCCTACTCATGAAAATTCCCTTTTTGGAGCACCTAAGAAAGCATGCTTAAAAGTCTACATATCGAAAATTTTGCCATTGTAGATGAAGCCAATGTAAGTTTTGACACGGGCTTGAATGTGATTACCGGTGAAACCGGAGTAGGAAAATCACTCATTGTTGATGCCTTGAGCATTGTTCTGGGGGAGAGAGCCTTCAAAGATTTCATACGTGATGGCTATCCCAATGCGATTGTGGAAGCAGTTTTTGAAGTAAAACCATCTGAATTGAAAAAACTCGCCTCCCAGGGATTCGATGTCAGCACCATCACAGTAAAGCGAGAGATTCGACTTCAAGGCAACTCTAAAGTCTGGATCAATGGCCAATCTCGCACAGTTCAGGAACTCAAGGAATTGGGTGATCTACTGGTAGACCTCCACGGTCAACACGAGCATCAATATCTGCTTAATGAAGAACACCATGTTGATTTTTTAGATCAGTTTGCCGAAAGCAATGACTTAAAACAATCCGTTGCCGATAATTATCACACCCTGAGTGCTCTGATTCGGGAATTGCACGAAAGAGAAAAAACGGCTTCGAGCAGAAATGAACAATTTCAACTCTATGCTTTTCAACTCCAGGAGCTGAATGAAATTAATCCTCAGCCTAATGAGTTGGATGAGCTGGAAAAAGAACGTCGTGTTCTGGAAAATGCGTTGACGATCAGCGAACAAGCCTCTGCTCTGTTTAAAGAGGTTGATGGTTCGGATGGCTCCGCCCTGGAACGCTTGAACACCATTATTAGACAATTGGAGGGTTTAAGTACCTACACCGGGACTGCTGCCACATTTTTACCTGAGGCACTGGCTGCCCGCGTCACTTTGCAGGAAATAGCTGATTTTGCATCTGAATACGAAAAAGAAGTTCAAGCTGACCCGCAACGCTTGAGCGAAGTTGAGTCTCGCGTCAGAATATTGGGTAGACTATGCCAGAAGTACAATCGATCCTATCCTGAATTACTGACCTATTGGGAAGAGATTCGAATTCGACTTGAAAAACAGGATGACCCGGACTGGAGCAAGGAAGAACTCACTCAATCAATCAAGCAACACACACAAGCTTATTCTAAAGCCTGCCATGCATTGAGTGACCATCGCAAAAAAGAAGCCTCAATTTTATCTAAGGCTGTGGTGGAAAAATTGAGCCATCTTGGCATTCCAAGAGCCCGGTTTGAAATTGAAGTAAGCCAGGAAGAGCAAGCAGGTGGACTGGTTGAGCTCAAGAGCAAACAATTCAAAGCTGATGTGAATGGTATGGACAAAATTGTATTCTGGATGCAGGCAAATCCTGGGGAGCCCTTAAGACCGCTGGCCCGCATTGCTTCAGGTGGTGAGATTAGTCGCATCATGCTTTCCATTAAGTCGGCCATGTCTGGCAAAGATGGGATTGGAACCGTCATTTTCGATGAAATTGATACGGGTATTTCCGGTCGAATAGCCCGCGTCGTTGGTGCTGAGCTTAAAGATCTTGGACGACATCACCAGCTCATTAGTATTACACACTTACCCCAGATAGCGAGTTTGGCAGATAGCCATTTCCGAGTTGAAAAACATCTCATCAATGAGAGAACGGTTACCCGGGTTAAAAGACTAGATGAAAACGAACGGATAAATGAAATAGCCACACTCATCGGTGATGGAGCCCCTGGAGAGACGACTCTCCTGGCTGCAAAAGAATTACTAATACAAGAGGATTGATCTCACATGCGCCTGAAAATTAGCTTACTTGCCACAACACTATTAATTTTTCTATCCTGTTCACAGGAAGTTCAGCAGGTTGAACTGAGTAATCCCGGTTTTGGGGTCACAGCTTCCAGCATTAATGCCGCTGATGAAGGAGTAGATATTCCTGTCTTGATGAAAACAGAGGATATTATCAAGGGTATGCAATTCACCCTCACCTGGGACCCAAATGTTGGTCAGGTAATCAAGCCCAGCTTAACAGCAACAAATCCCAGTTTCACCATTTCAGCTAGCGAGGGCGGTCGGGGCGAGATGAAAGTCCTCATATTTAGCATGACGGGTGATGTCTTCAATACATCAGATCCCACCATCATGATGATCCCTGTGAGAATTACTGATCCAGATGCATCAGTTTTCACACTGGCGTTCAAAGATGCCATCTTTGCAGGACCCAGCGCCATTGCCTATGAAATTCCTGTTTTACACGCAAAGCTGAAGATTAATCGCTAATGAGTTATATCGATCTACGATCTGATACAGTCACGCGTCCCACTGGGGGCATGCGAACTGCCATGTATCAGGCAGAGGTTGGAGATGATGTTTATGGAGAAGATCGTCTCGTCAATGAGCTTCAGGAGCGTGTCGCCAATATGCTGGGGAAAGAAGCTGGGCTATTTGTACCCTCAGGAACCATGAGCAATCAGCTGGCAATACGTAGCCAGACCCAACCTGGCGATGAGGTCATCTGTGAGTATAATTCACACATTTTCAATTACGAAGGTGGGGGACCAGCCCTGCTAAGTGGTGTCCAGCTACATCCTCTTCTGGCAGACCACGGCATACTTACCTTGGAACAGATTGCAGGGGCAATGCGACCTACTGATCATCATTATGCCCAGACCAGACTCATTACTTTGGAAAATACTCACAATCGAGCAGGCGGAGTGGTCTATCCCTTGCCGGTCATTGAGGACATTGCCGCTTATGCAGCTAGCCAGAATATTCGCATGCATCTTGATGGTGCGCGTCTCATGAATGCTGTCATAGCAAGTGGTCTTGATCCCAGTGCATTCGGGGATCACTTTAATTCAGTAAGTCTGTGTTTATCTAAAGGCCTCGGGGCGCCTGTGGGCTCTGTTCTGGTAGGTGATGCTGGGTGTATCAATAGGGCGCATCGATTTCGAAAAATGTTTGGTGGTGGAATGAGACAAATTGGAATTCTGGCAGCTGCTGGATTATATGCTCTCGATCATCATATTGAACGCCTTGCTGATGATCATCAGCGTGCAAAAACTCTGGCAGAAACCTGCCTGGAAATGGGATATCTGGAAAATGATATTGCCTGGACCCAGACGAATATTGTTTTATTAGCATTTCCAGATGGCAATACAGCAGAGGTAGAGCTGAAATTCAAACAAGCAGGTTTGTTGGTGTCGGTGGTCAATGATCATCGAATTCGTCTCGTTACTCACCTCGACTTTCACCAGGAACAGCTGCTCCGCTCCATCGAAATTCTTAAACAAGTGTTAGGTTAATTATGAAAAAGAAGATCGTCATCGTCGGTGCTGGAAGTGTTGGGTTTTACCTGGCCAAAACTCTGGCTGAAATGGGGAATGACATCAGCATTATTGATGTTGACCCTGAAAAAGTGCAGAGAGCCAAACAGGAACTTGATGCACTGGTAATCGAGGGTAATGGCGCTCAATCCAACACCTTGGAAGATGCTCAGGTAGCGGGTGCTGATTTATTTTTAGCCGTAACTCGAATCGATGAAATCAATATAATCGCCTCTATGAAGGCGAATAAAATGAATCCTGATGCCAAAATATTGGCTCGGGTCCGAAGTGGTGATTACCAGAAGAAGGATGCTCTCCTGGATTTGGCTGAGCTGGGAATTGAAAAAGTCATTAATCCCGAGCAAATCGCCGCCCGGGAAATTCAACACCTCATACAGCACGCCACAGCCCAGGAAATCATGACATATAATCATGGTCGGGTCTACATGGTAGCACTTACCCCAACTGATACCTGCGATTTGATGCATAAATCTCTGAGGGAATTGGGAGCTACATATACTGAGCTACCATTCCGCACTGTGGCTATCGATAGAGACGGAGAGACCATCATTCCTGGTGGTGATCATGTCTTTCAACCTGGTGATAAAATATTCATCGTCTGTTTGAAGGATAAACTCAAAGACATGTATCGACTTTGTGGTTTTAAACAGAAGAAAATGATTAAGACAGTTCTGATCATGGGAGCTGGAAAATTAGGTCGGCTCGTAGCTTCTAATTTGAAAGATCAGTTTAGCGTCCGCCTGGTAGACCACCGGAAAGAGAAATTACTTAAAGCTGCTAAGGAATTGCCTGATGTACTGCTCCTTCATGCAGATGGCCTGGATGTAGATTTTCTCGAGAGTGAAGGTATCAGCGATTTTGATGCATTGATCACCTTGACTGATGATGAGACGACCAACTTGTTTGCCGGTTTGATTGCCAAGAAGAAGGGCGTAGACAAGGTTATCGTCCATATTAATTCACCAGACTATTTACCGCTGGTAAAAGGATTGGGAATAAATTCTGTAGTCAGTAAAAACCTTTCAACTGTTGACGCCTTTATGCGCTACGTAGTGAGAGGACAAGTTCACTCTGTCATGATGCTTGAAGGCATTGATACGGAGGTCATCGAACTTTCACCCTCGCCAAACAGTAAAATTATTGGTGTTCCCCTTGAAGAAGTTGATTTTCCACCAGATGCCGTTGTTGGGGGTATTATAAAAGGGGCGCATGAGGAAATTGCCACAGGGAAAAGTATTATCGAAGCAGGTGATCGTGCCATTGTATTTGCCAGAGCTTCACGAGTAAATGATGTCGAAGCACTATTCAACTAAACGTTTCAGCCTCATCCCAACACTGAATGTGTTGTCTGCCCTGACCCTTTTTATCGGGTTATCTATGGGGTTGTCGCTATTGGTTGCCCTGGCATATGGTGATGGAGACAGTATTGCAATTCTAGAAGCAATGATCATCACACTTTCCGTTGGTGGTCTCGGGTATATTTTCACTCGCCATAAGCATGTCCTGGCTCCTCGGCAGGTCTTTCTCAGTGTTAGCTTAAGCTGGGTGTCTGCCTCCCTCTTTGGTGCACTTCCCATGTTTTTTGTCACAGATATGTCCTATACAGATTGCTTTTTCGAAGCGATGTCAGGATTCACCACCACTGGGGCATCCATTTTGACAGATATTGAGAGTTTACCCCATGGGATACTCTTTTGGAGAAGTTTTACCCACTGGTTAGGTGGGATGGGGATTATTGTTTTTACGGTGACTGTCATGCCCCTGTCAGGAAGAAGTGGAACTTTGCTCTTCGCTGCTGAGGCTCCTGGTCCAGTGAGTGACAAAATCACTCCCAGGATCTCTGAAACCGCTAAATTACTCTATGCCGTCTATGCCCTCATCTCAGTAGCAGAATTTATTGCGTTATGGATTGGTCCCATGGATTGGTTCGATTCCGCCTGCCATACATTCGGTACCATGGCCACTGGGGGTTTTTCGACTAAAAACGCATCCATCGCTCATTTTCAGAGCGCCTATGTCGACTGGGTGATCATCTTTTTCATGGTTCTCGCAGGAACCAACTTTTCGCTTCACTATTTTGGGCTACAGGGCAAGGTCATACGCTATTTCAGGAGTCGTGAATGGCAATTCTGGATGAGTATCATGGGCATGGCCCTGGCTTTTATGTTAGCGGATTTCTATCTCTCTTCCTTTTATGAAGGGGAAAGTATGGCAATTCTGGCTTTCAAAGCGGAACCCCTGAGACAAGCTGCTTTTCAAGTTGTTTCTATTATTACCACAACGGGATTTGTTACAGCTGATTTTGAACAATGGTCATATTATGCCCAATTTATTCTATTTGGACTCATGTTTGTTGGTGGTATGGCCGGCTCGACTGGCGGAGGTATCAAGGCTATTCGAATTCTACTTTTTACCAAGATGGCTATCACAGAGCTTCGAAGGATGATCCATCCCCGAGCTTACTTACCAATTAAACTACGCAATCAATTCGTTGATGATGATGCCGTTCGTAATACAACCACATTTCTCCTATTCTTCATGGTGATATTTGTAGGGTTTGCATTTTTCCTCACTGGATTCGGCCATGATTTAGTTACCAGCGCTACAGCATCTATATCCATGTTATGTAACATCGGACCTGGTCTGGCAAATGTTGGTCCCACTGATAACTATTCCTTTTTCAGCGACTTTGAGAAGTGGGCGATGGCATTTGTGATGATGTTGGGTCGTTTGGAGGTTCTTACTGTAGTCGTCTTATTTAATCGTCATTTTTGGAGGTCCTGATGGATTTCGTTAAGCTTGAGATAAAAGGTGGAATTGCTACAATAACACTTGATAGGCCGGAAAAATTGAACGCTTTGAATGCTGTGGTACTCAATGAGCTGGAGGAAACGTTCCAGGAATTGAAGGGCAATGAGGCGGTTCGTGTTATTGTCGTCACAGGAGCAGGAGAAAAATCTTTTGTCGCAGGGGCTGATATCACCCAGTTTCCTTCCATGTCGCCTGAAGAGGCTCAGGACTTCGCAAAACGTGGTCAGACTGTTTTCTCGCTTATCGAATCAAGCTCTAAGCCTGTCCTCGCTGCTATTAATGGCTTTGCACTAGGTGGAGGTTGCGAGCTGGCCCTTTCATGTCATCTAAGATTCGCCTCTGATAACGCACTTTTTGGTCAACCAGAAGTAAAACTAGGTGTCATTGCGGGATATGGTGGAACCCAACGTTTACCACGTCTAATTGGTAGAGGCAGGGCATTGGATTTACTGCTTTCCGGCAGAATGATCAAAGCTGATGAAGCACTGCAGATGGGTCTGGTCAATGGCGTTTTTCCTCAGGCAGAGTTGTTATCAAAGGTTGAGGAATATGCAGAAATGCTCATGGCTCAGGGTCCAAAGGCGCAAGCTTTGACCCTAAGAGCTGTCTATCAGGGAATTGAAGCTACCTTGATCGAAGGTCTTGAGGAAGAAGCCTCGGCTTTTCGAGATGTTTTTAAAACCGAAGATCGAATCGAAGGTGCCACCGCCTTTATCGAGCGGCGCCCTCCAAAATTTAGAAATCGCTAAGTCTTCTCAGATGGTTCAAAAACGACGAAGATTCGTTCTCTACGCCCAGAATCGTCTCCATGCTCTGGGTAGTAAAACAGCTAACGGATTGATTCTATTTAGAAATGACGAAATTCGTGTCCTCGTTGACGCCAGCAAGGCAGGCCAGACTGCACAGGATGTTTTGGGATATGGGGGTCCCATTCCCATCGTAGCCCATATGTCAGAAGCTATGGACTATAAACCGGACACATTGGCAGTTGGCATCGCTCCCATTGGGGGTGCAGTCGATCCTGACTGGATTCCCGAACTCAAAATTGCATTAGAGGCTGGAGTAAAGGTATGGGCGGGCTTACATCAATTTCTTGGTGATATTGAGGAATTAAGCCAATTCAATCACCTTATTTGGGATCTTCGCAAAGCTCCTCCTGGTTTGAAAATCGCTCAAGGCCATTGGCGTCAAAGAAAATCAAAAGTCATCCTCACTATTGGTTCTGATTCCAATGTTGGTAAAATGACCACGGCATTAACCCTGCAGCAACATTTGAAAGATATTGGACTGGATTCAATATTTGTCGGTACAGGTCAAACCGGTATGATGATATCTGAAAGGGGGGTAGCGGTTGATGCAGTAATATCAGATTTCGTCAATGGCGCCACAGAGGCAGAAATAGATAAGGTCGATGGTCAGGCACCCCTGATCATAGTTGAAGGCCAGGGCGCTGTGACACATATGGGCTATAGCGCGGTTACCATGGGTCTTATACACGGCTCTATGCCTGATGCCTTTGTCCTGGCTCACCAACCAAGTCGGTTGACTGATGACTATGATCATCCTTTGCCTGGTATCTGCGATGTGATACATCTTCACGAAGTCTTGATGAAACCCTTCAAAGACTCCTCTGTGCTGGGAATAAATCTATACTCGAAAGACTTAAGCGATGGAGAAAGTCAAACAGCCTGCGAATCGATTTATGAAGAAACAGGTTTACCTGTTGAAGACATGGTGAAGGCACCAAAGAGAATAATCGCTGAAAAGGTTCTACGAGACCTCATCCCAGAAAAGAATTTATAGGATTACTATGAATACTACAACTCTATCATTGAAATGGTACATCAAACGCATCACTACCAAATTTGAATTTAAAATTGCTCGGAGTGCTGAAAGTTATTATGACGTTGTGATACTGGAATTAAGTGATGGTGAGCATCTCGCCTACGGGGAAGCTGCTCCATCCAAGCGTTATGAAAAAGGACCCGATGCCATACTGGAATTGCTCCAAGCGCGGAAATCCCAAATACTAGCTTTGCCTCTTGAAGATGCTGAGTCCAGACAAGATGCATTGGAACGAGTATTTCCAGAGAGTTATTCCTTACAGGCGGCAATTGATACGGCGTTTTGGGATTTACTGGGACAGAGAGTGGGTGAGCCCCTCTGGCAATTATTTGGTGCAAGCAAGAACTTGGTCACTTCTTCCTATACAATTGGAATCTCGGATTTGAGTGTGATTCCAGAAAAAATCAAAGAAGCGACCCCCTATCCCATTCTAAAAATCAAACTGGGCACCGATTATGACCATGACATTATGCAAGCAATCCGAGCCCAAACAGATAAAGTGCTCCGGGTGGATGTAAATGAGGGTTGGAAAACTGTGGATCAGGCCAAGCGTGGGACGGAATGGTTGGCGGAAGAGAATGTTGAATTTCTGGAACAACCCATGCCATCAGATCAACTGGATGATATTGCTGAGCTAAGAGAATTCTCACCCCTGCCTCTGGTTGCCGATGAAAACTCGGTTCGCCCTGAGGATCTACCAGGTTTAGTTGGTGCCTACGATGGAATTAACATCAAATTGATGAAATGTGGTGGACTCACCAATGCTCGCCGCATGGTTGAGCTATCGCTTAAACACAATTTTGATATCATGATGGGCTGTATGGTGGAAACCTCAATTGGAATAACCGCTATGTCTCAACTTGCTTCCTATGCCCGTTGGTTGGATTTGGATGGAAATGTACTCTTGGCGGAAGATCCTTTTCTAGGTGTTGGAAATAGGTCTGGTGAGATTCTTTTGCTGGATAAACCTGGTCTGGGAATTGAAAAACGATAAACCAGACATTAATAAATATTTTGTGATTGAACCCGAATCTTTCAGGAGCTCCATGTGAAAACCTTAACACGACAAATTATGCTCATTGTTGTTATCATCTTAGTGACAGCTTGCACAACTCGGTCTCCAAATGCCACAGCGCTTCCAAAACATCAATTTATGCGCAGTGCCCAGCAACAGGCTGCTTACGAGATTGATACACTCCTGAATCATGCACCTACTGAAATGGGGTGGTGGGGAATAAAGGTTCAATATGCCAATACGGGTGAAGTGTTTTATGAGCGAAATGCAGCCAAAATGTTTATGCCTGCTTCCAATGAGAAAATGTATACCACCGCAGCAGCCCTCTGTCTGCTGGGGCCTCAATACCGCTATGCCACAGATTTCGTCACCAATGGGAATCTGGATGAAAATGGAATAATAAATGGAGATCTGATCATCAAAGGCAGTGGTGATCCTTCCTGGTCATGGCGTTTTTATGATAAAAACTATGATTCAGTCATGGTGAAATTTGTTGATTCATTGAAACTAAATGGGGTAACAGAGATCAAGGGTGATATCATTGGGGACGACAATATTTTCGATGATCAGTCCCTGGGATATGGGTGGTCCTGGGATGATGAAACCTACTATTATGCTGCCCAGATTTCAGGCCTATCCTATAGCGAAAACTACATTGATTATAATCTCATTCCAGATACCCTGAATTTGGGTAGTCCCGTTATCATTGAACCCAACCCACGCACCACATATATGAATTTGCGCAATGATCTGGTCACAGTGAGTAGCGATACGGCAACAAGGTGGAACTACGACCGTGAGCGGCAGACCAATAATGCCTGGTTTGAAGGAGACTACCGCGTTGAAAAGGGGGAAGCTGAATCCACCATCACCATCCATAATCCAACCCTTTTTACTGTGCATGTTCTCAAGGAGAGACTGGAGGAAGCAGGTATCTCAGTAAGTGGGAGCCCTGTGGATGCTGATGATCTGACTGATTCCCTGGATTATGAGAAAACAAACCTACTATTTACCTACTATTCTCATCCCATGTTGGACATAATTTCCAAAGTCAATAGACCCAGTCAAAACTTTATCGCTGAAATGCTTCAGAAAACTCTTGGTGCAGAATATGGAGAAGAGGGTTCATCCAGAGCAGGTCGAAAAGTTCAAATGATGTTTTACGATTCACTTGGGATGAATATTGAGAACTTGCGCTTGCGGGATGGCTCTGGATTATCACGGCATAATCTCGTCTCTCCCAATACAACGGTTTCTTTGCTGGAGATGATGTGGGAGCATCCCTATCGGAGCTATTTTATAGAATCACTACCTCTCTCCGGGTTGACCGGTACGATACGCAAGCGGATGATAGGGACAGTTGCTGAGCAAAATGTGAGAGCTAAGACCGGTACAATTGGATATGTGAGTTCACTATCTGGATATACCTGGACCCAATCCGGTGAACCGATCATGTTCTCAATCATGGCAAATCATTTTACGATTCCTACCAGCCAGGTTAGATATATACAGGATCAGGTTGCCAGCATCATCTCAGAGATGGAGTAGACAGAATGCGTGTTAAGAAAATCAGTCATATAGCTGTTGCTGGCTCTGACCCGGCGCAGGCAAAGGTTTTATATCATGATATTCTCGGTCTTGACTTTAGTGGTTCTGAGACAGTGGAGCGAGAGGGCGTTACCACACATTTTTATGAGGCTGGTGAATCCAGCATTGAGTTATTGGAGCCATTCTCAGCAGAAACCCCAGTAGGTAAGTTTTTAAACAAGCGGGGACCAGGTTTGCACCATATCGCTCTGGAGGTGGAAGGACTGGATGATTATGTTCTGAAGTTGAAAGAAGCCGATATTGTCCTCCTAAGCGACGAACCCCAATTAGGTGCCCACAATATGCGTATCATTTTTATTCATCCCAAATCAGCGGGTGGTGTCCTCATCGAGCTTTGTGAAAAGAGCTAGCACTATTACGCCTCGCTTTCTTCAGGCTTCATTTTAGATTTTAACCATGAGTACAACAGAAGCCCCCTACAAGGCTAAGCTCAAAGATTTACCAACCCAGCCCGGAGTTTATTTCTACTATGATAAAAATGGCAAGATTATTTATATTGGCAAAGCCAAGGTATTAAAGAACCGCGTAAAATCATACTTCACCGGAACTCCAGATAGCCCTAAGACCGCCAGACTCATCGCTCGTATCTGGGATCTTCAGACTCTGGTAACCCGGACAGAAGTGGAAGCTTTGCTCACAGAAGCAAATCTGATCAAGCAACATCGTCCAAGGTTCAACATCGATTTACGGGATGATAAGACCTTTCCATATATCCGCATCACCAATGAAGATTACCCCCAGGTGTTCGTAGCTCGTAACATCGTTAAAGACGGGTCCATATATTATGGTCCTTATACCAATGTAAAGGGCTTAAGAGCTGCTCTCACTGTCATAAAACGCATATTCACCATACGAAGCTGCAACTATCGAATGGATGATGAATCTGTGGCAGCCAAAAAAGTTCAGCTCTGCTTGGACTATCATATCGGAAAATGTGATGGTCCCTGTCAGGGTTTGATCAGTAAGGCTCAATATGCAGAAATGATTCGAAGGGTGGAAGATTTCCTGAAGGGGAGAACGGACCCCGTAGATGATTACCTGGATGCCCGGATGCAATCCGCCGCAGAAAATATGGAATATGAACAGGCAGCACGCCATAGGGATCAGCTGGAAGCAGTTCGCTCTTATGTGAGTCGGCAACGTTTGAAAACCAGTGATTTTGAGGACAGAGATGTTCTGGGTGTTGCTCGGCAAGACAATCTGACCTGTGGAATATTGATTCGAATCCGAGCAGGTAAACTCATTGGCAAAGAACAATTTCGCTTTCGAGGAACAGAGGACGAAGAATTACCCACTATTTTGAGTCGTATGATAACCAGAGTCTATGAAGATGCATCATTCATCCCGCGGGAAATATTGGTTCCAGATGAAATCGCAGATATAGATATGATCCATGCCTGGCTTAAGGATGTATCAGGAGTTAAAATCAACTTCGTAATTCCCCAGATAGGTGAGAAGAAGACTCTACTGGATTTGGCAGACCGCAATGCTGAGCTGGTTTTGAAAGATTGGGCACTGGAACAGGCACAACGGGTAGAAATTGTTCCCAAAATGGTTCGATCCCTACAGGAGGACCTCAATCTCTCTGCACCGCCACGGCGGATAGAAGGTTTCGATATTTCACATCTGGGTGGAACTGAAACTGTAGCTTCTTTGGTCTGTTTTATTGATGGAAAACCAGCCAAACGTGAATATCGCAAATTTCAGATCAAAACTGTGGATGGTATCGATGATTTTGCCAGTATGAAAGAAGTCATTCATCGGCGTTATACAAGAGTAAAAACTGAAGGTCTGTCCGAACCAGATCTCATTCTCATTGATGGTGGTAAGGGGCAGCTTAGTGCGGCCATCGGGGCACTCGAGAGGATAGGCATGGCTCATATACCCATTCTTGGTCTTGCAAAGCGTCTGGAGGAAGTTTTTTTACCTGGTGAGTCACTGTCATTGGGAATACCTAAAACCAGTGGCTCAATCATATTGCTTCGGCGTATCCGAGACGAAGCTCATCGTTTTGCCATCACCTTCCAGAGGAATCGAAGGGGGAAGGCCATGGTACACTCAGCCCTTGATGATATTGAAGGGATAGGTCAATCGCGTCGTGTCGCTTTGATCACATATTTCCGATCTTTGAAGAACATTAAAAATGCCAGTGTGGAAGAAATTGCCCATGTTCCAGGGATTTCACTCACCATGGCGACACGCATAAAAGAAGGATTAAGCTGATGGCCTTTGATTTTACAGAGAAAGAAAAAGGGATTCAGCCACGTACCATCTGGTGCCTGGGGAGAAATTATGCCAAACATGCTGAAGAACTGGGAAATGCTGTTGAGGCAAGACCTCTGGTGTTTCAGAAGGGGCTCAATGCTCTGGTACCGATGCAAAGTACCCAACCCCTTTTTCCCGGTCATGGTGAAGTCCATTATGAAACCGAAATTGTTGCACTCATGGATCGCAATGAGAGTGGATCTTTCATCGCTGCTATTGGATTAGGTCTGGATTTAACCCTACGTGATCTGCAAAGTGAGCTTAAAACAGCCGGTAAACCCTGGACACTGGCTAAATCCTTTGATGGGGCTGCCATCGTCAGCCGTTTTATTTCAGTGAATGAAATTCCATCCCTGAATCAAATACGTTTTACCATGCTTCTAAATGGTGAAATCAGACAACGGGGAGACAGCAGTCAGATGATTCTCCCATTTGAAAAGATTCCAGCCTATCTGGAGGAATATACTGACTTGCAACCTGGCGATATTATCTTCACTGGCACGCCTGAAGGCGTGGGTGTCCTGAATTCAGGAGATGAAGTGAGTTTGGATCTGGCTGGTCATCATATGGGGACTATCAGATTCAATTGAATATTAGTTCTGGTCCTCGTCATCCCAAGCGGAGTCGAGGGATCAGGAAATATCCCAACTCCGAATTCTGTGCACCTCGATTCCCCTCGGTGTGACGACCATGGAGTTTGGTTCAAAAAAAATAGAAAGTAAATATTAATAATATGGCACCCTCACAAGTCCGCGTCCGTTTCGCCCCCAGTCCTACTGGCTATTTACATATTGGTGGGGTGAGAACTGCCCTGTTTAACTGGCTATTTGCTCGTCATCATGGTGGCAAATTTATTCTCCGTGTTGATGATACAGATCAGGCCAGAAATGTCCACGAAGCCCTGCAACCTATTATGGACGGTTTCAAATGGCTGGGTATTGATTGGGATGAGGGTCCCGGTATGGGTGGACCCCACGCTCCCTACTTCCAATCACAACGATCTGATATTTATGCAAAAGCTGTAGAGAAGCTACTTCATGACGGTTACGCCTATAGAGATTTCTCAAGAACGGAAGAGTTCGCAGCTGAGCGTCAAGCTGCTGAGAAAGAAAAGCGCCAGTTCATTTATAGTCGCACCTGGATGGCTGAAACAGATGAAGATGCCAAGAAATTTGAGACAGAGGGTAGAGAATCTATCGTTCGCCTCAAAATGCCCAGAGCAGGCAAATGTGAATTTCATGATTTGGTTCGTGGAGATATGTCCTTTGAATGGGGTGGAGAACAAGATCACGTTATTCAACGCAAGGATGGATCCTGTTTATATCATTTGACCAGTGTGGTAGACGATGGTGCCTTTGAAATCAGTCATGTAATTCGAGCTATTGAGCATTTGCCCAATACGCCACGTCAAATATTTATTGCCCAGAGTCTCGGGCTTGAATTGCCCATTTATGCCCATCTTCCTTTTGTGGCTGAGCCTGGAAGCTCAAATAAACTGAGCAAGAGAAAACTGGACAAATATTTAAAGAATAGAGACTTCAAGGTTCTATACGATCATGGTGAAAGCATAGCCTCAAAAATTGGATTTTCTGCTTCTCCTGAAACTTTCAACCCTGTAATTGTTGATTTCTACCGTGAAATTGGATTCCTTCCTGATGCCATTGTTAACTATTTACTTCTTCTTGGTTGGTCCTTAGACGATAAGACTGAAGATTTTACCCGTGAAGCGATGATTCAGAATTTTAGTCTGGATCGAATCAATAAAGCGCCTGCCAGTTTTGATCCCCAAAAACTTACATCATTCCAGAGTCGTTATATGTGGCGACTGGAGATGGATGAAAAGATGGAGATGGTCTTGCCGTATCTTGAGAAAGCTGGACTTTTAACGACCCCAGTCTCTGAGGAAACAACAGGCAAGGTCAAAGCGATTCTCGGAGCTGCCAATGAACGCATATCATTTGCAGGGGATATCCTCGATTATGCCGAGTTTTTTCAAACTGAAGATGCTATTGAATATGAAGAAAAAGCATTCAGAAAACGTCTGGTCAATGCTGAAGCTCAGCGTGAGTTATTGGTTAAACTGAGAAATGTCTTACCTGAAGTTGAAGATTTCTCTGCTGAAAACCTAGATCAATTCCTGCATACTTTCGTCGAACAGGAAGGTGTGGGAATGGGGATGATTGTCCATGCAATTCGTGTGGCAATTACGGGTAAAGCTGTAGGTTTTGGTCTATTCGAAATTATGGCCATCATTGGGAAAGATAGCTGCATGAATCGCATTGATCGAGCACTCCAGCTGGTTGCCCAACAACAATAAATCTAGCACAGGATTGAGCAAAATTCATCATGGCTAAGCTGTGGATGAAAATGTATGTTATTTGCTGATTAGTTTTTTTGACCAAGCCCTGAAAAATCAGGCTATAGATATGAGGATAGTATGGGTGCGAACGTAAACGCAGACATGAGTGAGAGTGCTGCCACAACTCCAGAAAAATCGCTGAATTTTGTTGAAGAAATCATAAATGATCATCTAAAATCTGGTCGTTTTGGCCAGACTGTCCATACGCGTTTTCCTCCAGAACCCAATGGCTATCTCCACATTGGACATGCAAAATCAATCGCTGTAAACTTCAGTCTGGCCGAAAAGTATGGGGGGGTGTGCAACCTTCGTTTTGATGACACCAACCCCAGTAAAGAAGAAGAAGAGTATGTTCACTCCATCAAAGAAGACATCAAGTGGTTGGGATTTGATTGGGAAGATCGGGAATACTATGCTTCTGATTATTTTGATCAACTCTATGATTGGGCAGTGAAGCTCATAGAAGACGGACTGGCTTATGTCTGTGATCTGACCCTGGAAGAAGGTAGGGAGTACCGTGGTACACCAACTGAAGCTGGAAAGCATAGTCCCTATAGGGATCGCTCAGTTGAGGAAAATCTGGATTTGTTTGCTAGGATGAAAGCTGGTGAATTTCCAGATGGCACCCGGACACTAAAAGCCAAAATTGATATGGCTCATCCCAATTTCCACATGAGAGATCCAGTCATTTATCGAATTCTTCATGGTCATCATCATCGAACAGGTGATAATTGGTGTATATATCCCATGTATGACTTTACCCATGGACAGTCCGACTCCATTGAAAAAATTACTCAGTCCATCTGCACTCTGGAATTTGAGAATCATCGGCCACTCTATGACTGGTTCTGTGATAAACTTGAGATTCACCATCCTCAGCAAATCGAATTCGCCCGTCTAAACCTCACGTACACGGTGATGAGCAAGCGCAAGTTTTTGACCCTTGTCAATGAGGGCTTTGTCAGTGGTTGGGATGATCCCAGGATGCCCACCATTTCTGGATTAAGACGTCGGGGCTATACACCTGAATCCATTCGCAATTTTTGTGAATATATTGGTGTGGCTAAACACAATAGCGTGGTTGATGTTACCATTCTTGAGAATCATGTGCGGGAACATCTCAATGCCATCGCGCCACGCGTCATGGCTGTTCTAAATCCTTTAAAGGTGGTTATTGAAAACTATCCCGAAGGCCAGGTGGAAGAACTCCAGGCTGTAAATAATCCCGAAGACGAAAGTGCTGGTACTCGAAGTGTACCTTTTACCCGGGAACTCTATATTGATCATAATGACTTCATGGAAGAACCTGTGAAGAAATATTTCCGTCTCGCCCCTGGAAAAGAAGTGCGATTGCGCTACGGTTATATCCTCAAATGCGAAGACGTAATCAAGGATGCTGCTGGCGAGATTGTTGAACTCCGTTGCACCATTGATCCAGATACTTTGGGCAAACAGCCTACTGATAGACGAGTGAAAGGTGTCATCCATTGGGTTTCCGCCGAGAAAAGTCTAGATGCTGAAATTCGTCTCTACGACCGTCTATTTAGTGTTGAACATCCTGATAAAGTTGAAGAAGGAAAGGACTTTCGATCTAATATTAATCCTGATTCACTTGAAATTATCAAGCATGCAAAAGTTGAACCTGCATTGAGGACTGTCAAGTCAGGCGAGCGCTATCAGTTTGAACGGGTCGGCTATTTTAGTGTTGACCAGGATAGTACGGATGATCATCCTGTTTTTAACAGAATAGTATCCCTCCGGGATAGCTGGGCGAGGATTGCCCGAAATTCCCGATAGGGTTTTGAAAATCTGTTTCTGTAATGGTGCTTGCAAACTTGACGAGCAAAGAATTATTTTCTTGGCAAGTAATCTGAATAATCTGGGGAGCTTATGAATAAAAAGTTAGTTCTATTTATCATTGCAGGGATGCTTGTCGTTGGCGTTTTTGGTCAAGAGATATTACCTGTCTCAAACAACAACATTCTGGTGTTTATAGAACCATTTGAAAATCACAGCCCCAGAGGTGAGCAAGGTTGGTTAGAACAGGGCTTTCCAGGCTTTTTAAAAGCTGGTCTGGCTGAAACCGATTATCTCTATGCATACACTATCCCTGACTTTCAAAATGATTTGGTGGATAGACCCCACAAACTCCAGGATCTGATTTGGAAATCAGTTTTTCAAAGACAGGTTGATCCAGGCTATGAATCGTATCTGATCCTGGGTCGCTACAACTACATGGAGGGTGAGCTTACAGTCCAATTGGATCTATTGTCGTTGAGAGATACGAAAGTTCTGGCCCGATTTGAGGATAAGGTCCCATATACAAAATTACTCACCTGGAAAAATAAGCTGTCAGAGTGGACATTAGCCAGTCTTCGTCTCAAAGATGATCCTGCCATGAGTTCTAAGAAAGACATTAAGATGCCTAATCAGGATGCAACTCCTTTGCCAGGAGTGGCTCTCAGAGATCAATTGACGACCCTTTTTGATACAAAAAAGCAGAACCAAACCGAAGATCTACAACAGAAATATGAACAGCAATCCAGAATGAAACTTGGTGCCCAACTGGAAGCCCTGTGGCATGACATCGCATATGATCCTTATCTGGCCAACATCCATGATATTCATACATTGCGTTTACAGGCAGAACCAGACAGTGTTCTCGTAAATTTCAAAGTTGGTTATCGTATTAATCCACGCATTCTTGATGAAATTGAACATTTCAGCAAAACACGCTCAGGTCTGGTAGGCCAAACTGAATCTTTTGAAGGGCACGCGTTCATGGATTTGGGCTATATCGATGCTGATTTCACTCGTGAAGTGGCCGGCGGTGATTGGAGAATAGTACCTATCATCACCATGGGACCTGAGAAGCTCCCATTTAGACGGGTCTTCTATCACTCCTTCCCTAGACCCATAGAATCGCCTGGTGAGTATTATTACAATCAAGGAAAATTCAAGCAATTACTCCTGGCTATCCCTGGTGTTGATGCTCTACGTATTTTTGCACAGGAAGTGCAGCAAGTCTATGAATATTCTATTGTTGTAGGCTATGATGAAATCGAAAGACTTGATAAAATTCAAGTCAAGTTTGTTGCTGAGCAGGACCTGGCAGATAAACTATAATCAACCCGCTTTCCCAGAGAGCAATTCCTGAATAGGTAAATATGGAAATAGTCTATACCCTTCTGATTGCTGCACTCACAGCAGCTGTCACTTTTATTATTGCAAGATTGACCCAGGGAGCTGGAGATTCTAAGGATCGTGAAGCCATTACCCGACTGGAGGTGGAGCGAGGCAATCTTCAGGAACAATTAGAACGAGCAGAGAACGAGCTCGACAAACTGCGCTCTGAAGCCCTTGAATTGAGGGAGAGCAATGCCACCATTACTGCCCGTTTAGAAGATTCCAAAGATCGTCTGGTAGAAGAAAAGAAACGTCTTTTAGAGATGAAGGAACAACTCCAGGACAGCTTTAAAAGTTTATCCCAGGATGTCCTTCGAAGCAGCCAGAAAGAATTTTTGCGTCTTGCTGATGAAAAGTTTAAAGATCAGAGTAAACAGAATCAATCTCACCTTGGCGAAAAGGAACAATTGATTCAAAAATCCCTGGAAAACATGGATGTACGGCTGAAAGATATTGTCCAACGCTCCACAGAATTGAAAACTGAGCTGGAAACCTCAAAGGATGAAACTCAAAAGCTCCGTACCACGACGGAGACGCTGCAGACATTGCTGGCCAGCTCCCAGAAGCGCGGACAATGGGGTGAACGTTTGGTTGAAGACATCTTGAACTATGTCGGTTTACAGGAGAATATCAATTATACCAAGCAGTCAACCATGGACGATGGACAAAGACCTGACTATACCTTCAAACTGCCAAAGAGCCGTGAAATCAATATGGATGTCAAGTTCCCACTCGCTCATTACGAAAATTTCCTCAGTAGCAATGATGTCCAGGTGCAGGATATGGAGAAAAAGGCTTTTCTTCAGGATGTCCGCAAGCACCTGAATGAGATCAGCAAACGGGGTTATATCGATACGGCTAAAGGCACAGTAGATTACGCCATGATGTTTATACCCAATGAATCCATATATGGATTTATCAACCAGGAAGATCCTGATTTTATTGGAGAGGCTTTGAGCAAAAAGATCATGCTGTGCTCTCCCATCACCTTATATGCGGTATTGTCCCTTTTGAATCAGGCAACATCCAATTTTATGATGGAACAACGTGCTTCCGAAATCATGAACGAAGTGGTCAAGTTCCAGCAACAGTGGGATAAATTTACTGATGTGATGGACAAAACAGGGAAGAATCTTGACGTTGCGGTTCGTCAGTTCCAGGATCTGATTTCAACTCGGAAAAGGGCTCTGGATAGACCCGTTAACAAGATTCTTGAACTTCAGAAAAAAGAAGCGCTGACACCAGGTGCTACCCAGCTTGAACTTGACTCAGGAGATGATGATTAGGAAGCGGCCTGGGCCTTAACTTCTCGTTGTACCCTTCTAGATCGAATATACAACCAGGTTAATGACGTTCCTGCTGCTATAAAAACTGCAATGACAGAGGCATACCAAACCCAGACATAAGGTTTCTCCAGAACTACGGCAAAATAGTAGGCGAGGGGTCCACTGACCACGGCGACACGGATGGCAGTTATGACCAACGAGGGAACTCCAGTTCCCAGACCCTGTAGTGCCCGACCTGAAATCATACCAATGGCGATGAGCCAGTAAACCGGTGAAAATGTCCTAATGATACTCACTGCAACAGCAAGTACTGTTGGGTCATCAGTAAATATTCTAAATACATATGGCGCAATGATGTAAAAGATTATTCCGCTTCCAAAGCCAATAAAAATCCCATATCGAAGTCCATCCTTGATGACATTATTTATGAGGTCAAAACGCTGGGCTCCATAGAACATGCCCACCAGTGTGACGAGTGAGCCTGCGATGGCCATGATGGGCAAGAAAAATATCTGATCCAGTCGACCTGCAATCTGGTAGCCTGCAACGACTTCTGGTGAATAGTGAACCAAAATCCAGTTAAATAGTGCACCTCCCAGTGACATGATGATCATAGAGAGCGAAGAAGGGATTCCAATACGGAAGATATCCTTGATGTATTTTGGCTTAAATTTGAAAATCTTAAAATCCAGTTGGAGCAACGTTGACTTCTTAAATAGAATTACCCGGCTATACATGATAACTGCGACGATCATACTAATCACAGTAGCCAGAGCAGCACCACGTACACCCATGTCAAACCCAAAAATTAGAATAGGGTCCAGGATGATATTTAAGACGGTACTGGTGACCTGAATTTTAACAGGCGTTCTTGTGTCACCCTCTCCACTAAAGATGGAACGGAGAAAGATACCGGTGATCATAAAGATAAATCCACCTGCAATCACCTGGAAATAGGCAAGCGTGTCCGGCATCAGTTCATCTGGTGTACCAAGAAGGATTAAGATTTCTTCCCCGAAGAGGAGGCCTGCAGCACTGAACATCCCTCCAATGATCAATCCAAGAAGGAGTCCATGTTCAGCAACATTGGTAGCAGCTTCGTGATCCTTGGCGCCGATAAAGCGAGCGATCACGGCAGTGACTCCTGTACCAAGACCAAAGCTGATACCCATGGCCATCCAGAAAAGGGGTAGGTTAAATCCCAGGGCAGCGATAGAATTTACAGATATGCGAGCGACAAAAAACATATCCACGATATTATATAAAGTTTGAACAGCCATTCCAGTCATCACAGGTAAACCCAGTGTCCAGATGGCTTTTCGAGGGTTTGCTATAAAGGAGTCGAGACGAGAAGATTTCGAATTTGTGTTGGTGTTTTTCATTAGGGACTAAATAATAATTATTAGAGGGAGTGCAAATCAATGTTTCCCGCTTGTGTCTGATTAATCAGTTCTTGTCGAGATATTTTAAAACTATTGTCTATTTGCATCACTGGAAACTCATAATACGCCACAGGGAGCATATATCCTGGCAGGTGGCCTCTAAGCTGTTGGCTAATTTCTTCACCATTAGGAGCATCATCCTCAATTTCAAGAAATGCAACTGGCCTGGCCCCGAATTCCTCATCAGGTTGCGGGATGACAATTGCATTATGAATCCCTGGAATTTTGCAGAGTACCCGTTCTATATGTTCGGGCTGCACATTCTCGCCACCTGAGATGAACTGATTGTCCATCCTTCCTGTAACAGTCAATTCTCCTTGAACATTTGTGTATCCAACATCGCCAGTATGGAACCACCCAGCCTCGTCACGCAGATCAATGAGGCTTGAGTTCAATAAATAACCCTGAGCCAGGGTTTCCCCCTTGGTAAGGATCTCCCCTTCATGAGAAATGATCAAATCTCTACCAGGGAGCACTTTCCCTGAATTCTGCAGGGCTGACTCACGATTACTCCCAAAAGTTGTTGTAATCTGAGAGGCCATTTCAGTGGATCCATAACTTACATGAATGGGTAGATCGTGATTTAAAGCCTGTTGAATGAGTGTCGGAGGGATAGCACTCCCACCCAAAAGTATAGCTTTCATCCCTTTGAGAATCCTGGGACCTGCCTCGTCTTTAAGAAGTCTTTGCAATTGTGTCGCTACCAGGGAAATATGGGTGACGCCATATTCGTCAATTTCCTCAAGTAGCGAATCTTTTTCCTCGGGAATAATGACTACAGCACCGGATAAACCTGCTCGAAAAAGAATAGAAAGTCCGCCAACATGATAGAGTGGCAAACTCAATAGCCAGCTGTCGGAGGAATTAAGTTCGATATTTCTGTTTGAACCTCTAGCGCTTTCAATATGATTGTGATGACTATGTTGAACAAATTTGACATCCCCAGAAGAGCCAGAGGTCATGAGGAGAGTTGCAGCCTTTTGGGAATCATAAGGCGGTAGATCGATAGAGCCCTGTTGGTCAGCATCCCTTTCTAATTCGCTAAATACCACTGAAGTGTGATGTGGATAAGAAGAATTGGAAATGATGAGTGTAGGCTTGATATTTGTGAGTATCTGCGCTAGTGAGGACACAGGGAAACGTACATTTAAAGGGAAAGCGATATAGCCACCAAGTATGCAAGCCCAAACCAATACGACCATATCCTTAATTTGAAGATCGCCCAAGGCAATCAGTTGGCCTTGTTGAACTCCTCTCAAGGACAAACCTGTCGCCAATTGCTTTGCTTTTAAATAAAGATTAGAATATGTGAGCGTCAAATCTCCGAATTGAACTGCAGGTCTGGAAGGATACTTCAGGGCAGTCTTCAGAAGGGGATGCTGATTGACTTGCTTAGCTTTGGTAGAGTAATTCACAATGGCTAAGGTCCAAATCCTGTGTGGTTATTGATCGCGTAGACATCCATCCATCATGAATTGCAGTTGGTGATTTGGTGGTCCCTGCAGTAAATGCAGATCGGGTATCCAATCCGGCAGCAATATTCTCTCCACTGATTGAACCTGCCAGCTGTGCCAGTGTGGTCAAACCGACATCACTTTCGTAACTTGAAGACAATACGGGGAGTACACCCTTTTCTATTGCCTGATTGACCAATGAGATGAGCCTGGCAGTGCAGGCAATGAGGGTAGGTTTTAAAACCAGGGCTCGTAACCCTGTGTAGGATTCAAATGAAATGGTTGGATCCATAATCTGGTGCAATGTTTCATCAAAGGCGAAGGGCACACCGCATGCATCAAAAAATCTTGGAAGATCGACTGGCTCCTGGAGGGGTTCTTCTATGTACTCAATATTGGAGGGCTCCACAGCCTTGCCAAACTCTATGGCAGTTGCCAGATCCCAGCTTCGATTCGCATCCAATCGCAATTTAATTTCAGGACCTGCAAACTTACGAATATCCTGAATGCCTCTGGCTTCAAGAGTACTGTTTATTCGACCTACTTTGATTTTTAGTGTTTTATAGCCGTCCCTAATCATTCTCTCAGCTTCTGGAACCCAATCTGAAAGTGAACCTCGAATCAATCCATTGATAGGTACTCTATCACTGGATTTCCCAAAAATTAGTTCACCTCCACCTACATTTTTCGAATTGGAGAGGAGGGATAAAATGGCAGTTTCTACCCCAAAATGTGCTATTGCAGGAGCGACACTATCTTGCCATCCTCCTTTTTTCTTGGAGTAGTAATGTGCCGTAAATTCACCTGACCCAACCATTTTATCCAGGAGCATGGTTGTGTTGAGTAAAGCTGTTTCCAGAGTTTCACGGCTAAATCCAGGGAGAGGACTAATCTCACCCATACCAGTTTTCCCATTTACATCAGTCAGTACAAGAATGAGACCTTCTCTCACCGTGAGAGTGGTATGTTTTAATACCAGAGAATTTTTAAAAGGTAGAGAATACTTGAAAATACGGGCAGATTTTAATTCAAGGGGAATATCCTGAAATTGGGGTAATAGGGTGATTCCTGCAAAATTTGGGGTATGAAATTCCATACTATTGAAGATTCCCCTATATCACCCAGGTGATTATGAAAATGACTGTAAAGATAACCTGCAATTTGCTGGTCATTTTTAAAACCGCATATAACTCAGAAGCCTCTCTGTAGTTGATAGTAATCCGAAGCGCATGGAGTGCCATGAGACTTGAAATAGCCGTAATTCCTATCATGGTATGGGTTGGTGTAAAGTAGAGGAACAATAAGGGCATCAGTGTTGCTGACAAGACTGAAAAACCATATTCTATGACACCAAATCGACGACCGAAGCGTGCGATTAAAGTCCGTTTCCCAACTTTCCTGTCCTCCTGATAATCTCGAAGATTATTGATGGAGAGTAGGGCTACTGAAAAGAATCCAGCCGAGATGCCAGCAATCAGAGCAGTGGTGCTCCAGGTTCCTGTTTGGACAAAAGTCGTTGTGGCGCAGGCGATGGGCCCAAAAAAAAGGAAGGCTGGAAGTTCTGCCAGACCATAATAGGCCAGTGGGAAAGGTCCTCCTGTGTAAATCACACCCAATAAGAGTGAGAGCAGGCCAATGACAACGATGGGCCAACCCCACAGGTAGACCAAATAAATACCTAGGACAAAGGATAGCCCAAAGCAGGCAATGAAGCCATTTCTTACTGACTCTGGGGCAATGAGCCCAGACTGAGTGACCCGTTGGGGTCCAACTCTTGATTCGCTGTCAGCTCCTTTTTTAAAATCAAAATAGTCGTTGGCCAGATTTGTCCCAATCTGAATGAATATCCCCCCAAGCAAGGCAGCTATGGCAGCCAGCCATTGAATGCCACCTTCTGTATGTGCAATCGTCGTCCCCATAAGAACAGGGGATACTGCAACACCCAGCGTCCATGGCCGTGCAGCCTGAACCCATACAGTAAATCCAGGTTTACTTGAAGTGGTCAAGGGCGCCAGGGGTATTTCTTAAAATTTGGTTTGCGCTTTTCATTGTAAGCGTTTCGCCCTTCCTGAGCTTCCTCGGACATGTAGTACAAGAGGGTCGCATTGCCTGCAAGTTCTTGAAGACCAGTTTGTCCATCAACATCGGCATTAAAAGCTGACTTCAATAATCGGATCGAGAGGGGAGAATGCTCCAGGATTCTCTCGGCCCAGGCCACAGTTTCTTTTTCAAGATCTGCGGTAGGAACCACCGTATTTACCAGCCCCATATCAAGAGCTTCCTGAGCGGAATACTGTTTACAAAGATACCAGATTTCCCTGGCTTTTTTCTGACCCACAATGCGTGCCATATAACTGGATCCATAACCACCGTCAAAGGACCCAACTTTCGGTCCGGTCTGACCAAAAATAGCATTATCAGCAGCCACGGTAAGGTCACAAACAAGGTGAAGGACGTGCCCACCACCGATGGAGTATCCGGCTACCATGGCAATAACAGGTTTTGGAAGGGTTCGAATCTGACGTTGAAGATCGAGGACATTGAGTCTGTGTACACCTTCCCCATCTTCGTATCCCGAGTCTCCACGAATGGATTGATCACCACCAGAGCAAAAGGCTTTTTTCCCTTCACCTGTGAGAATAACCACGCCTATTTCAGGATCTTCACGAGCATTCTCAAATGCTTTGATCATTTCCATGACTGTCAGAGGTCTGAATGCATTACGCTTTTCTGGCCGATTGATAGTTACTTTGGCAATTCCATTGTACTTATGATAACGAATATCGGTGTATTCGCCTGCAGATTCCCACTTTATAGATGTCACGCTATTCTCCTTCAATTATTTCGCTCAGAAAATGTCTAATTATACGAGCTGTTTCCAATGGTTTTTCAAAATGAAAGGCATGACCAGCATCGGCAATCTGATGATGGATACTTCCAGCTATTCCCAGATTTATCTCCTGATTAAGTTGATGATATTTTGAGTCCAACTCTCCTGTCACAAGCAAAGTTGGAATGGTAATATCATTCAGGTCATCCCAGAGGGAAGGTAACGCTCCATTTCCCATCAATACCAGAGCTTGGCGTAGCTGTTTAGTATCATTGTTTGATCTTTTATGGCACAAATCAGTGAAAAGGGTTGAATTATTCTTGATTTCACCAAATAAGGCAGATGAATACCACTCCTTCAGGAAGTGAGCAATTCCTATTGTATCCAGCTTGTCCATTAAGTGAACATCATCAATGGTGCGTTGTTCTCGTTCATTCCTGGTCTTTAGTCCAGGAGCACTCGATAGAAAAACCAGTGCTGGGATATTTTTTGGTATAATTTTCTGAAGATGAAATCCAATACGACCTCCCATGGAGTATCCGATAGGAATGAACTTTTCAACTCCTGAATTGGAGAGTTGCCTGGGAAGGGCAGTTAGCATAGTTTCGAATATTGTATCGCTTGGAATTATTGAGCCATCATGGCCTGGTAAATCCAGGAGAATGTTACAATAGTCTGAGAAATGAGTTTGGGCAAGATCAAGCCAATCATCTCCTCCGCCCATAAATCCATGTAGCCAGAGCAGGGGATACCCCCCTGTATTTCCTACAATCCGGTATTTCCATTCAGAGGTGGAGCTAGTAGGATTCACGAAGACTTTCGAAAATCTGTTGGTGGAATCCATGGTTTTCGCTTCGATCAGTAACCAACTCAATGAGGATGGATTCAGCCTGTTTACTCGCTTTGGTGTAGGTGGTCTTAAATTCATCCATATCTGCAGGATTTGAATATGCCAGACCAAACATAGATGCAGCATGTTCAAGGGTTAGCCCATGGGGAGTCCCAAAATATGGTTCAAAGACATCAGCCTCATTCCGCACTGGTAGAAAGCTGAAGATGCCGCCCCCATTATTATTGACTACCACCAGGATGATAGGCTGTTGGGCTGTTTTGATCAATTGGAGTGAATTCAAATCATGGAGGAATGCCAGATCCCCCATAAGAAGGGTGACTGGATGATCAGAGCCAGCACTATATCCAGCTGCTGTAGCTAATAGGCCATCTATTCCGCTCGCGCCTCGATTTACGAAGATATCACCTTCGAAATGACCTGTGGATGCGAACATCTCCATCTCTCGAATGGACATGCTATTGGCCAACATGAGTGCATGGTTACTGGGAATCAATTTCGAAAGTTGGTAACTCGTTCCAGGTTCGGAGATTCGGGACTCATCTTTTAGCAGATTTGAAATGGAGAGGCCAATCTGTTCATCAATCCGTTGCCATGATGATAGCCATTGATCATCCCTGTCAATCTTGTGAGCGGCCAGGCTCTGGCAAAATTCTTTAACATCAGTTTGAAACTCAACACTCACTTGGCGGTTTGGATCAATTCGCTCAGGAGTTTCTTTTACTGAGACATAAAAAATGTTTGAATCATCCAGATAATTCAGGAGCCGTTTTGAAGTAAATGCCCCTCCAAAATGAATAACATAGTCTGGTTTTAATAGCTGTAGGGCATCAGAAAGAAGGGCCAGATCAAAATGATTGATAGCAAGCGGATGGCCACCAAATCTCAGTTTTGATTGAACATCTGGGAAAACAGGTAAGTCAAAGGTTTCTGAGAAGTGCAGAATCGAATTTGTGCAGGCATTGCTCAGCGACCGGCCCACAATGATGAGACCTCTTTTGAAATTTTTCAGGTTCTGTACCACGAGTTGCAACTTTTCAGCTGACAAAGCTAAAGAGGATGGAGACTCCGACACGTCACTTGAGCTTTTATTAGCCCATTCAGAATCAAAGGTTGGTGAATCAGAACCTTTAATCCTCTCAGGTAATAAGGGCTCTCTAAATTGACAATTCAGATGTACTGGACCTGGATGGTCTCCAGTACTTTTATCAAACAGTTCATCAACCTGGCCGAGGATATCTGTTGCTATGGTTCCAGTCTCAGGAGGTGGAAGATTCAGTGCAAGTCGAGGATATACTCCATAAATATTTTCCTGAAAAATTGCCTGATTCGCACCTACATCAATAAGCTCAGGAGGACGATCTGCACTGAGGATGATCATGGGTATATTGTCCATGGAAGCTTCGATTACCGCTGGAAAATAGTTGGCGACCGCCGTTCCTGAAGTGCAAACCAGAACTGCTGGCATACGGGTAGCCCGTGCATAACCCAAAGCAAAGAATGCTGCTCCGCGTTCATCGTAGTGGATAATGGTCTTTGCCTTTGGATGCCTGGCAATTGCCATGGTGAGTGGTGTGGATCTGGATCCAGGGGAGATGATAAATTGAGTGACTCCCACTCGAGAGAGCCCTTCAATAATTATCTGAGCTACATCAAGGTTGGTGATCATAGATCAGTAGACCAATTAAATGGGGTTAAATGAAATAATCTCATAGCCCATAATCTAATGAAGAAGGACTTTGAATAAAGTGACAAAACATGGTTACGAGATAACCGGTAAACCCGGGGAGGGGGTGAGTTTAGAGATCCAGTGCTTTTAAAAATTTGCTGATCTTGTCTTCTATCTCTTGCCATTCTTCGGCGGGATCTGAACCTAATACTATCCCGGCACCTGAATAAAGGGAAACTCGTTCCTTCTCAATAAGAGCAGAGCGAATTGCTACCACAAACTCGGTATGATCATGTCCCACAAATCCTATGGGAGCAGCATACCAGCCCCGATTGAATGGCTCAAGATCTTCAATTGCCTCCAGCGCAATATCGGTGGGATAGCCACCCATAGCAGGTGTGGGATGCAAAGCTTTGATCAAATCTGCGTCACTGGTTTCGGGATCCAATTCACCCTTGAAATGTTTACAGAGATGTTGGACATGGGAAAGTCGCGTGATTTGAACTTCTTCATCCATTACCAGGTTATGACAGTACTTCTCAAGGACATTTTTGATCATATCAACAACTATGCTGTGCTCTCTGACTTCTTTCTCCGAATTCAGCAATGCCCTGGCATAACGTTCATCATCACGGGTTGTTAATCCCCTGGGGCGAGTACCTGCGATGGCTTCTGTGTGGAGTGTGCGCCCCTGGCGTTTGAATAACCTTTCAGGTGTGGCTCCCAAAAAAGCATGACCTTCGTCAGCCTGGAAATAAAAATTAAAGGTTTCTTCAGTCATTCTCCTCAGACGAAGCAAGTAGGCAACAGGATCAACTGGATCATTGAAGGTTAAAGTAGCTTTTCTTGCTAGAACCACCTTCTCGTATTTACCTGTTTCCATTTCTTCAAGTGCAGTATCAAGTGAGGATTGCCACTCTGCACGGTCTGGGATATCTCGGCGGTGTAATATGGTTCGTTCTTCCCAGTCACTCATGGTAAGTTCAAATTGAACATCCTCGAGTTGCTTAACGATGGCCTCTGGAG
The DNA here is from genome assembly GCA_016784025.1 of Fidelibacterota bacterium. GTDB lineage: Bacteria > Fidelibacterota > UBA8477 > UBA8477 > JABMPR01 > JABMPR01. The sequence continues at coordinate 95,693 of JADHVL010000009.1, read as the reverse complement.
GATTACAATTTTCAATGTTCTGGAGAAAGTTACAGACCAGAAAGGTTCCCTCTTCGGAACGATGCAGCTCGAACAGGGGAATAATGAAGCGGTAGGCGCCAAAACTTTTCCACTCTTGAGAGGGTTTGCTGCCTTGATTGAATTGGAAACCACCATAGTATCTAAGATCTGGATACTTTGGATCCAGGAGGACGCGCAATTCAGTAAAGAGTTTGGTCAGGTCTGGAGTTTGCTGTCCTGAAATTTCATGGGCAATCCCAAGCCCGGCCATTTTGAATTCCTGGTTGCGGTTGGCCCAGTAAGTCTTGATAGGAATGGATTGGCAAGCCAGCCATTGCATAGCAGCCACATTCTCGACTTCCACCTTACAGCGAATCATTCGAGGTGCATCATGAGACTCAGATTCCGAACAGGCATTTCGAATTTGTTCAAGAAGGCGGAGTTTAGCAGTAGAAAATGCGAATGGGTCCATATTAGTCAGTTTTACTTCTCAGAATGTAGATGCGGGATATCGCCGAAAGAGTTGAAGTGTTTCATCTAACATGGCGACTATTTACTGTAAAGCCTAGAGGTGGGCAAACACTATTTTCCACACAATCAGTACATTGAGTTTTGTAGAGATACCAGATTTTAGCAACCCTTGTTTCACCGTTATCATCGATTAAATTCCTCCTCGCAAAGGAGGGGCATTTTGGCCTTACAGTTGTTAACAAATGTCAGTATTGCATTCATATACCGGGATGCGGCTTTTAAATCTGAAGCGACTTCACAGACTCACCTGGGTGAGACATTAGAAGTGCTGGAGGATAGGGGTGATTGGCTTAGGGTGAGACAAGAAGACAAATATGAGGGCTGGGTAGCTCGGTTTTTTGTCATTGATAAACCTGCTTCATGGGAGAATCACACCTTTTATTATCATGGCGAACAGATTTCCTGGATATTTCAGAGTCCTGACACCCAATCAAATACTATTCGTGATATTACTCTCCTATCACGACTTCCATTGCTTGACCAAGATGGGGGATGGGTACAACTGCTGCTCCCTGATGGTGTGGAAGGATGGGTTCAAAAAAGTCCGCGACCTCTCGTGGATTCTGTTGACGTTGAGCGACTCATTCAAACCGCATTTGGGTTTCAGGGAATTCAATATTTTTGGGGTGGCCGATCTCCAAAGGGCTTTGATTGTTCTGGCTTTGTCCAAACCGTTTATGGTTTAAATGGGTTACGACTCCCCCGTGATGCCTACCTGCAAGCTGATGTGGGTACCATCGTTGACGATGATTTTTCAAATTGGGAAGTTGGCGACTTGATCTTCTTTACCGAGAATTCAGATAAGATTACCCATGTTGCTATATCGCTGGGTCAAGGCGATTTTATTCATGCATCAGGTTTTGTAAAAATGAATAGTATGAACGCTGATCATCCTGATCTTTATCTTGAGAAATATGAAAAAACATATACCAGAACCATCCGGGTCATATAAAAATTGAAGATGTCTAAATTATGAGCAACGTACAAAAAGATAAAAAACCAATTCTGCTTTCAGGTATTCAACCTTCAGGACACTTAGCCCTGGGGAATTATGTTGGAGCAATGCGAAATTGGGTGCAGATGCAGCAAGATTATCTAGGCATTTTTATGGTTGTAGATATGCATGCAATCACAGTTCGCCAGAAACCTGCAGATTTAAGAAACAGATGCTTATCCTTTGCTGCACAATATCTGGCGGCGGATATTAATCCAGAAGAAAATGTCATATTTATTCAATCTCATGTACCTCAACACGCTGAACTCGCCTGGGTGCTAAACTGCTATACCTATATGGGTGAATTGAATAGAATGACCCAGTTTAAGGATAAATCAAAGCGACATGAGGACAATGTCAACGCAGGTCTATATGCCTATCCAGCTTTGATGGCCGCCGATATTTTGCTCTATCAAACAGATCTTGTTCCTGTAGGTGCGGACCAAAAACAGCATCTTGAGTTGACCCGAGATATTGCGAATCGATTTAACAATACTTACAGTCCAACCTTCAAAGTTCCTGAGCCATTTATCCCCCAAGCAGGAGCGAGAATAATGAGTCTTCAAGATGTTGACAAAAAGATGTCTAAATCTGATAGTAATGAAAATAATTACATATCTCTCCTTGATCCGCCAGATGTATTAAGACGCAAAATCAAGCGTGCCGTCACTGACTCTGCAAGAGAGATCACACCCGACTCTCTGAAAAAACCTGGTATAGGGAATTTGCTGACAATTTTTTCTGTTCTGAATGATCTGCAGCCTCTAGAAGTTGCTTTACGTTTCGAAGGCCAGCAGTATAGCAGTTTTAAAGGCGAGCTGGCAGATTCCCTCGTTGCCTTTTTAGAGCCATTTCAACAACGCTATGATAAAATCATGGGCGACAAAGGTTATCTCTCTGGAGTTTTGGATGAAGGCGCTATTCGAGCCAGACAGATGGCCTCAAAAACCATCAGTAAAGTCTATCGAAAATTAGGATTTGTACCTGCCGGCCGGTCGTGATGAAGAATCAACTCCATCGTATTGATCTGGAAATGTTTGAAGGTCCACTGGATCTGTTATTGTTTTTAATAAAGCGTGATGAATTAAATATTTATGACATACCCATCGCTCAAATCACTAAGGATTTTCTTGATTATGTTGATCTGGCCAAAGAACTGAAACTTTACTCCGCTGGTGATTTTGTTCTCATGGCGGCCACACTGATGAAAATCAAAGCCCGGATGTTGTTGCCTATCGAGGCCAATGGTGATGATGAGATTGAAGATCCACGCACCGAGTTGATGAATATGTTGCTCGAATACAAGCGCTATAAAGAAGCAACATCAACATTTTCTGAAATGGAAAGATTTGAACGACCACACTATTATCATATCCCAGCCACATGGAATCCCCAGCAGGAAGACAATACGGCTATTTTAGAAGATGTAAAACTGTATGATATCATGCTTACTTTTCAATATCTCATTAAAAACTATGAAGAACCTGCCACTCATTCGGTTGCTGTTGAAGAAGTTACGCTAAGTGAACAGGTAGGATTTCTGAATGGCTTGCTTCAGGCAAAAGCCAAATTGAGTTTTGCAGGTCTGTTGGAGAAATTCGAATCTCGGTTGGTGGTGGTTGTCACTTTTCTGGCCATTCTTGAGATGTTGAGGAATCGTCAGGTAAAAGTAAAACAATCTAAATTGTTTGATGATCTATTTATATCAAGGGGTAGCACTTTTGGAAATTAATGAACTAAAACAGATTGTTGAAGCTTTGTTGATTGCCACACCAGAGCCTTTGACAGAAGCTCGCTTTCATACCTGTCTCGGCGACAGTGGCAGCAAAATACCCCTTCAGGAAGTCATTCGCGAACTGGCTTCAGATTATGAGAAGTCCGGGAGAGCATTCTTTATCAAAGAAGTTGCTGGTGGATATCAGATAGTGACCAACGCAGAGTTTGAATCCTACATTAAGGGCCTTTTCTCCAAATCTGGGAAACTCCGATTGTCTCAGGCTGCTCTGGAAACACTGGCTATTGTGAGTTACAAACAACCTGTCACCAGAAATGATATTGAGTCCATTCGTGGTGTCAGCTCTGATTCTTCCTTGAGAACACTCCTCGATCGGAAATTATTGGAAATTCGAGGTCGTGAGGATAGCCCGGGTCGTGCCCTTTTGTATAGGACCAGTACGGAGTTTCTACAGTATTTTGGTCTTAATTCCGTCAAAGATTTACCACGACTGAGAGAAGTAGAGGATATTCTGGCTGAGGATGACAACGAGTTGGTTTAATCAGCCAATTGATCCCTGGAATCACGACCAAAATCTTGAGTGATATGTCTGAAAAATCTGAAGAGCAGATACGATTCAATCGCTATCTGGCAATGGCTGGTCTGGGTTCACGACGGGTCTGTGATGACCTTATTCAAAAAGGTTTGGTGACAATCAATGGTCAGATTGAGAGCAATCCGGCTACACGTGTAAATCCATTATCAGACGAGGTTGTCTTTCAAGGGAAGCAGATCATACTCGAACCAGACTATCAATACTTTCTCCTCAATAAGCCTACACAGGTCATCAGCACTACCAATGATCCCTATGGCAGGACCACAATAATTGATTTAATTCCATCAAAGGATAGAATTTATCCAGTGGGGAGATTGGATTTTGATACGACAGGGGCGATTATTCTCACCAATGATGGAGATCTGGCCTATAGTTTGACCCATCCAAAATTTCAAATTCCCAAAACATATGCTGTACGCGTGTTGGGGCAGGTGAGCTCGGAGGATCTGGATCGTCTGCCGCTTGGCATAAATATTGAAGCTAAAACACCAGCAATCGCAGAGGTTCTTGATTACAACTATTTCGATAGATTTACAGAAATCAGACTCATCCTTAGAGAGGGTCGTAAACGCGAAATAAAGAGAATTTTTATGGCTCTGGGTCACAAGGTGGTGAAACTCCACAGAGAGCAATTTGCATTTTTAAGAGTGGATGATCTTTCCCTGGGTAAATATCGGGTATTATCAGCTGCCGAGATCGCAAAATTGAAGGAATTGGCACATGGACATTAAAGGTAAACGAGTATTAATACTTGGTGGTTGGGGGCTGGTGGGTCAAGCCATTGCCAAACAATTACTTGAAGAAAAACCATCTGAATTAATCGTGACATCTCTCCGGGAAAATGAGGCCGCAGAAATTCAGGCCATACTTGAAAATCATCCCCTTAATCAGGGAACAAAAATAATTTCTGTACACGGTGATCTGTTTGTACGAAATGAATTGTCCTATTTATCAAAGGCGGATATTTATTCCAAACCAGAACAGGTAGAATTAATGATTCATGACATTTACGACGATCTCGGTCCAGATATCATTAATAATTCAAAATTATACCAGATCATGGATACCCATAAACCTCAGATTCTCATTGATTGCATCAACACGGCCACCGCCTTTGCCTATCAGAATGTTTATCAGATCGTTGCTGAGCTCAGAGCGGAGATAAATGAAATTCGCAAGGGTAAAACTGCCGACGATAAGTTGATCGAGACCGTGGAGCGAATTATTTCAACCCTATATATTCCACAATTAATTCGTCACGTGCAGATTCTTATCGAAAGTATGCGACAGGCTGATACAAAACTCTACTTGAAGGTGGGTACCAGTGGAACAGGTGGTATGGGCTTTAATATTCCCTATACCCATTCAGAAGACAAACCTTCAAAAATGCTGATGAGTAAGTCATCGCTGGCGGGTGCTCACACCATGCTGCTCTGGTTGCTTGGACGAACACCACAGGCACCGATCATCAAGGAAATCAAACCTACTGCAGCCATAGCCTGGAAAAAAATTGGCTTTGGAAAAGTAGTGAGAAGAGGAAGTCACATTCCCCTCTATGATTCCCTGCCAGGAGAAGCCACCATACTGGGTGACTCCCTGAGTAAATCCCCAAAATCTACCTGGGATCGGCTGGGAGACGAGTTTTTGGAGTCAGTTTATATAGATGCAGGTGAGAATGGCTATTTTTCTGCTGGAGAATTCTCGGTTTTGACTGGGGAAGGTCAAATGGAATTTGTCACCCCTGAAGAAATTGCAGATCTGACACTCCTTGAGATTATGGGTGGAAACACAGGTAATGATATCATCTCCAGTCTTGATTCATCTGTACTGGCACCTTCCTATCGTGCCGGGCTGATCCGCAAGGATGCGCTGAAGAAAATGGAAGCTCTTGAGGAAGAAACCGGGAAAGATAGTGTGGCTTTCGAGTTATTGGGTCCACCGCGTTTAACAAAACTATTGTATGAAGTCTACATTCTCAAACGTCTCAAGGGAAATATTTCAGACGTGTTAACTGCTGATCCTGATGAGCTTGCCGCTCAAATGGAAGCGGAAATTCTCACGAATAAAGAGTTACGTTCAACAATCCTCTCGGTTGGTACACCGATTCTTTTGAAGGATGGTATCACATTTTTGCGCGGTCCTGATATGTCAGAACCCAATTTTGAGGGACGAACTGTACTGGATGTTAACCCTGATAATATTGAGAAATGGACCAGCGGTGGCTGGCTGGATTTGCGGAAATCGAATATCATCAAATGGCAGGAAAGACTTGCAGCATTGGGGGATGATATGGAGAAGGAAACCAAACAGGATTATTCTTCATATTACTTCAGGAACAGACGTTTTCTGGGAGCAACCCAACGCATGGACATTGGTATCATCGTAAACTGGGTTCTGGAGTATGAGGATAAAGGCTATCGCATCAAGTAGTTCTTGCAAGCTCTCCCTTATAAAATTCAATTATTTAGGTCAACTATTCTGGGTTGTGTTGGCATTAATGGTCGTCTATATTGCGCCGCTTTGAAACGAGTATATAAAATAATATTGATTAAAGCGGCTTTTTGAAATGATTATTGCCATTGATGGCCCTGCAGCATCCGGCAAGAGCTCTACGGCTCACGGTGTTGCCCAAAAATTGAATTTTCGGCACATCGATACCGGTGCAATGTACCGGGCTATTACCTTAAAAATAATCAATGAAAACATGGACTTATCAAAGCTTGATGATCTGCAGACATTGTTAGATGGTCTTGATCTAAAAGTCACATTCAATAAAGATATCCAGGAAATCTACTTGGATGGAAATCTGCTAGGTGATGAAATCCGATCGCCTCAAGTTACTGATCTGGTGGCTGATGTTAGCGCCATCGCCGGGGTCAGAAATCGTTTGCTAGGGGTTCAGCGTGAAGTAGCCCAATCCCACGATGTTGTGCTTGAAGGGCGTGATATCGGCACCGTTGTTTTTCCCGATGCGGATATCAAGATTTATATGGTGGCAGATGCTCGGGTTCGAGCTTTACGCAGGCAGAAGGATTTTGCCCGACAGGGTATAGAGAAGTCCATAGAAGAATTAGAAAAAGAGATTCTCGAAAGAGATGAACATAATGCCAAACGCAAATTGGCACCTATGAAAGCTGCAAAAGACGCAATTACTCTCGATACGACAGAATTAAGTATCGATGATCAGATAGAATTTATTGTCTCCAGGGTGGAGACAGCGAAGTCAAATGGAGGAAACTTAATGACCAAGAAACAAGACATGGATGCAAAAGCTGAAGATGTAAAAGAAGACGTTGCTGAAGCAGCAACTGAAGATGTTGCTAAAGAAGCAACAGCAGAAACAGCTGAAGTATCCGCTGAATCCCAAGACGCCGTCGAGACGACGCCCGCCGAGGAAACCCCAGAAGCTCCTGCTGAAGAAGCCGTAGCTGAAGAAGCTGTGTCCAAAGACACAACTGGAGAAGTTGTAGAAGAAGTTAAAGAAGAAGCAACTGAAGACGTTGCTAAAGAAGCAACTGAAGAAGCTGTGTCCAAAGACACAACTGAAGAAGTTGTTGAAGAAGCACCTGCAGAGGAAGTCGAGGAAGCGAAAGAAGAAGTAGCTGAAGTTGCCGCCCCTGTGGAAGAAGAGCCCGTTGTTGAGGCGGAACCAGTAGCTGAAGTCGCTGACGAAGTAGCTCCTGAACCAGAAGTTACCGAAGAAGCTGCTCCAACTGAAGCCCAAGTAGATGCACCTGATGTATCCCAGGGAAAACGTGCATTGATGAATGATCTTTTTGCTGAGATTAAAACCTTGAAGCAGGGTGAGTTACCTGAAGAGCAGGAAGTTACCAGTAAAGAAGCTATTGCTTTACAGGAATTACTCGATCATACCGTTAAAAATATTGAACAGCAGGCCCTGGTTGAAGCTCGCATTATCTCTGTAAGCGATCGTGATGTTATGGTAGACTTTGGTGGTAAATCCGAAGGTCTCGTTGCACGTCATGAGTTTGGGAATGATGAGCCAAAAGTTGGTGAAACTGTTGAACTCTTCTTGGAGAGGATGGAAGATAAACTTGGACAGGCCGTATTATCTAGAAGCAAGGCTGAGTTCATGGGTGTCTGGAATAATGTTAAGCAGAAATATGCTGATGCTGAAACTGTTGAAGGTACCATTTCCCGTCGTATCAAGGGTGGAATGGTTGTAAATATCCTCGGTGTTGATGCCTTCTTACCTGGCTCCCAGCTGGATGTAAGACCCATCAGAGATTTCGATGCTTATGTTGGAAAATCTTTCGAATTTAAGATCGTTAAGGTCAACGAATTTCGTAAAAATATTGTTGTCTCCCGTAAGGAACTCCTGGAAGAGAGCCTGAAGGAACAACGCAGTAAACTCCTGGATGAAATTGAAGTTGGTCAGATTCTCGAAGGGCGGATCAAAAACATCACCGATTTTGGTGTGTTTGTTGACCTTGGTGGAATTGATGGTCTTCTCCATATCACAGATCTCTCATGGGGTCGTGTCAATCATCCTTCAGAGGTTGTTAGTCTGGATGAAGACATCATGGTCAAGGTTATTGATTATGATACAACCAAACAGAGGGTATCGCTGGGACTCAAGCAACTCAAACCCCATCCTTGGGAAAGTGTTGTTGCCAAATATCCAGAGGGTACATCTGTAAATGGAAAAGTTGTTAGCCTTGCCAACTATGGTGCCTTTGTTGAACTGACTGCTGGTGTTGAGGGTCTGGTTCACATCTCAGAGATTTCATGGACCCAGCATATTAAGCATCCTTCAGATGTTTTCAATGTAGGTGATGAAATCGATGCCATTGTGCTTTCAGTGGATGCTGAAAACCACAAGATCTCCCTTGGTGTAAAACAGCTACAACCCGATCCATGGACAACCATCGAAGAGAAATATCTCGTCGGTTCAGTCCATGAGGGAACTGTCCGCAACCTGGCCCAGTTTGGTGCTTTCATCGAGCTTGAAGAGGGTATTGACGGTTTAGTTCACATTTCTGATCTATCATGGACGAGTAAAGTTCGCCATCCCAAGGAAATTGTGAATCGTGGTGACAAAATTATGGTGAAAATCCTTGATATTTCCCAGAGTGAACGCAAAATCTCTCTTGGAATCAAGCAGGCCCAGGAAAATCCATGGCCAGAGCTTAAGGATCGTTTTGCTGTGAATACCTCTCATAAGGGTACTGTTATCAAGCTTCTCGAAAAGGGTGTCATCCTTAGCTTTCCTGACACTGACGTAGAGGGAATAATTTCTCTGGGCAATTTCCGTAAGAAAGAGCGCAAAGAAATCCTCGATCAGTTTGAACAGGATGCTGAAGTTGAAGTGAAGGTTGTTGAAGTTGATGCGACTGAGAAAAAAGTCGTTGTCAGCCACGAGTCAGCTATCAAGGATAAGGAACGCAATGATATCGATGAGTTCATCCGTGGTCAAGACCATGTAAGTGATAAACTCGAGATCCCAGAGGCCATTCTTAGTAAAATCCGTGAAACTGAAGAAAAACCCGCTGAGAAAGCTGAGAAGGCTGAGAAGGCTGAGAAGAAGCCAGCCAAGAAAAAGGCTGCTCCTAAAAAGAAAAAAGTAGAAAAAGTCGAAAAAATAGAGGAAGTAGAAGAGGTTGAGGCAACTCCAGAAGTTGTTGAAGCCCCTGAAAAAGTTGAAGAGGCTCCGGAAGCCCCAGAAACTGAAGCAGCTGATTCAGATGAGGGAGACAAGGAGTAACACTCCTGATCTAATCTCATCGGGATAGGTTTTCTACCCTGGTATGAAATATGAAGGCGATGTTTATCTTATTTTCGGGTACATCGCCTTTTCATTTTCACTAGAAATAATGTTTTGAAATCAACACAATGAAAAGCGTTGAAGTCTTTGTGCCTGTGGGCTTTAAATTTATATTAACAGAATGCTAAAAAAAATATTCACGACGGACATTCAGATAAAAGTAGGATCGGTGATCCTGGCTGTCCTGCTCTGGTTCTTTGTTGTTACAGACATTGAGTATTTTTTCGATCTGGATATTCCTCTTCGAATTGCTGGGCTATCAGAAGAGAAAGCATTCAATAATGAAATTCCCGAGCTTATTACAGCAAGATTCCGAGGGAAAGGTCACACGCTTCTTTGGGCTAGCATGACCATGCCTTTGTCAGAGACTGGTTTGGTATTGGATTTGACAAAAACGAAAAACACTCAAGTATATTATCTAAATCAGTATTTTGCTGAGCATCCCGATAAATTCATTATGCCCAGAGACTATAAACTGGATCTATTGCATATTGTTGAGCCAGAATCAATTTGGGTGAGTGTTGAAAGTATGGCTCATAAAGAACTCAATGTATATGTACAAGCTGATATTGAACCTGCATTGGGATATATGCTGGTTGGGGATATCCGCGTGGAGCCAAGCAAAGTAATGGTACATGGTCCTGTTTCTTTACTTAATGAACTCACCAGTATCACTGTCCCACCTTTTCAAGTATCTGGTGTGGATGCAGACGTCTTTGTATCCTTGCCCATATCACTCGAACCGACTCAGCTATATATTCTGGATACTACTGCCGTAACCTTGAGCGCCGATATTCAGAGTATTGGAGCAGTTGAATTTTTGAACATTCCCATTAGACTTGAGAATGTCCCCCGCAATGTAGAAATCTCCGTGATCCCTCAGTTTATTGGATTGGAGGTAGAGGGTGGTATGGATAGGCTACTAGAGCTGGAGCCTGAAGATTTTATTGTAAGCTTCGACTATCGTGCACATTGGAATCAGAATGAACAGCTATATGTGCCAGAAGCTATACTACCAGTTGGTGTAAAAAGAGTAAACCGATTTATTCCTGATAAAATAGAGATCGTACAAAAATAGATGCAAGACACTGTAATCCTTGGGATTGAAACATCCTGTGATGAAACCGCGGCAGCTCTTTTTCGCGGGCCTGAAATGATTCACCATATTACGGCAACCCAGCTTGTGCATACCAGCTATGGTGGAGTGGTTCCTGAATATGCTTCTCGAGAACACAATAAGTTGCTTGGTCCAGTCGTTCGTGGAGTCATTGAACAGGCAGATATGTCCTTATCGGACGTTGAGGGAATTGCAGTAACACAAGGACCCGGTTTAGCTGGATCATTATTGGTTGGTCTAAGTTATGCCAAGGGGCTTGCATTGGGATTAGACATTCCCCTGTATGGGATCAATCATATTGAGGGTCATATCTTTGCAAATTTTATTGGACAAGAGACCTTACCAACTCCCTTCTTATGCTTGTTGGTATCAGGAGGCCATACTCAACTGATTCATGTGGAAAACGCCCGAGACTACACGTTAATAGGGCAGACCCGCGATGACGCTGCAGGAGAGGCCTTCGACAAGGTCGCCAGACTACTGGGTATCGGCTATCCAGGAGGACCACTTATCGATAAGATGAGTAAACAGGGTAATTCAAGATTCCATCACTTTCCCCGAAGCTCGTTTGAGGGCAGTTACGATTTTTCCTTTTCCGGACTTAAAACGAATGTGCTTCAATACATTTCGAAGCAAGATTCAGAATTTATCAAACTCCATTTACCTGATATTGCGGCTAGCTTTCAAGAGGCTGTAGTGGACGTACTATCAATGCAGACTATGAAAGCTGCAAGGGATTTAGGTCATGATCGGATAGTCTTAGCTGGGGGTGTCGCTGCCAACTCAAGACTGAGGGAGAGGATGGTAGAGCTCGCTAATGAACATGAAAAAATACTTTACCAGCCTGATATGCGTTATTGTACAGACAATGCTGCCATGATAGCCTATATGGGCTATTGGAAAGCAGGTAGCCAGGGATCTGATCCATTGGATATCGCAGCCGTTCCCAATTTAAAACTCAGTTTTGGCGGCTAAATGAACCTTCCATTTGGTTTTTCATTCGAAGCCGATTTCAGCGGTGGCGGTTATCTCTTCCTGCTTCTCTTCATAGTGGGCAGTATTTTTGCCTTTTCAATGAACAAACCTAGGAAAAATAGTTCATCCAGGGTCGACTATTGGCTGAGCTGGATTATCCCAGCTGTACGGATTCTTGCACTGTTCTTACTCCTCCTTTTACTTTTTGAGCCTCAACTTTCACTTTTCCGACAGTACTCAATTCCAAAGCGACTGGCAGTTGTTGTAGACCAGTCAAGCAGTATGGGTAAGGCTTGGGAAGGCAATGAAGAGGATCTTCAAAATTCCATCGATCAAACCATTGGAAAGCTCGAGACAAATGCCACTGTTGATATCTGGACCATGGGAGGGCAGGAGATCAGCTCTGACAAGTTCACTTTCGAAGACAGTATAAGTGTTTTTAACTGGAACCCGCTCATTGCAAATGGTCCAGAGATGAGTGATATCTACTCCGCAGTTTTTCTGTTTTCAGATGGTCACTTGAATGGGGGACGATCTCCTCTGGATGTAGCGTGGTCAAAAACACTTGCTGTAAACGTAGTTTATCCCCATAAGCCAAAATCAAACACCTCCCTAAAACTAATTGATGTAAGCTATTTGGTTGGTGCAGGTTCCGATGGAGAAATTCTAATACAGGGAAAATTGCAGCAGGATGGTCTTTTTGGACGACAGGCTACGGTACAAATTTTAACGGAATTGGATCAAATATTGACTGAAGAAATTATTCCGCTCAACCAGGGCTTTCAGGATATAAAATTGACATTCCCAGCGACAAACAATACTGCAACGCTAGTCAAAATAAAAGTATTTATGGAAGGTGGAGACTTCCTTACGGAACAATTACTTGAAACAGTGCAGGACAAGACCAAGAAAAATGTGTTAATCATAAGTGAGAGAATCAACGAGCTGCATAAATTTGTGGTCCAGAGTTTTTCTGACTCAACTTTCCAGGTTCACATTGTGCATGGTACCCAGAGAGCGGGGTCCCAATTTCAAATAAATATAAATCCTGAGAAACTAGATTTGATTGTCCTCAATCATCCAGGCAATCAAGCCCTGAAAGCAATTTCCCAATCTACATGGGACAATACTGCTTTTTCCACAATCCCTACGATTCTGTTTTATGATGGAATTGAGAAATTACCTCCAAAATGGATTGAATGGCTTGATGTGAAGGGGCTTAGTGTGAATGGTACCACAGGTCCTCAGACTAGTTTTTGGAGCGAATCTTCCAAGGAACATACTTTTTACCTGGGGTTAATTGGGCAAAGGTATACTCCAGGTGACCTCATGGAGTATGCGCCAGTTGATGTGCCAGCCTATGGTATCACTTCTGACGGAGACCAACTCCTTATAACTGGTTTTGGTTCATCAGCAACGTCTGTATTAAGTATTAGTGATCAGCCTCCTCGAGCAATTTTTTCAGGAAGTGGATTTTGGAAATGGTTTTTTCATCCTCAATCAAAGCCTTCTTTTGAGATACTGTGGGATTACCTCCTCACTTATTTGGAGGAAATAGCATCTTTTAGCCCAGTCCAGATTGATCTACCTGTTGAAACAGCTGGAACAGGGGCGTACGTCAAAATCGATGTGACCATAAAGGATCTGGATAATCGAATCATTAAAGCAGCTGAATTGAGGGCGTGGCAGGAAGACCAGCACGGCAAGCAAACATCCCTCAATCTCTCGCGTGATGAGCATGGAATTTACCAGACAGAGCTTGACACCAAGCATCCTGGGGAGATGATGGTCATCGCTGAAGCATATAGGTTTGGGGAACTATGGGGTAGAGATACGAGTAGGATTCACTTGATGAGCTTTAATGGAGAAGATCAGAGCAGGGGTGTGGATGAGGTTTTCCTCTCACGTCTGGCATCACGAAGTGGGGGGCAGGTTATCCAAATCGGGGAGGATGAATTACCCAATATACCGATCGAAATGATCCAAAGAGAGTCTTCCTTTAGGTATAATGGTGTGCGCTCACCTATCATCTTTGCAACAATGGTCGTGTTGTTGACTTTTGAATGGATCTGGCGACGTAGAAACGGTCTCTTATAGGGAAATAACTTTCTGCCCTATGGCAAGCCGTCTATATTGCTGTGCTTTTTTAAGAAGGATAATTTTTTGGGGATTAAATGAGAAATATTTGTGTTATTGGAACAGGTTATGTGGGTCTCGTCAGCGGGGCTGGAATGGCAGATTTTGGTAATTCTGTTGTTTGTGCAGATATCGATAAAAGTAAGATCGATATGCTTCAAGCAGGTGGAATTCCTATCTATGAACCTGGTCTCAAAGAACTGGTTGATCGTAACGTAAAAGCTGGCCGACTTGCATTCAGTGCAGATGTTGAAACATCAGTCAGGAATGCAGAAGTCATTTTCATAGCTGTAGGTACACCAATGGGTGACAACGGGGAAGCAGATCTTAAGGCTGTGGAAGCTGTTGCAAGAACCATTGCAAAAAACCTGAACAGCTATAAAATAATTTGCACGAAATCTACTGTACCAGTAGGCACAGGTGCCCGTCTGGAAGCCTTGATTACCCAGGAAAAGGAATCTGATTTTGAATTTGATGTGGTTTCCAATCCTGAGTTCTTGAGGGAAGGTTCTGCTGTCAAAGATTTTCTATTGCCTGATAGGGTGGTTCTGGGTGTAAATACTGAACGAGCTGCTGATGTGATGAAGCAAGTCTATCGCTCACTCTTTATCAATGAAACTCCCATGGTAATTACAAACGTCCCTTCATCAGAGATGATCAAGTATGCCTCAAACGCCTTTCTAGCAGTGAAAATATCTTTCATAAACGAGATGGCCAATCTGGCTGATAAAGTTGGGGCAGATGTTCATACTATTGCCAGAGCCATGGGTCTTGATGGTCGTATCAGCTCAAAGTTTCTTCATCCAGGACCGGGCTATGGTGGGAGCTGCTTTCCAAAAGATACAGAAGCACTGGTTTATACAGGTGAACAGCACGGTGTCGATTTCAAGGTTGTCAAGGCTGCCATTGGAGCCAATAAAAATCAGAGAAATGTGATCTTAGCTAAGGCTCAAGAACTCCTCCCTGACATGAGTGGCAATACAGTGGCAATCCTGGGGCTGGCTTTCAAGGCAAATACCGATGATGTCCGAGATACACCTGCCCTGGCTATTATCCAGGGTCTGGAAGATGCAGGAGCAGTGGTGAGAGCTTATGACCCTATTGCTGCAGAGAACATGAAGAAGTTTTTCCTTCCCGAATTGGATACACGCCAGACCGTATTGGAAACAGTTGAAGATGCAGATCTCGTGATTATCCTGACTGAGTGGAATGAACTGAGGGGACTGGGATTAAAAGAATTGAAAACACATCTCAGAGCTCCAAATATTGTTGATGCTCGCAATATTTTGAGTATCGATCAGTTAAAAGAATTTGGCTATAACTACAGGAATGTAGGTCGTAGCAACATATAAGTGTTATAGAGATTACAAAATTGGCGGATGACATATTGGAACATTTATTAAAGCGCATAGAGAACAAGGATATCACAGTAGGTATTGTGGGACTAGGTTATGTAGGCCTGCCTCTCGCAGTTGAATTTGGTAATGCTGGTATCCGTACCATTGGCATAGATGTGAACCAGGATAGAGTAGATCAGTTGAATGCAGGTGAAAACTATATCCAGGATGTAAATGATGCTGCGCTCAAAGCCCTGGTTGATGCAGGTACCTTCACAGCCACCACAGACTTCTCAAGTATCAAACACATCGATGCAATCTGTATAGCAGTTCCAACCCCCTTAAGTAAGACCAAAGATCCTGATATCACCTATATCCTGGATGTGAACAAAGAGTTGATCAAGTATGTTCACAAAGATCTGGTCATCATTTTAGAGAGTACAACCTATCCAGGTACAACCCGTGAACTTCTACAACCAGCAATTGAGGAATCAGGTCTCAAAGTTGGAACTGATGTCTATCTGCTGTTTTCACCTGAACGTGTTGATCCAGGTAATCCTGTTTATCATACCACTAACACCCCTAAGGTCATTGGAGGAGTTACTGAGAACTGTCTCAAGCTGGGTATGGCTGTCTATGGTCATGTTATGGACAAACTCATCCCTGTCTCTTCACCAGAGGCTGCTGAGCTCACCAAGCTCCTTGAGAACACCTTCAGGAGTATCAATATTGGTCTGGCCAATGAAATGGCCATTATGTGCGCCAAGCTGGGTGTCAATGTCTGGGAGGTGATTGATGCTGCTGCAACCAAGCCCTTCGGCTTTATGAAGTTTACACCAGGTCCAGGATTGGGTGGTCACTGTATCCCCATTGATCCTCATTACCTCTCCTGGAAGATGCGAACCCTTGACTACAAGGCTCGCTTTATTGAATTGGCCAGTGAGATCAATGCTTCCATGCCTGAGTATGTGGTTGAGCTGGTATCTGATGGATTAAATGGCAGCTCAAAAAGTATCAATGGGTCTAAGATCCTGCTTTTGGGTATGGCTTATAAACCTGATATCGATGATGTGAGAGAATCTCCTGCTCTGGATGTGTATTCACTTCTGGAAGCCAAGGGAGCCAGGGTCAGTTTTCATGATCCTTATGTTGATGAGATCAAGTTTGACTCCAGGATAGAATCTACCATCAATATGGATCTGGATAAGCTCAATCAATATGATTGTGTGGTGATCACTACCAATCACTCCGAGTATGATATCAAGGCTATTGTTGAAAACTCAAAACTCATAGTTGATACACGGAATGCTACGGGAAATTATAAAAGCGCAAAAGTGATAATTTTAGGAGCTGGTTAATGAAACATCTAAGGATGTCTTTGTTGTTATTGCTGTTCATATCATGCTTGTGGGCTCAAGATTTTGGGCGCATGAAGCAGCCTGAGGTCGATAAAGAAGAATCTCCCTCATTTGATATGGAATTGTCAGAGAGGCCCGCCGCTCTTGAGCAGGCTGTTGATCCGACCATCTATATATTGGGTCCCGGGGATGAAATTGGTTTGAGCATACTAACGAGTGAAGTATTCGCGTACCCACTTACTGTGACTCCAACCGGGGATTTGTTTATTCCTGGAGTTGGGGTGTGCCATGTCGCTGGTTTGACCATAACTGATGCAATGTCTTCGGTACAAAAATTTGTGAGAGATAATACATTCCCTGGAGCCAAAACGTATTTAGCGCTCCTTAAACCCAGATATTTTAAGGTTTTGGTAACCGGGGCAGTTCAGACACCTGGCTTTGTGATTGAAACACCGGTTTCCAGATTAGATGATGCCATTTATCAGGTGGACGGGTTTCATCAATTGGCTAAAGAATTTGAAATTAGAATTATTCACAAGGATGGCACAGAGGAATTGATTGACTATCATAAGTACATTTTAGCTGGTGATTTAGAATCAAATCCGACGCTGATTGAAGGCGACCATGTACAAGTACCCTTTGGCGAACTAAATCTCAATGGGATTGTGGTTAGAGGGTCAATAACAGGTGCAGGATATGATATTATTGCACCAAAAGAGACACTGGGTAATTATATCCAAAGACAGGTAGTCTTTGAGAAGAATGCTGATTTGAAAAATGTTACTCTTTCTCGCATGATAAATGGCAATATCAACCATATGGTGATTTTGCCAGAAGAATTCCAGAGCACCATTTTACAATCTCAGGACGAAATAAATTTCATGTGGGAAAGGGGAGTCCTGGTGACCGGTTTTGTCCAAAATCCAGGCGGTTTTTCATATTCTCCAGGATATTCAGTCTCTGACTATATTGCCTTAGCTGGTGGAAACACTAGGGATGGCAATCCTCGATTAGTGAGCATTACCCATATTGACGGTGATACTGAAAAGGGATTAAGGACTCCGGTGTTACGAGGAGATGTGATATACATACCCCGCACTCGCAAGGATATATACATAGGCGACATGAGTATCCTGAGTGTTATTACTGCAATGTTAACCATCTATTTGACCTATCTCTCAGCAACAGGTAAATGATAAACTTACGTTTTAAATATTAAAATAATTTGGAAGCAATCCATTATGGAAAACATTGAGAAAAAAGAAACGCCACTCCTTGATTTTGGAATTTTGATTTACCGTAATTTTAAATTGCTATTGGCTGTAAATTCCATAATCGCTGTATTAGCCATTGCTTATCTCTTTACATTGGACCTGACCTACCAATCGACAGCTGTCGTTGCTGTGCAGAATGAGTCTGGAGGGGCTGGTCTGGCATCGATGCTCTCAGAGGTCATGCCATTTTCTATGGGCTTTGGCGGTGGGAGTGAATTAGATAAATACATGGGAATTTTGAATACCCACAGAGTCTTAGACGTTATAATCGATAAACATGACCTGCAAAAAGTGTATGAAAAGGAAACAAAGTTTGAGACCTATAAAGCAGTTCTAGATAATCTCGGTGTCTATGATAGAGAAGATGGGACATTTACTATATCTTATCTGTATGATAATGAGCCAGAAAAGGCGAGAGATATTGTGTTTTCTTTTTACGAAGAATTGACAAAAATTGCCCTGGAGTTAAATCAAAACATTGCCAAAAATTATCGAACATATATTGAGGAAGCCTATAAAACTGCTGCACATGATCTTGTTGCCAGTGAGAGCAGCTTTTCAA
This sequence comes from Fidelibacterota bacterium, assembly GCA_016784025.1. Lineage (GTDB taxonomy): Bacteria > Fidelibacterota > UBA8477 > UBA8477 > JABMPR01 > JABMPR01. The sequence continues at coordinate 77,294 of JADHVL010000009.1, read as the reverse complement.
ATTTCCAAATGACCACAGGTGTGATAAAACTAGAGGATCAAATTACTGCGACTATCAACTCAATAAGTGAACTTGAGATGATGAAGATTCAAAAGGAGATTGAACTCGAGTTCCTTGAGAAGACGTTAGGATTAGGGAATCCAGAAATAAAGAGTAAAAAAATTGAAATTGCTGTGGTTGATCAGAAAATTGAAAGCCTGAAGCAGGGGGGTGAAAGTTTTTTGCTCGCTACGGCAGACATTCCTCAGAATAGCATTGGGTATTTTAGAAATTTCAGGGATGTTACTGTGAAAACAAAAATATCAGAATTTCTCGCACTTCAACTGCAACAGGCGAAAATAGAAGAACTTAAAAGAACAGTTGATATTTACCTGCTTGACCCACCACAAGTGCCAGATAGAAAGATCAAACCAAAACGACTTTCAATATTGATCATCATCTTGTTTTTTTCGGCATCTCTCACTCTGATGTACATTCTTACAAGAGATTATTATAAATCTAATAAAGAGTTGATAGCCAGTAAAATATAGCTTCATGGCACGCCTAACATTAGCCAATGCGCCCATATTGGCATTTACTTTGGTTTGGAGTACATTATTTTCACTGTACTCATTTAACTGGTTCAATTACCATCGAGCTGATGATCGATCTCTGATGATACTAATATCTGGGATTCTGGCAGTCTATGCCGGATACTTTTTGGTCTCATTAATATTTAGGAAAAACACTGTCTTTAATGAAAGTCTGCCAGATCATTATGGTGAAGGACTATTCAACAAAAAGATTTTGTACAAAATAACATTTATAACTGTTATCCTCTATCTACTGGGCGGTACAGCCTTCTTTTACGTGTTTAGTCAAGTTGTTGGCGGGGCGAAGTATTATTTTATCGATCCTGGTTATGTGCGGGACATGACGGTCGCTGTTGGTCAGGGTGAGATAGCTAATGTCCCGATTGTTTATAGGTTTGCGGGTTTCTTTATAAGTGTGGGAGTCCTCAGTAATTTATTTGGTGGAGCCCTCTTTGCCACAGATCGAACTAAAAAAATATTGGCCTTTCTCCCTCTTGTTTCCAATGTATTTGTATCATTTGCAAACCTGCAGCGTTATTTATTTCTCATGGGTATCGTCTTCTGGATATTGTCGTTCATGTATACTACCTTGGCCTTCCAGCGCAAAGATAATGCAGCCGTTTTTCGTTCTATGCTGAAAACGGTTTTGATATTGGGTCTGATATTTTATGGATTTAACTACTTCATTGTTCACATGAGAGCTTTTGATAGGGGGGACCTTAGAACCTTCTTTTATGAATCGCTTTATGCCTACTTTGTTGGTAGTGTAAGTAGCTTTGACATGTGGTTAAATGATCCGAATCATCATATAAACTACACATACGGGCAAGCGATATTTCGTGATGTATTCAGGTATCTTTCAAAGTTAGGAATATGGGATACATCGGAGGTGCGTTCAATGCACCCAGATTTTGTTCTGATCGGGAAAAACATGGGCATTAATACCTATACTTTTGTTCGAGTGATGTATGAAGATTTCCAAATTGTTGGTGTACTCTTATTTTCATTTATCTGGGGTGGAACTGCCAAATATTCCGTTATTAAATATTTCGAAAAACCCAATTATACGAACCTCTATTTTGTGTTGTTAATGACGCTAAGCCTCTTAATGTCATTCTTCTCTTTTTATTTTCGAAATATTGCTGGTCCCGTATTTCTGCTTCTAGCAACAATTGTTATCCAAGCTATTATTAAAAAAACGCGCCAGCCAAATATTGCAGAATAGCCTCAAAAAGTACATCCTTGACACATTGACTTTGTTTAAAGGATCAAGCATTGCGCAAATAATTCCCCTCTTCGCTATTCCGTTTATCACCCGGTTATACGGAACCGAAACAATCGGTCAATTCGCGATTATTTACGCGATTGCAACAATTTTTGGGACTATCGCGGGATTTAAGCTTGAGTTTGCCCTGGTCCCTGCTACCGACTCGGACCGTTCTACCTTGTTTGCTCTACTTTTAGTGCTAATGATTCCAATGGTACTTCTCTTTACCTCAATGTTTGTGCTGACCGTGTCCGTGGTTGAAATAGAGCAGTTTAAGTTTAGCAGGACCAGCATTGCTTATCTGGCAGTGTTAGCCATACTTACGGGACTGGTGAACAGTGCAAATTTTTACAATTCCAGTTTACAGAACTTTAAACGGATAGCAAATGCGAAAATAACTTTAGCGGCTTCTACCTTCACTCTCCAAATAACATTAGGATATATTTTTCAGGCAAGTGTGGAAATGTTACTCATAAGCAGAATATTTAGCCTAGCCGTTTCTTTTTTCATACTGAGTAGTGGAATAGAGTGGAAGGACTTGCGAGCTATAACGATGAGAAGCATCCTGAAAATATTGAAGAAACAATTGTCTTATATTCTTTATTTCTGGCCAGCTTCTATAATTGATGTCGTGGCCAAACAGGTACCTATCCTTCTTATTGGTGGATTATACGGGGACTCCCTTGCAGGTTATTACTCAATGGCAGAGCGCGTGTTAAGTGTTCCAACTGCGGCGATTAGCAGTGCAGTATCACAATCATTTTACCAAAAGTTTGTATCTGAATTAAAACTTGAGGCGAACCCGCGCAGAATTCTATTATTTACCTGGAAAATGCTTGGAGGGATTGGAGCATTACCTTTTCTGCTATTATTTATTTATTCTCATGAGCTGATAGGTTTTGTTTTAGGCAATGGCTGGCTCACCAGCGCAGAGATAATTCGAGTTTTACTACTGATGACTTATGTTGCCTTTATTTCAGCTTCCACAAGTTCAGCAATGATCGCTCTCGATGGCCAGAAATACTCATTGTATTTTACAATATTTGCACTCTTTAATAAGGCAGGTGGAATTTATTATGGATATATGCATGGAGATTTATTGTTAGGGCTTGGAATAATGGCTGCCCTGCAAATCGTTCTAAACCTGTTGTATAATTCGGTCATATTATGGAAACTAAAAGGACGGATACTTTAGATGAAGGTCTTGGTTATACCATCTTGGTTTCCCAATAGGTATAATACGAATTCAGGCATTTTCATTCGTGAGCAAGTTTCGCTTATGAAGGAAGCTGGATACAATGTGACAGTATTAGCTGCTCTACCAGTTAGTATTAAAAGAATTCATTTGAAAAATACAATGACGTATCATGCATATGAACATATTCGCTTATTCTTAAATATTCCGTTCTTCGAAGTGGTAAACATGGCTTTACGGTTTATTGTAGGTTATCTACTCTTTGGGACCATAAAGAAGACAGAGGGACTGCCTGACATAATTCATGCCCACACCTTTTCACAGGCATTTTTAGTAAGCTATTTGAGCAGAAAATATAAAATACCATATTTGGTCACAGAACATTATTCGAAAACCATGGACAGGCGCCGGCTCGGGCGCGTTCAATTTGCTATCGCGAAAGCATTTTATCGCAGAAGTACCATGAACATTGCTGTGAGTTATTCCCAAAAACAGAAGATGGAGCAGTTGTATTCCACGCCCTTCACTGTTGTTCCAAATTTTATTGATATCTCAAAATTTCACCCCTCATCTTCACAAAGATTAAAAAAGGGACAACCACGCGTGAAGCTCCTCTCTGTAGGAAATGTTAACGAGAATAAGGGTTTCCAATTCATTATTGGGGCTTTAGCAATTTTGAATGGGTCGACCTCCGATTACGAGTTAGAAATTATAGGGGAGGGACCTTATCGAGGGCGTCTTGAAGCACTAGAAGATTACAAAAATAATTCAAAGTATATTCGACTATTGGGCTCGATTCCAAACCAGGAGTTAGTGTCACACTATCGAGATGCAGATTGCTATATTTCTGCGAGCAGGGTTGAGACATTTGGCATTACAGTACTGGAAGCCCTGGCTAGTGGAACCCCTGTGGTTGTCACTGCTGAGAATCATAAAAAAATTATTGAAAATAATGTTTATGGAATTCATTCTGATAGAACCAGCCAATCCATCGCCAATGCTATCAGAAATGCAATTAACCTTGATGCGACTCCAGAGGTCATGCATGATTTTATCAAGTCCGAGTATTCCTCGGAAACGATTATTGAACTTTTAGAAAAAATCTATTTGCAGGTGACCAGCAGGAGCATTAATCATTCTCATGAATGAAATTAGCATACTACATGTAAACTATATTCCTTCTCCCAAATATCTCAAGGAGAAAAAAATTGCCTTTCAGGCAGCAGCTGTCAAAGAGCGAAAGATACCTATCGATTTCCTCGTGTTAAATAGCACTATTTCCAGACATGAGGCTAATCTTGAATTTGTTAAAATTAAGCTCCCAAAGGTAGCTTTGTTGCGTGGCCTATTTCAAAAACTCTTTCGATATCGCTACATTCAGCGTGCAATCGAATCCAGACCAGATTATGATATTTACATTCTAAGATATCCTCTGGCATTGGGTTATGGAGTGACAGCATTTTACTCCAAATTCGGAAAAAAGATTTACACCGAACACCACACGATTGAAACCCAGGAAATTGATGATTTTTTTGCAATCTCAACATTCTCAAAAATAATTTCAACTCTGGAAAAGAGGCTCCGAAAAAAAATAATGGCATATACTCGTGGTGTGATCGGTGTAACCAACGAAATAGCTAGCTACGCACACTCATTCAAAGAATCAGGATCCAGATTCACAATGAGTAATGGTATTCGAGTGAGTGATATTTTACCTATCCAACGACCCCCTGGAGTAAAAGAAGGAGAATTAAGGATACTTTTCATCGCCAGCAATTTTTCTGCTTGGCATGGGCTAGATCGCCTCCTCAGTGGATTATTGGCGTACACAGGTGACCTACTCATTCACCTCGATTTAGCAGGGAATATTCATAATCGGACCCTGCTTCAGCAAATTGATAAGCTTAATGAGGGTAGGCTGGTAAAAATTGTTAAACATGGTGTTGTCTTAAACGATAATCTGGATGCCTTGTACCAGGTGGCGGATGTTGGTATCAGTAGTCTGGCAATTCACCGGAATGGTATGCGAGAAGCCTGTGTATTAAAAACGAGAGAATATTGCGCCCGAGGTCTCCCCTTTGTATACTCATATCAGGATTCTGACCTAGTAGGAGATGAAACATATGCACTGAAAATTAGAGCAGATGAATCACCGGTTGATATCGAGAGTATTATCCAGTTCCATCGAAATGTTTCAGAAACAGATGAAGTTAGGCAAGTGATGCGAAAAAATGCTGAGGAAAAGATGGATTGGGGAATGAAATTTGAGCAGTTATACGAACTTATTACTGAAGACGTCAAAAAAGGTTAAAAAATGACGGAATTCATGAAAAGGTTATCCATGGCTGCATATCCTCAAACAGTATGGATCGCTTAAGGACGGCCATGAAAAATCAATCCAATGTTACCGTGGGCATACCCTTTTATGGTGGTTCAAATCCCGTACATCTAAAAGAAGCAATTGACTCCGTATTAAACCAATCAGTTAAAGCAGAGACAATCCACTTGATTCAGAATGGTCCTATTGATCAAGAACTGAAAGCTCTTGTGGATTCAATCCTTGAGGTAAACGGAAATATGGTTTTGCTGGCCATAGGAGAGGCCAACTTGCCGGCAGCTTTGAATGAGAGTATACGGGCTTGTACGACGAAATTCTATGCGCGTATGGATGCCGATGATATTTCACACACAGAACGATTGAAATTGCAGCTGGACTACTTTCACAAACATCCTGATGTGATGATCTTAGGTGGATTTGCCATAGAATTCAAATCAGGTCAGGACCCAAACCAGGGACGTTTGAAAAGAATGCCCACGACTTATCCAGAGATGAAACGTTGGTTTCATTATAGGAATCCATTTGTTCACGCATCAGTCATGTTTAACGCTAGGGTCTTCAGGCATCTCATTGGATATGATGAGACATTTTTAACAGACCAGGATCTCGAACTTTGGGCAAGGGTCTTCAAGAGTAAGATCAAGATCGCAAATATTTCAAATCCGATCCTTTACTTTCGTACAGACAATATGATTAAAAATAGATCTAAACCTGGAGCAGTTTTCCGGCAAGCAAAAGCGAGGTACAGTTATAATACTCTGAATCCAATATTAAATATATTTAAGGCCGGTGCCCTTCTGTTTCGCTTATCGCCAGCCCGAGTGAAACATTTTGGGTATCGCAGATTGAGAAAATAGCCCCCCTAAAAGTTTATAGTCAATCCAGCTGAGGAAACTGCCCTAGAATTTGTGTTACGCGTGATAAAGAACTGCAAAGATTCCGTGATGCGGTAATCCATACTCAGAGTGTACCAATCCCTAACTGCAATATCGCCCACCAAAAATGTTCCCGCGTTTTCAAATTCACTCTCTCGCAATTCATAACTCGCTAAAGGATCACTGCCTATATAATTCCCGCTTTTTCCTCGATACCAGTTTGCAAACAAATGCACGGATGAACTCACTTGCCATTCCCCTTTTAGACTGAGTAATGTAGAATTTGGGCCTTGCGGTAATCCTAAAACTTTACCTGCAGCGGTAAAACTGTTCAGAGGATTTTTATGAGAATAAGTCCAAGGTCTCGCAGCAGTATACTCCAGCGTGATAGAAGGTCGATTTCTTGCTGGATGGTAGGTAGCCCCTAGTTGGAAAACAAATTTATTTCCCCACCACCCGTCAAACAATTTCCAGAAATCCAATTCATCAAAAAACCATGTCCCATAGCTGGTAAAACCAGGTATGATTTTCCACTTAAAATCCACTGCCATTAGTTTGTTGTCCAGGTCGCCCTGTACCTGCTCCTCAGCAAAGAGAAAGTTGACAGGGTTTAGATAGCCCAATTCAAAATCCCGGTATGCATAGACGACAAATTCATTAAAAGCAAATTCGAAATTGGGTGTCAGGTCAAATTCAACCCGATGAGCAGACAGATTTCGGCGCTCATTGGTGGTGTCCTGTCTTACTTCTTCATTTGGACTCAATCGAGCATGCATAAATTTAAAACGCAGATGGGGCATCTGTGTAGTCCACTCAAAATAGGGTAGGGGATTGACATTGTTTGAGAGAATGGGTGAGTTGTTGCTCGAGTAGCCCCAGTATACAGGCTGGCGGTGGATCCCAATAGTGAAGTCGGGATGTGTGTATGTCAATGAGGATGTAGGATAGCCCCAGTTGATCCATTTCATGTAGTCCCGATCTAGTAGGTAGCCCTCTTTATAGGTATCAGGTAACTCTGAGAATTTATCACTTCGAGTGACCCTGAAAAAAGTGTATTGGGTGGAAAACGCAATCAGACCTTTTGATCCAGAAATTTCCAGGTGGTCCGTATGATAACCGCGTGAAGCTTTTCCATTATTTTGTAGGCGGAATGTTTCGGACCAACTGACCCATCCAGATGCATTGCCCTGTTGATAGGTCATGAATAGAGGGCGTATATCGGACCCCTCTGGTCGCAATATTCGAGACCAATTTGAACGACTCCAGGGGTAGCTTAATGTCTCCTCAGGGAAATTACGATTAAAGAATTGCTGATACCACTTTAACAGCTTCAAATCCCGAACTGATAGTTCAGCGGAATGGGACTCGATATCCATCAACATTGAATTGATCTGAGAATATGTGTATGGCCGAGTACTCCAATTCTCCCCGTTGATATGTCCGTGGCTTTCATGTCTATCCAGGAAATCATATACTGGATCATCCATGGTGATAGGAAAATTTTGTGCAACAATCAGAGATACCAGGAGTAACAGAAGAGTCAGTTTTTTCATCGTGAAAAATAAGATAGTTTTAAGCAGATGCATGATCTATTCAAGGATATGGTGACCTTTGAATCTCGATGTGAACGATTATATTCACTCCGTTTTTCTACCCCGGGGAAATCAATCCCTGGCGAGAACGATGGAGTAGATGGGAAAGCATGCCACGCTGGTTGGAAAGAATATTGCTCATAGGGTCTGATCTCATCAGCATCAATCTGAGTTTTGTAGTCATCTTCTTGCTCAGATTTGAATCGGGGATGTATAATAATACGATTCAACTCGTGTGGTCGGATATGCAATTCCCCTCAGCTCTGCTTTCGATTTTCTGGATTACTCTCTTTATGCTGAATGGTCTTTATAAGGTCAAACGAACAATTTCTCGATCAGATGAACTTATCAATATCACGAAATATATATTCATTGGCACATTTCTGATCTATTTACTTACAGTTGATCTGGACAACCCAGTAACTTTTGGTAAAAGTATCCTCATATTTTATGCACTTACCTTGCTTATTTCTGTTAGCTTTGGCAGGATTCTTATTCGCTCAACCCACCTCAACCTGCTGCAAAAGGGGAAGGGGTTGGCACAGACACTAATTGTTGGACTCAATCGTAGAGGCCTCATTGTCCAGGATGCCTTCTTACCCAAACCCCGCTCTGGTTATCAACCAGTAGGGTTTATTCGGATGGAAGGTGAGGAAGATATTGAAGCTTCCAAACTACACATCCCTGTCCTGGGTGAATTGAAGGATATTTCCAGAATCATCAACGAAATGAACATTGATGAAGTTGTTTTAGCGCTGGAGCGCGATCATCATGATAGAACCATAGAAATTATTCGCCTGTTACAGGGTCACATGGTGGGCATTAAAACGAATCCAGATATGTTTGATGCCATTTCGGGGATAGCCAGAACTCAACAGCTCCATGGTATCCCGCTTATTGACATCATGCCTGATTATATGCCGCTATGGGAGCGAGTCGCAAAACGTTTGTTTGATATCTGTGTAGCCCTCTTCGCCTTGACTATCCTTTCACCTGTTCTGCTCATTATTGCCATTGCTATCAAGTTGGATTCAAAAGGTCCCGTTCTTTTTGCACAGGAACGTGTAGGCAAAAATGGTAAGCCATTTAGAGTAATTAAATTCAGAACGATGATTCAAGATGCTGAGGTCGATACTGGACCGGTCTGGGCAACCGAAGCCGATCCTCGGATTACCAAGGTGGGTGGGGTCCTGAGACATTTCAGGTTAGATGAGATCCCCCAGGCCATAAATATTTTACGCAATGAGATGAGCCTTGTTGGTCCAAGACCAGAACGTAAATTTTTTGTTGACAAGATTTCTGAATTGTATCCCCTTTACCCGCGAAGACATCAGGTAAAACCAGGTATCACCGGTTGGGCTCAGGTCAAACAGGGTTATGATACCACGCTCGAGGCTTCTCGGTTGAAATTGAAATATGATCTCTTTTATTTGGAAAATATTTCTTTAAGATTGGATTTTAAAATCATTATGTATACAGTGTATGTGATGTTTACGGGGTCCGGAAGCAGGTGACATCTTTGAAGTTAGAAGTTAGAAGTTAGGAGTTAGGAGTTAGGAGTTAGAAGTTAGGAGTTAGGAGTTAGGAGTTAGGAGTTGGGAGTTGGGAGTTGGGAGTTAGAAGATGTCGAAGGTGAATGGTTCTCGCAAAGTGCGCAGAGTCGGATTTGAAGGCTATGTTTGAAAATGATAACGGCAACGGACTCCGTATCTTCGCCTGCGTATCAAGAGGAAGATTTTGGTTGTAGTAAAAAACATCTGCGCTTCTCTATTCTCCGCGAGAGGATGGAAAAAGGTAAAGGTTAGAAGCACAGAATTGGTATTTATTGAAAATTTGTTTTGTAAAAAAATCAGACTAGGATTTAGACGATGTTAGATATCCAAACAATCAGGGAAAATCCAGAACTTGTCAAGAGGGGTATTCAGAATAAGAATGTCCAGATAGATATTGATGCAATTTTGAAGTTGGATCAGGAACGACGTGGTGTGATTGCCGACGTCGAGGTTCTCAAACATGATCGTAATGTTGTCTCAAAAGATGTAGCAACCCGGAAAAAAAATGGAGAAGATGCCTCTGATTTGATCGATAAAACCAGGGATATTGGTCAACGGATTAAGAGCCTGGATGATCAACAACGGGAAGTTGAAGCACAGTTAAATGAACTTTTACTCCAAATCCCGAATTTACCTCATACTTCTACACCAGTTGGAGCAGATGCCTCTGAAAACCCAGTTGTGAAGGAGTGGGGTGATCGATTTCAACCCGATTTTAAATTACTCACTCATCTAGAGCTGGGTGATTCGCTAAAGCTTTTTGATTTTCCACGAGGAACCAAAATTGCTGGTCCTGGATTCCCCCTATTTACAGGCAACGGCGCTCGACTGGAACGGGCTCTCATCAATTTTATGTTGGATTTCCATATTGATAAACACGCCTATAGCGAGGTGCTTCCACCTGTGGTAAGCAATACCAAAAGTATGACCACTACAGGTCAACTGCCAAAATTTGAAGACGATATGTACAAGATGCCTCAAGATGAGCTCTATTTAATTCCTACGGCTGAAGTCCCGGTAACCAATATTCACCAGGGGGAAATCATTCCTGAAGAACATTTGCCTATCCGCTATTGCGCCTATTCATCTTGTTTTCGTCGTGAGGCTGGCTCTTATGGGAAGGATACGCGTGGTTTTTTGCGTCTGCATCAGTTCAATAAAGTCGAGCTGGTGAAATTCACTCATCCCGATAAATCCTACGATGAATTGGAAAAACTGAGACGTGATGCTGAAGATATCCTTGAAGCACTCGGTCTGGAATACAGGGTTATTGAGTTGGTTACAGGGGATCTTTCCTTTGCCTCTTCTAAATGCTATGATCTTGAATTATGGGCACCTGGCGAAGCGAGATGGTTGGAAGTATCGAGTTGCTCTAATTTTGAAGATTTCCAGGCCCGCAGAGGTGCTATACGGTATAAACCCCAGGGTGGTGGTAAAGTGCAGTTGCTGCATACTCTGAATGGATCAGGAGTGGCAACACCGCGTTTGTTGGTAGCACTATTAGAAACATACCAACAAGCAGATGGAAGCGTTCTGCTACCAGAGATTCTGGCGCCCTACATGGGGTCAGCAGGAATACACCTAAAGTAACAGCATGCTCCACTATTTTTTAATTATTGGTACTATATCTGTGTGGACCGCCATCTGCATTCCCTTTGTAATCCTGGCAAAAATCGTTGATGGGAGTGGTCGACTTGCCCACAGGTTTGGTCAGAGGTGGGCCTGGGGTGTGCTAAAAATTTCCAGAGTCAAGGTGGAGGTCGAAGGCCTTAACAATATTGACGAGAATTCGCAGTACATCATTATCTGTAACCATACTTCAGCTTTTGATATTCCGGCTATTTATTGGGGGATTAAGAAAAAACATGGGATGCTGGCCAAGAAACAACTAAAACATGTGCCCTTTTTTGGTTGGGCTATGTGGGCAGCGGGTCACTTTTTTGTTGATAGGAAAAATCATCGCGCTGCTTTAGCCATGATGGATCAAGTTGCTATTCAGATGTCTGATGATAAAAGTCACTCACTGGTGATTTTCGCAGAAGGCACGCGGAGCATGGATGGTCAGCTTCAACGATTTAAAAAGGGCGCTTTTATCTTATCTCTCGACACAGGAATCCCAATTGTACCAGTGATCATTAATGGGGCGCATAAAGCTAAGAGAAAAAATGGACGTCGAATTACGGCCACCACGATCAGTTTATCTATATTACCGCCAATGGACCCCAAAGCCTATAGTAGCGAGACTCGACAGCAATATGTGGAGGACACCCACGATTTATTTGTTGAGCATTACCAAGCCCCTGTGCAATAATCTATGCGCTATTTTTTTTAGTTGTTCCCAGTTTTTAGATATTGGGGCTTTGAGCAATATTGCTGCAGGAAGGCCATGATAGGGGAGTGTTGAAAAGCTATCTGATAAATAGGAGTGGTGTAGGAACAAATTATTTTGTATCAGATGCGATGTGGATTGAGCTCTCTGATTGATATGAAATCTAGATGTCATTAAAGAGTAGTGGTTTTTAATCAGTTTTCGAAAGGATTGAGCCTAGAGCTAAAATATCGATATCATTGCCAGCTCACTTGCTAAGATTCTTATCACATGCCACGATGTTTTTCGTGGGACAAAGATCTCGCTTTTTTTCGATTCGATTTGAAAAATTGTTCACTCTAGCAAACGTTTAGAACTCATCTACATGCAGTTGATTACAAGACAAGAATGATATTGAAATACGCAAAATATTAGATAAATGAGTCAGCCACCTTCGTGGAGCTCAAACACTGTCCATCAGGCGACGAACACTAGGAGACAAATATGTTAACACACGAAGAAATGATTGGAATCCAGGCAGAAAAGCATGGTTTGATTGACGCAGGCAATTTTCGAACAGTAGAACAGTACAATTTACATTTAATACACACATTTGCATATCTGCAAGCATCGATACTTGCCGAAAATAAAACTGTTCTCGACTTAGGATGCAATACAGGATATGGCAGTGAAATCCTGTCCAATACTGCAAAAAGGGTAGTTGGAGTAGATGTATCCGAGAAGGCTATATCGTATGCTAGAAGTAAATACAATAACCTGGGATTAGACTTCCAATTGATAGACGGGAAAAGGCTTCCATTTGAAGACAATGAGTTTGATTTTATCATCAGCTGTCAAGTTATTGAGCATATAGTTGATTGCAGTGCATACCTGGCAGAAGTAAGAAGGGTACTTTCACCCTCTGGAATAGTACTTTTTACTACTCCCAATGCCCTTCTCAGACTGGATCCGGGGATGAAACCATGGAATGAATTTCATGTTCATGAATATGACCACATCGAGCTTCAGTCTCTGCTAAATTCGTATTTTTCAAGCACTCAAATCATGGGTCTTTTTGCTGAGGAATCGCTCTATTTAATTGAAAAAAACCGTCTCAAGAAAAACCTTGAAACCGCAAGAAAAAGACAGACGCTAGGTTACAATTATCTGTATTATATTCGATCAGCTGTACAAAGAATGTTGCCCGATTCTATGTTAAGGATTTTGAGAAGGCTCTTTGTCTCAAATTCACCTGGAAATCAAAATATTGACCCGCGTTTCATTGAAGAACACGGGGTTGAGGATCTCTTCTACAGCACTGAAAACTTGAACATTGCATTGGATTTATTGGCAATATGTACTGATGATGAGAGCACACTAATAGACATTAAGCAAAAACTCAAGATGGACCAATAAAGCGCTACATTTGACCAGTATTCCGCTCGGTTACATTGCCACAGTTGAGCTCAATTGTCAGGTATGACAGAGGAGTTCGATAGCCCAGTTGGATATATGGGTAATCGAAGTAGACCGTACAAGGATCGGTACATTACAAAGTGCAACTTGGTACTCTCCTGTATTCTACATTTTTGCACTTATTGCATAAATGTTTGTTTAGCGCTCTGAGTTTCGCCATTGAACAAATCCATGTTATGACCAATTATTAATTGCGAATGGGATTAAGTATGCGTGTGTTTTGGCCCAATACTACGCTTCCCACAAACACCGATATTGCTCAGAGTTTAAGTTGTCCCTAAAGTTTATCTAATAAAACCTATACGCAGCAGTATGAACCAAGCAGGTGTTGTTATTGTCCAAAGGACAAGCTCTAATCGTTAGGTAGTTTTGCCATTGATATTGATAGCAAAGGTGAAATATTTCTTCCTCAATTGATCTATTGGCTTAAATTCGCTTTAAACAAACAAGGACATTATGGATGGTTTATTATGAAGAGAATCTTCAGCAATATGCTATTGCTGAAGGGAATCGTTTTAATTGGTATGCCAAGGAAAAGGATCTGGTGGCGTGGTGGCTTCGACGGGCTGAATTGAGTGATAATCTATGCACTGTTGATGGTGAACGCTTAACTGTTCTGGATTCAGGTCAGTGCAACCATGGCCCTGGTCCGGATATATTCAGATCACGGATTTTACTGGACGATTTTGAGATGAGTGGTGCTGTGGAAATGCACCTCAAGGCTGGAGATTGGTTTGTCCATGGGCACCAGTGTGATGTGCGCTATCATGATGTGATACTACATGTGGTTCTGGAAGGTGACACGGGACCGGATATACCAACCTTGAAGGTAGACAAAAATCATCTGGGGGCTGGCGAATGCCTGGCAAAGCGACAAATCACACCGGAAGAGTTAGTAGCTCACGCATTTTTCAGATTCAAAAAGAAACAGGAGCATCTGAAATTATTGGCCAAAGAGGGTCAGGAGTACAGTCCACTTTTTCTGGGGATGATAGAAATTATCATGGCAGGGGGCTCTCGCTTCAAGCAGTTACATCAAGCCGCACAGGTTCTTGGCCTCAACCACTGGCCAGATTGTCGAACCTGGCAAGGGAGCAATCTATCCTATCCAGATGGATCTTCGAAAGCACTGCTATTAAAAAAAATTATGGAAGCGTCTCATATATTTTGCCTGGAGGATTGGTATACTCTGCCCCAAGATTCCATGTCAGATGTGTTTATGGAGATGCGAAGTTTTGGTTTATCGCTAAACCAATGCCGGGAATGGCTTGTGAATATTCTTGCTCCCTTCATAGGAGACGATGGAGGTTTTGAACATTGGCTAGGTATGAAAATATTCAGACACTATGGTCTGGAAAAGAAGATGCTGCCTCGTCTGGGTCTATCAAAAATAAGGGTGGTAGTTGAACAACAGGGGTTGCTGGCATGGAGAAAGAATTATTGTAGGACCCAATCCTGCTCCAACTGCCCTTTGACCCAATACCATCATACTTTAACACATATCAATTAAATCACAGGATGATATAAAAGTTATAAGAGCTTGATTCTGAGCTTGTTATCAAATAATCTTAATTCTATCTTCTCTCCCATTATGAATTCAACTAATCCTTCGCGAATAATAAAGTTCGCTCTGACCCTCAGTTTACTCATGGGGACCCAGGGCTTTTCTGCTGAACTAATGCCCGTTCCCAGTATGCTGAGTATGGGGCAAATGATTAAACCAGCCATCGACCTGGAAGATAATGATTTTCTGTTAGAGTATTTTATTCAGGAAGCCAAACGCTACTATGCTGATGGTAGATTAATGATTGTTGCACAGGATACTTTGGGTGTCCAGTTTGAAGTTGAACGTCTTGTAGCAACCCTGGCAGCCATCGAAGAGATTGATGATCCCATCCCTGAGGAGATTCGAGAAATGGTATCTGGGCTCAGTGAGCTGGCTTCATCAGACTTTGAAGGTTATATCAGCAAAGACCTCCAGGATCTTCTCGGTCAGCCCTCCTTGAAAGACCAACTCTCACGCATGAGTGATTTATTGGATTCCCTTGATGCCGATGTGAGTTTTATGGTTGTGGATGATAGAGATGGGCATCTCCCGCTCATTTTGAATAGCCGTGTAAAAACCATGATAAATTTTTTACAGCACAGAAAGCACAAGGAGTTCCAGATCTGGTTGGATCGCTATTCGTTTTATGCCACCACCATCAGACCCATTCTGGCCTCCTATGGTCTCCCAGAAGAATTGATATATCTGGCGATGATTGAATCTGGTTTGAACACCAAAGCTTATTCATATGCCCATGCTGTTGGACCCTGGCAATTTATTTCTGCCACAGGTCGACGCTACGGTCTGAAGCGAGACTGGTGGGTGGATGAACGCAGGGATGTGGTTAAATCCACACACGCAGCTGCAAAATATTTAAAAGATCTCCATGATGAATTTGATGACTGGTATCTGGCCATGGCTTCATACAATACTGGTGAGGCTCGAGTGCGCAGGACCATCAGGAGGGAGGGACATCGTGATTACTGGCGCATGATTACCTTACCTAGACAGACACGGAATTATGTTGCCACCGTATTGGCCGCCGCAATTATTGGTAGCGACCCTGAGAGTTATGGTTTTCATGTGGATGATCTCACTGATTGGGAATATGAAGTTATTGATATTGATCGTAGTCTGGATCTTGATAAGATTGCCCGTGCACTACGCGTTAATTATCAGGATCTAAAAACATATAATCCTGAATTACGACAGGGCGTCACTCCACCGACCAAAAAACCTTATCAACTCAAGGTGCCTCTAGGCAAGGGCTCAGTAAATCCTGCTGCCATGGCCTCCATACCCACTTCGGATAAAATTGACTATCAGGTTCATTATGTCCGACGAGGTGAAACCTTATCTGTTATTGCTCGCAAGTACAATGTCTCCTTAACAAGACTTGTACAGGCAAACCGCATTAAAAATCGCAACAGGCTTTCTGTTGGTCAAAAATTGGTAATACCTGCTCCTAAAAATTATGCTTCTACCACAAGTAAAAAGACCACAAGCAAGTCTTCACCGCCGGCGACTGATTATGCGAAGAAGACATATACAGTTCGAAAGGGTGATACACTGGGTCAAATTGCAGAAAACTTTAATACCAGTGCTAAACGCATTCGGCATTGGAATGGCCTGAGTTATGGACAGCACATTTATCCAGGGCAAAAATTGACGATTTACACAAAGAAGAATAATGGATAATAAATACAAGAACAAGAATCGCATTTATGGAGTGATTGTCATCGCTGCGCTCGCTGTTTTGCTCTTTTTAGTTTCAACGAAAGAGGGTGAGGGCAAATGGTTTGATAATTCAAAACGCATTGCTGTATTGCCCCTGGAGGGAGAAATAAATGCTTCCCGTAAGTGGGTATCCTCTCTGCAGAAGTTTGCTGAAAACGATAGAATCGCTGGAATTCTTATCCCCATCAATTCTCCAGGTGGTCAGGTTGCACCTTCACAGGAGTTGTATCACGCCATTAAGACAGTCCGGGAGAATAGTGACAAACCAATTTTTGTAAGTATGGCCAGCGTAGCAGCCTCTGGCGGTTATTATGCTGCCCTGGGGGCTGACAGTATCTTTGCTAATGAAGGTACCCTCACAGGAAGTATCGGCGTCGTCATGCAGTTTCCTATTTATTCTGATTTGATGGAGATGGTTGGTGTGGGTATGCGAACTGTGAAGTCCCAGCAATTCAAAGATGCCGGTTCACCCTTCCGGGAGATGAATGAGCAGGAGCAGGCCTATTTCCAGGGAATCATCGATGATGTTTATGAACAATTTACTGAGGTTGTTTCTCAGGAACGGGGAATTGACGAGATAAATATGCAAAGGCTGGGAAACGGACGAGTATTTACCGGTAGACAAGCTTTCAAAGCCAATTTGGTGGATGCTCTTGGAACTTTCGAAGATGCCAGGAAAGCACTTTGCATCACGGCTGGAATACCGCAAAACAGCCAATTACAGTATCCTCTGGAGCCACGTAGATCCTGGTGGACCATATTAAAAGATGATGTATCCTCGGCTTTGCCCGGATGGGAGTCATCTTCAAGTATAAAATTGCAATATCGTATCCCCTATTAACAAAGGAGACTAGCATGACCAAAGCAGATATGGTGGATATCATCTCAGGCGGCACCGGTTTGACAAAAGTTGAGACGGAGGCTGTGATTGATGCTTTTCTCACAACTCTGGCTGAATCAATGGTCGATGGTCGTCGTGTGGAGTTTAGAAAGTTTGGAAGTTTTGGAGTAAAGAAACGCGCTCCTAAACAGGCCAGGAACCCTGGAACAGGTGAGGCTGTCAATTTACCAGCACGCTACGTCCCCGTGTTTAAGCCCTCTCGCTTGCTACGCGATCGTGTGAATGTTTCACTGATGGCTAGAGAATAGCGTAATTATACTACGATAAATTACTTTGTGGACTATGGTTGGGCTCTTATATTCGCGCCGCATTGAAAGAGGAGAAGCTACATGCCTTGTGGAAAAAAACGGAAACGGCGCAAGATCGCAACACATAAACGCAAGAAGCGTTTACGCTCCAACCGTCAAAAGAAAAAGATCCGTTAGGACTTTCTTAAAATTTTATTTAGAGGGTGGTGGAACTAGTTCCGTCACCCTCTTTTTGTTCTAAAATTCCTATGGCTCAATCACCCGAGCTCAACAACACACTATCAGTTTCCCAGATTACGGGTCATATCCAGCATACCCTGGAAAAGGGTTTCGCATCGGTATGGGTGAAGGGAGAAATCTCAAACCTGACCCGGCATAGTTCTGGTCATTGGTATTTCAGCTTGAAGGATAGTGGTGCTCAGTTGGGCAGCGTCATGTTTAAGCGCCAGAATGAAAGTGTGAGATTTGAGCCCGCTCATGGGATGGAAATTACGGCCCACGGCAGAATATCAGTCTATCCCCCTCAGGGAAGATACCAGTTGGTGGTGGATCAAATGTTACCTGCTGGGCAAGGTGATCTACACCTGGCTTTTGAAAACCTGAAGAAAAAACTCCACTCCGAAGGTCTTTTTGACCCTACCCACAAGCAAAAACTACCAGCCTACCCGGCTAAAATAGGTATTGTGACTTCGCCAACTGGTGCAGCCATTCGTGATATGATAAATATCCTCAGCCGTAGATTTCCTCTAGCGGAGCTTGTGCTCTTCCCAGTGAAGGTCCAAGGTGAAGGGGCAGCCACTGAAATCGCCAATGCCATTGAAGCTTTTAATCGTATGAATGAGTGTCAGGTCCTGCTTGTAGGTCGTGGTGGTGGTTCGCTTGAAGATTTATGGGCTTTTAATGAGGAAATAGTGGCTCGAGCCATAGCACATTCAATCATACCGATAGTAAGTGCAGTTGGACATGAGACAGACACTACCATTTCTGATTTTGTTGCAGATCATCGTGCACCCACTCCATCTGCCGCTGCAGAACTCGTTGTCCCTGATCACGTTGAACTCATCAGGTGGTTTGGCCAGGTTGAGCAATCCCTACAATCCAATATGCGCAGCAGAATTGATAAATATGGACAGCGTTTGGATTCCATCTCAAGATCCTATGCGCTTAAAAGATCTGAATTGATGATTGAGCAGTTCTACCAGAAACTGGATCACCTGGAGGATACTTCGCTTCGATCAACCCAGGAAAAGATTTCCAGACTTACTGCCCGATTGGATAATCTGTCGGTTTCCATTGAGGCATTAAACCCACTTGCTATCCTTGATAAGGGGTATTCTGTTCTCAGTGGTGCCCAGGGCGAATTGATTCGCTCTATTGAGCAGATATCTGATGGCACCGAAGTCCATATGCGTCTCAGGGATGGAGAAATCAGCTCTATTGCCAGCGCAGTAAAAAAAAAGAAAAATAAAGTGACCTTAACCAGAGGGAGTTTCTAAATTTAATTATGAGTGAAAAAGACAAATCATTTGAAGAGCTCATGGAAGAACTTGAGACTCTAGTGTCTAAGCTGGAAGGTGATGATCTCAAGCTAGATGATGCCATCAAGCAAAACGAACGTGCCTTGCAATTGATCCATCTCTGTCGGGACAGATTAGATTCTGCCAGGCAGAAGATTGACAAGCTGGTTCGTACAGCAGATGGCGATTTCGAACAACAAACCATGGATTAAGGTTTTACTCGGGGACAAAATGAAATTTGCTATTTGGGGTTTTCAGAGTGATGCAGAGATAAAATCGTATGTCGGTGAAATTCTCGGCAAACTACTGGATGAAGGGCATGAACTGTTCATGTTGGATAGTTTTGCCCAACAAATTGAATGCGACAATCTTCAAGTAAATATCATCACTGAAAATGATATTCCTCGGGATACAGATTTCATCATATCTATTGGTGGAGATGGGACCCTGCTCTCGTCTGCACAGGCTGTCATGCGCACACCTATCCCTATCCTGGGGATTAACCTGGGAAGTCTGGGTTTTCTGACCACTCTGGAACGGGATTGGCGATCTGGACTTGATGATATTTTGAAGGGTCATTACCGTATCGATGAACGCATGGTTCTGAATTGCCGTCTGGAATTTGAAGATGGTACTGAGGAAACACTTTGGGCTTTAAATGATGTTGTCATTGAAAGAGCAGATGTGTTCAACTTATTAGCAACTGAAGTTCGGGTGGGGGAGGAATTGCTCAATCGATATCTTTCTGACGGCCTCATTCTTTCCACGCCGACTGGGTCAACCGCATATGCTCTGTCTGCTGGCGGTCCCATTATTGATCCCAGCCTGGAGGCTATCTCAATAACTCCTATCTCCCCACATACCTTATCTGTTCGTCCAGTGGTATTAACAGGTGAAAAAAGTATATATGTTACTTTAAGTAATCCTGAGGGTCTGGCCCATTTGCATATCGATGGCAAAAATACCAGGCATATTGATGGGAGTATTCGAATTCGAATTCGTCCCAGTTCTTATAGAATTCAATTGGTGGTAACACCAGATAATACGTTTTACGAGAAGTTACGAAAGAAACTTAACTGGGGACAGCGCTCCACCTGATAAACCATCTATTTGATTTGACGGTGAACCCGATAAATACAATCGTTCATCACCACGGGAATACCTGCATCGCTAACCAGCTTGGCAGCATCCTCGTTGTAAACATTGTCCTGCATCCATACCAATTTTAGAGCAGATTTTTTTAATGAACTCTCCACGATGGGAATGACCTGATCTGATCTTCTGAAAATGTTCACAATATCAATTTCCAAATCAATACTCTCCACATCGGGATAGCATTTCAATCCAAACAATTCAACATGACCTGGATTGACCGGTATCACTGTATATCCCTCAGACATTAAATATTTGCTGATCCAGTGGCTGGGTCGGGCTGGGTTAGGAGATGCCCCTACTACTGCAATCGTCTTACTCTCCAGGAGAATTTGATGTGGATCAGTCATCAGTTCTGCACGAATAGGTTTTTTAATACGTATCCAGCAACATCTGGATTTTCCTTCAGACGTCTGCTGGAATAGGCGTACCATTCACTCCCAAACGGGACATAAATCCGGACGCGGTGACCCAAACGGACCAACTCTTCCAGTTTTTTTACGATAGGGACCCCAAGGAGTGCCTGGAATTCATATTTGTCTGGCGAAATTTTTAGTTCATCAATGATTTTCAGTGATTCTTCTAGTAAAAAGGGATCGTGGGTGGCAATGCCAACGTAGGCACCAGCTACTAGCATCTCTTTCACCAGCATTACATAATTCTGCCGGACCTCATCGGCATCTTGATAAGCAATCTGTGGGGATTCCTTATAGATACCCTTACAGATTCTTAAATTTCCAGAAGTGGCGGCAATCTTTTTTACATCATCCAAACTGCGGTGCATATAAGCTTGAATAACTGTTCCCAATTGAGGGTATTGGGATTTCAGCCTATCGTACATTTCAAGTGTTTGATCCGTATGGGGAGAATCTTCCATATCGATACGGATGAACACGCCAGCCTCATGAGCCTTCTGTACAATAGCTGCGATATATTCATTGGCCAGTTCTTCAGACAAACCCAGACCCATGGCGGTAGGTTTCAAGGAAATGTTCTTGGCGATGTTGCTTTTGGCGACTTCCGTGATCAACTCAAGATATGAATCTCGGGCTTCCCTGGCCTGATCGTTTGTAGTAACAGATTCTCCCAGAATATCCACAGTTGTCAAAAATCCCTGTTCTTTCAACTGCTGGCAGGTGACCATGGCAGATGCAGTATCTTCACCGGCGATATACCGGTTGGAGATCATTCTAACTATAAATCTGGGAGCCAGTGGCATCAGGGCGACAATCAGTTTATTGAACACATCTCCTCCGTGAAAATATTAATCTGCTTCAGTCACATTGCTCAGCGTAGTGGGCGCTGATAGTATTCGAAGACTTTGCCAGTATCGTGCCAATTGGGGTATTTTTGGAGGACTCGGGTATGTAAGGAAAATTGGCTGGAAATGCCCTCACGGACATGTCCTGAAACGTAGAGGTAACCACGTTTTTTTAGCCAATTCAAATAAACTTTCTTTAACATCTTCGCATAGCCCTGTCCCTGATGCTTCTCATCAAAAATAAAGGCATAGGTATAGATGGTTTCGTGATCTCCCAACGTGGGATCCAGTGTGGCCCACTGTTCATCACTAAAATTTTCCAGAGGAACGCCCACAAGAAAACCGATTATTTCATCTCGCAATACACCTACGAAGGGCAGCGTATGGGGGTGGTTGAAGTATTTCCAAACTGTCTTTTTGCTAAAGGCCGTTGCTGCACCAAAGGGTTTGATCAGACCTTGAGAAATCTTGATAATTTGATCAGCATCTTTGGCAGACAAAGCCAGGATAAGTTTTATCTGAAAATTCAGGGTTGCCGCAATGAGGGCGACCTCTGATCGACTGGGTATTTTAGCAGGTGGTTTGAAAAATTCCAATTGCGACATGGCGTTTAAGTTTAAAAGTGTGCTCCGCTCCTTGCCAACTGTTTTTGAGAATATAAGAATTTAGATCGGATGTGAAAGAGGGGGTAACTGGTTTAGGGTTTTTTCTTAGGTAGTTTTTAGTTGAATTGGCTCAGTGTCATCCTAATTTGAAAATCATGGGTTGTCTGCTAATAATACAAAGGATCGACGTCATTAAATGCTGAAATTGTTCATGTTGGGAAGTGGCAGTGGTGGAAACGCCTGTGTCGTTCAAAATGAAAATACCATGATCCTTATTGATGCAGGCTTCAGCGGTGCTGAAATACGTAGACGCATGCAGCTTGTAGGTCTTGAACCTGACGATCTGGAGGCCTGCTTAATTACTCATGAACATGGCGATCATATCAAAGGGGCCAGCATTTTATCAAGACGTCATAAGGTCCCTCTCCTCATGCACCCCGCCACCAAACGTGCAGGCCACAGAAAATTCAGTGGCAATGAGAGAATGCGCCATTTCGAAATGAAGGAAGTGATGGAGTTGGGTTCACTCACCGTGACAAGCGTCCCCACTCTGCATGATTCAGCCAGCTCAACAGGCTTTCTTGTGGAGAGCGGTGGTGTCAGCCTGGGATATCTCACTGATCTCGGTGCAGTGACTGAGGATAATTTCCTGGCCATGCGTAAAGCAGATTTTCTGATCATGGAAGCCAATCATGATCGCGATATGCTCTGGAATGGACCTTACCCTTCTCACCTTAAAGCGAGAGTGGATAGCAGGGTAGGTCATCTAAGCAATAAAGATAGTGCTGAGTTTATCGCACTTCTGGCCGAATTAGGCAATCTGAATGGAGTTATGTTAGCTCATCTGAGCGAAAAAAATAATGATCCTGACCTGGCGATGTCTGTGGTTTCACAGAGACAAGAGCGGGATCTGAATATTATCCTGGCTCGCCAGGATCAACCCTTAAAACCAATTGAAGTGGAGAAAAAATGAAAAAGATAACAAGGTCTAAAATTCTGCTAGTCATACTGGCGCTTGCAGTAATCATGGGATGTAGCAAGGAAGCCAAAGCACCTGCTGATGAATACATCAAAATGGAAACCTCTCTGGGTACCATATTTATTGATCTATATGAAGCAGAAGCACCTCTCCATGCCGCAAATTACAAAAAGCTTGCTAAAGATGGTTCACTGGAAGGCATATATTTTCATAGAGTGATTCCAGGTTTTGTCGTCCAAGGTGGTGATCCACTCACTCGTGATAACCAGGATAAGGGTGATGATGGTACTGGTGGTATTGGTGAGAGAATTCCCGCTGAAATTGGACAACCTCACTTAAGGGGAACACTTGGTGCAGCCAGGACTGGACAAGGTAACCCTGAGAAATTATCCAGTGGCAGTCAGTTTTACTTTTGTTTAGCTCGTCTATCACAGCTGGATGGTAACTATACAGTATTTGGCAATGTGGTTGAGGGTATGGATGTTGTGGATGAAATTGCCAAGCTGGAGCGCGATCCTAACGACAATCCGCTTGAATCAGTCACCATCTTGAAAACCAGCATGGTTTCATCGGAAGATTCCCAGAATTAGCATATGAGTCGTCCCAGCTTTGGTCTGGCATTAGGTGGTGGGGGAGCTCGAGGATTTGCCCATATTGGTGTTTTACAACGCCTTGAAGAATTTGGGATCCGACCTGATTACATCACCGGATCCAGCATGG
Source organism: Fidelibacterota bacterium (assembly GCA_016784025.1). Taxonomy (GTDB): domain Bacteria; phylum Fidelibacterota; class UBA8477; order UBA8477; family JABMPR01; genus JABMPR01. The sequence goes on along the minus strand of JADHVL010000009.1, from coordinate 53,452 downwards.
GTGCTTTGGTGGCGGCTGCCTATATCAAAACAGGCAGCGCTGCAGCCACATGGACTGAACTCGATGAGATGACCAGGAGTGAAGCCTTTCGCAAACTGGGTTTGCAGCTCATCAATGTTAAAGGTCGGGGAGGTGAATCCTTCTGGCACCAGGTGTCTTCGGCTATCCAGGATAGAATTGTCATTAACCTGGCACATTCAAAGCCAGGATTAGTTCGAGCCGATCGCATCGAAGAAGCTATCAAGTATGTGATCACTGAGGACTCCTGGTTTGATTCCGGGACAGAGTTAGGTATTGTTTCAACTGATTTGTATTCAGGCGAGGATGTTTATTTCACAGAAGGTCCGCTGTTACCTGCAGTTATGGCTTCAATAGCCATCCCTGGATTTTTACCCCCTGTATATCATGAAGGTAAAACCCTGGTTGACGGCGGAGTATCACAACAAGTGCCCATCCGATTAGCTCGCGAGATGGGTGCAGATTTTGTCCTCGCCGTGGATGTTGGGCAGGACATCAATCCCATTGCAGACCTGGACAATGCCATGGCTATTATGAGTCAAAGCGAGAATATTCGTTCCTGTCATTACCGCGACATGTTGAACCGTGAGGCTGATGTACTTTTACTCCCAGAAATGCCAGGTGTACATTGGTCAGCTTATGATCAACGGGAGGCTTTTGTGGATCTGGGAATTGCCGCATTTGATGAAAGACGTGTAACTTTTGAAAATGCCTGGCATCAAAAACGACATCCCGTGTGGGGAAGGATAAAACATCTCTTTAGTTAAGGGATTAACTCAAACGAGTAAGGATTAAACAGCATCATGCGTCAATCATTCAAACTGTTTTTGCCTGTCATACTGGTTCTTTTTTATGTGAACCTGTGGGGACAGCAGGCACCCGGGGAAATTATAACAGCCGAATTTGTCTCGAGCCAGAGTGCCGCCATGGCAGGAGAGACACTTGATGTCGCCTTAGTCGTAGATATTCACCATCCCTGGCATCTATATGCACCCATAGGCAATGACGAATTCACCATTCCAGTATCGCCCTCAATTTTTGTTGAAGGAAAACCCTATAGTGTGGGAGAGTGGATCTACCCGAAAGCTGAGATGATTTCAGTGGCTGGTGTTGAAGAACCTGCTGCAGTTTACGGTGGACGAATCATTCTGCGCACTACCCTGGAGCTTGCTGAGGACATTTCAGAGCCACTGCAGATCGAAGGTGAGGTTTATTATCAAGCCTGTGATGATGCCCAGTGTCTTATTCCCGCTGCAGTAAATTTCTCATCTATGCTGCCAGTGGTGGATAAAGCAAATCAACGCGAGGCAACCCATACAGAGCATTTCCCAAAAATAATTCCACAAACTGAAACGGATACTGCAGACCAGGCTGAAGATGATGAAATCTCAGGTTTGGTTGATGACTATGGAATATTTCTAACTTTCTTTATCATCTTCTTTGGTGGACTGGCTTTGAATTTGACACCTTGTGTATATCCATTGATTCCCATTACTATCAGCTTCTTTGGGGGACAGGATACCAGCAAAGGACGTACTTTCTGGATGGCTCTGGCATATGTCTTGGGTATTGCAGTAACCTACTCCATTCTTGGCGTGGTGGCCGCACTGGGTGGTGGTTTGTTTGGGGCATTGCTAACCAATCCTATCGTCTTGATTGGGATTGCTGCCATATTGGTGGGACTATCGCTATCCATGTTTGGCGTTTATGAATTTAGACTTCCTACTGGATTGATGACTGCCGCCAGTCAATCTAAAGCAGGTATCTTTGGATCATTTTTTATGGGTTTAACTCTGGGTATTGTTGCTGCTCCTTGTGTAGGACCTTTTGTGATTGGTCTTCTCACTTATGTGGCTGCACAACAGAGCGTGGTCCTGGGCTTTACCATGTTTTTCACATTGGCCATGGGTCTTGGGCTACCCTATCTATTTCTCGCCATGTATTCCAGCAAACTTTCGTCCCTGCCTCGTTCAGGAACCTGGATGATCGGTGTGAGAGTCATCTTTGGGCTGGTTCTTATTGCAATGGCTATCTATTTCATTATGCCACTTCTGGGTGGATATGCAAATCTCGTCATGTCCATTTTTCTCCTCGGCTCAGGTGTCTATTTGATAATGTTTGACAATAGTGCGGAAGGAAATCTTGCCTTTAATAGGATCAAACAAGCCATCGCAATCATTCTTATTGTCATTGGTACCTGGATGGGGATCCCTGAACCGGAACATAGTGGCGAGGCCATAACCTGGGAGCATCCAACCAGTCAAATGGAGTTAGATGCCCTATTGTCTTCAGATTCTCCAATTATGATTGATGTTTATGCAGACTGGTGTATCCCATGTAAGGAAATGGATAAATTCACCTTCCCTGATGGAGAGATCGTCAAACTTTCAAAGAAATTCACTGCAATTAAAATTGATATGACCAAAGACTCAGGTGATTTTGAGAAATATTTTCAAAAGGAATATTCCATCAAAGGAGTCCCCACCTACATATTTATAAATGCAGGACATGAGCTCACGTCGCTCCGTTCTACTGGATACGAGAACGCCGAGGTTTTTCTAAAGCGGATGCAGGGAGCTCTGTAGGGGAGTAACATATAAATCTTTAGCCGTCGTTAGCACGGGCACGTATGTGACTGAGGCAATTACATATTGACCTCCTATTTGTCCAGTCTACATTACGAGCTAGACCTGAGGTGGAAATGCGCGAGTCGCAACGCTACATAATATTTCTAATAATTACACTACTTTGTGGATTCTCGGCCTATGGCCAGGATGAGGATGAGAACCACCCTTATTGGGTCTTTTTTCACGACAAAGAAGTGACAGATCCGGCTAGTTTTAACCCTTCAGAACATGAATTTCCCCATCTATCTCAGCGAGCCCTGGATCGACGGGCCCTACGTGGTACTATTACAGGCCCAACCTATGAGGATCTTCCTGTCCCAGCTACTTATATCGATGAGGTTCTGGGAGCAGATGTAAAAGTTCGTACAGTAAGTAGATGGTTGAATGCGGTCTCCATTCAGGCAACTTCAGATTATATCGAAGAACTCGAAAGCAATACCATCGTTAAAAAGACCAGACGTATCCACAAGGTCTCCAAGAGAGTTATAAAACGTAACACCCGAGATGATGAAGTCTATCTCACAGACGCTGACTACGGTGCAAGTTTTGATCAAAACGAACAGATAAATACCATAGCAGCGCATGAACTTGGGTTTACTGGCACAGATATCTGGCTGTTGATGCTGGACACAGGTTTTTATACCGATCATTTGGCTTTCCAACAGGAACGTATCGTCGCCGAATATGATTTTGTTCAGGGTGATTCAATCACCTCCAACCAGGATGGGGATCCCTCCAATCAGCATAATCACGGGACGGCCACTGCCTCCGCCGCTGGCGGATTTATTGACGGTGAACTTCGGGGAACCGCCTATGAGTGCAAATTTCTCCTCGCAAAAACCGAAATGGTCAATGAGGAAATCGAAGCTGAAGAAGATTTATTCGTTGCAGCTCTCGAATGGGGTGAGGCCCTGGGAGCTGATATCGCTTCTAGCTCACTTGGATATCTTGATTGGTATACCTATGAAGAAGATCTAGATGGTGAAACAGCCATTACAACCCGAGGGATTGATTATGCCACAAGCCTGGGAATGGTCTGTGTGACTGCCGTTGGAAATGAAGGTAATACGGATTGGTACCACATCATTGCTCCAGCTGATGCAGACTCAGTCATATCCGTGGGCGCAGTCGATGCATTAAATGTTACACCGAGTTTTAGCTCTCATGGTCCCACAGCAGATGGGCGCATCAAACCTGAAGTTTTAGCGCGAGGTGTCTCCACATTTTTAGCGGGCACAGATAGCACACTCGATTTTATTTCTGGCTCAGGGACAAGTTTTGCGACACCCCTTGTTGCCGGTGCTTGTGCTCTCATCCTTGAAGCACACCCCAATTGGACTCCCATGATGGTCAGAGAAGCGGTTATGATGACTGCTGATGGGAATACCTCGCCGGATAACACTCGCGGGTTTGGACTGGTAGATGTGATGGCAGCACTTAACTATGATTTTGGTATTGTCGCCGGCGATGTGAGCGGGGATGATGAACTCAATATTAGTGATGCTGTTTTGCTATTAGAATGGGTTCTCTCAGATGCTGAAATTACTGAAGTTCAATTTGAGGTGGCAGATATTAATAATGATCTGCAGGTAGATATTCTAGATATTGTGGTTCTTGTTGAGTGGATTCTCACTCTTTAAGAAATTACTGACTTGAATTAAAGCCCCGAGATGGGGCTTTTTTTATTGCAGTTAGAATTGAAAGCGCTAAAATGAGCCAAATGGAACAACCTGAAAAACCCGAAAAACCAGAGATATTACCATTTATTATTGATGGTCCGCCCTGGGAAAAGAAACATGAGCTAGGTTTCTTTGTAGCCTTTATTGAGACGATCAAGGCCTTCCTAATAAGACCAGCGGCTACCTTTAGCGTCATGAGAAGGAATGCCAGGATTAGCGATGCACTAGTCTATACCGTGGCCATACAAGTTTTTACCTTTTTGTGGACATTCGCACTTGCTGATCCTGATGCTGAAATGTTTTTGCCGCAGAATCCAGAGCTTCGGGATATGCTTGATCTGCCAGAGAATTTTGCCCAGATCATGGTATTGGCCTATCCAATTTCAGTCATTTTACTCCAGTTTATATCAGCATTCGGAGTCCACCTCTCTCTGAAGTGGCGAGGTCTTCAAACCTATGATTTCACACTGATCTTTAGAATATTCGCCTATGCCAGTGGGACTGCATCTTTATTGATCCTGCTTCCCATTGTAGGTGGGATGTTCTCACTTGGGATGACTATCTATCTTGGATATGTTGGCTTGAGAACCATTTATGCCATGGATGCAGGATCTTTTGTGATTACTGCAATCATGGCTCTATTTCTAACACTGGGATTGTACCTCCTCTCAGTATTGGGGATCACAATTTTCATTCTGATTATGTCAATCATTTTTTAACCCTTTGGTCCATTGGGTAAGATTTCTCCTTACCTATTTTAGAGTTCAAGAGTCTAAGTGTAGTAGAAACCTCTCTGGAGTTTGGGAACTTACTTATCACATTACCGTTCCAGAGTAGGAAGAAAGGGGTACACCATGTTGACATTCCGAACTCTGAAAGCTAACTTCCCTCCACATATGCGAGTAAACAAATTTATAATGGTGTTTTTCATGGTCGTGGTCCTTCAGTCCTGCTATACCATGCTATACCCGCCTCAGACCCTCCCACAGACCACCACAACAATTGTTTCTGAACCTGCCATGGTGAGCAGTATCGGAGGATCAGGTATGTATGGCTGGGATCCTTATTGGGAGCCTGCTCTACCATTTACCAGCTATCACACCGGATATGGGGCTTCCTACTATAGCCCTTACAATTATTACGACTATCATCACCCTCATTATGCACCGGTTTATGTGGTTAGCGAAACCAGGGATCCAGCGCCAGCCAGAGGTTTTGACCGAGATGAAAAACAGGGTGGTTCCAGAATTCGTGAGAGGAATAATTCTTCTTCACTCACCGGTTCTGGCAATAAGGGGAATACCGGTGGAATGGGGAGTGGTATGTCCTCAGCTACTTCACCAATTATAAAACCCATTATTAATGACCCAGTTGTCATCCAGCCCCCAATCATTCAAAAGCCTAGAAATAATGACGCAAGACCGGTAATTAAAAATGCTAAACCGGTAAAAGTCAATAAACCGAAACCAGTCAAAGCCAGCAAGACAAAGGCAGTTAAGAAACAAAAAGAATCAGAAAAATCGGATCCACCACCCCCTAAAAAACGCACCAGAACGCGGAAATAACTCAGTATGAAAAACAGAATAATTTTTTTCGCCATTCTCCTATGGGGAGTGAATCTTTTTTCTCAGAACTATCTTGATGTCATCAGACCTTTCAGGGGCATGAGAGGCATCTCTGGATCTGAAAGTGGTGTCATTCCCGCTTCCATGGGAGCCAGCAATGCCCTGTTGGGTAATCCCGCTCTACTAAGTTTTAGTGAACGTGCTTTCTTCTCAGCTGACTTGAGCTATGATCAAGTCGCAGGTAAAAGTGTATTTAATTCAACGGTTTGGGAAAATCTACAGGATCAACAATTGCGATTTAACAGCCTGACCTACATCAAACCTGTTCAGGTCTACCGAGGCGCCTGGGTCTGGGGTGTCAATTTGCAGCGCGTGAACTCCTTTAGCAGTATTAGTCAGTTTAACGATTTTGAGCCTGACGAAGATTTTTATTATAAATATTTATCTCAGGAAAGCGGTGATTTGTACGCCCTGACTGCTGGAACTTCCGTATTGGTTACCATGAATACATCTCTGGGATACGCAGTAAGTTATCTCACAGGTAAGAATTCATTTAGCAAGTTGTACGAAGAGACTGATCCTAACGATATCTATACTTTTAATAGATTTATTGATAGTCTGCAATTCAGCCCCAGCTACTCAGGATTTGGTGCCCGAGTAGGTCTGCTGAGCGAGGTGTCCGAAAATCTTAATTTTGGTGTTTCCATCGAATTACCCTCCCGCATTTCAGTGGACGAATCTGCAACTCGTGATTCTATTGAGTGGTATGAAGATGGAAGTAAACAAATCTATTCCCATGACAAATGGTCAAGCCTGGAGTATGTCACGTGGGGACCCTGGCGCTTGGGCCTTGGTCTGGGATTCGTTGCCAACCCATTTGAGGCCAGTATTAATTACCGATTCCATAAGTATTCTTCTGTCTTTCTGAAGAGCGATTTATATGATTCAGAGACAGGGGAAAGCCTGGAACAACTCGTTGATGAACAGATGAGTCAGTACGTGCAGGATGTCCATGAATTTTCGGCTTCTTTGCTTTGGGCACTCGATCCACTCAGTCTTTCCTTTGCAGCTACTCTGATGAATGATCCCCTCAATTATCGCTTTGACAATATCATTCGCATGGATGCAGGAATAGGATATCAACTCCGTTCAGGAATTGGCTTCACCCTGGCGTTTCGTAATGAACAGTGGCAAAGTGATCTTAACCACACGCTGGAGAGTAATGTTGAGCGCTCTGTGGATGTGGAAAATTCATTCTCTAACATTCAATTTGGATTGAAATACACACTATGATGCAGAATAAAGTTCCAGAAACACTGATGAAGTTCCTTCTCTTTTTCGCAATGACAAGTTTGCTCTTGGGACAAAGCGCCTGGAATACTGGAGACCTGAGCTTCACCTATCAGAGCTTCCCAAATCCCACTCAGACCCTTGATCTATCCGGTGATCTTATCTCCGACGAAGTCCCACATGAAGGTGTGGGTGGTTTTGAGTTGGCGCTGGGGGATACCAATCTGGTAACTCTGGTCGCCTACGATCTCTATGTAAACGAGGGTGATACACTGGCAGATATCTTTGTTATTTTTATGAGTGATACACTGGCTCTGGAGGAAGGTGAGTATGCTGTGAACCCATCTCCAGACGCCCTGAAACTGTTTGTCTGGCTCAGCGAGGTAGATCCCGAAAGTCTGGCTGGTCTCCTTGATGCTTCCTTTACATTGGATTCACTAGCAGCTTTTAATCCCTTTATTTCAGTATCAGGTGATTTTGAAATCCTTACCTCAAGCCTTTTCCATTTTGAAATGAACTTCACAGGTGTGATGGTCAACGCAAGCCTTCAGCTCTTAACGATTACCAATGGAAGCTTTAATCTCTGGAATACCCTTCCTGTATCAGCCTATACCAGGGGTTCTGTGGACTATACTACTGGAAGTGAATCAGGAACCATAGATGGCGTTTTGAATCCGCTTACTGATTCAGAAGGTGCTGGTGCTGTTCTAACCCAGGCCGGAGATACGTTGACCTATAATTTTATTTCGTATCAACAGCTCCCTCAGAACTTTTTTAACGTGTTTGGTATGATTCTAATAGGAGAGGAGTCTCACTTCCCCTTGGATGGTTCGGAATCCCCCTTCAATATATCACTTACAGACAATGCCTTGCCCAGGGCTGTGCCTTATATGCTGCGTGATGTGTCCCTTGATGAGATACTTTTACTTCTGGAATCAGGTGACATCCCAGATCCTGACCAATTTAGCCAACTTTATCTTCCCATTGGTTTGGGAAGTGCAACTTTTGCCTATACATCAGAAGGAAATGCACAGCTTGAGATGGATAATGTTCCAATGAGCAACAGCATTGGAGATATCACCTCTTTGAGCACGGATTGGCTCCTCACCAACAGTATGCCCACATCAATAGGAGATGAGACTGCCTTTAATCCTATGCAAACCGATCTTCTTGGGGATGCCTATCCCAACCCCTTCAATAGCAGTACCATTATCCCCATTCAGCTTTCCGTTGGGAATACCATCGGAGCACGTCTCTACAATCTGCGAGGTCAAGAGGTTCACAACATGGAGTTTGGATATCTAGGACCAGGCCAGCAGCAACTTGTCCTTGATCTCGGCGACAGCAATCTGGGTGGTGGCATCTACTATTTTTCCATTTCTTCCCCACAGCATCAAGTAGGAAGCGGCTCTTTTATCTACTTGAAATAGTCTGGAGCAGGTTCTCAGGTTAAATTTTTTTCATCTGGGTGATAAAATTCATCATATTAGCAAAAACATTTGTCATACAGCTTTGTTTGGCATGATATTTACATATCATTTCGTGATGCTTTACGAACAATTCTCAGGATTAAATCCACTCGACATATACAGGAGAAATAAATGACACGTAAGATGGTAACCATCGACGGGAATGATGCGGCCGCATACATTGCCCACAAAACCAATGAGATCTGTGCTATATACCCCATTACACCCTCATCAAACATGGGTGAGCTGGCTGACGCCTTTAGTGCACAGGGCAGAACAAATATCTGGGGAACGATTCCCACCGTTGAAGCGATGCAAAGTGAAGGTGGCGCTGCCGGAGCAGTTCACGGTGCCTTACAGACTGGTGCATTGACCACAACTTTTACAGCCTCACAGGGTTTGCTACTCATGATCCCCAACATGTATAAGATCGCCGGCGAATTAACCTCAACAGTTTTTCACGTATCCGCTCGATCTCTGGCTGCACAAGCCCTCTCCATTTTTGGAGATCACTCTGATGTGATGTCGACTCGTGCAACCGGCTGGGCCATGCTGGCAGCAAACTCAGTCCAGGAAGTCATGGATAGTGCCCTTATTGCACAGTCCTCAACACTCCAGACACGCGTTCCCTTTATCCACTTTTTTGATGGATTTCGTACTTCCCATGAAGTCATGAAAATTGAGCAGCTCGAGGATGAGGATATTCGCGGTATGATAGACGACGAATGGGTGATTGCCCATCGCAACCGTGGTATGAATCCAAACCGGCCTGTACTTCGCGGTACAGCTCAGAATCCTGATGTCTATTTCCAGGGTCGTGAGACAGTTAACCCTTACTATGAAGCCGCTCCTGAGTTGGTTCAAAAAACCATGGATCGTTTTGCCAAGATTACTGGCCGTCAATATCACTTATTCGACTATGTGGGACCTGAAGATGCGGAGCGCATCATCATCATTATGGGCTCTGGTGCTGAAACAGTGGAAGAGACCATCAATCATATGAATGCATCAGGCGAAAAAGTCGGCATGCTGAAAGTGCGTCTATTCAGACCCTTCTCAATCAAACACTTTATTTCCGCTCTACCTGCCTCAGTGAAAAAGATCGCCGTACTTGATAGAACCAAAGAGCCTGGTGGCGCTGGCGAACCTATGTATCAGGATGTCATTACTGCCTTTGCTGAAGCCAAAATTGAGGACTATTATCAGTTTGAAGAGATGCCAAATATTGTTGGCGGACGCTACGGTCTTTCTTCTAAGGAATTCACACCTGCCATGATTAAGACGATTTATGATGAGCTGAATTCTGCCAGACCTAAAAATCATTTTACCATTGGTATTAACGATGATGTATCCCATACCTCATTGGATTATGATCCAGAATACCGGACAGTGAAGGGTGAAGTGTTCCGCGGTCTCTTCTATGGCCTGGGATCTGACGGTACTGTTGGAGCCAATAAAAATTCCATTAAGATTATTGGAGAAGGTACTGACAACTTTGCCCAGGGTCACTTCGTTTATGACTCCAAAAAATCAGGTAGTACCACGACTTCTCATCTTCGTTTTGGAAAAGACAAGATTCAATCAACCTACCTCATTGATAAGGCCAATTTTATCGCCTGTCATCAGTATGAACTCCTTGAGCAGTTTGATGTGCTTTCCAAAGCCGAAGAAGGAGCGACTTTCTTATTGAACAGTCATCTTAGCAAAGATGAGATTTGGGGTGCACTTTCAAGGGTTTATCAAAAACAGATCATTGATAAGAAGCTTAAATTTTATGTGATCAATGCAGTTAAAGTTGCCCAGGAAACGGGTATGGGCATGCGTATCAACACCATTATGCAAACCTGTTTCTTTGCCATCTCAGGTATTCTTTCTAAAGAAGAATCCATAGCTAAGATCAAGGACTCAATTAAAAAGACCTACAGTAAGAAGGGTGAAGCCGTGGTGGAGAAAAACTTCCACGCTGTGGATCAATCTGTCTCCAACCTTTTCCAGGTCGACGTTCCTACCACCCTCAATGGCAGCGACGCACTTCGCTTAATCGTACCTGAGGCTGCTCCTGAATTTGTCCAGAAAGTCACTGCCGAAATTATTGCTGGTCGTGGTGATGATCTTCCAGTAAGTGCCATGCCAAATGATGGTACCTGGCCCACAGCTACCACGCAATGGGAGAAAAGAAATATCGCTCTGGAAGTTCCTGTATGGGAGCCAGATATTTGTATACAGTGTAACAAATGTGCCATGGTTTGTCCCCATGCAGCTATTCGTCCTAAAATTGCAGATGAGAAGGCTTTTGATGGTAGCCCAGCTACCATTAAGCATGTAAATGCCAGGGGCAAAGAATGGGAAGCTGGTTCAGAGTATATCCTCCAGGTTGCCGTTGAAGATTGTACAGGCTGTAACTTGTGTGTTGAAATATGTCCCGCTCGGGATAAGAGCAATCTTAGTCGCAAAGCTATCAACATGGCTGACCAACGGCCCCTGCGAGAAGCTGAACGCGCCAATTGGGATTTCTTTTTGGATCTTCCTGAAGTAGATCGCGACAACATTAAACATGCGAGTGTGAAGGGGTCACAGCTACTGCAGCCTCTTTTTGAGTTCTCTGGAGCCTGTGTGGGTTGTGGAGAAACACCCTATGTGAAGCTCACTTCCCAATTGTTTGGCGATCGGATGGTAATTGCCAATGCAACGGGATGTTCATCCATTTATGGTGGAAATCTTCCCACAACACCATGGGCTACCAACGATGCTGGACGTGGACCAACCTGGAACAACTCACTCTTTGAAGACAATGCAGAATTTGGTCTGGGATACCGTTTGACCATTGATAAGCATCAGGTACATGCAGCTGAACTCATGACGCTCTTGAAGGATGATATTGGTGCTGAATTGGTAGCTTCAATTGCCAATGCCTCTCAGGCAAATGAGCCTGAGATATTCGAACAGCGTATGCGTGTGAAACAAATGACGGATATTGTTGAAAAGTTGGACACACCCCTGAGCAGACAACTGCTATCTGTAGCAGATAACCTGGTCAAGAAGAGTGTATGGATCATGGGTGGCGATGGCTGGGCCTACGATATCGGTTATGGAGGTCTTGATCATGTTCTAGCATCAGGGAAGAATGTGAACATTCTGGTTCTGGATACTGAGGTCTATTCAAATACCGGTGGACAGAAATCAAAAGCGACTCCTCTGGGAGCTGTTGCGAAATTTGCTGCAGCAGGAAAACCATCAGGGAAAAAAGATCTCGGTATGATGGCCATGAGCTATAAAAACGTCTATGTCGCTTCGGTGGCCATGGGCTCAAATGATGCTCAAACTGTGCGTGCCTTTATGGAAGCTGAGGCCTATGAAGGCCCATCTCTCATCATTGCCTATAGCCAGTGTATCGCTCATGGAATTGATATGGCGAAAGGAATGGATCAGCAGAAGCTGGCAGTGGAAAGTGCCTATTGGACACTTTATCGCTATAACCCAATGCTGGCAATAGAAGGTAAAAACCCACTCACACTGGATTCCAAACCTCCTAAGAAACATGTCCGTGAATATGCAATGAATGAAACCAGATTTTCCATTCTGAGTCGTATTGATCCTGAACTATCCGCTAAATATATAGAAGCCTCTGATGTGGCAGCCAAAGAAAAGTATGAATACTATGCCAAGCTGGCTGCCATCTCATACGATGAAGCTTAAGTGAAGATCATAAAGGAATAATTGATATGCGTCTAAGTACAAATTACATGGGCTTGGAATTAAAGAATCCTTTAGTTCCCTCAGCTTCACCGCTTACAGAAAAACTGGATAAGATTAAGATCCTGGAAGACAATGGCGCTTCTGCAGTCGTGTTGTTTTCTCTTTTTGAAGAACAGATTGAACAGGAAGACAGTACCATTGAGCATTTTATGGACTATGGGACTGATTCATATGCTGAATCTTTGAGTTTTTTCCCTCAGGCTCATGAATATCTGTCCGGTCCTCAAGACTATCTGGAAAATTTGCGCAAAATTAAAGAGGGTGTAGATATTCCCATTATCGCCAGCTTAAATGGAGCCACTCCAGGTGGGTGGATGCAATATGCCAAGAAAATACAGGAAGCCGGAGCAGATGGTCTGGAATTGAATATTCACTATTTACCCGTGGATTTCAACGAAAGCAGTGCCGATGTTGAAAAACGATATACGGATATTGTGAGCTGGGTGAAATCTAATGTGGATATTCCAGTTGCCGTTAAAATTGGTTCCAGATTCAGTTCACTCCCTGCCATGGCCAAGGCTTTAGAAGGCGTTGGTGCAGATGCTCTGGTTATGTTTAATCGTTTCTATCACCCTGATATCGATCTTGAGAAACTGGAAACCAAACGCCAGATACATTTAAGTCATAGCAGGGATATTCGCCTGCCCATGCGTTGGATATCTATTTTGCGTGGAAATGTGAACATGAATTTCGCCGCCAGCGGTGGTGTGCATAGTGCAAAGGATGTGCTCAAACTCGTCATGTCCGGTGCTGATGTCACCATGTTGACTTCTGGGCTTATGGCTTATGGTCCGGAACTGATCAAAACCATAGAAGCAGATTTGATTACCTGGATGGATGAAAATGAATATCAAAGTATTTCCCAGATGAAGGGAAGCATGAGCCTGATTCATTCACCCAAACCACAAACCTTGGTTCGTGATAACTATATGCGAACTTTATTGGATTTTCAGGCCAATAATAAATTCTAACTGATATCCTTTTGGTTGCGGGGCTCGAATTTTCGAGTCCCGCTTTTTTTTACAAGCAATACCGATTTTTTTGCAGGTCATGATTATATTATGCCATCGCAGTCTGACAAACTGTGAGCTCACCTTAGCTTATGGTTATAGGAAGAAAAATGATGACATCAAATGAATCAAATCAACGCAAGGGCTTCTGTCCTGTCTATGACATCGAATGTCCATCAGGTCCTGAAGCCGCTACAGATTGTGAAAATCGCTTTAAAAGCGACTACAATCCTTTGACAAGTTTTCGCGATTCTGAAATTGAGCATTGTGCTATTTTCCGCATGGAACAGAAGGCAGCGCTGGAAAAAGAATCAGACGAAGATGACGAAGACAATTAAAATTCATCCAAGGATGGGGAGTAATATTTGTGAGTACCGCTGAAAAAACGTCTGAATTTAAATCCGTACAGGATGTGCTTAAACGAGCCATCCTGCTTGAAATGAATGGCAAAGAATTTTTTGCCATGGCTGCCAAGACAGCCACCTCTGCTGTAGCTAAAGAACTTTTTGAGCATATGGTAAAAGAGGAAGAACATCATTTAAAAATTCTCCAATTGACATTCAAGCGGCATCTGGATGAAGGCAAGGTTGTACTACCCACCGAGGAAGAACTTCAATTCGGTTTTAAAGACCCCATTATTGATAAATCCTTTCTCATGGAATTAAGAAATAGTGATTTTGACTCCTCAGCCATAAGTATTGCCCTCACACTGGAAGAACGTGCTTTTAAATTTTATCAGAAAGAGGAGCAAGCAGCTACTGATCCCGATATAAAGCAACTTTTTACCTGGCTCACTGACTGGGAGATTGATCATCATCAAAAGCTCATGGCTCTTGAGGAAGATTTCAGACAAGAAGTCTGGAACGACTCCAATTTCTGGCCCATGTAAGCCATCGCTTTTCAACTCACATTTAACAAGGCGCGGATTCGAATCCGCGCTTTGCATTTTTACCCTGGTTCATCTTTCGTGGCATAACTACAATGTCATAAATTCTTTAATATATTCGGATTTAGAATCATTGCATGCGAGGGGCTGAAAACCTATTTTCCATTAATACATTTTTGAGGGAAATTATGAAACACTTCACATACATATTTAGCATACTTTTCATGAGTTCAGTTTTTGCCCAGGTTTATGAAAACACAAACGTTCCCTGTAAGCCTATCGCAGAGATGACCGCCCATTACAACGCCCTGGCAAAGGCTTCCCAGAGGGCTGATATTTTTGATTACGATGTTCATTATTATGATATTGAATTAGACATTAATATTGAGACTGAGATCATTTATGGAAATGTAGAAGTCCACATTCTATCTGAGGTGGATAATCTGGAAAGCATCCAACTTGATTTTGTCAGTGGCATGACGGTGGATGCAGTCACACACAACGGGGCAACTTTTAATCACTTCTCAGATCTTGTGAGCATAGCATTGGATGGTAGCTACAATGTGGGCGAAGCCCTTGTAGTCGGTATCCAATATCATGGACATCCCTTGCAGGGTGGGTTTCAGGCCTTTGCTTTTGGGCATCAATTTAATGATTCCAACCGTGCACCCATGATTTCAACTTTGAGTGAACCATATGGTGCTCGCTCCTGGTGGCCCTGTAAAGACGTCCCCACGGACAAAGCTGATTCAGTAAGGGTATCTCTAACCACCGATGCGGCCTATGATGCTGTTTCCAACGGAATGCTTGTTTCAGAGACACTAAATCTGGATGATACAAAAACCACCATTTGGGAACATAAATATCCAATAACCACCTACCTGGTCTCCCTGGCAATAACCGATTATACCTATTGGACCGAAATGCATCACTTTGCAGATGGTGATTCCATGCCCCTGGAATATTGGATGTATCCCACTTCAGCAACTGA
This sequence comes from Fidelibacterota bacterium, assembly GCA_016784025.1. GTDB lineage: Bacteria > Fidelibacterota > UBA8477 > UBA8477 > JABMPR01 > JABMPR01. The sequence continues at coordinate 38,161 of JADHVL010000009.1, read as the reverse complement.
TCCCATGGTCGAACGTTGGAATCGCACTGCCGCTATGATTGATATCTTCGGTGAGTACTTTGGAAAATACCCTTTTGCAGAGGAAAAGTATGGTATGGCCCAATTCCAATGGGGTGGTGCCATGGAGCACCAGACCTGTTCCAGTATGGGCGCCATGGGTGAAAATACAATTGCCCATGAATTGGCCCACCAATGGTGGGGTGATTTGGTTACCTGTAGCAATTTCCATCATATCTGGATCAACGAAGGTTTTGCTACTTATTCCGAAGCGCTTTATTGGGGAGCGGTTGCAGGGGAAGATTCCTTACATGGTCATATGGCTTTAAAAGTGAACGACGTGAATAGCTCTGTGTATCGACCTGATACCAGTAGTGTAGGTACGATTTTTAGCTACTCCATGGTGTATCAAAAAGGTGCCTGGGTTTTGCATATGCTGAGACACGTTGTTGGGGATGAGACCTTTTTTGCCAGTCTGGCAGCCTATCGCGATGAGTTCCAGTTTAGAACAGCTTCCACAGAGGATTTTCAGGGTGTTGTTGAAGAAGTCTGGGGTCAGGATCTGGAATGGTTTTTTGACCAATGGATATACGGAAATGGGATACCTGAATATACATGGTGGTGGAGTGCGACTGAGGCGGATGAATTTGGAAACTCCCAGGTGACCATCCATGTTGATCAGGTTCAGGAGAGTCCCAGGCCAACTTTTAAAATGCCAATTGATCTTAACTTTAGCGACGGTAGCAATGAAGTGGGTATGGTGATCTGGGATTCATTGAGGACCCAGGATTTTAGCTTCACATTAAATTTTGTCCCAACTGCACTTACCTTTGATGAAAATGAGTGGATACTAAAAAGTGCTGATCAGGTTACCGGTACAGAGGGAGGTTTCAATCCCCAAAGTTTTACACTCCGTGCTGCTTATCCAAATCCTTTCAATAGTGAAGTGAATATACCCTATACAACAGGTCCCCAGTTCCAAGGCACACTTTCCATATATGATCTTCGGGGGAGCGAAGTGTATTCCACTTCTCTGCAACATACTGCTACCGCTGAATATGAAGCACGTTGGAATGGCAGGGATAATCAAGGGGTGAACCTTGGATCTGGTGTTTATATCGCTCAGATTAGCTCACCTGGGAATGGGTCTTTTTCACAAAAAATTTCAATTTTGAAATAAATTCCGACTGCATTTTAGCCAAATAATACACTTCCGTGGAAGCTTTATTTACATGGCCTTCTGGTTTGGCAACATATTTGCCGTTATGTCATCGAATCGAGAAATTTTCAACGAGATGTCAGGAAGTTATGAAAGAAGAAAAAAAAGTCGGATACTCAGCCCTGGTTGTCGGTGCAATCTCCCTTGGGGAAGCATGGATGAATATATTGGGTGGAGCAGCAGATGCTTTTGACATCTTCTTCTTGGGGCTGGGGCTCGTTGCCAGCCTGGCAGGTATCGCATTGATAATTCAAAAGGGTGGTTCAGCTGTTGAGGAGTAGGCCTTAATAATGAACATACCCAATTGGAAACATTCTATCAAATATTGAAACTTCATCTGGGATTTCTCGCTATTAAGAGTAATATTCTCACAAATAGTATTTTGTTGGTAAACGCCCAGTAGTAGGAAATTCAGCTGGTAAATGAGACAAGGAGTTATATTGTGATTCGTTTAACTAAAGCAGGGGAATATGGACTGAGAGCCGTTAGGTATCTGGTAGAAAATGAAGGCGAAAGCCGCATCAGCATTGGTGATATTTCAGAGAACAAAAAAATCCCCGAACCATTTCTTAGAAAATTGTTTAAGCCCCTGGTCCAACAGGGAATAATAAATAGTACACGCGGTGTGTCTGGTGGCGTACGCTTAGCGCGTGATCCAAAGGAAATTACTGTTCTTGAAGTCGTTGAGGCCCTCGAGGGACCTCTGGCCTTGAACGAATGTCTTCTGGATGATGCTACCTGTGAGTTCATGAATGAATGTGGCATGCACGATGTATGGGAAGAGGCCCAAGCCGCTATGGCAAAGGTCCTACGGTCGAAGAATTTAACTGATCTCACTCGCTAAATTCTCAGAGGTTTATGTAAATTAGATTCAAATGAGGGAAACATGACAATCGAGACATCAAAACTGCAAGTGGCACCGGAAATTTATCCGAAATGGGAAAAAATCAAGGATATGACCGATCAACTGATCGATATCATGCTCAATCTGCGACAAAGTGGTCATCCTGGAGGTTCACGTTCCAAAGTACATATGCTGGTTTCATTATTTTTAGGTGGACCCATGCGTTGGGATATCAGAAATCCACAAAAACGTTTTGGCGATAAATTCATCCTCTCTGCCGGTCATGTTGTTCCGGGAATGTATGCCCTCCTGGCTGTCCTGAATGAATCTCTACGTCGTAAATATGCAGAAACAAAAGATGAACGCTATAACCCTGGGTCTGCCGATCGTGTTTTGACCTGGGAAGATCTGCTTACCTTGAGAAACAAGGGTGGCCTCCCAGGACATGCGGAAATGGCTGGTAAAACCAATGTTTTCAAAGCCAACACCGGACCATCCGGTCATGGCATGCCTGTAGCTGTTGGTGAGGCTATGGCCCTCAAATATGCCGGTGCAGAAGATGTTCGTGTCTTCGCCGTTGAAGGTGAAGGTGGTTTAACTCCAGGGGTGACCCATGAATCTCTTAATTCCGCCTATGGTTTGGGTCTGGGGAATCTACATTTTCTAGTCGATTGGAATGATTATGGAATCGATGATCGCCCCTTTTCGTCAGTTGTCTACGGTACCCCAGAAGATTGGTTTGCTCCCCATGGTTGGCGGGTATTTGGCACCGAAAACGGCTCTGAATGGGAAGGTGTCAATGCTGCCCTCCAGGAGATGGCTTCTGATGAGAACTCAGAAGGCGCTCCGAGCATGGCCTGGTTTAAAACTCGCAAGGGCCGCGGATATGGCGTCTATGATAACAAATCTCACGGTGCCGCTCACAAATTCAATAATCCTACTTACTGGCAGACGAAACAAGAATTTACGGATAAATACGGCGTCCAGTTTGAAGGGATGGGGGAAGCAGGACCAGACACCAAAGCTGAGCGGACCGAACAAGCACGCGTTAATATGGAAAAAGTGTTCCAGGTATTTGACCAGGATCCTGAATTGCTCAACTACCTGGCAGATCGCCTGGTTGAGTTGGGAGACGTTGTGCCCGAAGACAATGAACGAGTTTGGATTGATACGACGAGAAACCCATTGAATGATCCCGTATTGACTGATCTTAAAGCCTTACCGCCAGAACTTTTTGTCCAACCCGGCGAAGTTGCTCCAAACCGTGGTGGTTTCTCTAAATACGCATCCTATTTGAATGCGTATGTAAGTAAAAATTATGGTCGTCCTCTGGTGCTGGCTATGTCAGCTGACCTGGCTGATTCTACGAATATTTCTGGTTTTGGTAAAACTTTTGGAGATACTCCTGGTTATGGTTTCTATGATAGAAACGATAACAAAAAGGGAACGATGCTGCCTCAAGCTATTACTGAATTCGCCAATGCAGGTATCTGTACTGGAATTGCAGCAACAAATTTTTCCAAAACACCAGAAGCCGAATTTAATGGGTTTTTTGCAGCCTGCTCCACCTATGGATCTTTTTCTTATTTAAAATACGGTGCTTTTAGAATCTTCAGCCAGATGGTGCAAGATGCTGAAGTGAAATTAGGAAAGGTTATCTGGGTTGCAGGTCACTCAGGACCAGAAACTGCAGAGGATTCACGCACACATTTTGGAATCTATTCACCCGCAGTTACCCAACTTTTTCCAAAAGGCAAGGTCATCAATCTTTATCCATGGGAGCATAATGAAGTGGCACCCATGCTAACAGCCGCCCTGGCAACTGACGTCCCCGTGATTGCCCTCCATCTAACTCGACCCGGTGTTGAAGTACCAGATCGTAAAAAGTTAGGTATGGCTTCCTATATGGATGCTGCTAAAGGCGCATATATGATCCGCGATTACAAATCTGATCGTCCGAAAATGGGTACTATTTTTGTGCAAGGTACTGCCACGACGGCTAGTCTGCTCAAGCTGTTGCCTGAACTGGATAAGCGCGGTTTGAATGTGAAACTCATTGCCGCTAGCAGTCCCCAGCTATTTGCTCTGCAGTCAGAGGCCTATCGTCAGGAAACAGTGAGCGACTCAGACTGGCTAAATTCCACCTTCATCACGAACGGTTCAGCCATCGCCATGCAGGATTGGACAGGCAACCGCTTGTCAATCGAGTATGCCATGACTGCAGATTGGGATGATAATTGGAGGTCTGGTGGTTCTCTTGAAGAGGTGATGGAAGAAGCCCATCTCTCAGAACGTTGGCTGCTGGAAGGTATTGAACGTTTTGCCAACGATCGTGAAGCACGCATGAAACGTCTGGTAATGGTCTAACTTCCCATCGATTATTATAGAGGTCTAAAATGAGAAAATTTGCAAATCGTTACGGCCGTCTGGGAACAGAGACCGCCTTTGCAGTGGGCGCTGATGCAGCAGTCTGGTCTGCCAAGGGAAACAAGGTTTACCCATTCCATCTGGGGGACATGAACATCACCACTCCTGAGTATATTCGGGATGCAGCTATGAAAGCTGCTCGAGATGGAAAAACGGGCTACGCCCCAGGTCCAGGTATTATGCCATTACGTGAAGCTCTGGCTGAAGACATTGGTATGTCGCGTGGACTAAATTATACAGCTGAGAATATTTCTGTGCAACCAGGTGGCAAACCAGTTATTGGTAAATTTTTAGGTGTGCTCCTGGAAGAGGGTGCCGAGGCCTTATATCCCAATCCCGGTTATCCCATTTATGAATCACAGATAGAGTATCTCGGTGGCAAAGCCCTTCCATATGGTTATGTGACCACTCCTACCGGTTTCGCCATCAACAAAGAAGAAATAGAGCAGCAGATTACAGATAAGACCACGGTGATAGTTTACAATAATTATCAGAACCCTATTGGTGCTGAATCTACTGAAGCTGAAATGAAGTGGATCGCAGACCTAGCCATCAAGCATGATCTGTGGGTACTTTCAGATGAAGCCTATTTTGAAGTTCGTTACTCTGGTCGCAGTAAAAGTATCGCCTCACTGCCTGATATGGCTGAACGAACGGTTATCCTGTATACATTTTCAAAAAAATTCGCCATGACAGGTTGGCGTCTGGGATGTGCAGCTGGACCAACTGAAGTGATTGAAGCCATTTCAAAATTCAATACCAACCAGGAGTCTTGCTCCAATCATTTTGTTCAGATGGCTGGTCTGGCTTGTTTGAGTGGACCTGCAGGACCTCAGAATGATATCCTGGACCAGCTAAAGCTTAGACGTGATGCCTTGGTAGATGCGCTTCTGAATATCGATGGGGTGAAGGTTTCAAAGCCAGAAACTACCTTCTATCTGTTTCCAGATGTGACAGACATCTTCAAGCGGAAGGGCTACTCGGATTCATCCAAATTCCGTCTGGATGCACTCTATGAAACTGGTGTATCTTTCTGTTCCCGTGAGCATTTTGGCAGACCTCTACCAGGTGAAGACAAAGTCTTTATTCGTTTTGCATATAGTGGTATTAATGTGGATCAGATTCAGGAAGGTCTAGCAGCTCTAAAAGGCTTCTGGGAGTAGCGCCAATAATTCCAGTCAATTAACATAAGTATTTTAACCAGATGACATCTTCTTTGGAGATGTCATCTTGATTTTGGATAGGTTTATATGATTACAAAGAAAGATGCCCTTGCCTATCATAGCATGGGAATCCGCAAAGGCAAAATCGAAGTCACATCAACCAAACCTTTTGCCACACAAAGGGACCTGAGTCTGGCTTATTCGCCTGGCGTTGCCTATCCCTGTTTGGAAATAGCTGAAAATCCCGCACTTGCTAACGAGTACACTGCCAAAGGCAATCTGGTTGCCGTTATATCCAATGGCACCGCCGTTCTAGGTTTAGGAAACATTGGAGCTCTCGCTGGAAAGCCTGTCATGGAAGGAAAAGGTGTTCTGTTTAAAAGATTTGCAGATATAGATGTCTTTGATCTGGAAGTTGATACGGAAGACCCTGATAAATTCATCGATGCTGTCAAATTGCTGGAACCCACATTTGGTGGCATCAATCTGGAGGATATCAAATCCCCCGAATGTTTTTACATCGAGCAAAAACTGCGTGAAGAGATGAATATTCCTGTCTTTCATGATGATCAGCATGGAACCGCTATTATTTCTGCTGCCGCACTTCTCAATGCTGTTGAAGTGGCAGGCAAAAAGATGGAAGACATCAAGATAGTGGTATCAGGTGCTGGAGCGTCTGCTCTGTCATGTAGCGAGCACTATATACGTATGGGAGCCCGACGTGAAAATTTGATCATGTGCGATTCTCGTGGTGTTATTTACACAGGGCGTACTGATGGTATGAATGAATACAAACTCCCATTTGCCAATGACACCAAACATAGAACTCTCCAGGAAGCACTGAATGGCGCAGATGTATTTATTGGTCTGTCTAAGAAAGACATCATTGTTGGCGATGATTTGAAAACCATGGCGCCTGACCCCATCATTTTTGCCATGGCCAATCCTGATCCAGAAATCACTTATCCAGAAGCCATGGCTGCCCGCCCTGATGCCATCATGGGAACTGGTCGCTCAGACTATCCTAACCAGGTGAACAATGTCCTTGGTTTTCCTTTTATCTTCAGGGGAGCTCTGGATGTTCAGGCAACCACAATTAACGAAGAAATGAAGGTAGCCGCCACTTTAGCCCTTGCAGCCCTGGCAAAAGAAGATACACCTGATGAAGTGACACAGATTTATGGTCTGGATCACATTGAGTTTGGTCGTGACTATCTCATACCAAAACCTTTTGATCCCCGAGTGCTCCTTTGGGAATCTGTTGCTGTGGCCGAGGCCGCCATGAAGACTGGAGTTGCCCAGCGTACCATTGATCTTGATCAATATCGAGAAGAGTTGGAAGCCAGACTTGGCAAAGGTCGTGAGTTTATGCGCTCCCTATATAATCGAGCCAAGACAGCTCCCAAACGGGTGGTCTATCCTGAAGGGGAAAACCCACGTATCATCCGCGCCAGTCATCTCATCCTCCAGGAGGGAATTGCCAAACCTGTGTTGGTGGGTCGCAAAAAGAAGATTCGGGCCATTGCCAGGGAATTGAATATCCCGCTGAAGGGGGTTGAATTAGTAGACCCTCAGAAATATGAGCGTCGTCAGGATTTTATTGAAGAATTCTATACCATGAGACAACGCAAAGGGGTGACACTGAGTGGCGCCAAGCGATTTATGGATAGACGCTATTCATTCGCAGCCATGATGCTGCATATGGGTGAAGCAGACGCCATGATATCCGGTATTACCCAGCAGTATCCAGATGCACTCAGGCCAGCACTCCAGATTATCAAGCCAAGAAAAGATATGCAGCATGTGGCTGGCTTATTCCTGCTCATCTTCAAAGAGGGAATGAAAATATTTGCAGATGTTTCTGTTAATATTGATCCCACTGCAGAAGTTCTATCTGAAATAGCTCTTATGGCCGCAGAAGAAGCCAGACGCTGGAGAATGACCCCCCGCGTTGCTATGCTGAGCTTCTCAAATTTTGGATCATCCAAACATCCTCATGCTAAAAAAATGAGTGAAGCAGTGCGACTGGTTCGAGAAAAAGATCCTGATTTGATGATTGACGGCGAAATGAATGCGGATCTGGCTATTATGCCGAACATTCAAGAGGAGCATTATCCTTTCAGCAAGTTAAAGGGCTCAGCAAATGTGCTCATTTTTCCAGATCTTCAATCCAGTAATATCAGCTATAAACTTGTCCATCGATTGAGTGGCGCAGAAGCCATTGGTCCTATCCTGGTTGGCATGGAAAAACCGGTTCACATTCTCCAGGTAGGCTCAACCAGTGTTCAGGATGTTGCCAATATGACTGCCATAGCCGTAGTGGATGCACAAGAACAGGAAAAGCTCACAAAGCAGGTTGAATAAGACAGCATATTTAAGTATTACATTTAATGCGTTAATCAAATATTGTGGCATAGAGATTGCCACAGCTGGCTCTAGGAAAATCATGGGAACGGTTACCTGGCAATCCACAGGATTCGGTTCTTGAAGAGACTTGGAGTACCGTCTATATTGGCGCACCAATGTTGAAAGAAAGGGCACTTTAGAGATCATGCAGGAACATTACGGAATCGCCTTAGCCTTTGGTGCTGTTGCCTTCGGGCTCATGTATTGCGGGTTTATCATACAAAAGCTTATATCCCCTAAAAATAGTACTGATTTAAAAATGGACACTTATGAATGTGGTGAGGAACCAGAAGGGGAGGGTTGGCTTCAGTTCAACATCCGCTTCTATGTCGTTGCACTCATATTTATCATTTTTGATGTGGAAGTTGTCTTTCTCTTTCCATGGGCAGTCGTCTTCAAGGACATGGGCTTCCTTACGTTTATAGAAGTCTTTGTCTTTATATTGATTCTTACTGTGGGTCTAGCCTATGTCTGGGTCAAGGGTGATCTTGACTGGGTTAAAATGAAACTGAAATATGGCACCGGTCGCTACTCTGCGTCCAAGCTTCACGAAGCGGAGACCAAATAAATGGGTGCGTTAAACCATAAATTTAATGAGAACATTCTCATTACCTCCTTAGATAAATTAATGAACTGGTCTCGTTCCAACTCAGAATGGTATTTTCAGTTTGGCCTGGCCTGCTGTGCCATTGAATTAATGTCAACAGCTGCAGCCCGTCACGATCTGGAGCGTTTTGGCGCTATGCCACGGTCTTCACCCCGACAGGCAGATGTTATGATCGTTGCTGGCACAGTTACCTTAAAAATGGCCACCCGTGTAAAGCGACTCTATGAGCAAATGGCCGAGCCAAAATACGTTATCTCAATGGGCTCCTGCGCCAATTCGGGTGGACCATATTGGCAACATGGCTACCATGTTCTAAAGGGTGTTGACCAGATTATCCCTGTTGATGTTTATATCCCGGGCTGTCCACCTCGCCCTGAAGCATTGATCGAAGGCCTCATGCATCTTCAAAAGAAAATGCGCGAAGAACCGATTCTGGAAAAGAAAGAAGACTGACGTGACTGAACAAGAAATATTCGAAGACCTTTCCAGGAAATTTGGTGATAAGATCATCGAATTTATGGAAGAAGGTACACAGAATCCCACTGTGGTGGTTGATGCAGGGACACTTGCAAAGGTCGCCACTTATCTGAAGGATGATGTGAGATTCCAGTTCAACTCCCTGATGAATCTGGCAGGTCATGATGCCGATGGAGAAACTGATCTCAGTGTGATCTATCATCTGTATTCAACCGAGCTCAAACACTACATCACTTTAAAAGTATTCACCTCCCGAGATGAGCCCAAAGTAGCCAGCGTTGCTGAACTACATAAAACGGCTAATTGGCATGAGCGTGAAGCTTTTGATCTATATGGGATCAATTTCGAGGGCCATCCCGACCTGAAACGAATTCTTATGGAAGACGATTGGGAAGGCTATCCTCTGAGAAAAGATTATGTACCAGCGGAGTTCTACCGTGGTATGCGCATTGAGAAGGTGAAATAATGGGCCGCCTCCACGCTGAAGAAATGGTTCTCAACATGGGACCTCAACACCCAAGTACTCATGGTGTATTGCGGTTAAAATTAACAACCGATGGTGAGATCGTCTCTCATATTGAACCAGTTATTGGCTATCTCCATCGTTCATTCGAGAAGCACGCTGAGAATTTAGAATATCAAATGATTACCCCATTTACTGGTCGTTGTGATTATATAGCTGCCATGGGTAGCGAGCATGGTTATGCCATGGCCGTTGAGAAAATGATGGGTATTGAATTACCAGAGCGAGTTGAATATCTCCGCGTCATTTTTGCTGAACTGCAACGAATAGCCAGTCACCTCGTGGCTGTGGGAACCTTTGGTCTGGATGTGGGAGCCATCACACCCTTTATCTATTGTTTCCGTGAACGTGAACTCATACTGGATCTATTTGAAATGGCTTCAGGTGCTCGCCTATTATACAACTATATCTGGATCGGTGGTCTGGCCCACGATGTACCACCGGGATTTGTTGAAAAAACTTATGAATTCCTGGATGCATTTGATGAACATGTCGCTGAGTACAATCAAATCTTGACTGGTAATAAAATATTTGTTGAAAGAGCTGCTGATATTGGGGTCATGACTCCTGAAGTTGCTATCAATTATGGTGTAACCGGCCCAAGTCTGAGAGCCTCAGGTGTGAACATTGACATCCGTCGCACCGAACCCTATTCAATCTATGATCGCTTTGATTTTGATGTACCGCTGGGTCAGGGGCTTCAGGGCACCATTGGTGACAGCTGGGACAGATATTATGTTCGTGTTCTTGAGATGGGTGAGAGTGCAAAAATTATCCGTCAAGCACTGGATCAGCTACCCGTTGAAGGTGACGTGAAATCTGCCATTCCACGCCGTATTCGTCCACCCAAGGGTGAAATCTATTTCCGTAGCGAGAATCCTCGCGGAGAATTGGGCTACTATATAGTAAGCAATGGTAAGAATGTACCAGTGCGTCTTAAGATGCGTTCCCCGGCATTTTCAAACCTCAGTGTTATTAACGAAATTGGCCAGGGCTGGATGATCTCCGATGTCATTGCAATTCTCGGAAGTCTGGACATTGTATTAGGGGAGATTGATCGCTAAATGATACAATTACTTGCTAACTGGATCCTCTCGTTTGACATCCTATCAGGTATGGGTATTTCTGTAGCCTGGGGATTGTCTCTGTTTATCGTTGCTGCCCTGATATTTGTTTTTGTGGCAGCCAACGCCATCGTTCTGGTTTATATCGAGCGAAAAGTCTCTGCCTTTATGCAGGTTCGTCTCGGTCCCATGCGTGTAGGGAAATTTGGTACACTGCAAACGGTGGCAGATGCCCTGAAACTGCTCCAAAAAGAAGATATTATTCCCAGGTCGGCGGATAAAGTCCTCTTTATTATTGGACCCTGGGTAATCCTGGTTGCCTCAGTAGTTACCTTTGCTGCTATTCCGTTTTCTGACACTTTACTGGCTGCCAATATGAATATTGGTCTCTTTTATATCGTATCCATCTCATCCATTGTGGTGCTGGGTATTGTGATGGCTGGCTGGGCATCAAATAATAAGTGGTCACTCTATGGAGCCATGCGTTCTGCCGCTCAAATCATTTCATACGAAATCCCTGTAGGGATCACTTTGATCGCTGTGGTGGCAGTGGTTGGCAGTCTGAATCTTCAAACCATTATACAGGAACAGGCCGGTACAGGGAATTTATTCCACTGGATACCAATCCCATTGCCAAACTGGTTCATCTTTCACAGTCCATTTCTCTTTGTTGCAGCTTTCGTGTATCTCATTGGAGCGACTGCTGAGATTAACCGAACCCCTTTTGATATTCCAGAATCAGAATCAGAATTGGTGGCTGGTTTCATGACTGAGTTCTCAGGATTGAGATGGGCACTCTTCTTTTTATCTGAATACGCCAATGCTACCCTGGTTGCCTTCCTGGTTTCAATTGTTTTCCTCGGTGGATGGCAGAGTCCCTTTGCCGATTATGAAGGAACGCAGATTGGTTTTTCAATCATAACCCTTGTGGCCATCATGTGGACACTGTTTGTTAGAGCAAAAACAGGTCGTCTATCTGTCTACCCACTGGGTCTGAGTCTTGTCATTACGATTGCAGCCTGGCTATTCCCTGGTTTTGCAATCTGGATGGCATCACCTGGCATCTTCTGGATGCTTATGAAAGCTGGCGGCATCATCTTCATGTTGATGTGGTTCCGCTGGACATTTCCCCGATTACGTGTGGATCAACTCATGTATGTGAGTTGGAAAGTAATCCTTCCCTTATCACTAATAAATCTCATGGGTGTAGCTATTTGGATGTGGCTCACCGGTGAAATCCAATTCTAGGATAGAACCATGAGCTATTTCAGTAATATTAGCAGTGCCATCACGACCCTGGTTGACGGGATGAAGGTGACTATGGGGTATTTTGTACGACCCCGCGAACATGTCACTTTACAATACCCCGACGAGGTCTGGCCAATCCCCACCAGGAATATTGGTGTGGGAGAGATTGAGAGTTATAACACAATTCGTTCGAAGCTGGTCGTCGATTTTGAAGACTGCATTGGTTGCAAGGCCTGTGAACGAGCTTGCCCAGTAGATTGTATCCATATTGAAACTTTCAAGGCGGGTCCTGATGAAGATATTGGCACCACTAAGAATGATACCAAGATCAAATTAAGGGTCACCAGTTTTATCATTGATATGAGCGAGTGTATGTTTTGTGACCTGTGTACGCCCCCATGCCCAGAAGATTGTATCCGCATGACTCCAGACTATCAGTTTATCAGTAATGACAATGTCAAGCTGGCTGTGACGCCGGAAGAGCGCTGGAGAGATCGTGATCACCTGATTTATGAGTTCTCTAAGGTTTCTCCCATCGAGCGTGCACAACGCCAGGCTGATGCTGAAAAAGTGGCTGCAGCAAAAGCCGCTGCCATGGAAGCCAAAAAAGCTGCTGCTGAAAAGGCAGCCGCCGCCAAAGCTGAGCAAGAGGCTCGTGAAGCAGAAAAAGCTCGGGCTGAAGCTGCAACCGCTACTGATTCAGAAGCTCCTCCATCACCATTTATTTCAGAGACGCCAGTTGATTCTGCCGAACCTACTCCTATAAATATCCCAACCATGGAGAGTGCTCCTGAGCCTGAACCAATGGATAGAATTGAGGTCCCCATGGAAACCATTAAGACACCGGAGATTCCAGAGGTGAAGCCTGTTTCAACTGAGACTACTGCGGAACCAGAAACATCATCTGAACCAGATTCATCATCTGAACCAGAAAATTCTTCAAAAGGGGAGACTGAGAATGGCTGATTTCATTTTCTGGGTTATCTGGGCTCTGATCGTCGCATCAGCAGCACTGGTAGCTTTCGGAAATAACCTGATTCATTCGGTGTTCGCCCTCATGGGGACTTTCTTAGGTGTCGCCGGAATATATATTTTTCTAAATGCTGACTTCCTGGCAGTCACCCAGATTGTGGTGTATGTGGGTGGTATCCTGGTTCTGCTGGTATTTGGAATCATGCTTACCAATCAAATATCCACGGCTCGGATATCCCAAAGCTCTGTACAAAAGGTTTTAGGGCTGGTAGTTGTCCTCGGTGTTGCAGCCATTATTCTCACTGCAGTGCTGCCCCATGACTGGGTTGGCTCAACCTTACCCATGGAATTCACAGATACAGTAACTGGCATTGGAAACCTATTGTTTACCGACTATTTGATTTTATTTGAGATTGCTTCAGTTCTCTTGTTGGGTGCTCTCATTGGTGCAGCCACACTGGCGAGAAAGGAGCTATAATGGATCATCTATCTTCGTATCTCGTTCTGAGTGCCATTCTCTTCAGTCTCGGTTTGTATACGGTTGTCACCCGACGCAATGCAGTTGCCATCCTCATGGGAGTGGAGCTCATTCTGAATGCAGCAAATATCAACTTTGTAGCTTTTTCCAAGTTTGTGACCCACAATCTTGATGGACATCTCATGTCTGTATTTATCATCATGCTGGCTGCTGCTGAAGCTGCAGTTGCCCTGGCTATAGTTTTGAATCTCTATAACGATCGCGGGCACATCAATGTTGATGAAGCCAACGCACTTAAACAGTAGGTGCAGCTGATATGATTAAATTAGCACTCTTCATCCTGTTCCTCCCGCTATTCTCATTTGTCTTTCAAATTTTCTCTTTCAGACGTTTTGAAGAGAAGAAAGGGGAGTGGGTCTCAGTAGGTATTCAATTTATAACCTTAATTTTATCGCTGGTGATGTTGGGGATGATGCTTTCCAAGAGCGATCCCAATTTTAGTCTGGAACTACATCAGAGCTGGCTTGATCTGGGCATATTCAAAATTGATCTTGGTGTCTATATAGACAATATCACTGTGATTATGCTGGTGGTAGTTGCCCTCATCTCTTCATTGGTGCATCTCTATTCAACAGCCTATATGGCAGGAGATGTGCGTTTTTCCAGATATTTTGGTTTTCTGGGAATTTTTACCTTCTCCATGAATGGTATCGTCTTGGCGAACAGTCTTTTCATGATCTATATCTTCTGGGAACTTGTTGGACTCTCATCCTATCTACTCATTGGACACTGGTGGGAAAAAGAATCGGCAGCTAACGCCAGCAAGAAAGCCTTTATCACAAATCGTATCGGTGATATCGGTATGTTTACTGGAATGCTCATTATTGCCACCGTATTGGGAACATTCAATTTCCAATTGATTGGGGAGAGAATTCACGACGGTATGTGGGCAGCCAACGCAGGGATGTTGTTTGGGGGCATTGATCCCCACAAACTTCTCACAGTTGCAGGTGTCCTGGTGTTTATGGGTGCCGTTGGAAAATCTGCTCAATTCCCACTCCATGTTTGGCTACCAGATGCCATGGAAGGCCCCACACCTGTTTCAGCATTGATTCATGCCGCTACCATGGTCGCTGCTGGTGTCTATCTTGTGGTTCGTATCTTTCCATTTCTTACCGCAGATGCCATGGCCACCATTGCCTTCATTGGAGGTCTTACTGCCATCTATGCGGCCACCATTGCCATTACACAAAATGATATTAAAAAAGTTTTGGCCTATTCTACGGTGAGTCAGTTGGGCTATATGATTATGGCACTTGGTACAGGCGCATATGTCGCTGGTTTTTTCCACCTCGTCACACATGCCATGTTCAAGGGAGCTCTCTTCCTGGCTTCAGGTTCTGTGATCCATGCCATGCATCATGGTTTGCATCATCTCAACGATCACGAAACGGATCCTCAGGATATGCGCAATATGGGTGGCTTAAGAACCAAAATGCCCATCACCTTTGGTGTTTTTATGGTGACCACAGCCGCTATTTCTGGAATACCTCTGTTTTCAGGTTTTCTGAGTAAGGATGCCATTCTAGCGGGAACCTGGGCTTATGCTGCCAATGTTCATGATGGCTGGTTGGCCCATTTTCATCTCGCCTGGATCCTTCCTGTATTTGGATTTGGAGCTGCAGCCATAACGGCTTTTTATATGTTCAGATTGATCTTTATGACCTTTTATGGGGAAGCCAAGCAGCCTCAGATTTTCAGACATATCAAGGAATCTCCTAAAGTCATGACGATTCCGCTCATTGTTCTGGCAATCCTGTCATTATTTTTCGTGTTTACGCTACCCTCTGTGAATCCAATTTCAGATCACGGGTGGTTTACCACAGTGGTTCAATCTCCA
Organism: Fidelibacterota bacterium; assembly: GCA_016784025.1. GTDB lineage: Bacteria > Fidelibacterota > UBA8477 > UBA8477 > JABMPR01 > JABMPR01. Next base: position 22,836 of record JADHVL010000009.1, on the reverse strand, counting down.
GAGAGTGCAGTAACCACGGGTCCTGCATTTGACCTGGAACATTTTGAACATGGGATGCACGAAGCTCACGTCCCGGCAATGGTTACTTCACTGTTGGTTGCTGGCCTGGGTATTCTGCTCTCTGTGCTGGTATACCTGTTAAATAAAATTTCTGCTGAGAAGCTCGCCACCAAACTGGGAGCACTCTATCGGGGATCATATAATAAGTGGTATATGGATGAATTCTATATCAACGGCATCATACGACCCTTTCTCAAAGGCTGCAATGCTCTTGGTCGTTTTGATCTGGATTTTTATGATCACTATCTCATCAATGGATGGGGTCGCAATACCAAACGTACTTCCAAGGGAGTAGGAATGGCTGATGATCTCATCGTGGATGGTGCTGTTAATTTCGCTGGCATCATCTTTCAATGGTTGGGTTGGACATTAAAGTTCGTCCAAACCGGTAAAATTCAAAATTATCTCATTTTTGTATTGATCGGCGCAGCCTTGCTGTATGTCGTCAATGTATTCTAGGACCGAAGGAGTCGATTAACGCCATGGAAAATCATTTACTAAGCATTGTAACCTTCCTGCCAGTATTTGGAGCGGTGATTATTGCCCTGATCCCCAAGGAAAAGTTGGACATTATCCGCTGGGGTGCTGCAGCAATTACAGGCCTCCAACTCATTTTGGCCATTTGGATTTTATACATCTTCGATTTCGCAAGTCCAGAGGTTCAGCTCCAGGAGCATTTTGCCTGGATCCCGGCCTTTAACATTGAATATTTTATGGGAATTGATGGCCTGAGTGCCCCAATGATTCTACTGACGGCACTTCTCAGTTTCCTTGCTGTATTCACATCCTGGAATATTGAGAAAGCTCAAAAGGGCTATTTTGCTCTCTTTCTGCTTCTTGATGCAGGTATGATGGGTGTCTTTTCATCCCTGGACTTCTTCTTATTCTATATTTTCTGGGAAGTCATGCTCCTGCCAATGTACTTCCTTATTGGTATCTGGGGTGGACCGCAACGCGAATACGCTGCCATCAAATTTTTCTTATACACACTTTTCGGATCAGTTCTATTGCTCCTGGGAATGCTGGCTCTCTATTTCATTTCTGAGCCCCATACCTTTAACATGTTGATCCTGGCTGAGCACTCTTCACAATTCGGCAATGCCTTGCTGTTAGGTATGAATGCGGGGAAGGTGATATTTATACTGCTTTTCATCGGTTTTGCTATCAAAGTGCCTATTTTTCCCTTCCATACCTGGTTACCTCTGGCACACGTGGAAGCACCGACAGCCATATCGGTTATTCTTGCCGGTGTCTTGCTGAAAATGGGAACCTATGGTTTTCTGAGAATCAGCTTTCCCGTCCTTAAAGATGCGACCCTATGGTTCGCCCTGCCGCTGGCTATACTTGGCCTTATAAACATCATTTACGGCGCTATGGCGGCATTGGCTCAAAGGGATCTAAAGAAGTTGGTCGCCTACTCCTCAGTTTCTCATATGGGTTTTGTACTTCTAGGTATGGCAGCCCTCACACCAGCGGGTATGAATGGCGCTGTTTTCCAGATGTTCAATCATGGTACTATCTCAGCCATGCTCTTTATGTTGGTCGGTGTCCTCTATGACCGAGCACACCATCGTGATATTGAAGGTTTTGGTGGAATTGCCAAGGTGGTTCCAATTTATGCTGGTGTCACGGCCATGGCTTTCTTCGCAGGTCTCGGACTACCTGGCTTCTCCGGTTTTATTTCAGAGGCACTCTGTATGATTGGTGCCTTCCCGGTATTTACCTGGATCACCATTTTTGCCACCGTTGGTATTGTGCTGAATGCCGGATATTTCCTCTGGGCTTATCAGAGAATTTTTATGGGTGAACTCAATAGCAAATACGAGAATCTAGAAGAGATCAATCATCGCGAATTGTTTGCTCTGATCCCTCTGGCAATAATCACATTCTTCCTGGGTGTCTATCCCACACCTATGCTGAATGTGATGAGCAGCACCTTGAATCATTTGGTGGAAGCTGTCAAAACCGCCGGAATGGTAGCTGGTCTGTAATCAAATAGGACATTCTTATGAATCTTAATCAAATCATGACGGATCTCTCCTATTTCATACCTGAGATGATGCTCACCGGGATATTGCTCCTCGTCATATTGTTCGACCTCTTTCAGAAGGCTGATACTTCTATCCGATCTGGATATGTTGCACTGGGGGGATTGATACTGGTTACCATAGCCCTCCTCGGTCAGGACGTTTCTACTTCTGTGGGAATATTTTCAAACATGCTGGCTGTGGATCCCTTTGGTAACTTTTTAAAGATACTGGTAACTGTTGGTACCATTCTGGTGATGTGGATGTCATTTAACTCCAATGAGTTAAAGAATCGTAGAGTAGGGGAATACTATACGCTTTTATTGACCCTGGTTCTGGGAATGTACTTCCTGGTATCAGCCACCCATCTGCTCAGTATTTACATTTCCCTCGAGATGGTAAGTATTATGAGCTATCTCCTCTCAGGATATCTGAAGGAACAGATGCGCTCCAATGAGGCCTCGATCAAATACGTTGTGTTTGGTGCCTTTAGCTCTGGAATTCTGCTCTATGGATTCTCACTGCTGTATGGTCTCACAGGCAGTGCCGATATATTCGAAATTCAAGCGGCACTTTCTGCTGGAACGGTGTCGCCTGCTCTCATGATGGTTATCCTGGTCATGATCCTGGTTGGATTTGGCTATAAGATTGCTGCTGTACCCTTTCATTTCTGGACTCCAGATGTGTATGAAGGGGCACCGGCTCCCATTACTGCCTTTCTTTCAGTGGCTCCCAAAGCTGCTGGTTTTGCCATTATCATCCGCTTTTTTAACGTAGCACTCTCCAGTGCTGGTAATCCCAACATGGATGCCTGGGCTGCATTGAATAATATGGATTGGCAGGCTGTTATGGGTATACTGGCGATCTTATCCATGACAGTGGGTAACGTCATTGCCCTGCAACAATCCAATATCAAGCGTATGCTGGCCTATTCAAGCATTGCCCATGCTGGCTATATGTTGCTGGGTGTTGTGGTTGCTGATCAGACCGGTATTGCTGCCGTTTTGTATTATGCGGCAGTCTATATGCTCATGAATCTGGGTGCTTTCTTTGTGGCTATCCATATCAAGAATGAATTCGATACAGAAGAGATCGAAGACTATAAGGCTCTCGGTTACAAAGCGCCAGTTCTTGGTGTGATCATGGCCATCTTTATGTTCTCTCTCACTGGACTACCACCGACAGGTGGTTTTGTAGCCAAATTTTACATTTTCCGAGCTTTGATTGAATATGGAGATATGTATTTCTGGCTGGCCATCATTGGTCTAATCAATGGGGTTATTTCGCTGTACTATTATATGCGAGTTGTGAAAGCCATGTATTTTGGGAAGATTGAATTACCAGAGACTGTTCACCATGCTCCCATTAATATCACCGTTCTATTGTGCATCCTGGCTGTGCCTCTGTTATTTGCCTGGATGTTGGGTGATCCCCTCTCAATTTATGCCCAGAACGCAGTCCAGTTCTTCGTTAAATAAATAAACACAAGCATTTAAATAAAACCCTGCCTTTATTGGTGGGGTTTTTTTATTTTAAGATAATGATTGAAGCCCATATGCAAGTCTGGCTTCTGGGGGATATTACAATAGGTAGGCCAGAAATATTGTGAAATTAAAATTTTACTTTCCTTTCCGTATCCCCATTGTCATCTCTCTGCTGATTTTTTGTTCTTGTGAATCTTTTCTCGATATAAAAGTTGGAATTCTCTGGAATGATGATCCTCATGTGAGCCAATCTGATTCAGTATATCTGGGTATTTTGCAGGGGAAGTGGGACTCTGAATCGGGATTTGATTCTGTGCTGTTGGATACTGCAGAAGTGCTGGTTGGTGTCAATCGATGCTACTGTTTCTCATTCAACACCGACGACTCAGATAACTATACGGCTTTCATTTTTTATGATAGTAACGGTAATGGACAATATGATGATGGTTATGATAGTGTGCTTGGGTACAAGTACAACTACGGGGAATCAGGAGGGGATCTTGAAATTTCCTTGTCAGCCTATTACTAACTGTTTTGCTTAATCGTCATCCATTATATCCATATCAAACCACCACCGTCCGGTCTCGTCTATCCAGACTTGATGGGATAAGACTTTATTCTTCTGACATTTAATACGATACTCAAAGCCATCATAACTTCTGTATTTGAAATTTTTATCCTTAAAATATTTTACTGTGAGTTCACCTTTATTGATATCATTCCAATCATCACCTACCACCTTAGTAAAACTATCCCTGATTGGGTAGTAACCATTAATGCCATAATACATGCGTAGCTGAGTTCGAACAGTGCCAATCCCTGCAACAGCTTCTGCGCGTTTGGCAACTTCAAGATTATGCTGATAAATTGGTACGGCAGCCCCGACCAACACACCAATTATCACGATGACAATCATGAGCTCAACCAGTGAGAAACCGTTCCCCCCTCTGTTGGGACTAATTACCAATCCTATTCTCCTCAATAATACACTATCCGACTTTCCTAGTCGCAAAAAACACGCCTAACTGCGTTACTAGTGCTATCCACCTTATATTTAAACATTTACAATACTTCATTTGCACAGGTATCTTGTGAGAATGTCATATATATACGACATATTCATTGCGATTGTCAACAATAATTGTTTAATAGCAATGTACGATGTTCCATCCATAACCCTGGCGGAAATCTGCAATGACGGATGATAAACAATTTAGAAGACTATTCAGTGTATAACCAAATAGTCTTCTAAACCTTTAAAATTGGGGGGATGTTTTCACACTTTTTTTAATTGGGTGGGTGACTCAGTCAACTAAACCCAATTTATTAAGTTCCTTCTCGTAGCGATTCACCAGATCATCCATACTGGCAATGACTGCTTGAACTGCTTCAGGTTTGGTCATATCCACACCCGCTTTTTTCAACTGTTCAACGGGGTAATCACTTCCACCTGATTTGAGTAAATTGATATAATTTGCTTTCGCCTGCTTCTTCGATTTTCGCGATCCCTCATTCATCTGTTTAAACAGGGATGCGGATGCAGCATAACTGGTAGCATACTGATAGACATAATAGGGTACAGATGAAAAGTGGGGAATGCGAGCCCAGGTAACATCATAGAGCTCATGATTCTCCATGGAGTCTCCATAATATGCTACCAGAACTTCGTGATAAACTCCATTAAGGACATCAGCCGTGATGGGTTGTCCTTCTTCAACAAGTTTGTGGACCTGATATTCATAATCTGCAAACATGACCTGAGTATAAAAAGTGCCAGCAATGTTGTCGATGGCATGGCTGAGAAGCACAAGTCGCTCCTTGGGATCCTTACTATTATCTAGCATATATTCCAATAAATGAGCTTCAGCCATGGTGGACGCCACTTCAGCCACAAAGAGTGTGTATCCTGAATTAGAGAAGGTCTGTGACTCATTAGCGAACATGGTATGCACGGTATGTCCCATTTCATGGGCCACGGTGAAAACATCATTCAGGGTGTTGGTGTAATTCAAGAGCATAAAGGGATGCACGCCATACAATCCAGCGGAGAAAGCCCCTGTGGTTTTACCAGGTGTTTCGTAGACATCAACCCAACCTGGCGAAAATGCCTCAACCTGTTTTTGACTATAACTTTTACCTAGCGGTTTAACAGATTTCTGAATCATTGTGGCCACACCATCATAATCATAATCTTTATCAAAATCGATGACTGGAATGGCTGAGTCATAGCCATCATATTCGTCAAGTTTGAGGGCTTTTTTCCGCAATTTGTGATAACGTTGGAGTGGTGCTACACCAGCTCGTCCCTGCTCCAGCAGATTCAAGTATACCTCTACAGGTATATTGTTACTCCCTAATGTTCTTTCCAGGGTTGATCCATAATTGCGGGCTTGGGCGTAAGCCCAGTCACGTTGACAGATCCCATCATAAGAGGCAGCATAGGTGTTGAGATTGTCATTGTAAGTGCTATTGCGCTCAATAAAAGCAGCTTTACGGTCTTCATGATTTCTGGATGTAGAGAAGATGCGGCCTGCTTCACCTTCTGATATTTGTACTTCCTCACCTGTGGATAACTTGATAGTTCCAAATTTTATATCTGCAGTTGATAGCTGATCATAAACACTACCTGGTGTACCACTAAGGGGCCTGAAATAGGAAAGTAATCTTTCACTTTTTTCATCCAGGACATGTTCCTGTTGACGGTAGAGATCTTCGATGGCAAAGCGATAGTTGGCTAAGCCAGGTGTTTCATCCAACCAGGTCTCCATGGTTGCCCAATCGATACTGACCATTTCGGGAGCAAACCAGGATGTGGCTGTGCCAAATCTGGAAAACAAAATGCCAACCTGCTGAAGTTTTGCGTAGACCTCATTATCGCGATTATCCAAGGCACGAACCAATCCTGCATAGGTTTGGACGCGATCCGAGACCAGCCCGAGTTCTTCCCTCATAGTGTAAGCTTTGAGCAAATTCTGGGGACCACTTCCAAGTGTGCCTTGAAGTTCGGCATACCCATCCATGAGCGACTCTAACTTATTGAGATCCAGTTCCCAGGCTTCCCAATTGGCATAGATATCTGTGAGAGCCCATTGGTGTTTGGCATCAATTGTTGATCGATCTTTGGGTGCTGCAACAAGAGCCTGAGTTGAAAGAAGTAGCAATAGAAACAGGCTGCCGATTCGATTAAACGTTTGCATGGTATACTCCATTATAAAACAATAGTTGAATTGATCATGACAGGCGGCTTGTCACGTCCCCAACCCCTGGGGATTATCAGGTAACAAATTATAATAAAACAAGGGAGTATGCATCCCAAGGTTTATTACGAATTGATTCTCGAAATCGGTAATTCAGGGAGTTGGCGAATCAACTTGAAACAGGGACTTCTTGCGTTGTTAGTAAGATGATTAGGAAGTCGCAGAGGTTATTCTTATTTTTGGCTCAAGTTGTACCACATGATCAAAAGAGGACCATGGGAACAACCTTTGAAGTCGCTTTTCCTGGTTGAATATTGATAACTATTGGAAAGGATATCAAGATGGATCGATCGCAGATGGACAAGCCTACCATTCTCTATGTTGAAGATGATATTCCCTCCCAGGAGCTGGTTCGCAACTATCTGGAAGAGGAATATCGCTACCTGGTATCAACTACATCAGGTGAAGCGAAGAGACTGTTTGAAAAACATAATATTCGTTTGTTGTTGGTGGATCTTTCATTGGCGGGTGAGGAAGATGGTCTCTCCCTGGTGAGATATTTACGGAAAAGGGAGAATTTTTACTCATTGCCGATCATCGCCATTACCGCACACGCATTTACCAATGACCGCTCTACATGCTTAAAATCTGGTTGTAATGATTATCTGGCAAAACCTGTTTCTCGTAAAGATCTCGTCGAGAAAATAACACAATTACTACGGGTGTAAATCCAGGTGGACATTTAAACATTGATTTGAAAAGGTCTGATAGAAATTCACTATCCTCAGATTGGAGGATCAAGTTAATCTAGTATTATTTGAGAAAGGATATTGCATATCGTATGAGATGAGCATCTCTTTATCAGGAGAATGACAGCGTACGGCTAGGGCATACCTCTCAAATAGAATTCGGGTATTAATATGAGTGTTGAAGAATCCAGAATAAAACCTGCCAATGGACCCCATCTGAAGCAAAAACCCTCAGTTCCACAAGCTACGCTCGACAAGTGGCAAGGACTTGTTGACCTGATGGCAGATCTGATTCAGGTACCGGCGGGCTTGATTATGAAAGTCACACCGCCGCTAATAGAAGTATTTGTTTCGAGTAACACAGATGGGAATCCATATGAATTGGGTGAAAAGGCAGATCTGGAAACGGGATTATACAGTGAGACAGTAATGCGGGAGCACAAACCATTATTAGTCCCCAATGCTCCGGAGGATCCTGGCTGGGATCATAATCCTGACATAGAACTGGGCATGATTGCCTATTTAGGCTTTCCCCTCGAGTGGCCGGATGGTGAGGTATTTGGAACGATCTGCGTCCTGGATAGGAAGAAAAATTCCTACACTTCAAGAGATAAAAAACTGATTGGAGAACTTAAGAGGATTATTGAAACCGATCTCGAAATGCTCCTTGAAATCATCGACAAACAGAGATTAGAGCAGGAATTACGGAAATCAGAATCAAGATACCGCATCATTGCTGATTTTGCCTATGACTGGGAGGATTGGAAAGCTCCCGACGACTCCTATTACTATATCTCTCCATCTTGTGAACGAATCAGCGGTTACCGTCCTGAGGAATTCAGGGACAATCCAGATCTGTTCAGGGAGATTATCCTGGCAGAGGATCTAGAGCTCTGGGATAACCATAAATCCAACAAAAATGAAGTCTCCAATTCACATGAAGTCGAGGTCCGAATTCGCCATAAGGAGGGAAGTTTACGCTGGATTGATCACCACTGCCAATCTGTTATTGATACGAATGGGGATTTTCTTGGCTGGCGCGGAAGCAATAGAGATTCTACTGAAAAAATTGAGACCAGGATAAACATAAAAAAGCAAGCCGTAAGAGCGTCTTCACTCAATGATGTTAGTCATCTACTCGTCAAAAGCTTGGATCTTCAAACAATCTCGGAAGCGTGCGTTGAGACCGCTCGGGATTTACTTGAAGCGGACAGTGTGACGATTTTTCTTCTGAATGAACACGATAATTGCCTGAATGCCATCGCAGCGGTTGGCTCCTATGCAGAAGAAATGTTGACTATGAAATTGAGTATGGGGGAAGGTTTTTCTGGTAAAGTCGCTCAACAAGGTTATTCGGAAATCGCAAATCGTATCGATCTGTTAGGGACTGGCAAACAGGTTCCTGGAACGCCCGTTGAACCAGAATCACTCATGTGTGCACCACTTATGGGTAAAGACCATATCATTGGTGTGCTAACCCTAAGTAAATTGGGCACAGGGGAATTCGAACAAGCTGATCTGAAGTATATCGAAAATCTGGCCAATCTCAGTGCCGCAAGTGTTTACAATGCCCAACTATATCAGCAAACCCTTACCGCTGATAGGATGAAGTCACGGTTTTTAGCCAACGTGTCTCACGAGATACGAACACCTCTGAACAGCATTGTTGGATTTGTGAGTATTCTTGAAAACCAATTCCATGATCAACTTGGTAAAACGACGGCAGACGCCTTCAAATACATCTATCAGGGTTCGAATCGATTGTTGCAAACAGTCCATAGCATTTTGGACATATCTCAGGTTGAGGCTGGGACGATTGAAACACAAACTGTTGAGATCGATCTCAAAGTTGTGATCAGGGAATTGATGGCTGAACAGCGCTCCGATACCGAGGAGAAGGGTTTGCAGTTTTCCTTCAATACTACTTTGAGGAAAACCAAAATCACCTCGGATGAGTACTGCGTGAAGCAGGTTATTTCGAACCTGATAAACAACGCCATTAAATTTACTGAGAAGGGATCGATAGAGATTGAACTGATTCGAAGAGGGAAAAAGCTGGTCTTTGTCATACGTGATTCAGGGATTGGTATATCGGCCAATTTCCTGAAGCGTATCTACGAAGCTTACAGTCAGGAAAGTGAGGGTTATTCCAAGAGATATCAGGGGATTGGTCTCGGGCTAGCCCTGGCAAAAAAATATATTGATCTGGTAGGGGCAGAGATCGATGTCCAAAGCAAGGAGGGCCAGGGAACAACCTTTGAAGTTGCTTTTCCTGTTTGAGCATCCAAATCAATAGGAACTAATATCAAGATGGATCGATACGATTTGCGAATTCCTGAATCCGGTCGAAGCAAGGTATCTCACGATGTATCAGTAAGATAGGAAAATATATACCCTGACTACCCGACTCAAATTATCACTCCAGATCACTTAACAAACGATGCAGAATCCATAACTAGCTACGATTTATGGGGTGGCAGAGCGCGAGTGCATTAGAACTACAAAGTTCCAAATCAAAGAAGTCTTCATCGGTATAATTGAGTCAATAGTGTGTGTATAAACTCTTCCTCTTGTTCCACCAACCCTGCTGAAGATACGATCAATTTGTGACAAAATTGATCTAGAATATATTCACAATCCCTCCTTGTCCAAGCAAATGAGTTACAAAGCTATGGCAGGTAGAATGCCTGGTCAAACCGCATTTTTCTATTGAAAGCTTAATTGCACGCCGTATGACATTCCTGTCAATATGGAAGGCATATTTCCCAAATTTAAAAAAGGAGATACTAATAAACAGCACCTTAGAAGGATTGAATAGGGGTGGGGAGATCCTCGGATTCCGATTTCACAAAATCACGCCCTGTCAACGTATCTAGCTGTCTAACGGTTAGCTACTGGAGCGTGTCATTTAATGTGCGCAGTATATGTGCATACTGTGTTAATCAAGATGGCGTGACATTGTGGTATTGTCCACAATCCTGAATCGATATGATGAAGTGCTCCAAAGACAAGTATCGCCACCAGGTGTACACGATGATGCTCATTACGCTTCTTAAAATCGCAGTCTTTGATAAATATGTTTTCAATTATATTACATTCTTGGTGTGGATTCTTGATAGCTAAGGACTAAGACAAATAGGAGTTTCCGTTTAATGGGTATCGCCTCAGATATTTCACTCATAATTGTAGCAGGATTGTTAGGAGCACTTTTCGCTCAGCTTCTACGCCAGCCACATATCATTGGCTACATGCTAGCTGGTATTGCGATGGGGCCCTATATCGGAATCATCCCTATTGAAGAGATTCACACAATTGAGACATTGGCTGAGATTGGTGTAGCTTTACTGCTGTTTACACTGGGGCTTGAGTTTTCCTTTAAAGACCTGCGGGCCGTACGGGGAATTGCCTTGATAGGTGCTCCTTTGCAGATTCTGCTTTCCATCATTCTGGGTTATGGTATCGGCAGGCTCCTGGGTCTTGAATCTCTCCCAGCTCTCTGGTTCGGTGCATTGATCTCTCTATCCAGTACAGTCGTACTCCTGAAAACTCTCGCAAATCAAGGACGAATGGGCACCCTTTCGGCGCGGGTGATGACAGGGATTCTAATCGTTCAAGATCTGGCCTTTGTTCCTTTGGTTGTCATTTTGCCACGATTGGAAAATCTATCCGAGGGGCTTGGTGAACTCATTAAAGCCGTGCTTCTGGCAATTGCCTTTTTAACTGGGATGATATTGCTTGGCACCAGACTCATTCCGCGATTTATGGCCTACGTCGCCAGAAGCAATTCACGTGAACTCTTCATGTTGGGAGTAGCTGCACTTGGATTGGGTATCGGGTATATCACCTACAGTCTGGGACTCTCATTCGCCTTCGGCGCTTTTGTGGCTGGGCTTATCCTGAGTGAATCGGAGTACGGTCATCAGGCTATTGCTGATGTAATTCCCCTAAGGGATCTGTTCGTGCTTCTGTTCTTCGTATCTGTAGGCATGCTGTTCGACCCATTTTACCTGCTGGAGCACTGGCAGTTGGTTCTCATGGCAGTCTTGTTGGTTTCAATGTTGAAAATGCTGCTCTTTGGGGCTATCACACCCTTGTTTGGCTATAAGGCAGTGATCCCCTTGGCCGTCAGTCTCAGCCTTTTCCAAGTGGGTGAATTTTCATTTGTGTTGGCGCGAAGTGGGTTAGAGTCTGGTGCAATTGATAAAGATCTATATTCCCTGATATTGAACGTTGCCATATTGACCATGTTACTGACACCTCAAATCTCTGGTTTGGTTTCGCCCATCTATAGCTGGTATAAAAAGCGGTACGTGCGAGAACCGCTGGAATGCGTCAACCTGCCCAAAACTGGGTTGAGCAACCACGTGGTTATCATTGGTGCAGGGCGAACGGGTCGCTTTACAGCCCAGGTCCTTAAGGATTCAAATCAGGATTTTGTGCTCATCGAACTTGATCATCACCGTATGCAATCTGTCAAGGATATCGGATACCCAGTTATTTATGGTGACGCCAGTCAAGAACCTGTGCTTGAGGCCAGTCGCGTTGGGCAGGCCAGGGTCATTCTGATCACAGTACCATCATTGTTAGTGACCCATGCAGTGCTACGTTCTCTACGGAAATTAAATCCTAGTATTCATATAATAGCCAGGGCTAAAAGTCAGGATGATCTGGTTACACTGGAGCAGGATAATCTCTATGAAGTCGTCCAGCCAGAGTTCGAGGCTGGTCTGGAAATCGCCCGTCAGGCTTTGTTGCATATGGATTATACCCAGAGTGAAGTGGAAAACTTAGCTGATCAGGTCAGGCGAAGAGCTTATGCCCCATTTCTGTCGGGGACAAGAAACATTCCCAGAAGCCTTGATTCTGAAGGTAATCTGCCATCACTGGAGATGGGTTGGGTCCAAGTACCAGATGGTAGCCCGGCAAATGGCAAAAGTCTTGGAGAACTAAACATTCGCCAGGCTACGGGTGCGTCGATTGTTGCCATCATGCGAAATGATGACCTCATTCCTAATCCTGGTGGTGATCACACCCTAATGAACGGAGATCTGATAGGAATTTTATCAAGCCCGAAAGCATGCTCTGCATTCGAGCTACTTGTGGCTCCAGAAAACAGTGGAGAGCTTTAGGGATTATTACCTGAATGTACCACTTATCATAGCGCTCATCGAAGCAGGGAATGAAAGGATGAGGCTCCGTCTGATGGCTAGAACGATGTCAATGCCCTTGCCTTGGATTGATCCCTAAAACCAATGATTGTCTCAAGCTTCCAGAGAGCATATTTAGCTGTGTGCTTGGATTTGCCCCTATTGTGAGCTTTGGCTCGTTTGAATGGGTCGGTGGAAGAACCAGTATAATGACGATTGGGATCAGCAATACTTGTTAACAGATAAACATAGAATAGCTCATCAGTTTCCATAAGTGTCTCCAATTTGGTCTCACGGGACGTGATGGAGTAAACCCGGCGGAGCGAGGGCGTAGTTCGAACAAACAGTACTTAGTCGATTGTGGGTCCGGCTTCGTGCGATGCACTTCGCCGGGACTCGGCTTCATTCTCACTTCGTTCGAACGAAGCCTCGTGGAGGCGGGGAGAATCGAACTCCCGTCCGAAACGCAAAGCCGATCAGCGTCTACATGTGTATTCCGAACTTTAAATTCACCGTTACAGCTCCTTCGGACTGGATCTTATAACGACTATTCAGCTAAGTTTAAGATTCCCACCGCTGACGAGTGAGTCTCCGATCCCATTTTAGCGACGCCCCAGACCCTGCCAATGGGCAAGAGCAGAGAAGGAACGAGCTACTATTTATTTAAGCAGCTAGTGCGTAGTTAGATTCGCCGTTTATAATTGGCGTCCAATTTTTTTAAGTGGTTTTGGGAAAACACTACATGCAGCCAATGGTCTTCGTCATCCCGTCGAAACCAGGTCGCCCCCATTTTCAATAAGCGAAATCAATAAACAACTGATTTCAGGAGAATGCCAGCTTTATTTGTGTAGTAGCCAAGGCCGGATTACTCTAATATACAGGACTCATTTCGTGAAAGGTCTGAACTATGACTGAAAACTTAACGGCCAAAAAGTCAAAAATAAACAGGATAGGTGGTTATATACTTCGAATTGTATCCATCGCCGATTCGTCTGGGAAAATACTTAGTTATGTTTTAAAACCTCATCAGGTTGAATTTCGGCTCCAAGATGTTTTAAGCGATACAGTTAAGTGGAGGATCAATTGATATGTTAGAAAAGTACACTGAGGATTTTGCACTTCTTTTCGATTTGTTTGGGAGTGGTTCTTAACCAATATCTTCAATTTACACCACCTTTATCAGCTAGGTGTAATCCTTATTTTGGCCGGGGTTGCGTGGCTGGTAGCCCGCAGGGTTAGACCCTTTCTTACAGAAAAAGTTTCCCACTTTGCTCTCCAAAACCGATTGCTCATAAATTTAATAGACGCATTTGTCATCCAACTCGTGGGTTTCCATCTCATCATATTATTGTGGATTTCCAACCTGGTATATGCCCAGTTGGGAATTGAAGCATTGGTGCTTGAATTAATCGCAACTCTTGTCACCGTATGGGTTTTAATAAAACTGGCAAGCGCAGTAATATTTGATCGGTTCTGGTCTGTGGCTGTTTCCATAACTGCCTGGGGAATGGCTGCTCTCATCATTCTGGATGTATTTGACCCCATGGTTACGCTTTTGGATAAGATTGCCTTTAGTGTAGGTGAGGTTCATATATCGTTACTCTCATTGCTAAAAGCCGGTTTGCTCTTGCTAATCGCCTTGCGATTAGGGGGATGGCTAACTGGATATATTGATAAACAATTACATCGGATTCCACAACTGACTGCTTCTGCAAGAGTGTTAATCAGCAAAACCAGCAGTGGACTCATTTATTTTATCATTGCTCTGGTAGTTTTTAACAGTATCGGTATCGATTTTACTGCGCTGGCTGTATTTGGTGGTGCACTTGGTGTGGGAATTGGATTTGGATTACAAAAGGTGGTATCCAATTTGATTAGTGGCATTATCCTCCTTAGTGATCGCTCCATCAAACCTGGGGATGTTGTCCAGATCGGTGAAGTTTATGGATGGATTTCCAGTTTGCGTGCACGCTATGTAAGTGTGGTGACCCATGATGGGCATGAATATTTGATACCCAATGAAGATTTGATAACCCAGCAGGTTATTAACTGGTCCTATTCTGATACCAAGGTAAGGGTTAGGATCCCTTTTGGTGTCTCTTACAACGCAGACCCCCATCAGGTACAATCACTGGCCCTTGAGGCGATGGAATCCATTCCCAGAATTATTAAACACCCCTCACCAATATGCCTATTATGGGACTTTGGGGATAGTTCAGTGGATATGGAGTTATTGGTCTGGATAGATGATCCCAAGAATGGTATGGGGAATATAAAAAGTGATGTTCTGTTCAAGGTCTGGGATGTCCTTAAAGAAAACAATATAGAAATCCCTTTTCCTCAACGGGATTTGCATATTAAAAATGATCCTGAGAAACTTCTCAGCTAATCCGTACTGGGGTTCGCCGTTTGTAGCTGCGGCCTATTATTTCAGCTATGTATCTCTACCCTGGATTACATTATACATTATGATGAGAATAGCTCTAGAGAGCCTATTGTGGCAGAAATAAAATTTAGTCGTTTATCCTGGGCAAAAGGATTTTCACTGGTTGAACTGCTCATAGTAGTTCTCATCATTGCCGTACTCAGTGCCATTGCTGTTCCAGTTTACAGGAACAATGTTGAAAAGGCCAAACGTTCCGAGGTTATGGTAACCATGGGCTATGTGAAAAATTTCCTGCAAATATATAGGGGCATTGAGGGGCATTATCCCCTTGCTCCAACTTGGGAAAACGTCGTAGGTTCAGATTGGAATGATGTACCAAATGGTGGACTTAGAGGTAAGTACTTTCTCAGTAAGTACTATGATTACACTTCTATTGATGGGGAAGAATATCGGATCAGATGCTATTGGAATAATGGTATCGATGCAAACTTCTGGGTGGATGAGGCTGGCAGATGGAGTTGGGATGTTCCAATAGAGGAATGGTAATATGAACCTGCTTCACATGGTCGAGAACTGAAGTACATCACCAGCAACCAAGTCATCAATTGCTATCTCTCGGAAACAGCATAATTTCAAGCATGAATAAAACTTTTAACTATTCCAAAGATGTCCAAGCTGCCCTTTCCAGTGGGCATCCTGTATTGGCTCTTGAGTCCACCATCATTGCCCATGGTATGCCCTATCCCCAAAATCTAGAATTTGCCTGGGAAGCTGAGCAGACAGCCCGGAAATATGGGGCTATACCAGCTACTGTCGCCATTCTGAACGGGGAGGTCTGTATTGGGTTGGACGAAAACCAACTTGAAATTCTGGCTTCTGATAAAAATGTAAAAAAAGTAGCAACGAGAGAAATAGGGGGGACGCTGGCAACTGGCGGTCATGGGGCCACCACAGTGTCTTCCACCATGCGTCTGGCTCACCAGGCTGATATCAGAGTTTTTGCTACAGGAGGGATCGGTGGCGTTCATCGCGGTGCTGAAAAGGATCTGGATATTTCGGCTGACCTCATAGAACTTTCCCGAACCCCGGTCATCGTTATATCGGCTGGCGCCAAAGCCATACTTGATTTACCCAAAACCCTTGAATATCTGGAGACCATGAGTGTCCCGGTTATTGGTTTCGGGACTACCGATTTTCCCGCATTTTATTCATCTCGATCAGGTCTGGAAATCCATCAATCCATGAACAGCCCTGCTGAGATATCAAGTGCCTTTGATGCACAATGCAGCCTGGGTATTCACTCAGGGATGTTGATAGCCAATCCGGCTCCGCCTGAGATTGAAATTCCTTTAGATGAAATGAGTGTCATCATTGACATGGCTCTTAAAGATGCCGCCAGACTTGGGATCATAGGGAAGGAGCTCACTCCATATCTTTTAGGGCGAATTGTGGAGTTGACAGAGGGCCGAAGTTTGGTCACAAATCGAATCCTGGCATTGAATAATGCTGAGTTAGGGGCGAAAATTGCGGTGAGCCTTGCAGAACGGGCTTGAAATCCCTTATGCAGAAACTATATTCATGCCGCTTTTAGATAGGATGGTTCAGTACTTGGTTATGTCTCCCTCAAATGGACAGACCCAAGACAAATCATTGGAGATTTTGGATTGACCTCATTTAGCCCGTCGTCGCTACCTGCCGGTAGCTATGCCGAGGCTCGGTCGCAGTCGAGTTCAAAGTTCAAGTCTCACTGAAAACCGCAATCGAGGTGTGGCGCAGTCCGGTTAGCGCACCTGCTTTGGGAGCAGGGGGCCGGGGGTTCGAATCCCTCCACCTCGACACAATAAAAATAGGGACTTACGCTACTATTGCGTGGGTCCTTTTGTAATTTGGCTACTGTTTCGGGTAATATTATTAGAATATTATTGAAAATATGGGATTTATTTGACTAAGAAAGTCCCCAGATTAACAAGAAACAAACCCTCAAGTACAGTCTTTTGAACCAAGACATGATTCCAATGCACATTCATTGTGCATTCACTTGTCACAATGCACAAATAAACGATAATATTGTGCGCTCCAGCATACTATGCACACTACTTGGGCATAAGCATCAGGTAATGCTGATGCACAAAAATAACCAATAATAGTGCAAAGAAGAGAAAACGATGACAAAATAATTTAATAATCTGCTCAAAAATATGCCTGATAAGCGTAAACATCGTATTGAAGTAAAAAAAGCAGGAACTTTTGAATGATATTGACCTCCAAAGTCTCCGTCAGGCATTTGAATTGACGCAAAATCAACTGGCTGATACACTCAAGGTGAATCAAGCTGCTATTTCAAAGATGGAAAATCAGTCAGATATGTTTATCAGTACTCTCCGCCGCTTTCTTGGAGCAAAGGGTGGTAAACTTAAGATTGTCGCAGAATTTCCTGATCATGAGATTGTTATCAATCAGTTCGAAGATATAGGTACTCAATCGGAAGCACCCGTTTAGTAATTGATTATATAATCTGTTCCACTAGAAGCACTTTCATAAGTTACGCCAAATTACAAATACAAGCATCCGAGTAGACAATCT
The DNA here is from genome assembly GCA_016784025.1 of Fidelibacterota bacterium. Lineage (GTDB taxonomy): Bacteria > Fidelibacterota > UBA8477 > UBA8477 > JABMPR01 > JABMPR01. The sequence goes on along the minus strand of JADHVL010000009.1, from coordinate 5,203 downwards.
AAGACACGAGGATTTTCAGTCCCGTTGTCTGGTTCTATAAGTGGCTGTGTATCAGGGCGTTACAGGGATGGATGATTTGGCGTGTGCAGTATATGTGCAAATGTCAATCAAACATTGAAAAGTACAACCATGTTACCCTTTGGACCATGAGCCCAATGAACAATTATAAATAACAGATAGTTACGAGGTTAGTGTGGCGTATATGTGTCAGGATTTGCATAGATAAATTTACATCCTAACTTCCGATTCAAACAAGTCCAACCTTAATAATATGAGGTATAAAATGGCCGAAGAAATCACTATTAGTCGACAAGAACTGTACGACTTGGCTTGGTCCAAACCAGTGGTAAAGATCGCAAAAGAGTTCGGGATCTCGGACGTTACCATCGCAAAGATCTGCAAGAAACTGAACATTCCAAAACCGGGTTTAGGGTCCTGGGCTAAGAAGGAGTATGGCAAGAGAACCAGGATTAAACCATTACCAAAAGATAGTGCAGGTGGTCTTGACAGCTATACTATCAGGAAATCAGCAGAGCCCTACTTCAACCCTGAAACTGAGATGATGTACAAATACCGTGAGTCTGAGGAAGATTCCAAGAATAAAATAGTTGTTAAATCATCTCTTCGAAGTCCGCATTCATTGGTGCTGCAAGCGAAAGAAAAATTGAACCAGGGTTACGTAGACCGATACAAAAGATGTTATGGAAGGGGAGAGTACATCGACATATCCGTTAGCAAAAAAAAGCGTCAGGAGATCTCTATTAATAATGGATGCACTCGTTAAGGGTCTTGAGAAGAGAGGCTATGGGGTCTCTGTATCCAAGTTCGAAGAGAATAGGACAATTACACCTGTGAACATTGATGGCGAAAAGCTATGGATTTCTCTTCATGAGGCATCAACTACGGTACCCATTGAGAATTCAAAGAAGGATGATGGTTGGTACTCGTCCAGTAGGAATTATGATTATACCCCTACCGGTAAGTTGACCTTACAAATCACTAATTTCTACCATGGCTCGAAGAGTGTCAGCGATGGCAAAACCCAGCGAATAGAGGATAGGGTAAATAGCTTTATTCTTATGTTGGTTAAAGCAGCAGAATATGAAAAGAACTGGAGAATAGAGCGAGAGATTACGCAAAGGGAGCGTGAAATTCAGCTTAAGAGAGAGCGAGAACGAGTACAGGTAGTGGAATTTTTCGATAATGCTACCACCTGGAACAAATGCGTTCTTGCTAGGCAGTATATTGAAGCTGTTCAAAGAAACGCTAAGGATGAGTCAGTTGTGGCAGAGTTGAATTCATGGGTGCTTTGGGCTACTCAACAAGTGGATTTGACAGAATCTAAGTTACTCCGCCACCATATTTGATATTCTTCTAGCTAACAAAGCCGAGGGGTTTTAAGTCCTGAATATATCTCTGATAGTCAGTAGGTTACGGAAATTGTGTCAAAATATTATAGATGTATCAATGTGCTGTTATTATTCTACTTCTGGGGCTATCTACTCTGGATCAATGCTTCAAAAGATAGCAGTTGTTGGGCATCACCCATTACTGCCACTATATCACCGCATTCTAGACGATAGTTTGCATCTGGATTGGGAAGCAGTTAACCTTCCCGCATAACACCAACAACCGAACATCCGGTTAAACTACGGATAGATAATTCCTTAATAGTTTTTTTAAATAGGGGGCAATTCTTGGGTAAAACCACTCATGAGAGCTCCAATTGATTAATTGCACTTTTAAGTTGGGTCAGGATTTTTGTCTGTTTATGCTCTCGGTAAAGAGGTGCATATAATTCCTTACGGATAGCATCAGTATATTTCTGTATTTCCGTTGCCGGAATGTCCATGTGCAATAAAGCCTGGCGAGTAATTTCCAAACCGGCTTCAAATTCTGGTTGAATAACTTCATATACTTCACGTTTATGCAGAGCCTGCATTTGCTCTATGTCTTCTACACGAGCAACAATATGCAGTTCTGAGTTGAAAGAGCGAGCGCTATCAACGATTGATTGAGCTGTAGCGATTGCTGGAGTTGTGATAAGAAGAAGCCTGGCTTCATCAAGTCTTGCGGCTTTTAAAACCACCGTCTGTGTTGCATCTCCGTAAATGATTGAGTATTTCACCTGTTTGGCTTCATCGACCCTTCTTGAGTCCAATTCGATAAGGACAAAATCAAGTTTTAAGCGGTGAAGAACCTGAGCAATGTATTTTCCAATACGCCCATAGCCGGCGATTACTACATGACTTGTGAGCCCTGCTCTGGGGATATTGCTGGATTGCAGAGCTTCTTGCTTAAACCAGCGATGACTTAACTTGAAAATTGGTGTGGGAAGACCAGAAATTAAGGGAGTCAGAATCATGGTTATAATCGAAGTTGAAAGAATGAGCGAATACATCTCACCACTAATTGAATTTGTGGCAATACCGACGCGGGCCAGAACAAATGAAAACTCACCCACCTGGAATAATCCAAGACTAACTGCAAGTGGAATTACATTCCTATATCGGAACATGGGGATGATGGCTCCAAAGATGAGCATTTTACCAAAAGAAACCAATATAATAGTCAGGATTACAATCTTCCAGTGTGAATACAAGAAGGCGGGGTCAAATAGCATACCCACTGACACAAAGAACAGGAGTGCAAACAAATCTCGGATGGAGCTAATATCGATAAGCGCTTGATGGGCATAATCAGATTCACTTAGAATCATGCCGGCTACAAATGCTCCAAACACAAATGATAGGCCAAAAAGGTAGGTGCTATATCCAATCCCTAAACTTAGTGCGATGATGGTAATGAGGAATAGCTCACGTGAGTTCCAGCTGGCGATATGTGCCATAAACCTGGGGATAATTCGTGTCCCCAGAAAAAACATCACCGCCACAAATAGTATTGCACGCAGTGCAGCGAGCCCTAATAGTTGGATGCCACTTTCGTTACTATTCAATTGTTGTAGGATTATCATCATGGGAACAATTGCGATATCCTGAACAATGAGCATACCGATCATGACTTTAGTAGAAAGTGTGCCTAATCGTCCCTGGTTAATTAGAGTTTTAAGAATTACCATGGTGCTTGAAAGGGAGATCATGGCTCCAAACCACAGTGACTCAACATTATCAAAACCAAAGATTCGGCCGAGTATAAAACCATAGATTATGGTTAACAATATCTGAAGTGGAGTACCCAGGAGTGCCACGTGACGAACCGCTTTCAACTCTTTGGGTGAGAACTCCAGGCCAAGACCAAATAAAAGGAGTGCCACACCAATTTCAGCGAGCAACTCTATATCGTGTATATTTGCGAGCTCAATTCCCGCTAAGTATGGGCCTACAATTATCCCCGACAGGATATATCCTAGTATCAGAGGTTGCTTAAGCTGTTGAGCAATCAATCCTCCAAACAGACCTGCAATTACAATGATTGAGATACCGGCCGCTATACCCAAGGCTTACTCACTCCCTATACAAAGTGCTAATTCGATTGACAATAATTTCTCATGAAATTATAGTAGCAAAAGTTAAGACCTTGGAGATAGCTTCAAAGCAGTTTGGTCAGATGATTTCCATGAGTGCATGGAGGCTGGAGGTGCAAAATTGAGTACATATAGACCAAAAATGGATCGAAGGCTCTGGCTGGTTCAGCACGGAGAAACGCCGATAATCGCTTGTGCTCTCCATGATGGGCATGTGGTGCGTCCAGAAATTGCTGAAATTCTTGCACTAACTGAGGAAGAGCAGTTACGCGAAGAGAATCCATACACAGTTATGTGGTCAACAATCACGGATACACGGATCGTAGGGTTGCGGTCACGTTTTGAGGTTGACCTGAATCGGCCTAAAGAAACGGCAATTTATAATAATCCAAGTGATGCAAAAAACATTCGTATATGGAGCAGCCCACCAAGCAAAGATGTCCTTCTTGAGCTAATTGCCGGGCACAAAGCCTTCTATTTTGATGTTACCCAAACTCTAAAAGAAGTAGAACGGCAATTTGGACATTTCATCGTGCTTGATATTCAATCCTATAATCATCGAAGAGATGGTCCTGATCAACCGCGTGCTTCACAGCTAACAAATCCCGATATCAATATTGGTACCGTCTTCAAGAATAGGGACTATTGGGCGCCTATCATAGATGGTTTCATTTCTGATTTACGCGCCTATGATTTTATGGGAAAGCATCTCGATGTGAGAGAAAACATTAAGTTTAAAAGTAGCTACTTCACTGACTGGCTGAATAATTCGTTTCCCGAAACAGGCTGTGGTATCGTCGTTGACGTTAAGAAATTCTTCATGGATGAGTGGACAGGTGAATTATTCCCCGATGTTCATGAGGCTGTGAGACAAACCCTTGTTATAGCTAAAGCAGGTATGATGAAACGGCTTGAAAAATATTAGGCGACATTTATGGGGGGTAAGAAGTCGCCCGCAAAAACGAACCTCCAATGGAATTACTCCAGAGTCTCTAAAATATCCATTCTGAAATAAAGACAGTAGCTGTAAATTTCATGATTAAACGTGAAGAATTTTAATTAATATTCCACGCATTTTGTGATTTGATTTAATCAGTAATGAGTCAAGAACGAGGACACACTATGCGACTAGCTTTATTGAAACAAGATCCTTCCGTTGAAGGATAAAAAGCATGATAAGGTAATCCGATAATGGAGCTGAAAACCAAGACTGAGATTAAAGGTTTGGGTACATTCGGGGGCGTATTTGTCCCGAATATTTTAACTATCCTTGGCGTCATAATGTACTTGAGGATGGGTTGGGTCGTAGGAAATGCTGGCCTTTTTAATACACTTATTATATTACTGATTGCTAACAGTATTACTCTGCTGACAGCTCTATCTATGAGCTCCATTGCCACCAATATGAAGGTCAAGGGTGGTGGAGCCTATTTCATGATCTCCAGGTCTTTTGGAGCTGAAGCTGGAGGTGGTGTTGGGATCCCTCTCTACATTGCCCAGACAATTGGGATAGGTCTGTATTTAGTTGGCTTTTCTGAATCCATAATTTCAATATTTCCTGATATCAATCAATTGTTAGTCAGCGGGATCGCGCTGGTTGCCCTTACAGCTATTGCACTTTATAGTTCAACTGTTGTGGTCAAAATTCAATATATAATATTGATAGTTGTTGGACTCTCCTTGGTTTCATTCTTCGCTGGTAAATCACCAGAGATGTCT
>JADHVL010000008.1 GCA_016784025.1 Fidelibacterota bacterium | reverse complement strand
CGCATGTATCTTGCGCCGCTAAAACGAGTTCAAGAGCATTATAATTTTTTAAGGAGAGAAGATGAAACAGAACCTGAGAACCCGGGAATCCGGCTTTACCCTTATTGAGGTATTGGTCGTTGTTATTATTGTTGCCATTCTGGCTGCGGTAGCTTTCCCGATCTACCAAAACTACGTGAAAGGTGCCTATGCATCTGATGCTCAATCAGCCATTGGTTCGATCTGGAATGCTGCCCAAATGTATTATCAGGATAGAGGGGAATGGCCAGATGATGTTGAAGGACAACTTGAGCCTAAATACATCCAGATGAAAAATGCTACCAAACGCCAGTGGGTATTTACAATTATTGGTGGTGGGGATGGTATCTCTGAAATCACTGCCTTAAGTACTGAAGAAATGAAACAGGGTGCAGGTCACGAAGTTCGCTATACAACTGATGATGGTAGATTCACCGGTTACGGCTTCGACGAAGAAGAATAAGCTTCATGGCTTCTAAGATAGACCAATTACTTGGCTATGCGCTTGAGAGTGGATCCTCGGATCTGCATCTAAGTGTAGGTGCTATTCCCATGGTTCGGATTAATGGCACCATGCGGAAATTAAATTTGCCCCTTCTCAGCAAAGAGGAGATGGAGCAGATTGCTTCAGAGGTCATGAATGAAGATCAACTGAAACGGTTTCACTCGCGAAAGGAAATAGATTTTTCGCGAGAGCTTGAGGGGAGAGGCCGATTTAGAGTAAACTTCTTTAAGCAGATTCGGGGCGTTGCCGGTGTGTTTAGAACCATCCCGACCGACATCAAAGGCTTTGATGAGTTGGATGTTCCACCTGTGTTGGCCAAGCTGGCCATGCGTGACAGAGGATTAATTCTTCTCACTGGTCCTACAGGATCTGGAAAATCAACTACGCTTGCAGCCATGGTGGATCATATCAATGAGCACCGTGAAGCACACATTATCACCATTGAAGATCCAGTTGAGTATTATCACGAGAGTAAAAATTGTCTGGTGAACCAGCGTGAGCTGGGTATTTCCACTGATAGTTTTGCCAATGCACTCCGATCTGCCTTGCGTGAAGATCCAGATGTGATTCTGGTTGGTGAGATGCGAGATCTTGAGACCATTCAACTGGCTTTGACAGCAGCCGAAACAGGTCATCTTGTTATGTCTACACTACATACATCAAGTGCCTCAAAAACCATCGATCGTATTATCGATATTTTTCCTGTCGCCCAGAAGGGGCAGGTGCGCTCCATGCTTTCAGAAAGTCTTGTGGCAGTTATTGCCCAAAAACTTCTGAAGACCAAGGACGGCAAGGGTCGTGTGCCTGGTTGTGAAATCATGATAGCCAATTCAGCTGTTCGAAATCTGATACGTGAAGATAAGATCTATCAGATCCCATCTGTGATTCAGGCTGGAGGTGTTGATGGTATGCAGACATTGGACCAGGACTTACAGCGTTTAGTAAGCGCCGGTAAAATAACTCGCGCCGCAGCAGCACAGATTGCAGACAATCCCAAGTTATTTGAACAAGGGATTCTATAAATGAAACAGCAGCGACAGACATGGGTCACGAGAAATTCTCCTGGCTTTACCCTCATCGAGGTGATGGTGGGTATTATTATCATGGCTGCCACTGCTGCTACCATGTTTTATGGCGTCAGCTATGCCAGATCTCAAGCTCGCAAGATTATCATTCAGCAAAGAGCTCTTGAGGAACTCAGGAGTCAAATGGACTACTGGATGATTCGCATACTAGATGGAAACCTGACCAATCATGACTATCTAGGTGATACCAAAGGAACCCAGATCACCTTGTACGACCCAGATTCTGATGAGCAGGGTGATGAGGAAGCCTTTAAGGCTATGATTTACAGGGAGCCTCTGGATCGGGAAATCACAGATCATGACCCCCTGGAGGAAAGTCCATATTATGTGCTTGAGATGTATATCCAGTGGAGTGATCATCTAGGTGATGCAACTGGTGAGCCCATGGAGTTACGGATGCAATATTCCGCATTTACCAACAAATGAAAAATAGCAGTAAAAATTTTAAACATTCAGCTGGCCTGACTTTAATGGAGTTGGTGACCTCCATGGTTATAGCATCAGTAGCTGCTCTGGGTCTAGGGGTAGGAATTGCTTCTATTGTCGGGTTTTACCAAGATGATTGGGTCACCAAAGATGTGCGATTCTGGGGTTATGAGTGCATGGATTTTATCGTGGAGAATATTGACACAGCAAAAAAGGTCGACAGACGTCAATATTTAGCGAATTATGATGGACTTTTGATAACCAAAGAGGATGGAGTAACTCTCCTCAATATCCAGGCCAGTGAAAATGCGGGTCTGACAAACAATGGCTTTCCCTTGTTGGATTATGCCGACTTTCCAACAGAGGGAACCTACAAAGATGCGGGGCAGCGGATCGTTGCTCTTGAAAAGTTTAGAGTAAGCAAACTGGTTGATGATGAAGAGTTTCGCTTGAAATTTGGCGCTGTGCCTGCTGAACCTCGATTGACGAATAGTTTATGGTCTGTTGAAATGGTGATCTCGGTTACCACAAAATACCAAGGGGAATCTTTTACGGAGTATATGAAGTTTAAACGTATAGCCTGGGCAAAGGACAAGTATTTCATATGAGAGCACTAATAAGAAACCAGAACGGGTTTGTAGTTTTTGTATCAATGATTATGGTCATGATCAGTTTAGGGTTTACGGTTGGCTATTTGCACTTCGTCATGGGTGAGCGCATTCTATTTATGCAACGCTTTGCAGAAACTCGAGCGAGGTACAATGCATTTACGGCAATTTCATCAGAAATCGGTCCTTTGTTAAAAGGCCCCCTGTTCAATACGGCAACTGATACAACTCTAGATGATGGTGAAATTCCTGAGATGATTGGCGGTTATCGTGATGTATACGGAGACCTGGTTGAGAATGCAGAAACTCATCGTAGTCAGAGGCATGGTAGAGCGACTGGTTGGAGTAGCTACAATAGTTTCGCCAACGAACCAATCGAAGTTGAATTCACCATGGAAGTGAACTACAAAGCACGCGGTTTTGAAGAGTTTATGTATCTGACCAACGAGGAAGCCCCTGGTGGAGGACCCTGGTTGGGAGCCACCGTGACATTTGGAGATAATGAACAACTCGAGGGTCTGGTTTATTCAAATGATGATATCACAATGAGTAATTATGGTTGTCCAGAATTTATAAATCTCATGGATGGCGAGGAAATTGTTGAGTTGAGTGAGGTATACACAGCCGGAGATTTTGTCTATGGTCCGAGTTGTGATGATGATGTATTTGCAGGTGTCTTCGAAGACTCCATGCCCAAGATTGAGTGGCCACCTTACGAAGGTCAAGATCAAGTCAGGGGTCAAGCGGACTATATATACTACGGAAATTCAGGGATAAACATAACTGATCTAACTCAAAAAGACTCGTTGATTATGACGAGGTTGATATTTAAAGGAAGTCAGATTCAAGTCTTACAATGGAAGTATGTTATTCCTCCATTCGTTGAACCAACACCTCCAGCATCAATGGTTGCTTTTGATAAAGAGTTAAAAATGTATCACCCACAATATTACAAGGATACCTATGGGATGGGTGAACTCTTTTTTCGTGGTGAACTCGAATTGCAGCACTACGATTTTCCTCCGCCTTCAAATCCCAACATGTATGTAACCAATGAGACACTAACGGTGCCAGAAGCCGTTATATGGATCGAAGGTGGTCAGGTACAACTGATGACTGATACAGAATTGGATATTCGTGGGCGATACACCATTGCCACATCTGGACCCGTGCAATATAAAATGCATCATGATAGTACTAAAATTGCCGAGTTAAACTGCAATATCTGGATTATGAACGATTTACTTTTTGCCGATTCAGATCAGTCAACAGGTTATGTAGTGGCAGGTTCTCCCAACCGTTTAGGCTTATTATCAGGTGGGAATATCATTGTGGCCAATACGACTGCAAATGGTGCGCGAAATGGTGGTGGGGGCGCCAATGCGCATGTAAAAATTAATGCCGCCATGATTGCCATGAACGAGTCCTTCATCATCCAATACTGGCAGAACAGTACCCAGTTTTATAATTTTCTAGGTCCAACAGGTGGCGTTATGGGTGATGGAAGAGGCGTCTTACCTTTTAGACCGCACACAGGTACCAATGATATCAGGGGTACTGTCATGATATTTGGTAGCGTGGTTCAGGATAAACGCGGTTATTTAAAGCGGAATAACCCCGGCCCCTATCCAATTACGCAAGGGATCGGTTATGAAAAAGATTATCACTACGACAGAAATTTACGGGACTTTCCGCCACCGGAATGGCCGGAAACCAAGAATTCAGATGGAAGCTCAAGTCTGGAACTATCAGGTATAGGAGAATACATAGGCGAATGAGTATTGGAATTGACATTGGTCGCTATCAGATCAAACTAGTGCAGCTTCAAAAAACCCCCAAGGGGTATACGCTGCAAAATTTTGGAACAGAGCCTGTATTCGACTCGAAGCGTGATTATGACCCAGAACGTCTCGAGGAAGACAAAATTATTGATGCAGCAGAACGTTTGCTGACTCGCTTAAAAATCAATCCTCGTCGCGCCAAGCTTGTGACCTCAGGATTAAGTAACCAACAATCCAGCATTCGCCAGATGAAGATGATGAATACGGATGATGAGGATGAATTAGCGTCTGCTCTTCAGTTTGAGGCTCGTAAGCACATCCCCATGGATGGGACTGATGCCCTCATGGATTTTCAAATACTGGGAGAGGATCCCAAGGAGATGGACAAACTCAATGTGCTTCTGGTTGCCTCTACTCAGAAGAATCTCGAGAGTCATCTCAAAATGATCAAAAATTTCGGTTTTAGACCAGGAATTGTGGATACTGAAGCGGTGGCCATGGCAAACTCCTATGTGATTGAGCATGGATTGCCTGAAGACGGTGCCAATGTATTTTTGAACATTGGGGCTGTTTCTTCTACTCTGGTTGTCTGGGGTAGACAGGCACCATTCTTTACCAGAGATATTCAGATTGGTGGTCATCATTTTACCAAAGAATTGGTAGATAAAAAGGAAATCTCCTACCAGGACGCAGAAAAGGTCAAATGTGATCCTGAATTCAATGAGCTCACATTAAAGATAGCAGGTGCCGAGCAGAAGGATTTTACTGTAAGTGTGGCCGAACATACCATTTATGACAACCTTGTTGATGAAATTCGCAGATCCTTGCGTTTCTATATTAAGGAAAGTAATGAAAGTTATTTTCACAAAATTTTGTTGGTAGGTGCATCCACCAGCATAAAAGACCTGGATGCATTTATTGCAAACCGCCTGAACGTACCAGCGGAAGTCTACAACCCCACTGCTCAACTGCATCATGATATGCATAGTGATATCGCGGATCCCGGCGCCTACGCTGTGGCAGTCGGGTATGCCATGCGTGGACTGTTGGAATAGTAGCATCATTCAAGTCGAAATTACGAATACACATCCATTACTGTGAAATACTAAAAAGCATTTTGAAGCTCATGTCGAGGAATCATGATTAACGTAATTAAAATTAATTTAAACCAAGCTTCCAGCAAGGCAGCTCGTTTGGAAAAGCGTCGTGAACAGACGCGATGGGGTGCCTTTGGCTTCGTCGTTTTGATCCTGGTTGGAGGTTTTGCATACCTGTTGGGTGAAAACTCCCAGTATGCTCAAATTATGGCAGAGAAAGAATCACAGATCGCGTCCATCCAGTCACAAATTGATACTCTGAAGCAAGAAGGTCGCAATCTGGCCAAAGATGATATTCTTGCTATGTCTGAGCTTTCAGACAGACGCACAGTCTGGGCTGAGAAACTCAATGCTTTGGGAAGGTTAATGCCCCATGATATGGCCATTACACATCTCACCTTCAAGGATCGTTATCTAACCATTGCTGGTGTATCTAGAATTTACCCAGATGAACGTGAATTTGATATTCTGGAAGAGTTTATAGCCAGATTGGAGAATGATGTAATATTCTCAGAGGATTTCACAGATATAAAATTTGCCAGCTATTCAAGGATGACCATTCTAAATCAGGATGTGGTCAACTTTGAAGTCCGGGCTACTTTGGATCTTCCTGACCCCAAAGATCGTAAGAAAGATATGGGGAGGAGAAGCAGATGAGACGTGTACAGATTTTAGCTTTAACAGTCTTTGTCCTGGCTCTTGCCTTCTATTACACAGTGAATTGGGTGTATGGCGACAAGCCAGCTGATATCAGGTATCTGGACAAACAAATTGCACAGCTTAATGAGAGTTTGATTACTGCTCAAATTCTATCAAATGAATTGGATCGTGTCTATAACCTTTTTGAAGAAAACCTGGCTGAAAGCAAATCAGATGAGGTGACTGAGGATGCCTCCATGGAGTTTCTTAACTCGTTGACCATGACTTTGGATAGTCTGGGTATCACGACCATTTTTATGCGACCTAAACCCCGTATTACCGGTCGAATCAGTGTAGAAACACCATATGATTTAGAAATCCGCTGTAATTACAAGCAATTTGGCGTTTTGATGGCCAAACTAGAGAGTTCTATGCGCCTGGTTCAAGTAAATGAATTCCACATAAAGAATGGAATAGAGCGTCTCAAGAATACCAAGGACGAACGCATCCTTTCAGAACAGAATATCGAGCTAAAAATTTCCACCCTAACGCTATTGAAAGGTAAGAAATAATGGATAGACGTACTCGCTTCTTCTGGTCTCTTACTATCATGGCAGGTGTCGTAGTCTTCGGATTGGAAGTTTATGCCTTGACGGAGATTCGTTCTGATCGTGAAGATATCCTGAGAGATGCTGCTAATATTAGTATTGGTACTGACGAAGAGTTGGAAAGAGTTATTAGTGAATTAGAGACCGAGCTAGAGAAAAGAGCTTCCTTTAAATTCACGTTAAAAAATAATCCCATGAAACTGAATAAGGTTGTATTCCTGACGGACGAAATGGGACGTTTGATTCAAAGTATGCAGGCCAACACCATTCGAGTGAGTGGTTTGTATATGAATTTTGATCCGCCTCGAGCCACTGTGGAATTCCAGCAAAAGGAAAGTCAGGTGAAGGTGGGGGATGTCATAGGGAAGCACAAAATTTTACGAATTACTGAAAATGGCGTTGTCGCATACCGAGAGGGTAAATCAAAATTTTATCCCCTTCAGGGGAGGACGGTTACTGCTGAGGCAGCCCGAAATTCGACGCGAGGTCCACAATTTGATGATGAAGAGGAAACCTATTAATGAAAACGAGTAGATATATTCTGGCCAGCGTACTCATGCTGCTCATGACGACCATTGGCATTGCCCAGGATGAACAACAGAAATTGATTACTATTCATGCTGAAGATGCCCATCTCCCAACGGTTCTTTCAATACTTGCTGACGAGAGTGGTTACAATATCGTTACCAGTCCCGAAGTAAACAGTCAGGATAGAATATCAGTCCATATGGATGATGTGCCAATTGAACAAGCTGTTAACCTGGTGGTTCGGGCTGCTGGTTTGAGTTATGAACTGGTAGGTAAATCCTTCCTCGTCGCCACAGCTGATCGCCTCTCAGAAGAAATTGGTGGTAAGGCCTATGTCATTCCGCTTCAATATGCTGATGCATCTGAAGTGAAGAATATTCTCCAGGATATTACCGATAAGGTAGAGGTAGACCAAGGTGGCAACAAGCTGCTGGTACACACCAGCCCTAAAAGCATCTCTGAGATTATGGAAATTATCGCCAGCGTGGACGTCCCAGTATTACAGATTATGCTGGAAGCTCGTATCATTGAAGTGACACTTTCTGGAGATAATCGTATAGGTGTTGATTGGTCGCGTCTGGCTCAGATTACAACCATCGTGGCTGAAAATGCCGCACCAACATTGGCTCAAATTGGGGGAAGCCTGGTTCCAGGTATGTCCCAACAGAGTCAATCTGATGGATCGGTTATTGAACAATACAGTGCCCTGCCCACAGGAAGAACACCTGATAACATGTACTTCCAGCGGATTGATCCTGCAAACTCAATCGGGTTCAGTCGTCAACTTTCAGCATTTGACATCACACTTAATATGCTGTTAAAAAATAATGAAGCTGAGATACTGGCCAATCCCTCGGTGGTGACATTGAATGGTCGCGAAGCCTTCATTGAAATGGTTGATGTGATCCCTTATATCCTTTCCAGTGGCGGTGTAGGTGGTCAGGTTCAGGTTCAGCGTGAAATCGTTGGTATCAGACTGACTGTGAAGCCAAATGTCAATAGCGATGGCTTTATCACTGCTACGGTTACGCCTGAAATTTCAAATTTTTATGATTTTGTGGGTCCAGAACGCAACATCCCCTGGGTTCAAAGAAGAAGATCGACAACTACTGTTCGCGTAGGAGATGGCGAACCCATCATTATTGCTGGTTTACTGGCTGTAGACCGCAAGAAAATTACACACACCGTGCCTATTCTTGGCAAAATCCCCTATATCGGCCGATTTTTCCAGCATGAGTTTGAACAGGAGACGAAAAAAGATTTTATCATCGAAATCACCCCTCATATCATCAAGGATACTTACACTGGCATCGAAAAAACAGATCGAATGCTGGATTTAGAAGAGATCTACATTAATACTGAGGATGATGACCAAGATGAAACTGAAGTTATCGAGGAGGTTCCGGTTGAAAAGGAATAACTCAAGACTTCTTGGAGGAGGATTGAATATGAAAAGCCATTTATTCAAAATTATAGCCATATTTGCAATGGGAGTGTTCTTCCTGGTCAGTTGTGATGTAAGAGTCCCTGATGAACCGAAGCAGTTGGAAATTGAGTATAATCTCAACCTGACTTCTGATAGAGCTGTGATATATGCCGACAATGGTAAAACTGTTGCCAAACTGACTGCCATTCTCACCAACGGTGTCAATGAGCCCCAGGAGGGGGCCACCATCGTCTTCTCCGCTTTAACTGGAGCCATTGCATCAAACATCGCCACCAACTCATCAGGTCAGGCTGTAGCCACTTTTGATGATAAGGGTCAAGCTGCTTCAAATGTAAAAATTGTTGCGAGGTATACGGATAGCAATAACAATACGGTGCGAGATACTGCGATAATTAATATTTTGCCCATGGAAGATCTGGTATCTTCATTTTTTGCAACGACCATACCCACAAATGGACTGGTAAAAGTATTTGAGGAGGACTCCACTTATACTGCTACCATCAATGCCAATGTCCGTGATAGCCTTGGTGTAGCGGTCAAAAATGTGCTGGTTAATTATAGGATATTGGAAGGCGCTACAGTTGGTTATCTGGATGCGGCTTCTGACTCCACCAATGCCATTGGTACCAGTCATGTCAGCTTTACCAATAATGAAGGTCAGATTGGTGATGTAGTTGTGGAGGCTTCAGTGACATCCCTGGCCATTGAATCTTTCGTGAGGGATAATCACGGCGTGTATGATTTTGGCTCTCTCCTGAAAAATTCACAAAATTCTGGAATCGCTTTTTCCGACACCGTAACCATCAATTACGTTGCTGGTCAGGAATATTTCCTAAATCTGAATACGCTTGATACGACAATCTATGCTGATAATGGTGAAACCACTGCCCGAATCTTTGCTATAGTCAAGGACGAGGACAATCAGGGAATCGATACGACTGAGGTCATTTTTTCAGCCACTTTTGGAACCATCAATTCACCCAAATGGACAAATGATGCCGGTGTAGCAGAAACCGAATTTTCAGATCTTGGTGCAAATATTACCGAGGATGTGGTGGCTCAAATTATTGCTAAAATCGAACACCCATTTCATGGCACCATTCGTGATACCGTGGAAGTGTTGGTCCGTGCCAATAATCCCAATCCACCAGAACGAGTACCTGCAAGAATTGATCTGGTGTCACAATGTTTAGAACTTCCATCGACTACGGATACTGAATGTGTAGATGGGTCCGCGCTTACTGCCACAGTCATGGACTCATCTGGATACCCAGTAGAAGCGAACACACTGGTAAGATTTTCTACAAATATTGGATTTGTAACAGAATTTTCCACCACTGATGAAAATGGGGCTGCGATATCCACTTTTAGTATTGGTGATTCTGCAGGAATTGCAACCGTCTATGCAACTGTTGGATCGGTTTCGGACTCAACCCTTATCACCGTTCGACCTGGTTTGCCAACCTATATCATCATTCCTCCATCGGCACCGAATAAGATCGTTGTGGCTGGCGGTTTTGGTGTTGCTTCAACCACAATCCGAGCAGAGGTAAGAGACGCTCGTGGTGAATTAGTTGATCAACCCTATGATGTGGAGTTCGTGTTAGGTCCAGCCCCTGCTGGCGCCAACCTTGATGGTAATCCCGGTAACTCTACCACTGTAGAATCAAATTATGGTGTGGCTAGTGTCACACTGAACAGTGGATCCCAATCCGGTCCAGTGCGCGTCACTGCAAGAGTTGTGCTGGGGACAGGAACTATCTCTGCCACTGCAGTTCCAGTGACTATTGCAGCTGGTCCAGCAGCCTTTATCGATGTGGATATTGATATTAATCAGATTGAACCTATTGGTGGGGGTCAATATCAGGCTGAAATGGCCGCCAGAGTCTGGGATCAATATACAAATCCAGTTGAAGATTCGACTCAGGTGTACTGGCATATTGAACCTGACAGCATTGCGTCTGTCATTGGTGGGTCACTTACCTACGGTGAAAACTTGGCTAATGATCAATATCATGGAATAGCCTGGTCTATGATTTACTGGAATTCTGATAGAACCTTTGATAATGTACAGGTCATTGCTCAGACATATGGAGCAGATGGAGATACCATCCAGGGCTATGTGAATGCTGCAGAGGATAGTTTATTACTATTGCCTTTCTATCCAGGTGAATTGATTGTGATCCCATCCATGCAGTTCTACGATTTCCAGCCAGCTGCCAACCCCAATCCTGCTCAGGTGCCTGTCCTTCTAACTGCAGTTTTAACTGATTACTATAATAATGCCATTAAGAATGCGCGTATTTTGTTTGGATCATTCGGTGCTGCTGGTTGGGACCCTCTTGATCCAGAAACAGGCATGCCTATTGTGAGAACCGACAATCAGGGCGTGGCTCAGATTACTGTATTCTTTGATGCCGGTCTTTGTACACCAAACTTCAATGCAGATAATTCTATCAATTCTTACAATCCATTTACTGCACAGGTGTGGGGTACACTCTTAGATCCCCAGAGTATTGGCAGTGAACAGTCCAGTATTCAACTGGTACGGACAATTCAGAATTAATTAAAGGGAAATCCATAGCAATGTTTAATCCCCAATTTCAGAAACTCGGTGACATCCTCATTCATGAGGCTGTGATCTCTCAGGAACAGCTTGATCAAGCTCTGGAGAGACAATCAACTACCAAGGAAAAATTAGGTAAACTACTCATTCGCATGGGTTTTATTACTGAAGCCGACCTGGTGAAGGTCTATGCCTTGCAGCTTGGTCATCCTGCCGTCTATGAAGAGGATTTGATGAAGGTAGAAGGGGGTGTTGTCAATACCATCCCTGAAGATTTTGCCTACGAGAACATGTCCATTGTCCTGGGTAAATCAGACAGCACGGTTGTCGTTGCTATGGAAGATCCTGAAGATCTGGCGACAGTCGATTCAATTGAGAAGTTAACCTCACTAAAAGTTGAGGTGGTTGTTGCAGGTGAAACTGCGCTCCAAAACGCCATCGAATATCACTATGGGAGAATTCGTCAAACTGATGAAGTGGACGCCGCCTTATCTAATATTCAGGTGTTCTCAGGTGATGAGGATGACTCTGATATGGTTGACCTCAGTAAAGAGGGTATCAATGAAGAAGATGCACCTTTTGTCAAACTGGTGAACCTGATCCTCATTGAAGCGATTAAAGAGCGTTCCACAGATGTCCATGTTGAACCTCAATCTCATGTTGTGAATGTGAGAATCAGGATCGATGGGGTACTGCAGAAGATCATGACGCCACCCATCACTTCTTTGAGCGGTATTACCACGCGTATCAAAATTCTCTCTAACCTGGATATCGCAGAGCGACGTCTCCCACAGGATGGTCGTATGAGTATCCAGATGGGGGAGCGAGAGATTGATGTTCGTGTTTCTGTTTTGCCAACTGTTCATGGCGAAAAGATCGTTATGCGATTGTTGGATAAGGGTGGCTTTAATCTTGATTTGACTACCTTGGGATTTCACGCACGAGAACTCAATATGTTTGGCCGTTGGATTCGTCAGCCATATGGTATGGTTGTCATCTCTGGTCCTACTGGATCTGGTAAATCGACCACGTTGTATGCCTCACTAAAAGAGATAAAGAGTGAAGGCACCAACATCACTACGGTTGAAGATCCCGTTGAATATCAGATGGATGGTATCAGTCAGGTTCAGATGCGGGAAAAAATTGGTCTCACCTTTGGGTCCACATTGCGATCAATTTTACGTCAGGATCCAGATATTTTACTCATTGGTGAAATTCGTGATGAAGAGACAGCTGACATCGCTATCAAGTTTGCTTTGACGGGTCACCTTGTGTTCAGCACGGTTCATGCCAATGATGCACCATCAACCATTACGCGTCTTATTGATATTGGGGTTCCGCCATTTCTGGTAGGTTCCAGTTTGAATCTGGTAATGGCCCAACGGCTGGTTCGTACCATTTGTTCCAACTGTAAAGAGGAATACACGCCCACCAAAGAAGATTTAACTCGTCTTGGTCTTGAAGCAGATGGTCACACCTATTATCACGGCAAGGGTTGTGTCCAATGTCGACAAACTGGTTATCGTGGTAGATCAGGTATTTTTGAGATGCTTGAAATGCGCCAGGCTATTAGAAAACTTGTGTTTGAAAATGCCAACCAGGAAGTCATTCGTGAGAAAGCAATTGAACAGGGCATGGTATCCCTTCGCGAAGCGGGTATCAGAAAGCTCAAAGATGGCATAACTTCATTTGAAGAAGTATTACGTTCAACAGTTGAGGATTTTTAAGTGGCTGAAATTGATGCAAAATTAGCTGAACAGCTAAAACAGGCTGAGCCTACTGTCGAAGAGGCATTTGAGAAAATTGCAGCCGGCGGTAAAAAGAAAAAGAAAGCCGATATTCAGTGGGGAGATGAGTTCATTGAAGAACTTAATCTATCCCTTCAGAAGCTAAAGACACGGATCCCCTTAAAGAATCTGGTCTTTTTTACCCGTCAACTTGCAACCATGTTTGCCGCAGGATTAACGCTGGAAAAGTCGGTTACCAACCTTGCTGAAGAAGAGCGTCATCCTGGTTTTAAAAGGACCCTCACTAATGTTTCAGATGATATTCGCCGCGGTTTGAGTCTTAGTGATGCCATGGAAAAGCACCCTGCAACATTTGACAATTTATTTGTGGCCCTTGTCAAGGCAGGAGAGGTCAGTGGTAGTCTGCAGACCATTCTTGATCAACTAGCCTCCTATATCGAAGCCGTACATGATACTGCCCAAAAGGTGAAGTCAGCGCTTTATTACCCTTTTATGGTTTTGGCATTTCTGGTAGTAGTTATTGTAGCTATGCTCGTTTATATCGTCCCCAGATTTAACGAAGTATACCAATCCCTTGGTGCTGAATTGCCTATTGCTACGCAGATGCTGGTTCGTGTATCAGACGCAGTCGTTGAAAGCTGGGGTCAGGTTCTGTTTTTTCTGTTTGTAGGCTTGGTGGTTGTCTGGATGGTTGGCCTCACTCGGAGAGGGGGTTATCTGTTAGATACCTTCAAGCTGAACTTTCCAGTATTTGGCACCTTAATCAATTACAATATCTACAATAAGCTGACCAAAACCCTGGGAATTCTATTGGGAGCTGGTGTTCCGGTTATTCCCTCCATGCGTTTAATTCAAAAAGTAGTTGATAATAGGGTTTATGCCAAGGCTGTGGGCACGGCAACTGAATACATTAGAGATGGTTATAATATCTCTGCGGCCTTCAGAATTACGGAAAAATTCCCATCCATCATGCTGCAGTTACTCTCAACTGGAGAGGAAACTGGAGAAATTGATACACTCCTGGACAAGGCCTCTGATTTTTACGGTAAACAAGTTGATTCCATGGTGAACCGCATGACGTCTCTTATCGAGCCCCTCATGATTATGTTTGTCGGTGGTATGATTCTCGTGATCCTTATTGTGACCTATTTGCCGGTATTCTATATCGGTATGGCCATGAAGTCAGGTATGTAGGGGATAGGGGTTTATTGAATGATCCCTTCCGCTGAAATGATTACGTTTGGTATTTTGGTTGGAATTGTCCTTGCTTCATCGCTCACACATCTTTTTGCAGTAATATCTCAGGAGATATCCGTATTCTCCAAGAAACTGGTATGTGAATCATGTGGTGCGGTGCAACCACATTCTCGTCGAATCCCAATAATAGCAACATTTCTGCCAGCAAAGAAGTGTTCAGCATGTGGTCATGAATCACCACGACTCTATGTATTTCTGGAGTTGGCCATATTGGCATTCTCCATTTGGGCGTTCAGTGCTATGAGGCCTGTGCTGGCTCTCCAAATCAGTGTCCTCTTCTTTGCCCTGATTGGTGTGACCTACATGGATTTGAAAAAATGGATCATCCCCAATGAGTTCGTAGTCTATATCATAGCCATTGGTGTTTTTGGAATCACAGTTGATACTTTGAATCTAAATCACTCACTATTGGGGCTGGTACTTGCGTCGGTTGTTTCCCTTTTTATAGTTTTACCGCAACGCTTTGGTAGTGGTGATAAAACCCTGGCTTTAGGTGATGTGAAGCTGTGTCTGGCCGTGGCGCTATGGTTAGGATGGATTCTTTCAGCCTATGTATTTTTTATTGCCAGTTTACTGGCCTTAATTACCTGGTTAATTACCAGTATTTTTAAAGGTTTTTCCGCTCAGCGCAGAGTTCCCTTTGGCCCATTTGTTGCCTTGTCTACCATGATCTTTGGAATTGGCCGAGTATTGGACCCTCAGTTTGTAACTCATTTGCTTACCTTTAGATTTTAAAATATCTTGAACGAGTGAGACTTTCAGGGACAGGGTTTATCTGGACCATTCTTTACACACAATAATGAGGAGTATTATAGATGAGTGACGTCAGAATTTCAGGTTACGGTGACGATCTCACCATAAATGGTGTCCGGATCGGTGATCTGGGTCCCGCTGAACACGAAGCGATTGAACTTGCCATGGGTGGTCAGAATTATGCACCCCTTGAGGATGTCGTGGTGAGCCATGTTCAGGACAGTTCTACATTAATTTGTCGGAAACCAGATCCAGATGGCATTAAGGCATATATCGAAGAGGAATTGCTGGACGGATTGTGTTGCTATTCAGCTGTAAATCAGGGCCAACTTAACAAGACCATCGTGGATGCAGTTGTTGCTCATCTCAAAGATGAGAAGATTCCCACTGTCCCACGCTCAATCCGACATAAATATATGGCCGCCTTTCTCATGGCAGCTACATCAATTACAAAAATGGAGAAGGTTGTACCTAAGGTCGCTGGAGTTGAAGCTCCAGAGCTCATGGCCAAATTGTCACGCCGCTGGGGATATCGGGTCAAAGGCATTCCTGCCAATGAAGCTATCATAGTTGTTGCTGCTGAAAACTTCCATGGTCGTTCATTGTTTGCCGTATCAGCTTCTACTGATCCTGCGGCTAAAGATGATTTTGGACCTTTTCTGCCTGGTATCGAGGTCGTCCCTTTTAACGACGCAGATGCGTTGGAAGCATTGTTTAAGGAGAAGGGCGATAGAATCGCATCATACATTGTAGAACCCATTCAGGGAGAGGCTGGGGTGATCCTGCCCTCAGCAGGTTATCTGCCACGGGTTGCTGAGCTCTGCAAACAATACAATATTCTTTTCTGCGTAGATGAAGTGCAAACTGGATTTGCCAGAACCGGTGCACATTTTGCTCATATGCTCTATGACGTGCACCCCGATCTAATGGCCTGCGGAAAAGCAGCTGGTGGTGGCATTATGCCAGTATCATTTGTTGCTGGTCGCCGGGATGTTATTGATGTTCTCACACCAGGATCTGAAGGTTCTACCTTTGGGGGTTTTCCTTTGGCTTCTGTAACGGCTGTTTTTTCTATTAAAGCCATGGTCGATGAAAAACTGGCAGAGAACGCCAGAAATATGGGTGATAGACTCCTGGCTCACTTCGAAAGCATTCGTGCCGAATTTCCTAATAAAATTAAAGAGTGCCGAGGTGCTGGTTTATTAACCGCCTTCGAAATGTTTGACAAACCCGGTCTGGACGGACACAAGGTCTCATTGAAATTATTGGAGAATGGCATCTACGCCAAGGAAACCCACAAAACGACGGTTCGATTAGCTCCTGCACTCACCATTACTGCAGCAGGTATCGATCACATTGGAGATTCTCTCCGCAAAGTGATTAGAGATTTATAAAGAGGGTTGATTATGACATAGGTGGTAGGCTTCGACCAGCATACGTTCTGCGCGAACTACGGCTTGGCAGGCAAGCTCAGACGCCGGAAAAAAGGAGTGAGATGAACTATCTGGCTCCTTTTTTTATCATGTGAGTTTGGATAAACCCATTGGGGTAATTGGTAACCCTTTCGACAATCCACATATCCTTGGGAAGTTCTTCCTTAAATAAACTAATTCCCTTACCTAGGAGAACAGGTACCTGGGTGAGGATGATCTCCTCGATGAATCCAGCCGTCAAAAACTGTTGGACCACATTCCCACCATCCAGATAAATATGCGTATCTCCGGCTGATTTGAACTGTTGAACCAGGGTCTCTGGTGATCCATAGGTAAAATTTACTATGGCCCCATCTGGTAGGCTTTGGGGAGAGGATTGATGGGATAAAACTGTGACGGGAGTGTCACCATAGGGCCAGCTACCAAAATGCAGAACCTGATCAAAGGTCTTGCGCCCCATGACCAATCTGTCCACCGACTGCATCAAGGCTCCATAACCCATATCCTCTTTGGGATCCTCCGGGGGAGGCAGTTCATTGAGCCAATCCACACCACCATTCTCATCTGCAATAAAACCATCCAGGCTGATGGCCATAAATACAGTGAATTTTATGTGGTATTTCCTAGACAGGACGAATCACCATCAGGTAAAGTGCTATGAGAGGTAACACAGCTGCTATGGTTCCCAAAAATGCCCACCACATATTCAGAGTTTTATAGCGGATACCCGCCTCTTTCAAGGAATGAGATTCTTCGATGAGACGTAGCTGTTTCCTCTGAATGGGCATTAATCCAGCTACCCAAATGAGTGCAGATACTGTCAATAAGGCATAGCTATGATAGATCCAACCGTGTGCACCAATGCCCCCCAGTCCTGTTGCCAACATATGACCTGTGACAGCAATGAGGACAATACCAGGTACGCTAAATATAATATCAGTTACTTGTATCAATTTGATGGAAAACTTATGTACTGCTTTATCCTCTGCTCTCTGAGCAAGAAGTCGCCATACAGTGCTGATTATGATATTTCCCAGGAAGAGAACCACCCCGAGAATGTGAAGTACTTTTATCATGAGAAATGATCTCCTTTCAAGGCTTGAAACTAGACCATTCGCTGTATCGTCACAAGCCTTACGATTCTAAAAAATAAGCGTTCAAGGTTTTATCGCCAAAGGAAGATGTTATCATGTGGTATTATACCAGTTTAACTCTAGAATACGTGGGACGTGTCATACTTCGACAGGCTCAGCAAGACACACTTTTCGTCTCCCTGAGGCTCTCGAAGGGTAAAGGTAATCCAACTAAATTGGGTGCATTATGAGGTGCAAATGGTATTACTGGCCCTGGGAAAAGCCCTGCTCCCAGGAGAGCAAGGCTTACGGGAAACGGAGGTTGTGGGACCCGACCTGGCGGGGTACAGACCCGATAAAATCGGGCGGGGTGTTGACCCGAATTAACGGGCTGTCTGATCTTTCGATCAGAAACGCTTTATAAAGTCATACCCTCTTGACGACGGATATATGTGGGTACAGAGAGATCATCACTGAAATGCATGATGACATCTTCTGGTTCTGATTGTTGACGCTCGTATGTTGGGACTTCCAGTTTCTTACGATCTTCGAAGGTTTCCAGACGAGGAGCGATCTTTGGCTCCACAAAATCCTGTACTGGAGCTTCGATGACAATCTCTTCGACAGGTTTGGATGCAGCCATTGGAGCAGCTGGACGATATACTCTGGCAGGCTGTGTTTCTTTGTGATCAAATTTGAGATCAGAATCATGGTGAAATCCTGTGGCAATCACCGTCACTCTGAGCTCTTCACCCATGGTTTCATCAATGACTGCTCCCATAATGATGTTAGCCTGTTCTCCGACTTCTTCAAATATGAGATTTGCAGCTTCATCAACTTCAAATAGTGACATGTTTGGGCCACCGGTGATATTGATTAGAAGACCCTGGGCTCCATTGATGTTCGTGTCATCAAGTAGAGGTGATGATATAGCGGTCTGAGCGGCCAGTACAGCGCGTTCCTCACCAGAAGCTATGCCTGTACCCATGATGGCATCACCCATGCCTTCCATGGTCGTTTTGACATCTGCATAATCCAAATTGATGAGACCAGGAACATTGATCAAATCAGAAATACCACGGGTTGCTTGAAGAAGTACTGAATCTGCTTCTAAAAAAGCATCCACCATGGATGTGGTTCTCTCAACGATGGAGAGTAGTCTTTGATTTGGAATGACGATAAGGGTATCCAGGTATTGGCGCAGATTCTCCACGCCCTCTTTTCCACGCTTGGATCTTTGTGGACCTTCGCAGCGGAAAGGAGTGGTTACTATCCCGATGGTTAAGGCACCTATCTCTTTTGATATCCGAGCAACAACTGGAGCTGCACCTGTTCCCGTTCCGCCACCCATACCTGCTGTCACGAACACAAGATCGGATCCATCAAGAGCTGCGGCGATTGCCTGAGCATCTTCTTCAGCAGCAGCTTCACCTACATGAAGCTTTGCACCTGCACCAAGACCCTTGGTAATGGTTTTACCAATCTGGATTTTGACATCGGCCTTACTGTTATCCAATGCCTGAGCATCAGTATTGACGGCGATAAATTCCACGCCTGAAAGTTCTGAATCGACCATGCGATCGATGGCATTGCTACCTGCACCACCAA
The DNA here is from genome assembly GCA_016784025.1 of Fidelibacterota bacterium. Classification (GTDB taxonomy): domain Bacteria; phylum Fidelibacterota; class UBA8477; order UBA8477; family JABMPR01; genus JABMPR01. The sequence goes on along the minus strand of JADHVL010000008.1, from coordinate 128,162 downwards.
CACCGATAACCCGGATTCGAGCCTTCTGTTCTTTTAAGCTGTCAAATTCAAATAACATGTGTGTATCCTCCGTTTTGGATGTGTTTTCTTATTAAAAATTTTTCTGAAAAAAATCAGTTATCGTTTTAAAGAGTCGAGCAAGCGTTCCACTATCATAACGACTTGTCTCTTCTGATTGAAATTTTGCTGCATAGGCGATGAGACCAGTTGCAGTAGCATATTCTGGACTATCGATCCGTTCTGTCGTATCAATAAAACCGATGGGATTCCCTAGACGAACAGGCAAATCAAACACGCGTTTTGCCAGAGGGATAATTCCAGGAATCTTTGAGCCACCCCCAGTAAATACCAGACCGGAATTCAGATGCTTTATCATTCCGTTTTCTTCGAGATTGGCTTTGACCATTCTCAGCGTCTCATCCATACGGGCTTCGATATACATTGAGAATTCGGATTCATTAATATTGCGGTCCTGACGGCCACCGACACCCTTTACATCAAAGACCTTGTCCACTTCTGTTTCAGCGGTGAAGCAATGACCAAATTTGAGCTTGAGCTCGTCGGCTTGCTCATCCGTAATTCTGAGAATACCGGCAATATCTGAGGTGACCTGATTGCCACCAAAGGGGAGAGAGACAGTATGCTCAACACCAAATTTGGAAATGACAATGGCATCTGTGGTCCCGGCACCAATATCGATGAGACCCACACCAACTTTCTTTTCTTCTTCAGTTAAAACAGATTGGGCTGAGGCGATAGGCTCCAGAACAAAGTCTTTGACCTGACAACCTGCATGACGTACTGCAGTAATAATGTTTTTCGTACTGGCTGTAGCTGATGTGACGAGATGAACTTGAGCTTCAAGTCTGCGGCCTGTCATCCCAACGGGATTACGCAATCCTGCTTCATCATCCACAGTAAATTGTTGTGGAATTACATGGATGATTCTACGGCCATTGGGAAGACCAACAGCTTTGGCCGATTCAATAACCCGGTCAACATCTTCCTGGGTAATCTTTAATTCTTTTTCCAGGCCTCGATTGGACAGATCAGCAATACCGATAACTCCAGTTGCATTCAGGCTGGCAATATGCTCTCCTGCAATGCCGACGGTAATTTGGCCGGCTTTAATACCAGCACTTGCTTCGATATCATCCAGGGCAGTGCGTATGGCCTTGGCAGTGGCTTCGATGTCAACAATTGTTCCACGCCGAAGACCTGTGGAGGGTGAGCTGCTGAGCCCGACCACCTTAAGAATATCTTCATGATCTGGCTCTGCTGCGATGGCGCATACCTTCGATGTCCCAATGTCTACGGCTATGTATATTCCACGGCTGTTCATCGTGATTCTCGCTCCTTTACGATGACCTGACGATCAAATCGCAGATCGATATACTGATAGGGACTGATGATCCCTGAATCTGATTCTTCGGATATAAATTTTTCAAGAATGATGCTATTCACGATGGCATCATCCTCGTTCCCCAGAAATACGGAGGTCCCGTGCGTGGCTGATATCAGCTTGATGCCGCGTCTGTCATAGGAAATCTCAGAAATATCAAGATATAGATTTTGATGTTCTTTGCGAATCTTCTTGAGGAAACTGACTAACATCTGAACTGTCTCATCGGGAATGATCTGCCCAATACTAGTGCTTGGAACTTCCACATTGATCCCGGTAATGATGGGTAAATTGTAAAGCATTCCCTTGTCAGGCAATGGGAGTAGAATGGCCTTCTCATCAAGGGTCATGATTTCATGCATAGCGATATAGGCTACAGGAAGTACATCATATAGATAGATATCCAGAGAATGAGGATAATTTCTGGTGGCTTTCGCACTCCGAATGAGTGGATATTCCAGAAAACTTTCCTGAATTTCTCTAAGGTCGAGCCTCATGAGTGAGTTACCCAGGTAAACCTCTGTGAGACTCTTCACCCGTTCAGGGCTCATTGTGCGTTGCCCATAAAGGTTAATAGCTTCGACTTCATCACTTCTGAGTAGCGTGGCATAGGCTATACTCAAAAATCCTAACAGTACCACGGTAAGAAGCAGTCCTGCTGAGAAAATCAAACTCAGGGGTGGAATGATATATGTAGATGTCCTGGCCACTTACTTACCTTCCTCCAGGAAAAGTCCATGCAGTTTCCAGATGTCGCCAGCACCCATGGTAATAACCAGATCATTGGTCTGCAGGTTGGGCTTCAAAAATTTGTGGACATCTTCAATGTGAGAGAGCAGCTGGATTTTATCACTTCCGTGTTTTAGAATCAGATCAGACGTTACTCCGGGGATGGGAAGCTCGCGGGCTGGATAAATATCAGTCAGGATAGCGATATCTGCTATTTCCAGTGCAGCTGCAAATTCCTGAGCAAAATCTTTGGTTCTGGAATATAAATGAGGTTGAAATACGGCAATAATTCGTGAGGTTGCCCATCCACTACGAGCTGCCAATAATGTGGCTTCTATCTCTGAAGGATGATGGGCATAATCATCAACGAATTGGACCCCATTCTTGGAACCCTTGAGTTGGAATCGGCGCTCCATACCATGGAAGGACTCAAGTCCAGCTTTGATATACTTGAAATCAATACCCATCTCATGTGCAAGCGTGCATGCGCCCAGGGCATTCATGACATTGTGATCACCAGGCATATTGAGAACGATGTTACCCAACGTTTTACCACGTTTTACCACAGTAAACTTACTGGTGAAGGAGTTTACTTCAATATCAATGGCCCGATAATCAGGCATATTGGTTAAACCATAGCTGATGACTGGGTGTGGGCTTCGATTGGCAAGTTGCAACAATTCCGGGTCATCACCCTGCAAGACCAGCTGTCCTGACTCATCCAGTTTGGATATGAACTCAAGAAAGGTATCGCGGACATCCTGTAAATCTTTGTAGATATCCAGATGATCGGCTTCAAGCGTGGTCACGATGATCTGGGTAGGATTAAGAGCCAGAAAAGACCGGTCATATTCATCTGCTTCAACAACAATATGATTCTGTTTACCAAGACGTAGATTTGATTTCAAGTCTGGGAGGATTCCGCCAACCAGTATACTTGGATCGAGACCTGCTGCGATCAGTATCTGACCACACATGCCTGTCGTAGTCGTTTTTCCATGCGTACCGGCAATCGCCAGGATGTTTTCGTACGAATCTGCTATCTGACCCAGCAATTCCGCTCGACGAATTTCAGGGATACCCTGAGACTCAGCATATACTCGCTCAGGATTATCAGGTTTTACGGCACTTGAGTAGACCACCAGGTCTGCACCTTCAGCATGATTGGCTGCATGACCTATGAAGACTTGAATCTCGGCTTTTCTAAGAGAATTGAGTAATTCACTATCCATCTGATCAGATCCAGAGACTTGCTTACCCTGCTGTTTGAGTAAGAGAGCAAGAGCGCTCATCCCAATTCCGCCGATACCGACAAAATGAATATGTCTGGCTGACTTAAGCACTGGTGCTCGCAATTCTTATGATGTGGTTACAGATTTCTTGTGTGGCTTGAGGGCGACTGAGAGCAGCTGATGCTTTGGCCATGCCACTAAGTTTTTCCTTATTAGTGAAAATGTCAGTGAGCAGTGGGAGAAATGCACCTTCAGCAAGTTCAGGTTCAAGAATAACCCTGGCTGCACCAGCTTTCTCCTGACTTCTGGCATTGAATTCTTGATGATTCGCTGCTGCGCTGGGCAGGGGAATCAATATGGAGGGTAATCCAAAGTGATTGATCTCTGTAAGCGTCATAGCGCCTGCACGACAAACCATCAAATCAGCTATGGAATAAGCCTTATCCATCTCCTTGATAAATGGTTTGAGGACGACGCGTGGATTAGTTCCAATCTGCTTCTGGCAGAATTCGAAATCAGCTTTACCCGTTTGCCACAGGACTTGCATCCCCAGCTTTTCCAGATATTTGGCGATGCGATCAATAAAATGTCGGTTGATTGCCCTGGCTCCTTGAGACCCCCCCAGAATAAAGAGGGTAGGAATCTCCGGGTTTAAGCCGAATAATTCAGCGGATTCACTGCGATCGCTTTTACTTCCCATAAAACGAATGGGATTACCTGTCTGAAGCGTTTGAGACCCTTTGAGATGTTGACTGGCATCTTCGTAGGTGAGGAATACCTGTCTGGCCTTGGGTGCAAAAAGACGTGTCACCATCCCGGGGTAGCTATTTTGCTCCTGGAGGACGATGGGAATATGGTTGCGAAGTGATTGTCGAACAGGTACTGCACTGGCATAACCACCTGTTCCTACAGTAATGTGTGGATCAAAGGCCCGCAAAGCTTTGTTGGCTTTGATAATTGATGCGATCAACCGTCCAGGCAGTAAGATGTTTTGCTTCAGACCCGCCAGGGATATGGATCTGGAAAGTCCACGGATGGGTAGAGTCTCAAGCTTGAATCCAGCCTCTGGAATTAGACGCGTTTCCATCCCATAATCACTTCCAAAGAAGAGGACTTCCACGTCAGAAAATGAACTCTCTCTGGCAACGCATTCCTGTAATCTTTCAGCAATGGCAAGAGCTGGAATGATATGTCCACCGGTTCCGCCACCTGCAAATGCCACTCTCAGCATATTATTAGAAGTCAATGTTCAATACCCTTTCAGATGATAAAATCTTACCTGACTCGTTATTGGAAGAAATGTTGAACAGAATTCCCAGCATCACGGCAGTGGCCAACAGATTTGAACCTCCATAAGAAATAAGTGGAAGGGGGAGACCTGTTGTGGGTAAAAATCCTGTGACGACACCAATATTTACCATAGCAAAACTGAATAGAGAGAAACTGATGCCGATAGCCAGGAGCATGCTGAATGAATCAGATGAATTTCTGGCAATTCTCAATCCTCGCAGGAAGAGCAGCAAAAAGAGAAGTAGAAAGAAGGAAGATCCAATAAATCCAAATTCTTCACCTAGAATGCTAAAGACGAAGTCAGTGTGTGGCTCAGGGAGAAATAGATCTTTAACATAACTATTACCCAGACCGACACCGCCGATACCTCCATGAGCCAGACCCTTGAGAGAGTGATGTACCTGGAAACCTTCATTGGCCACATCCACATTATCACTAAAGAAAGTCATAATTCGTTTCCACATATATGGTCTGCTCCAGGCATAGACGAGTGCTGTTATAGAGCCAACTGATAAGAAGGCTGAGATATGACTGATCTGAACATTGCCCAGATAGAATAGAATGAGACACAGCATCATAATCATTAGGGATGATGAAAGATCCGGCTGTATGGCAATGAGAGCCACCACAGTGGAAACAATCAAGAAGGCTGGGAAGACACTTGTCTTGAAATCATGAAGCGTCTGTTGGTTGCGGTGCAAATAGTCTGCGATATAAATGATCATTCCAAGTCGCACAAAATCCGCTACCTGGAAACTGAAACCGCCTAGATATAACCATCTGGCCGGATGTGTCATACCCATTGACTTGTTATAGATCAATACACCGACCAACAATAAATACATACCAATGAGAATGAAATAGCGGAGATGTCTGAAATATTGATGTGGAAACCTGGAAAATATGATGCCCAATATGACAGCGATGGTGCCATTCATCAGATGACGTTTTAGATAATGCGATGAATCAGCATGTTGAGAGGTGGAAGCGGAATACATCACTACAGAACCAGCAACAAAAAGTATAATAACTATAATAAACAAGACTTTATCCAGGTGGAAATATTTCACATTGTCCACCCTTCATGGGCTTGGATAAGGGTCCGGAAATGATCACCCCTAGCTTCAAAATTGTCAAATTGATCAAAACTTGCGCAGGCCGGAGAGAGGAGCAGAACATCACCATCATCACCGTGATCAAAACAGTAATTAATGGCTGATTCGATGGTTTCAACCTTACGTGTTTGTAAAGCTGGACTTATCTGGGTCTCAATAATATCTGAAGCTGCTCCCACCAGGAGAACTTCTCGAGTCGATGCTTCCAACTGTGGTATCAGGGTTGTGAAGTCACCACCCTTATCCTTGCCACCCAGGATCAGCCAGAGGGGTTGGGGAAAACTGTGAATTGCCACCTCAGTTGAAGCAATATTGGTAGCTTTAGAATCATTGTAACAGCGGATGCCCTTGATTTTACCAACATACTCAATTCGATGGGGGACTGCTGAAAAAGTCATCAGTCCTTGAGCCAATATTTCAGGATCAGTAATGAAATCCATGACTGCAGCCACAGCGGCCAGGGCATTGCTTAAATTGTGCTTGCCTGGCAGAGGCAGTGCTTTGGCAGGCAGAATAGGACTCCACTCACCATTCTTCATGATACCAATTATGCCTTCAGCTAACATGGCGTCACCACCAGATGGGCTGGAAACTGAAAAATAACGGCTTTCATCCACAACCAGGACATGACGAGATAATTCTGGATCGTCTCTATTGATGACGGCGGTGCAGGTTTCGTCTAAATTTCTAAGCATCCCCAGTTTTGATTCATAATATGCTGTCAGACTGGGATATCGGTCGAGATGATCAGGTGTGAGATTCAGGATCACCGCCACATTTGGTTTGAAGGTGTCGATATTGTCTAACTGAAAACTACTGACCTCTAAAACAAAGATTGGCTTTTGTGCGACTTGATTCAGACTATCCATGAGCACTTCAGACGCGGCTACACCTACATTCCCACCAAGGAAACTGTCATATCCAGCAGTTTTTAGCAGGTGGTGAATAAGATTTACTGTAGTAGTTTTTCCATTTGACCCGGTAACAGCTATGATTGGAGCATCGATAAACCAGGAAGTGAGCTCAATTTCGGAGTAGAGCGGAATATGCTTACTTCTGATCTTTTGAACAATGTCAGCATTCTCAGGGATGCCTGGACTCACGACCACAAAATCACTTTTCAGGACATCAGGGGAATGATAACCAAATTCGAATTCTGCTTCGATGTCACCCAAAATCTGACGTTTTTCCGCATCAAACTTATCCGCATCAAATTCGCTGACGAGAACTTTTGCACCAAAATGCCGGAGTAAACGTGCTGCACCCATGGCAGAACGTTGGCTGCCCAGGACGGTGACGTTTTTACCTGTAATGTCAGATGGTTTCATATTACCTGATCTTAAATGTTGTCAGTGTTAAAAAGGCAAACAGGATTCCCATGATCCAGAATCGAATCACAACTTTGTTCTCATCCCAACCTTTAAGCTCAAAATGATGGTGAATCGGCGCCATTCGAAATAGCCGGCGACCTTCACCATACTTCTTCTTTGTATATTTGAAATAGCGCACTTGAATGATCACAGAGATGGACTCAATGATGAAGACACCACCTGCAAATGGCAGTAGGAACTCTTTCTTCAGCATGACTGCCACCGCCCCAAGTGCGGCACCAAGAGCCAGCGATCCGGTATCGCCCATAAAGACCTCTGCAGGCCGGGCGTTGTACCAGAGAAAACCAAGCGAAGCTCCAATAAGTGCCGCACAAAAGACAGTGAGCTCTCCTGCACTAGGGAGATATATGATATTTAAATATTGACTAAAATCTGCACGACCAGTGATATAGGCAATGCCAGCAAAGACCAGGGCTGCGATAGCCATAAGACCTGAAGCCAGACCATCCAGACCATCACTGAGGTTCACAGAATTTGAAGTAGCAGTGATAACAAAAATGACAAAGGGGATGTATATCCAGGCGGATTGCATGTCGAAAACCAGATCCTTGAAGAAGGGGAGGGTGGTAGCAGTTTCAACACCTTCAAATTCAGGATGGAGAATCATCACTGCACCTAACACCAGACCCAGACTAATTTGACCAAGAAGTTTATAGCGGGCGATGAGGCCTTTTTTGGATTTTTTAACCGCTTTTAGATAATCATCAATAAACCCAACGATACCCATCCAGACCACTGAGACGACCATCATTTGAATGTAAATATTGTCTAACCTGCCAAATAATAGAGTGGGTACCAGAATGGCACCAATGATGATAAGACCACCCATGGTTGGCGTTCCAGCTTTTGCAGAATGGGATCCAGGTCCATCAGTTCTAATGGTTTCGCCAATTTGCATGCCTTGCAATTTTTTTATGATCCAGGGACCCACAATAAAAGAAAACAAGACAGCTGTAATAGCAGCACTGGCAGAGCGGAAGGAGATGTAACGGAAAACGTTCAATGCTGAGAAATATTCTTGTAGGGGCAACAGTAAATGATATAGCATTAGTTGTTTTCCTTATATGCATTGACATAATCTTCCAGTTGCATTCCCCGAGAACCTTTTAGATAAACCAGATCACCTGGCTTGACTTCATCCAGAAAATGTTGGAGAGATTCGGCTTTGTCTTTGTTGTAATACAGAGACATAAAGCCTTGTTCTTTAAGGTGATGGGCAGTATTAACAACTTCTTCACCAAATAAAATGATGTGGTCAAATTGGGCCTTTAGCATTTGGGCGGCGACATTGATATGAGATTCGACACTCTGAACACCCAGCTCCAACATGTCGGCAAAGATCAGGATTTTACGGGCTGTGCTGTTTATTTCAGCCATGGTCTCAAAGCCGGCTTTTGCACTTGCAGGATTGGCGTTGTAAGCATCATTATAAAAATGCACCCCACCAACTTCTTCATGTTGCATGCGTCCGGTTTCACCAGCATAATCTTCCAGAGCTTCCTGAAGCTGATCAAAGCGAATTCCATTTTGCAGGGCCATAGTAGCTGCACAGGCAGCATTGAGAGCGATGGCCTTGCCGGGTTGGTTTAAATGAGCAGAGTATTTTCTGAATTGAAGGTCATAACAACCTAATTTATCAGGTCCTGTCAGGGTAAAACCACGCTCGGTTTCTACTTTGAAGCTATATGGGACATGATTGGTACAACCCTGACCCAATTCAGCCACTCTTTCATCATCCAGATTTACAAAGGCACGCCCACCGTTTGCTCCCAGGTATTGAAATAGTTCGCCCTTGGTTGCTTGAATGGTGTCGATATCATTGAAAAACTCAGTATGGGCCAGACTGATATTGGTAATGACCCCCTGATCTGGCTGTGCAATCTCACAAAGATACTGGATGTCACCTTTTTGACTGGCACCCATTTCAATAACTGCCATATCATGGGATTTATCCAATTTCAGGAGCGTCAATGGTAAGCCGATATGATTATTAAAGTTACCATCTGTTGAGAGTACGGAAAATCGTTTACTGAGAATATGAGTAAGTAAATTCTTTGTAGATGTTTTTCCGTTTGTCCCTGTTATCGCGATAAGGGGTATCTTAAAAAGTTTCCGGTGTGCAGTGGCAAGGTCAGCAAGAGATATGACCGGATCCTCTGTCATTATCAGAGGGATGGAAGCTTCCCAATCTTCACATCCGTCCCATGAAGTGGAGGCCATGACTGCTGAAGCGCCACGGGAAATGGCTTTTGGGATATAGTCATGACCATCCACTAGGGAACCGATAAATGCAACGAAGATGTCTCCGGCATTTAAGCTTCGAGTATCAATACTGACACCGGTAATTGGGGACATGAAAGCCCCCTTAATGCTTACATCAGGGAGCGACGTAATAGTATCAGGTAGAATAGCCATGTTGCTCCATGAATTGATCTACAATTGTCATATCACTAAAAGGTTTGCGCTCACCCATGATTTCCTGGTAGGGCTCGTGACCCTTGCCCAACACAGCGACGATATCACCTTGCTTGGCCTCCAGTAATGCGGCATTTATTGCCTCTGTCCGGTCTTGAATGACGCTATAATTTGACCGTTCGCCACAACCGGCTATGATCTCCTGGATGATGTTGAGAGGTGCCTCAGTTCTTGGATTATCGTCGGTGATAATGGCCTTGCTTGAAAGCCGAGTCGCAATTTCACCCATGATTGGACGCTTTCCCTTGTCCCTGTCACCACCACAGCCAAAAACAGTGATGAGACGATTGTCTGGATAGGATTCGGCCAGGGTAGCCAGAACGGTTTCCATGGCATCAGGGGTATGTGCATAGTCAACAAAGACTTGAAAGGGCGCCTGGTTGGCAATCTTTTCCAGCCGGCCAGGTACCATGGGGAGCAGTTTTGCAGAGAGCTCCACCTTTTCAATATCACACTCCAACTCAATGGCTGCCGCATAGGCTGCCAGAAAATTGTAATAGTTGAAAGTTCCAACAGTATTTACCTGGACAACTCTCTGTCCATAAGGCGTATCCAGGGTGAGCTCCACGCCGTGGCGATTAATTGAATGGTCTAAAATTCTGTATTCTGCGTTGGAGTTGTACCCATAACGAATAATTTTTGCTACACAGACTTCGATAATACGTTCTGCATGGGGATCATCCATATTGACAATAGCCACAGATTCTTTTGGCAACCCCTTGAAGAGCAATTGCTTGGCAGCCAGGTAGTCCTCCAGGGATCCATGATAGTCCAGATGATCTTGAGTCAGATTGGTATAAACAGCTACGTCAAAAGTGAGACCATCTACTCGATTTTGTGAAAGTGCGTGAGAGGAAACTTCCAGCGTCACTGCTTTGGCTCCGTGAGCCACGAATTCGGCTAAAATTTCATACAAATCAGCGGATTCCGGTGTGGTATGCATGAGATCAATGTCCATATCATCAATCTGGGCACCAGTGGTACCAATGCGTCCGGTTTTAGATCCACTTTTGTTGAGGAGATGCTGAACAAAATAATTTGTGGTAGTTTTACCATTTGTTCCAGTGATGGCTACCAGCTTCAAGCCATCTTCTGGGTGACCAAAATATGTCGATGCGATGACAGGCAATGCCAATCTTGAATCTTTTACCAATATTGAAGCAATATTCTCTGGAATGACAAAATCTGACCGATCATATACAATGATCTGAGCACCATTTTCGATGGCGGTGTAGATAAAATCATGACCATCTGTAATGAGACCGCGAACGGCGATAAAAAGATGACCGGGCTGCGCTTGTCTGGAATCATAGCTGATCCCGGTGACTTCGGTATTCTGATCACCACGTGCTTCTAAAATATCTGGAACCTGATTGACAATATTAGTCAGTTGCATTATTCACCCAAATAGATTTCTACAGATTGACCTGCTTTAAGTGTTTTTCCCGCTGCCGGTACTTGTCTGATGACTCGTCCGCTCCCATGAGGGATTGGTTTGAGTCCCATGGCATACAGCCCTGAAAGACTCATCTTCAAGCTCATACCCTTTAAATCAGGCATGGTGACTTGAGTAGCGTTGATTTTAAGAACGGGGAGAGCGGCACTCAGTAATTGACCCTGGAGTGACCTCGGTGCTTCATTGACACTTTCATCTCTGTCCTTTGGTACAGAGGCCTGGAGATAAGGTTCTGCGTCTCGCCCTTTAAGATTGTAGATCCGTCGATAAATTTCCTTGGCAATGGGAGCTGCCACCATGCCACCAGTGTAACCGCCTGTCCTGGGGTGATCCACCGTAACGATCAATGTGTATTCAGGATCATCTGAAGGATAAAAGCTGGCGAATGAGGCGATATACTCACTCACATATTTGCCATTTTTTAGTTTTTTAGCAGTACCGGTCTTACCAGCTATTTTCAGGTTGGGCAGGAAGGCGTTATGCCCTGTGCCCTGAGAGACAGCCTTCTCAAGAATATCAGACATGGTATGCATGGTCTTTTCCGAAGCCACACGGCGCAATGCATCGATGTGATCAATTTTTTGCTCGTGACCTTTAGGTGTTTTTAGCTTTTGAACCAGCTGAGGTTTCATAAGTACACCACCGTTTCCGATGGCGGAATAGGCCATAGCCATCTGCAGCGTCGTCACAGAAACTTCATAACCAATTGCAATTTCAGATTTAGATAATTCAGACCAGGTTCTATTGTTTTTAAGAGAACCACTGCTCTCATAGGGAAATTGAATACCACTTTTTTCGCTGAACCCAAATTTTCTGGCAGTATTGAACATTTTTGATTCATCAAGTAGCTCAACTGCTTTGATGATTCCAATATTGGATGAATTCTGAAGCACTTCTGCAAAGGTTAAGTTGTCAAAAGATTTCCAATCCTTTACATCTATGCCATGAATGGAGTATTCACCTCCTTCACAATCAAAAACATCCATGGGATGGACCTTCTTGTCCTCCAGCAGAGCAGTGGCACCAACTACCTTGAATGTGGAACCTGGTTCAAAGGATGACATGATGGGGTGGGCTATCAAGGATGCTTCGGTGATTCTTGAACGAGAATTTGGATTAAAAGTCGGTATGTTAGCCAGGGCCAGGATTTCGCCTGTACTTGGATCAACCAGAATGGCTTCAGCTTTATCCGCCTGATGCTTTTCAACAGCATCCCGTAATTCTTCTTCAATAATGATTTGTATATCTACATCAATTGTGAGAAAACAATCATCGCCATTGATGGGCTTTTGCTCGCTAAAACCACCCCGAATTCTGGTGTTGCCGTGACCATCAGAGCCAAGTTCTCTCCATCCATCAATCCCAGCCAGTTGATGATTATAATGATCTTCCAGCCCTGAAAGTCCGTGGTTTTCTGTTCCCACAAAGCCAATTAAGGGTGCTGCGACATCACCGTAGGGATAATAGCGTCGCACCTTGGACTGAACCTGAACACCAACAGGGAGGGGGCTTTGGCTCAGTTCGCGACCAATCAGTGGATTCACATCTTTTTCAAGATAGACAAATGACTTTATGGTTTTTAGTTTGTTCAGGTAATAGCGTATAGATTTGTTGAATGTTTTGCTGAAGAGTCTGGCGACTGCATCTTTGTCTTTCACTTTTGCAGGGTGAGCTGCAAATGTGAAATGCTCTATGTTATCAGTGAGTTTTTTGCCGTTCCGATCATAAAAATTTCCACGCAAGGGTGATATAGACACTTTGTCTTCGAATTGAGACTGTAGAGCAGTGCCCAGATTATCAGGATCAATAACTTGTATATAAAACATCTTGAGCACCAGTGCTGCCCAAACCATAATGGAGGTAAAGACCACGAAGATATAGCGCCCACGAAATTTCTTATAGGTCATACTCATTTGAGTTTGACCCTGACTTCGCGAGTTTCTGGGTCTGGCTGAATGAGTCCCAGTTTTTCCCGTGCAAGTTTTGAGAGTTTATCTGGACGATGGAGGCGATTCCGTTCGCTCTGGACCAGATTGTATTCGCCGCGCAGTTTGATTTCGCGGGTACGTAATGAATCTAACTTCAATTCACCGGCCCTAACTTCTTCGCCGAGCCATATGTATAGAAAGAGTAAACCTGCGACAACAGGTATCATCCCTATATAGAGAATCGTTTTAAGGATTTCACTGCGGGTTTCAGTCTGCCGCATGCGAAGTCCTTTCAGCAACCCGCAGTTTGGCACTGCGCGCTCGAGGATTTAATTCGGATTCTCCCTGGCTGGCAATGACAGGCTTTCCTGAGATGCGCTTGAAGAGAGGAATTTTAACCTCACTATCCAACATGCCTGGTTGCCGTGGAATATCCTGAGACAGATTGCGAAAATGATTTTTCACCATGCGATCTTCCAGTGAGTGGTAGGAGATAACAGCAAGACGGCCGCCTGGGGCCAATACTTGAGTTGCCGTATTCAGAACAGTCTCCAAAACTTCCATTTCACGATTGACTTCAATTCTGAAGGCCTGGAATACGCGGGCTAGCGATTTATTGCGAAACCGTGGATCGACACAGCCAGCCACCGCTTCGCGGAGCTCATCAATTAGCGTCAGTCTTTTATCGGTTCTCATATTCACAATTTTTCGCGCTATCCGGCGGCTATTCCTTTCCTCTCCAAAACGGTACATGATGTCTGCAAGCTGTTCCTGCGAGTATTCATTGATCACCGTTTCAGCAGTAAACTCGTTTGATCTGTCAAAGCGCATATCCAGGGGACCATCGAGGCTAAAAGCGAATCCCCTTTCTGGATCATCCAGGGAGAATGAATTCAGCCCCAGATCCAGAAGGATCCCATGGACTTGCGTGAGTTTCAGGTCGGTTAGTACCTGATCCAAATTTTCAAAGTTTGTGCACCTCAGGTGCAGGGTTTGCTTAATTAGGGAAGTGTCGAATTGTGCGAGGGCAGATTCATCCTGATCGATACCGATCAGTGTAGCATCAGCATTTAACAGTAAGGATATTGCTTTGGAGTGTCCACCGAGACCGAAGGTGCCATCAATGTAAACGCCAGACCGATCGTTGATCATCAGCGCGCAAACCTCGTCCACCAGTACTGGTGTGTGACGAAATTTCGGCTGACTTACCTGATTCACGATGATCGAGTGTACTTGTCAATGGCTTCTATATCCTCAGCATCAAGTTGGAACTCAGTTTCCTCATAGCGTTTGAGAATGTCCGGATCCCAGATTTCGATTTCGTCGATCATCCCAATAATCACGACTTCTTTGTCAACCCCTGCATGCTGCAGTAGGTTTGCAGGTATCGCAACGCGACCCTGGCTATCGAATTTCAGGGGGGTGGCAAATCGAGTAGCCTGTCGTTTGTAGGCTCTGTGTGCTCGAAGTTTAGAAGAAAGCGTAAGTAACTCTTGTTCCTTCTCGCGCCATTTGTCAAGTGAGTATACTGCGATATTCTCTTCTTCACCTCGTGTCACCACGAAGGTGTCCTCACTTGTCTCCGGTAATGCTTTGCGAAATTTCGCAGGAATATTCAATCGACCTTTTGCATCAATTGAATAACGAAATTCGCCTGTAAATGTGTTAGTTCCCATTTCCCGTTTCAGCTTTCTAACAGTAGGGATAATTACCCACTATTAACCCTAATTTAGGGATAACAACCCACAAATCAAGAAAAAATGGTAAAACTATCCGATATAGTTTACGGTGGAGTATGGAGAGGGTGACGCTAATGGGGATGAATCAGGCAGATATAAATTTACATAAGTGCTTAAATAATAATATAATATATGCAATTCATTGAAAACTGAAATTCAGGAGAATGGAAGATTGTGGGTGAGTTGTGGGTTAAAAACCCACGTATTTCCCTTGATTTGGGAGGCTTATTACTAAAAAATAGGGAAGCGAACTACAGGGTTGGATAGGTTTGTAGATGTCCACCCGTCGAATCTGCAGTAACCACAAGCCAGGAATTACTAAATGGTGATCCTGGTAATGTATCTCCGTTTACGGAAATGAGGGCAGCCTCACCGGGATACAACCTTAGCTCTGTTGAATCGGTAAGGAGAATGCCCAGAGATAGGCCTGGCTCCTGGAACAAAGTGTCCGATTTAAGTTGACCATCATTGCGGATGATGGAGAGAAAGTCAGTCGAAGTAATCGTCAAACTATCTGCATTGGCCGAGAGGAGTGAATCTGAAATGTTCATTGATTCCAGACTCTCTGTAAGATTCATAGGGGGTAATAGCGAGGAAAGGGCTTTGGATTCTATAGGACTATCAGGTTCTAAAAGACTTTTTCCAACGATAATGACGATAACCATTATAATTACAACGCCTACTAGACGAATCAGATTACTCTGAGAGCCCTTTTCCATTTCCAATAAGTTCTGAGCTTCAGAAAGGGTGGCTCCACTCATATCGAGGGATGCACCTGAATCAGAAGCAATATTGCCAGAGACACCTTGTTCACCTGTCAACTTGAGCTCATTTTCAAGACCACGTAGAATATCCTCAACAGGATAATCGATAGCCTGCGCATAGGCTTTCATAAACAATCGGACATAGGGTACGGGGAGAATGTGATAGTCACCCTGTTCAAGAGCCTGCAGGATGCGAACATTGATTTTTATGTCCTCGGAGATCTCCTCCAGGATTAGTCCTTTTTTCAGGCGATGGTTTCTTAAGTCCTCATGAAATGCCACGATTGGTCCTCTTCGCTAAGTGCTGATGAGTTTAAGTATTTTTCCACGTAAATCAAGACCGCAGAAAGCGAGGACATGGCTTTTATGCATGATACTCCCGGGGAAAAGGGAAATGTATAATAGTTTATTTAAGGGTGATGGCGTGGTGACTGAGGAGATGGTTTAAATTCTCATTAAAATCAGATAGCGGCAATCCCACAACATTGTAAAAACAGCCTTCTATCCGATCCACAAAGACACTGGAGTAATCCTGGATACCATAGGCTCCGGCTTTATCAAATGGAGCTCTGGATTCTATATAGTAGTTTATTTCTTCCTGATGGAGTTGCTTGAAATGAACCTGGGTCAACACATGATGTACTTGATTGATACGTCTTGTTTTCAATTGAAAACTGTAGGCGGTGATCACCTGATGATTTCTCCCTGAAAGTTGACTTAGCATTTTATAGGCAGATGCATCATCTTCTGGTTTACCTAAAACTTCTTCACCAATAACTACGATGGTATCAGCACCCACAACAAGTGCATCTGGATATTTATGTGATGTCTCGGTAGCCTTGAGGGTGGCAAGATTGGAAGCATAAAGTGCTGGATCATGCCCAGCATAAGGGGGTTCATCCATATGACTGGGGATAACTTTAAACGAATACCCAATCTGCTCCAGGAGATGCTTCCTGCGGGGAGAGGCACTGGCTAGAATGAGCTGGGATTCAGGCATTAACGTGTGATGACGATCTTTTGTAAACTCTGAGCTGGTTTGCTGAAATCATCACTATCTGCTTCGATGACCAGGATATAGACCCCATTGGCCAACTGATTTCCAAAACGATCTCGGCCATCCCAGGGGAATGAGTTAAAGCCCTGGTTTTGATAACCCTGTGAATCAGATATTATTTTGCGTCCTGCCAGAGTATAGATGGCATACTGTATATCAGCTGGATGGGAAAGCATATAAGTGACATCCGTTTGATCCCGCATGGGATTAGGGAAATTGAAAAGATCGTAAATACGGAAGTCATTGGCTGCAAAAAACTCAAGGCGAACGCTGGCTTCATTGGGATTGTTTTGGCTGTCCCAGGCCTTGGCGGAAATAAGGTGCTCTCCAGGTGGAATCTCAGAAAGAAAGGCTGAGAGGCGACCCAGGTCAGAATGATCCAGGTCATACTCAAATAGTTCAGTGACATCAAAGGCGTTTTCCCAGTCTTCATCTATGGCGAGGGTAATACCGTGTCCAGCGACTCCCGTCAGGTTAATACCCTGTTCATCACTGATTTCTATTTGCAAGGCTTCATTGGCAGAAAAATGATCTCCATTGAGAAGTACCATGTTGTCAGAAATAAATAGAATCTCCGGTCCTTCATTGTCCAGTGCTGTGGAATCCGTACCCATAAATTTGAGAGTGTCGATATAAATGCTGCCATCCAGTCCTGTATCATCCCAGTACTGAATCCTGAGGATACCGCCAGTACCTGAATATTTAATATCCTTTGGAAGGGTAAAACTCCCGGAGAAATCACGATCATCCACAGAAATTAAGCCTCGAAAAATTCGTTTACCTGGCAGGACGTATGAAATACTCCCCGTGGTATTGTTGAAACTATTGTAAAATGATCTGGTCACAGGAGTCGGTGTATCGAAAACTGTGACGGCCGCTCTGGCATCCACGGCAAGAGAAGTATCAGCAACACCTGTGTAATTTATGGTACCCATAGCCTGGAAGACAGAAGGTGAGATGGAATCAATACTACCTTTCCGTACAGGAGAAGCCAAACGCAGGGCCGGATCAGAAAAGAGTATGTACTTCTCATTATTTGGATCAGAACCAGCCGTGATATTTTTAGCCATCATGACGGCATCGCCCACTGTCAACGACCTGCCTGCATCAAGTTCAGGAAATAGGAAATCAAAAAAGTCGGAAAGCAGGATTTCATTAAATACTGCATAGGTTTTGCGGGTGGTGGATAAAATTCCAACAGCTCCATTACTTTCCATGAGCATAAGCTCTTCAGGTACGCAGGATGAGTTCACATCATCATATTTCGCCCAATCGCAGGTTCCAGCCACCCAGAAGGGGAGGCGCATGCCTGTTTTGACCAGACCAAGATCTGAGGCAGTAAATACCTCTTCCTGAGCCCACACCGTTGGGGAACCATGCCCTAAATAATTCACCAGGAGCGTTCCATTGTACAGCTGTTGGAGAAATGCATCCCGCGCTTTTGGCTTTTTGATATAGGGTGAGTTGGGGTCTTGTACTTCTGGATATTCCGTGAGGTAAACCTTATTCACGTGCATACTGGAGGGCAATAGGTTGGCCAGTCCCTCTGTATCACGGATATGTTCATATTCCACTCTTGAGCGACTTGGCCGCAGAGGGTCATCTGCAACCAGGGTTACCGAATTACGCCAGATTCCTGGCTCTGGGGTCAACTCATAGCTGATAATTTTATCTATCATGATCTTGAGCTGATCAGTTGTCTGAGCTGGTAATCTGCCAATGGCAATATCTGGTAAGCGATCAAATTCTCCAGAGGCGATATGTGTATAGCGATCATCTGTGGCATAGGAGCTCACGTCTGTGTTGCCATCTTTTTGAAAGGTGGGTATGATCATTTTGCTCTGACCTGTAATATTCCGGAAATCATAATCTGTGTCACCGAGAAAGAGGACATACCTAAGCTGGGGGAATGCCCAGTTAAAGTATACATAATGCAAAAAATGCTTGATGGCCGCAGGATCTTGAGTTCCAGCTGAGAATTCGTTATAGATATCATCGATAAAGACAATTTCAACATCAAGCTGTTCATCAACTGGAACCTGTTCTTCACGTAAGGATTTTATTCTGAGTGCTTCTCCCTCAAATGCTGAGGGTGTGATAATGAGGTAGTCAGCCTGCATAGCTGTGTGGCGCAACTTTGGTTCACCCAGGTTGGGGGCTTCAGTAAGTACCACTTGGTCCGGCTGGTCATCGGTAAAACCAATCAATTCACGTAGACCATTTTCATCCATTCTGAATTGATTATTGGATATTTGCCATTCCTGGACAGTTGTTGGATCCGTGACATCCCACAAATGAAAGAGGGGGGTAGTATCATGAAAAATCATATTATTCACACCAACAGGAAGATCAACGGTCCCAAATAAGTAATCAGAAGAAGGTGCAAGCTGCCTATCATAGATCAACCTCAGGCTGTCAACATATAAAATGGAGGCGCTGGAATTACTACTGTACTTAATGTTCAGCGTGTTGGACCCATCACGCAGCATGTTTTCACCAGCAGTACCACTGAGGAGAATTTGTTTGTAAGATCCAGGTCTGTCGCTGACGTTAAATGGCACACCGTTCAACTCAACATCAAGAATATGTGTGAAATTACCAGCGTCATAATCAATGACCATCGTCGCGTTAAATTTTATTTCTGAACCAAAATCGAGGTAATTGTCAGTAAAGTTGAGACTGAACTGATCCGAACTTCCTGTAAGTTTTTCTCCAACCCAATTCACACCTGAATGAAGCTGATTGTGTAGCTCAGATTCATGGTAAATGCGTTTCTCATACGAGGTGATAGTATTGGTCACAGCTAAAGTTGATGCTTGCAGTGAACTGACATTGTTAGCCGTCTGTGTATCCTGATCAGGGATGCACAACCAATAATAACGTTGAATACCATAGAGATGAGTGAAACTATTGCTTTTAAAATTACCATTCAGAGGTTGGGCAAAAAAGAGGATCTCATCATCTCCACTCAATACACCATCTTCGAGTCCCGAAGTTTTCATGCTGATGGCTTGCAAGTTCTCTGGATTTGGTTCAGTATTACTCAACTCAAAGGGGAGTGATTGACCCTCATAGAAGGGGGCATACACTTGCCAGCTCGATGGATTAGAATCAGGTATAGTCCCAGGAAAGGAGTTCGCATTAATTCGTTGAATACCCATTTCATTGATTGGGAAACGATACCACTGACCAGGAGGCAGAGCATTAGCAATACGTTTTAAACTTTTTGGACTAATTTTAGCCCAATTTGATGCCATTTTCGAGTTGAGGTAGGTGGAGATTAAGTCAGTATCTTGCCGATTGCCCTTGATGGAATTTCCAGGAAAGGTCAGACGGAAGGTCATGTTTTCAAGGCGTTGACCTGTTTCTGCATAGGGCATGACCAGGATTCTTGCCGTATTGAAAGCACGAAAATCTTCCCCAGGGATGACATCAATAATTTGTGAAGATTGAACAATTGGCAGCTCCATATCCTCATGAACCATATTGCTTCCAATCTGACGGGAAAGCCGATGATCCTGACTGGATTGGGTATATAGAATCTCAATCTCAGGTAGCGAGCCATCAGGAGGCAATAGGATTGGGATGGTAAAAACAGGAAAGATTTTCTCCTGCTCAGGATCATATGAAAATTTGGCATCAGCCCAGCGAGGAAGTTGGATACTTTCTCCGCTTATCTCGTAATCATATAAATCAGGGGCTTTAATCTCTAATTCGATGGTCATACTTTGCTGCTGTACATCTGAAACCGTGATGTCCATTGCCGTGAGAGAGGTGGCGACTAAGATGAATGCAAATAGTTTATTCATGAATTCCTAAACGTAAATCCAGGCAGATTGTTCCTCAGTGATATTTGGTAATAATAATTGAAAAGTCCCTTCCACAAAGGGAAATGATCTACAGAGAGAATTTAAATATGAAAATAATTATCTAGAGCGATTGAACCAGTGAGGCTCCAATGAATATTTCAACTCGGCGATTGATCTCGCGTCCCGCCTGGGTATTGTTGTCTCCTATGGGTTGAAATTCCCCAAAACCCCCTATAGCAAAAATAGATGCTGATAGTGCAGTTCGCTCCTGGAGCTGAATCATGATTGACTGAGCTCTGGCTGCGCTTAATTCCCAATTGTCACGATACAGTGCGTTTCTGGTCAGGGGCATATTATCTGTGTGACCCTCGATTCGAATTTCAACAAGCCAACGTAAACCTGATGTTTCCAGCTCCTTCAAAAAGGAAGCATGTTCAGTGTCCAGGAGGTGAAAGATATGCAGGTTTCGGATGGAGGTCGCAACAGCATCTAACTGGTAGATGTGAGTATTCCGAGGCTGGGCAGAGGCAACCTCGAAAAGTCTTGGGTCGTCCAGTGTGATTTGTACACCTTTTGAATTGCGAGAGACTGAAATTTCTTCAATACCAGCAGCATTCATGACTTCTTGAACCTCGGTGGCAGCCTCATCGAGTCGATCATTTACCCAGGCATGTACTTTATTGATCTGACCGGCCCGGACTGTGATCATCATAATAAAGAAACAGATTAAAAGTGTGACCGTATCACCATATGAGAGTACCCAACTGGAGCGGGCATTACCGGCTACTTTCGCTATTCGATCTGCTCGGCTAGTCATTGTCGATCTCAATCAATTGAATATCCAGATAAATTTCTACACGGCGGTTTTCATCATAATTGCTTTCATCCACGAGAGGGTGAAAGGGACCATATCCAGAAATGGAGAAAAAAGATTCAGGAATGGTGGTCTCATTGATGAGGTACTGGGCTACCTGGTGGGCTCTGGCCGTTGATAAATCCCAATTATCCCTGAACCGAGAGGATCTTCCTAGAGGTACAGCATCAGAATGTCCTTCAATGCGAACATTAATTCTAACTGCCTTTCCTGAGGCCTCCAGCTTGGCAAAAATATCTTTGTTACGTATGGGGATTTTTTCCAGTTCCAAGCCACCGATGATCTGGGCCACGGTTCTAAGATAAAATATGAAATTGATGACAATCTGATCTTCACCAGATTCAAAAAAAGTTTGTTCACCAATCTCAGATGGAATGAGGAGTTTGATACCTTTGGGACCGGCATGTTCCACATATAGCCATTCCAGCTGCCGTATCTGTTTCTCATGCATGACCTTGGCATAAATAACATCTTTCATCTGGTCGGCAAATTTAAAGGTGGTGTTGGCATCCTGCTCAGCTTTTATAATCAGAAGGAGAAAGAAGGCCAGTAAACCAGTCAGGAGATCACTGTATGTGACCTTCCAGGAGTTGGATGCCCGTTCAGCGATTAATGAGTTGTCAGGCATATGAAATTAGTCGGTGGTTTGTCTTGCTGCCTTCCGTGTGTCCTTGTCAACAAAAGTAAGCAGCTTTTCACGCATGATAAGTGGATGTTCTTTGGAATGGATACTTAGAATTCCAGCTTTAATAATGTTGAGACCATGAACCTCTGCATCGGACCGTGCTTTCAGCTTGCCTGCTATGGGAATAAAAAGGAGATTCGCCAATAACACACCATAAAAGGTAGTCACCAGAGCGATACCCATACCCTGTAGCAGTGCTGACATGGAATCTTGTGCTCCTGTAGCGTAGCTGTCTACTGTTGATGTGGCTGCCTGACGCGTCATCATGAGGATCAAACCCATAACAGTTCCCAGTAAACCAAAGGCAGGGGCATATGAACCCATGTTATAAAAGATTTCCTGACCATTTGTGTGTCGATCAATCATGGAGTTGAGTTCATTGTCGAGAAAATTTTCTAGTTTTTTTGGGTCTCTTTCGAGAATTGCATTCTCAAGTCCCATCTGGAGATAGTGGTTATCAATGCCATCCAGAATAGTTTCCAGAGAAGGGAGCCCCTTTTTCCTGGCCTGTTCAGAGTATTGAGCCAATTCGTCAATAACTTCCATATGATTGAATCCAGTTCCATTTGAAAATGCCTGGAGGGAAACTTTGAGCATGCCGATGACATTCTTTAATGGATAATTCACAAGCGTTGCAGCAAAAGTTCCACCCAAAACAATGGCCAGACCCCGCAGATTGAAGAATGTATCTGGAGGTGTAAAAGTTCCTGGCTCTGACATGCCATAAAAGACCAGGAACAGGCCAAAGATTAATCCAATTATGGTTGCAATATCCATAGTTTCCCCTTGGTATACTTTCTACAATTCGTTGAGCAAATTACTCAGAATACAATGTTTCTGCCCAGCCCATGAGCGTCTTTATTTGACTATCACTCAAGCTTGCGCCTGGGTGTAATAGCAGATAAGGCAGGATAGGCATTTCCCCCGCTTCTAAAACTTCCATTATCTCGTCTGCAATATCCGTGCTATCAAACGCATCCAATTCTGAAAATTCTGAAAAATTGAGATGCTTTCTGCCTTCAACCACATCTCGGGTTATCAGGAATGATCCTGGAGCTATACGGCTATACCAAGGCCATTTAGTTTCATTTGAATGACAATCATAGCAAGAGGTTTTAAGTATTATTTTTATATCTGAGGGTGCCGCAGCATCCTGAATTATCGGTGGGTTTGTCTGATTAAGGGGAACGAGCTGCATGATGATGAACAATCCGACAATAACGATGAGCGCAATTTTTGTTCGAGTCACAAAATCCTCCTTTAAAAATCAATTATGACAACATAATTAATGAAGAGAAAATATAAAGTCTTATTTGGGTGAGATTCGGGGTCTAGGCTCTGCTGATAAATAAAAAGAGGCTGTTCCATAACAAGAGATGGCCTCCTTTTTTTAACCACAGATTCACACGGATTATCACAGATTTAGCTAAACTCCAAGCTAAAGCGCTATTTTCAAGTCACAGGGGCTAAAATCAGCTCATCAGAGACAGTAAAAAAGTGGGTGGGGTGTTGGTGTATGCTCTAAAGCCAACCTTGGGGATAATGGCTTCTTCATAGGCAAAGTTATATACGCAAGCATACAACTTTACACCTCTATACCCCTTACTTGTAAAAAAAAGAGGCCGCCCTTTTGGGACAGCCTCTTTTAGAAATATTAATCAACTATTATTAAAGCATACGAAGACGATTATCCGTGACATCAGCATTTTCCCGGAGTGATAATAGATACTTACTCCAAACTTCATTCTGCCGTGTTTTGGTCAAGCTATCATACAGACCTTCGTATTGAGTGGCGAAGTCTTCTTCACTAAAATCTGAGCGTGCATTTAGCCTTACGATGATCGCACCGCGAGGTGTATCGAAAACAGGTGAAATTGAACCTGTCTTGGCATTTTCCAGAAAACCGAAAATCTCGTAGATACGACCCAGGCCTTTGAGGCTGGTATTGCCCTTGGCACCTTCAAGTGTTTCGTGTGTCAGACCATCACGATCATCCAATTTCACGCTAACCCAATCATTCTCAGCATCCAGTTGGGTGAGGAGGGCAGACGCTGCATCATATGCCAGGGACTGCTTTTTCTCATTCATCAGTTTTCGTTTGATGCTGACTTTTGCGTTGTCATAGGGTCTAGGACCGGCTGGAGTGATTTCTGAGAGCATGAAAATGGCAAAATGGGTCTCATTCTGCATCACACTACTATGAGCACCAACCTCCGAGAGATAGGCAAAGCGGACGGCTGATTGAAAAGATCCAACTCCGGAAACGAAGGTGTCTTTCTGATTCAGCTTGTTACTGGCGGTCGCTGACATTCCAAGTGAGTCAACGGCTTTTTCAAATCCCAGTTCATCGGCCAAAAATTCAAGATTTTTTAATTCTCTTCTGATATGATCGCGAGTGGTTTCGCTTGGGCGAATTTCTATAAGGATATGGCGGGCTTCAACTTCAGGCTGACCCTCCACTTCTCTTGTAGACTCAACTTTGATAATGTGAAAACCAAACTGAGTTAATATAGGACCTACTACTTCACCTACTGGTGCAGCAAAGGCCGCTTCTTCAAAAGGTTTTGCCATTTTACCTTTTCCAAACCAGCCAAGGAATCCACCATTTGGTGCTGAAGGTCCTTCTGATTGAATCTGAGCCGTGGTTTCAAAAGAGGCACCAGCAATAATTTCAGCCTGGATATCTTTGATAAGATTCAGTGCTCTGGCTGTATCGGATGGAGTCGCCTTGATTTCAGTTGAAATCACCTGAAGCATGCGGGATTCTTCCTGTTGGTAATCTTCAATATTCAGGTCATAGAAATTTTGGATCTCAGCTTCGGAGAGATCTGCCTCATCGTCCTTATAGAGAGAGGTTTTCACAAAGAGATAGTCCAGATCAAAAGAGATGTTGTTTTTCATGTACTCTGCACGGACTTCAGCATCTGATACCTGAGTGGTGGATAGTACTTTTTGCTGTAACTTTTCAACTGGTACTATGGAAGCAACCTGCTGACTCATTGCTGTCCAAAAACTAGCGGCTTGAGGGGAATTTACGGCTTCCTGATAGGCGTTATAATCGAATTCTCCTGCTTCAGAAATAAAATATTGACGAACACTGGGGTGAATGTTTTCAGAGAAATAATATTTAAGCTCTTCGCTGGAAACAGTAATATCTTGTTTCTCAATCTCCTGCTGGATAAGCAGCTGAGTCACCATGGTTTCCCAAACTTGATCAGTCAATTGAGCCATTTGCTGTTCAGTGGGCTCGCTTCCATTACGTTCTCTATAATTTTCGCGCTCATTTTGAAGAGAACGCATAAAAACTTCTCTGGTAAGCTCCTGACCATTGACCACAGTAAAAGCGTTGGGTTGATTACCGCCGAGCAGGTCCGTGATATCGGCACCTCCAACCAATCCACCAATAGACATGGTCAGAACGAAGACAATAACCAGAAATATCATGATCCCGGCCATGTTGTCCCGCATTTTATTCATCACACCCATTTTGTTATTCCTCCTGCGCTACTCATAGCGTATAAAAATTTTGGATTTAAAAAAAGCCGCCCAATATAGTTTGACACACATGGGGTTGCAAGGGTGGCTGGTATTGAATTTGAGATGTAATTAAAACAGGGGGATCACTGTTTTCTAATCGCTTCACAAAGTATGCGCAACACACCTAAATATCTCCGCCCCGACAAACATGACAATATCCGTCGCATTAATTCAGGTTGTGAATATATTGCTCACATGATAGATCTATTGTTTAGATTCAATCGACCTCGTAACACCATGTTATTTATTAGTATATTTATGCTTATCATATCCTGCCAAGGAGACTCAATGCACGGATCCCATCCCTCTCCAAATAGACTTGCTAAATCATCAAGTCCCTATCTTCTCCAACACGCCTATAACCCTGTTGATTGGTACCCCTGGGGTGAAGAGGCATTTGAAAAAGCGCGTCTCGAAGACAAACCAATCTTTCTGTCCATTGGCTATTCGACATGTCACTGGTGCCACGTGATGGCCCATGAATCTTTTGAGGATGAAGCGGTAGCCAAGCTGATGAATGAGAATTATGTATGCATAAAGGTTGATCGCGAAGAGCGCCCCGACATTGATCAAGTCTATATGGCCGCGGCTACTACTCTCATCGGGCGAGGTGGTTGGCCCCTCACCATAGTGATGAGTCCAGATAAACGACCCTTTTTTGCAGGAACTTATTTCCCTAAGGAGTCCGCCCTAGGGCGGGTGGGTATGTTAGATCTGTTGCCCAGAATTACGGAAGCCTGGAAGACCCAAAGAGAAGAAATTGAAGATACCGCTGATCAAATAATAAATTCACTTCAACAAAAGAGACCGGAACAGGCTGGTGAACAACTCGATGGAGATGTGCTGGTCAAGGCCAGTTCCGATTTCAAACGAAATTATGATTCCGCCAGGGGTGGCTTTGGTTCTGCCCCTAAATTCCCATCACCCCATAATCTGGTGTTTTTGCTCAGGGAAGGTTACCGTACAGGTGATTCAACGATTTCCAACATGGCACTTCACAGTCTCAAACAGATGAGGTTGGGAGGCATCTTCGATCATATCGGATTTGGTTTTCATCGATATAGTACAGATGCAAATTGGCACGTCCCTCATTTCGAAAAAATGCTTTATGATCAGGTTAACCTCATGCTGGCCTATACTGAAGCCTGGGAACTAAGCCGTGATCCGCTATTTCTTCAGACAGTTGAAGAGATTTTTGTATATCTCTCAGACAAACTAAAGTCCGGCTCAGGAGCTTATTACTCCGCTGAAGATGCAGATAGTGAGGGTGAGGAAGGTAAGTTTTATGTCTGGTCCTGGGAGGAACTTCAGGGCATAATGAATGAGAAGGAACTGGCTACTTATGCACCTATTTTTGGTCTCCGCAAGGAAGGCAATTTCGATGATGAAGCCAGCCGACGACCATCGGGATTAAACATTTTTGACATCGATTTTGATCTAGAGTATGAGCATCTCCTAAAAAGCCCGGAGTGGGCGGATTTGCGTAAAAAACTATATAAGATACGGGAGAATAGAAATCATCCTGGTCTGGACAATAAAATTCTGGCAGACTGGAATGGATTGGCATTATCAGCACTGTCTCGTGCCGCCTCTGCCACTGGGGATCAACGCTATCGCCAGGCGGCATCTGACCTGGCCAAATATCTCAGACATGAAATAATTCAGGAGGGGGGCGATGACCACCTATTGCATATGCCAGCATCCCAGGAGGATAAAGTTGAAGGATTTCTTGATGATTATAGCTTTGTCATACAGGGATTCAGAAACTATTACGAATCAACATTTGAAGCAGAATATCTGAAACTGGCTATCCAATTACAGAAAACCCAGCTTACTAAATTTTGGGATCAAGATGGTGGTGGATTTTTCTTTACTCAAGCTGGTGACAGCGATTTGTTTATGCGCCAGAAGGAAATTTATGATGGAGCCATTCCCTCAGGAAATTCCGTGGCAGCTGAAAATTTGTACTATCTCGGTCGTCTCGCTGAGAATCCAGAATGGGAACTGCTATCCAGAAAGATCGGGGAGACTTTCTCTGAGCAGGTCAATCGAGCTCCACGTGGGTTTTCGGCCCTATTGCAGAGTACTCAGGGACATGTGAATGGTACACGAGAGATCGTTATTGCTGGTGAGGTCAAGGATCTTGCTGACGCTCGAGCTGTTCTCCGCAAGTTTTATGATCCCTTTAAACTTACGCTATACCGGCCAAATCAGGACTTTGATCTCATTGAGGATATATCAGGATTTTTGTCTTACCAAAAAGCTATTGATGGGGGATTGACCGTGTATATTTGCGAGGACTATGCCTGTCAATATCCTGCAACTGATTTGCCATCTCTGGAGAAAACCCTCCAGGAAACTATTCGAGATTAATCGATGAATGCTTCGAAGGCTTCCCTGTGTAATTCATGCACTGCGATAATTCTTGCTGGTGGTAGTGCCAAGCGCATGGGGAAAGATAAACGCTTTCTAAAAGTGGGGAATGAAAAGCTGTTGGATCGACAGGTTCGAATCTTAAAAAATTATTTCGAGGATGTCATTATCTCAGCCAACGATCCTGAAAAACTAGCCTATCTCAATTTACCTGTGGTAAAAGATGAGAACGAGGGGCGGGGTCCGCTAGAAGGTCTAACTTCTGTACTTAAAGCTTCAAGAACCGAATATAATTTTGTTGTAGCAGTGGATATTCCCACCATTGATATGAGTCTGGTAGAGAAAATGCGATCTCATCTGGATCATGTATCAGCTGTCATCCCAATCTGCATTGATGGCCGACAAGAACCCCTATTCGCTTTTTACAGCAAGAACTGCATTCCCATCTTCAGATCAGCCATGGATGAGGGAGAATACGCCATCCATCGGGCTTTAAAGCGATGCCCTGTTTATTTCTTTCCAATGAAAGATGAGATACCTCTCAAGAATCTAAATCGCGAAGAGGACTACGAATCCTATATCAGGGGGCAATAATAAGCCCCTTTTGAATCGCTTTATCCAGATCCACCCATTGTTCAAATTCCGACTTTTCCAGTAGTAAATGCAAATCCAATCCAGAGAGACGCCCCCAGATTAATTGAGCCTTGGGACTGAGATGTCTCTCATTTTGAATACACCTGATCATAATTCGGATTGCCCTGGCCTGTAAGGCTTCTCCTTCGCTCAAATTGTCCAGCGCTATTTTCATTTCAGCCCGTACAAGTAGAATTTCTGCGTAGGCTTCAACCAATTTTGAATCACCAAGTAGGGTGAGAGCAGTCTTTGCATCCACCATTTCAATAAGATCGGCGTGGTCGGGCATTATGGTGTGGAGTGCGTTGGTAAGGCTCTTATCTGCCTCTAACGTTTGCCCCAGTGTTTTCAGGTGTAAGGCAGCAGTAATCACCTCACCCATCTTCTGAATCATTCTCAGGATATAGTCTTCTTGAATATTGGACACATTTCACCTTGATTGAAGTTTTAATATTTCTTAGAATGTAGACAAACAATAGTCAGTTGGGTAGACCAAGTTCAATTCAGGAGGAGTAAACCACCACCTTCAGCATTGGAATTGTCTCACAATTAAAATTAATTAAACTGTTCCCCGAGCTCTAGCAGGAAGGTAGTTTCTTACATGAAAGCCAAAATCACCAGGATAAAAAACTTTCGTAAAAATTCTCTGATTCAGGGGTTTTTCCTGGTCAGAGAAAAACATCTCAGGAGTACCCGCACAAATCACCCCTATTTGCAGCTCGATTTGCAGGATAGCACAGGTACAATCGAGGCAAAGGTATGGGAAAATGTGCCAGCTTTCGAAAAATCATTTGATGTAGGAGATGCAGTGGTCGTAAAGGGCAGGGTTAGCCTTTACAGAGAACAACTACAGCTTGAAGTTGAAGATATTGGCAAAGCTTCACCTGAGAAGCATGCTGAGTATGGCTTTGATCTCTCCAAGTTGATCCCCAGCACCAAACACAATGTGAACCAGATGTGGCGTGAACTGGCCAAAATTATCAAAGACATGCAGAATATCCATCTCAAGTCTCTGATCAGCAGCATATACAAAGAAAATGCAGATGTCATTAAGCAACATCCCGCCTCGATGAAATTGCACCACGCCTGGCTAGGTGGTTTCCTTGAGCACGTTTTATCCATGGCCAAACTTGGAGTCCACCTGAGCCGTCACTATGATGTTGACGGAGATTTACTCCTCACAGGCATACTTTTACATGATATTGGCAAAATAATTGAATTGAATCCGGCTCAACAACCAGGCTACACCGATGCGGGTCAGCTTTTGGGACATATCGTCCTGGGGCGAGATCTTGCCAGGGATGCCATGTCACAAATTGATGATTTCCCGCGAGAACTTCAACTCAAGGTTGAGCACATGATTCTCTCTCATCAGGGCAAATATGAATGGCAGTCTCCCAAACGTCCAAAATTCAAAGAAGCATTGCTGCTGCACCACATAGACGAACTGGATGCCCGTATGAATATGATGGAAGAGGTTCTGGAAAAAGACGGAGAGCCAGGTCCTTGGACCAATCGATTTAACTATTTCCGCATCCCTCTATTAAAGGGTGAACTAGAGGATGATGAGGACGTCTAAATAATTCATGGAAATGTCACTGCTTGAATATCGACGAATTGCCCTCATGTCTCTTTGGACAGGTCTCATCGTCACCGTTGGAATGGTTTTCGCCCTCATTCCCAATGTCGAGTTAATCATTCTATCAGCCTTTCTTGGCGGAGTGGCACTAGGTCCCAGACGTGGATTTATAGTTGCCTTTGTTGGGGAAGCCATCTTTTCAGCCTTAAATCCCATTGGCTCTGGACTAGGTTTCCCAATTCTATATATTTTTCAGATCGTCAGTGTGGGGTTTAGCGGACTGGCTGGTGGGCTCTTATCCACGTTTTTAACGCGTCAGCCTAACTATATGATAACTACCGTTACTCTCGGTTTGGTCGGCTTTCTGTTGACCTTGATTTATGATGCACTTACTGCATTGAGTTTTCCAATCAGTTCAGGGATGACAGAGGGGACTATCTGGGCAACACTCAGTACCGGGATCATATTTTTTGTCCTGCACCTCGGTTCAAACACCGTTTTATTTGGCGTGTTTGGTCCTGGTCTGGTACAATTGGTTCATCGACAGCTTGAGATGCACGGGTTGATGCGGGGGCAGCATGCGAGTTAGAACAGTTCTAACGATTCTGACCCTTTTATACTTTCCATTGAACTCCTTTGCACAATTGGATCAATTTGCCGTGGTTGGCAATAATTATCCCGATTTTGGTGACGTAAGCGGAACCTGGGGACATCTTCAATTCTATCGTCCTTTTGGTATGAAAGGCATTGTGGTGAACGATTGGCGAGATTTGACGGCCATATCTCCGCTTACTGGAGAACCTTTCAATACTGATCGTCAGGGGTGGATACCCCATGACCCTGGTGCCAGCCTCTGGCAGCAACTGCATCCATCACTTACAACACCAGCAGATACATTAGCTCCATCAACCCTGGTAAACTACAGACAAGGGGATGGTGTATTTAAAGATTTTACACTCTGGTATCACAATAGTCTGGACACTGAAACTAGATATGGTTGGACCTCAAAACTGAGATCACACCCTCGTGTATTGGATGCTACAGTGTATGACGAACAAAGACATCGGTTTCAAGCTAATACCACCAAACTTGGTCAGTATTTTAAGATAGAAGCTGGGTATGATCAAAAAGTGAATCCGTTATATATGCTAGCTCAGGATAGCCTGTTTGAATGGTATTACAATGATGATCCCCAGATACACACAAATCGGTGGGATGGAAGCTTTGAATGGAATAATCTCGACTCCAATTCACAAGGAACCGAGCTGTTTGCATGGGTGCAGGGAGGAGTTTGGAAATGGTCTGGAGGGGAGAGGAAAACGCTATCCCAAATGGCATATCTGAGCCATCGATTCGATCTCCTAGGTCTGAAATCTATTGCAATGAAGATGGGTTACATTTCCAAACAATACGGTGGAAATAAACGTGCTTACCAATTTTCAGAGTTCACCTTGCCACACTGGTCTGGTGATCATTATTCACTGGAAATGGGCTTGAGAATCATCGGGAAATCACATTTTTCTCCAATAATCGATGCTCAATACGGGATAGGTCCATTGCTTCTTAAGTATCAAACTCATCAACTCATTGAGGAAAATATTTGGGATTCAAAATTGTCTGTTGGCAATATTCAAGACCTGACTGCCGGGCTTAACTTTCGCCATGTCGACCTCTCGGTGAGTTCCTGGATCGGTGATGATGGGGGGTATGGTATCTCCGGTTATTCTGGTGAAGGACGAATCAGGTTCCCCTGGCAAATGTCAGCTATGTTCGGAGGAGCCATCATGGAAATGACTCATGATTGGGTATTCTCAAAACAATATATCAATTGGGAAGTGAATCAGGAGCTCAGTCTGTTTAAGGCAGCCCTTCATGGGGAATTGAAAGTCTGGGGGAAACATTGGTTTGATACAAATCCTGGAACGCTGGACTCAGAAAATTTTCAGACCTCATATTCAGGCTATCCAGGGGAGGAATTGCTTCATCTTCTGAATTACACCATATCAGGACAGGTAAGTACTGTCATCGTCAGTTTCACTGACCAAAATTTTCTCCAGGACGACCTATGGTCGCAATATGGATCCCCTTCCTGGAACTCTGAATATTCAATTATGGCCAACCAGATTCCCAATTCTCGTTTTCGCTATCTGTCAATTGTCTGGACCTTTGATAACTAACCGTTTCTGCCTTCTTAACCTTTTGCTACTCACATGTATCTAAACCCCCAGCGATGATTAAGACTCCTGATATTGTGCTATTTGAAAAGGTTCAAAGCCGTGACTCCAGGGCTTTTGATGAGCTTATGCGTGAATATTCACCTGAAATGTTCAACTTTATCTTGCGTATGGTTTCCAATACTGAAGATGCACAGGATATCTTGCAGGATACCTTTACACGGGTATGGGAAAAGAGTCATCAATTCAAAGGAAATTCAAGTGTGAAAACCTGGATATTCAGAATTGCCATCAATCTCTCATATACGCATTTGAAGAAGAGAAAACGGTGGGGCTTGTCCGTTCTGGATGAGGTGAAGGCGCTCATATCCGGAT
Source organism: Fidelibacterota bacterium (assembly GCA_016784025.1). Classification (GTDB taxonomy): domain Bacteria; phylum Fidelibacterota; class UBA8477; order UBA8477; family JABMPR01; genus JABMPR01. Next base: position 95,545 of record JADHVL010000008.1, on the reverse strand, counting down.
CCGATCCAGCTCGTGAAACAGAGTATAAATTTAACGCTGATCTTCTGGAGAGTAGCCTGGCTTATTTAACTCCAAGACAACACGCAGTAGTGGTAGCACGTATATATCAGGATCTGCCTTTTTCACAGATCTCAGAGGCAGTGGGATGTTCTGAAAACGCAGCGAAGGTGCATTTTCATGAAGGTAAAAAAAGAATTGAATCATATATAAAAAAGCAGGTGGGCCAAGATGGATAAAACAGAGAAATTCATCAGAGATGAACTTTCAAGCGAAGAAGAGGGAACCCAATTTGATATAGATGATATCATTATGGGAACCCATTCTCGCATCAAGAAAAGAGCCACTCAACGTAAAGCATTGTATTCCAGTCCCATTGCTATCCTTTTGGTCGCAATGGGGGTTATGCTATTTTCTGGGAACGGTGAGAGTCCAATCTTACCAGGGGGTGAATTGTTCATTGCAGGCTGGGAGTATTCCTGGACCGAAAGCCAGGATCTGGATATAGAAGAAACTGAAGCAGGTGTATTCTATGATCAGACAGTGGATTATTTAATTGATGATAATTATTTCACATATTCAGATGATACTGAAGCACTACTGGATGAAAGTGATCTTGAAGCCCTCATGGGCTATCTAAGGGAGGCGTAACATGCGAACAAAACTTCTACTATTAACAATTATCCTGATAGGGACCTCACTGGGGCAACCGCCGCCAATGGAAGGCCGAATGAATAAGCAAAATATGGACGCCATTCGAATCTGGAAATTGACTGAGGTTTTAGAATTAACTGAGGATCAGGTTGTTTCTTTTCTTCCTCTGATTCAAATTCATGAACGTAAACTCAAGGAAATCCAGGGTGAAATCAGGGTGCTGGCTAAGGATGCACACGCACTCAAGGAAAAGGGCGATGTGTCTCAGAAACAGGTTGACAAATTCATCAAGAGATATTCTGAGAAACAGAGTGAAGCACATAAAATAAAAAGTGATTTTGTTCAATCCCTTTCAAAACATTTAACACCCGAACAACAGCTTATTTATCTTGGTTTTGAAACCCGATTTAGAAGTGATTTGCGAGAGTATATGAAAAATGAACGCCGAGGTATGAAAAATCCTGGCAAGCGTACTGAAAAACGCCAATAATAATTGAATTGGAGGTATAGCGTGAAAAAGTATTCAATCATCTCAATGAGTTTGGTCTTCCTGGGAGTCATTTCATCCTGTGGAGTATCTGAAAGCAATAATGAAGTTACCAATATTGAATCCGCAATTTTAAAAGTGATTGCTGCAGATGATAGCACTTACGGGATCGAAGGCCTGGGTGATATCGAAGATGAGGATTACTCACTGGGAAAGGCTCTCGAATCGGATCAATCCGCAGTGTTATCAAGCATATCTGTTAGAGATTCTAACTATGTCTGGAAATTCGCACGCAGAGGAATGGACGTGGAACGAGTGATTACGGTTGAAGTTGAAGATGATAGCTCTGCCCTGGCATTGATCAACCATCAGATCACAGGGACATTCTATGTGAAACAATTTGCCAGAGTATGGACCAGCTTAGATACCTGGGAGAGAGGCGATTCCATTCGATTCAGTGAGAAGCCGATTGATATGTCAGCCACTCGTCGTGTCGCCTTTAGAAAACGCATGGATAATGCTGGCGAAGCGCATTGGAAGCCAGTTGCGATGACCTTACTCAGTGGTCATTCCGGAGAAACCCTGGAAATTGAAGCTCTAGAATGGGTTGCAGAAGATTCTACGTTGGTTTTGACCGATTTTGGCAATGTTTTTTATAGCCGTAGAAATCCACTTCTCCTTTCTCAAATGGGTGCTAATCACATGAATGTTGTGGTGAGCAATGATGTTGAAGGTGAAGGAGAGAAGGTTACGGGTCGACTTGGATATCATCCTCGATTAAGCCATCCTGACTCAAGATCACGATTTCATTTTCACTATACTGAAACCTTGGATTCTGGTGATAAGGTTTATACCCAGCGTATCTTTCCTAACAGACTCCATCGTAGACATTTTAAAGGTTTTGTGGAAGTCATTGACTACCGTACCTTATTTGATCACGACTATGAAGATTACTCCTCAGCGACACTGGGATTCATTTATACGACTCGAGAACATGTTCGACCATAGTCTTTAAGAATACCTGACAGGTAAAAAAGAGGCTGTCCCAAGGGGGCCGGCCTCTTTTTTGTTATATGGGTATAAGGTAACCGCTTATATATGGCTGCTAATATAATCGTTTGTATATGAAGACGCCTACTCGCTACAACCGCCTGTTTCACCTGGTTAGCTCAGCCCTTGATCAGATGGACATGGATAACGTTCTAAATAGCTATCCAGAAGGTGGGTCCCCCAGCTATCACTCTACTCTTCGAGAACAGTTCCATAAATCTGTGTGAATCCGCGCCTAAAATTAAAAGAGGCTATCTCATTTTCTGAGACAGCCCCTTTTTTTTAAAAAAGCAATTGAACAGACTAAAAATGTATACTGCTGCTCAAACCAAACCCGATTCCCTTGGCGTTAGCATTAAGTCCATTGATAAAGGAAATTGTAAATCCAGCTTCCAGGAATCCTGAATGCAAGCCACTTCCAAAGGTATGCACAGGATCACCAAACTGATTCTGCTTGTAGTAGCTAAAATCTAACCAGGGTGTGGCATATAAGTTGAGGTGATAATTCAGCTCAAGATCAGGACTGTAGCCCAGGTGTACCTCTTCTGTAAACGCTTTCTCAATTCCAATTCCCACCATGACCTGAGGAATTGGCTGATAGATAGCATTCAAGCTGAATACTGTAGGTACATCTATGGTGATTTCGGCATTCGTGGACAAGGTTGTATCAGTCGTAGTTTGATATTGCTCAATATCCAGGGTGTCTAATTCACCACTGGAAAGCGCAGGTAGGACCATATCCATGGTCCAGGCTGAATGTGTAACCCCTGACCATTTGTATTTGGCTCCGAGATTTTTCAAGGAGACCTGAACCTCAACTTCTTGATGTAGGTAGCTTTGAAGATCCATGATAGCGCCGATATCAAGGCCAGCCGTGAGACTGGAGGAAGCATCCATTGCATCAAATTCATCAAAATTTGGCTCATCATCTTCTCGCTCTGCACCAGCCTCAGTGGCCCATGCCTCTCCAGAAGCAGATACCACGGTGGAATCGTGGGTCGTGGTGATCGTAAAGTTTTCACTGGCAACGTTCACATAACCAACAGCCTTATATAGATTGAGGCCGAGACCGACTTTAATCTCTCCCAGGGGAGTCTGTAGGGGCTGGGCATAGGAAAGGGAAGTTTTACCAACTAAGGGGATAACTTCAATCTCAAGACCACCATTCTCTACTGGTTGATCAAAGAGAATATCCTGCATGGGGAGGCCGAGAGTATTTCCTGGTAGTACCATCTTGATGTGGGATTTTCCAGAAAGGTTGAAAGCAAATCTTCCAATTCTAAAGCCCAGGAGTGTATGAAAATCAGGAGCAATATTTAGAGCTAATTCCTTATCCATGATTGTGGATAAATAATCTGCCTTCATGGCTGCATCCCAGACACCACCTGTGGTCCACCATTCACTATACCAACTGGGAGTCAGAAGTGAATTGTGGATGCTGAAGTTGAAGTCAGGTAATAGGTTGAGATTAACAAAATTCTCGAACTCTCGGGCAAGGTTTGCAGGATTGCTGGAGATATCATCGAGCTCGCGGAACTGTCGACTTCTAATCTTCATCATCTTCATTTTGGCGGCTTGACGAGCCAGCTCCTCTTTGTCAACAATGAAAACTGGTTCTGCAGTAGTCGTATCTTCTATAGCCATAGCGACATATTCCGATCCTGCAATTTCCTTCAGATAGGCATCCAGAGCTGTCACAATCGAATCGGGTGGGGCTTCAATGGCAACTACTTTGGTTACTGTGTTGTAAATCTGGACATTGCTGCTGTCATCTTTGGTTACGACCACATAGTTAATTCCGCTACCATCACTGGCCAGTAGGTGACATACTATATCAAGACAGTCGTTCGCGCTGATGGCGATCATGGTTGGATCCACAATGGAGATATAGGGGAGGGAGGTAAAATCCATCCCTTCCAGCACATCGTTGGTCCAAAAATACAGATTGCCTTCATTTACCAATCCTGCCAGAGCTGCCGGAGCAGGATCATTCTGCACCCATTCCATCTCTGGTTCAGGGGTAGCCACAGTATCTTCATCAACAAAAGCAGTGGTGTCAGCAACGAAAGCAGAGGTATCAGCAGTCATAGAGTCAAGTTCAGTAACCTCCATTGAGGTACTATCCATTTCTACAGCTTCGACTTCAACCATTTCTTCAGTTTGAGTTTCAGTTGTATCTGCAACTTCAGCGGTAGATTCAACTGCATCCACAGCGGCCTCCTCAAGGGGTGCTTCTGTAGCGGTACTATCTGTTTGAGCCAATAGAAAACCTGAAAGGCTCAGAACTAAGAGAATATTAATTAGCGTTTTCATTATAATTCCTCCCCATTGACCGTGTACGATATGCTACCCCAGGTTCGTATGGTCAGGGAATCAGTTGTAAAGAATCTAGAGGGGATATTATTTTCATTTTCGTCTTGTCGACCCAACAGTGTGACTTCAGGCTTCAGGAACAATTTTTCTTCTAGAAGCTCTAGTTTATCGCTGGTCATTTCAATTGTTGTGATCTCGTGATCAGCAGCATCCACATTCTCTAGGGGCTCCAATCTCAGCGTCATCAGCGTATCAGCGGCAGGTGCAGTGCCAGCTTCAATAGCCAGGCTATCAAAGGCCAAGCTGTCATTACTGGCCAGCACAACGACTGTTGCACCGAATTCGAACATGTTGGTGACATCAGCAAATAGAGTGAATTCATCCAATGTTACCGTACCCTCCTCTGGCAGGGGCGAATCCATGCTGGAGACATCCATATCCAATGCCGGGGGATCTTCAATAATTAAGGAAAGCGGCACGTTTATGTACATGATGGGACTCATGCTCTGACCCTTGGCAATAGTTGCAGGGGTTTCACCATCGCTAATAATTGCCCGACCGCTTGAAATAATCGATTCAGGATTAATGTTCAACAAAGTTGCTGCATCTATGCTAACAATATCGTTCAATTGCGTCAGCGTGTCCTCAATGATTATTTCTTCATACTCTCCATCTAAGTTGGTACCAGAGAGTAAGAGTTCCAGGATAATGGGAATTTCAAAAGTATTATTAAAATCAATATCGATATTGACGTGTTCAAACATGAGATCTTCAACCATCTCAGGCATTTCAAATGATACCGTATCTGGATCAATCTCCAAAATATCTTGTTCAATAATTCCCATGACACTTTCCATCGCCAGATTAGTGATATCTACATCAATGAGAATAGAATCTCCAAATGTTAGTGTCATCTGTTCATCGGGGGGTAGGGATACCGTAGAGGTGTAATGTATGGCCTGTTCCACATCAATTGAGACAGAATCGGGATCAAAAGCCAGTACATATTCTGACAAATCAATGAGAGTATCCTGAGGGGTCGAGATGTTCTCAAGACGGAAATCCATCTCTAGAGGATGGCCGTTATCTTTTCTTAGGAATTCATCTATTTGGAAATTCACGCGTGCAATAACACCGATCTGATTTGTCATTGAGAGTACAAAATCACCCGTCTCAAAATTGGCCTCAATTAGTTTTGTAGCTTCTTCCAGAACGATTTCATCTTCTGTGACAATGGCATCTTGAGAGAAATAACCGGTCACTTCAGCGAACTCCATATCAGAAACATCAATGTCAACAATGATGGAATCTTCGAGACCGTATTGACCGAGCTCACCAGTGGGTGTGGTCACCACCGTAGTGTATGTAAGCACTTGACCAGTGGCACTTGTGTCACTGAAGATGAGATCATAGTTTGAGAGATCAAAATTCAGAGTATTGGGGGTTGGGCTGGGTTGTAAGGTTAAACTGCCATTGAGTGGATTTGAACTGTCATCCACCAATTCTGGAATAGTCAGCACAATAGTTGGTAGACCATCAAATCCGGGTCTGTTGACCTGGTTCTCAATATTAATGATGATACTCCCTGAACTAATATCGGCTACCAGCAACTTCGATTCTGAGGACACCTCAATATCACCTGCTTCATTAATAGTTTGAGGTTCGATAATGCCAGTTATCCCACTGAACACAATATCCTCATCGACTGTCTCTCCATAGAGAGCGATGGTCACCGATACCTGGTCGATTTCAGATAGCGTCACAAGGTCATCACCTGTGTCTTCTGTTTCAATCTGATAGTTGTATTCAACTTCTTGTTGGTCTACTGCCATAACAAGGCTATACCCTTCTATGGCAGTAATATCATTTACTGATTGGTTCGCAGGTATTGGAATAGTAGACGTAAAAGCAACACTACTTGGATCTTCAAGAGAGGGGATATTAATGACAAGCTGAGATGCGACATTCATCTGATTGTCTATTGCAATCCTCAATGATCCGATTTTAATCTCAGCAGTCTGAATTTTATTCTCCGATGGGGCCAGGGCAATGGCACCATCTTTATCAATGGTCTGGGTGGGGACCTTTGCTGTTGCACTGCTTACTTCCAGGTTTGATCCAGAGATTGAGATGTTAAAACTGGAGGTTCGGGCTTCATCGTCGATGGGTATGGCAGCGCCATTCGAACCATTGGATGTTCCAGTAACGAGTACAAGGATATCACCTGGCAGTGTTATGCCATTGAGATCAAGACTACGTGTACTTGAAGTACCAGTGGCAATTGAAGTACCCCAGGAAACCAGTGTGTTAGGTATATTTGTGGTGTCGGTTTCGTTGAATGCCTGCAATTGGATGTTAATTGGCGCTCCCAAATCTATCACCATATCGTTGTTGATAGTAATGTCCAATGTTCCTCCAGCAAAAACAGCAGATGAGAAATCAGTGAATGAAAAAGGCTTATTTACTGGTTCGAGAGGACCTCCTGGTACAACTTCGTTACCGTCGGGTATCCCATTTATGGTGGGTACAATCTCATTTAGGGCAAATGGATCAGTAGTGTCTGCAGGTATATCAGATAACTCAATAATTCCAAGTTGAGAAACAATATCTTCCTGGATAGGTTCCACGCCAACAGTATCGAAGGCACTGGCCTGATTGATACTGGAACCAGTCACAGTTACATCATCAACCGATTGGGCAAAGCTTTGTGTGATATCACCAAAGGCTAGTTGATCACCTACTTCCTGGGAAGCCATTTCAGTGGTGTCACTGTAGGCGAAAATTGTCCTTTCACCAGTGTCACCGTAGAGCTGACTACTGATGTTGTCTTCATCTTCAAGATCTTTCAGGTCAACACTCTCATTGACCAGTGGGAACTCAATTCTATTGGTCCAGGTTGGTGGTTTGGCTTCTTGCCTCAGATCGCAAGAAACTACTGCAAAGATCGCCAAGAGGAGCAATCCGAGTTGTAGCTTTCTTGATGGTGACTTTTGAATCATGTGACCCTCGATATTTTCGGTTCATCATCTAATATTTGCGTGAAGTGACTGAAAAATCTAGCACTTCGTCAGCGCTATTTGAGGAATTTTCCCCCTCTTTAGCCCTTGAATCTAAACAGGGTGGCCCTTATCAAAGTATAAAATATTGGTACCTCATAAACTAAAGGGGATGATTATTATCGTAATTATAGCTGAAAATCAGGTTGTGTAGTAGCCTAAGCATAGAAATAACAACTATGTATCAGGTACACGATGCGACCCCTTCAAAAATTTCATTCAAAGCACTATTGTGAGACTTGTCACAGTAAAAATGTTATCAGGCTTGGTCCCTGGATCAGAAATCGAGATTTCCCAGTGGAAATGAAGCTATTGGGACTAATTTAATATACTGACAAATGGGTCAGCTTAAAACGGAGATACAAGTAGCTCAAGATGACAAATAAAGTGGGAACTATTATCATTGGAACCTCCGGTTTTTCGTATCCTGACTGGAAAGGCGTGTTTTACCCTCCAGGCCTGAAGAAAGAGGATTGGTTGACATTTTACGCAGAACACTATGAGTTTTGTGAGTTGAATTTCAGTTACTATCGTATGCCACAGGTGAAACAGATGGAAAAGTTTCTTAGTTATCCATTGAAATTTTCTGTGAAAGCCCACAAATCAATGACCCATGATAGACTGGAAGCCAAGGCTGCCAGGCAAGATTTCTTTGAGGCAGTCCAAGTACTTCAACAGGATGATCACCTTGCCGCCGTACTGCTCCAGTTCCCATACTCCTTTGCATATACCCTTGAGAACCGAATGTATCTGCTGGAGTTGCTTGAGGATCTTGAAACCTTGCCTCTGGTGGTTGAGTTCAGACATCCCGAATGGGTAAGAAATTCGGTTTTTGAAGAATTAAAAAAGCACTCCTGGGGCATATCCATGTTGGACTCTCCTCAGATCTCTGGAGGTATGCCTGAATTTGATTCAGTCACATCAGATATTGCCTATTTGCGATTTCATGGCCGGAATAAGGAAAACTGGTGGCAGGGTGACAATGTGAGTCGCTACGACTATGAATATCTTCAGCAAGAATTGGAAGCCTGGCTTCCGAGAATATCCAGCATGGCACAACAGGCAAAAACATCGTATATTTCTTTTAATAATCATGCCCGCGGTCAGGCAATCAAAAATGCAAATCAGCTCAAGACCATATTGAAGAAAGCTGAGCTCATATAAGCAAAGGGGGAATCCCATGGCGGATTTATCACTAAATGCTGTCGTTTCTCAAAAGATTGAAGTATCACCAGGGTTAATCATTCTGAGGGTGGTCCCACAAGGTTGGGAGTTACCAAATTATAAGGCGGGTCAATTCACTGTGTTGGGCTTGCCAGGCACCTCACCCAGGCATGAATTTTCAGATGAAGAAGCTCCCCTCAAGGATGAGGATAAGCTGATTCGTAGGGCTTATTCCGTATCATCAGCCTCTGTAAATAAGGAGTATATTGAATTTTATATCACCATGGTGCGATCAGGAGCTCTGACTCCACGCATATTCGCTTTGGAAACAGGTGATAAAATTTTTCTCTCCAAAAAGTTTTCAGGTGTATTTACTCTGGAAATGACAGAACCTGATTCAAACATCGTCATGTTGGGTACGGGTACTGGTTTAGCACCCTATATGAGCATGCTGCGAGAGGATTTACCCTGCAACTCTGATAGAAAGTACATCATCGTGCATGGTGCTCGTCACAGCTGGGATCTGGGATATCGCTCAGAACTTAATACCATCGCCAATGTGTGTTCCAATTTCACCTATATACCAGCTATTACCCGTCCCAACCTCGAGCATATTGCGTGGGGAGGAGAGAGTGGGTATATCCAAGAATTGTGGGAGCGCAAAGTAATACAGACAAAATCAGGTCTTGAACCAACACCTGAAAATACCCATATCTTTTTGTGTGGAAATCCCAGTATGATTGACACCATGGTCGAGGTTCTGGAGCTGGAAGGTTATAAAGAACATAGTAAAAAGTCTCCAGGCCAGATTCACCTCGAGCGCTATTGGTAATCCCCGAATGAAACCGGACACTATACTGTCATCCTGAGGACGAGTGAAGCGATTGACTCGAAGGATAGTTTTGCCACAGCTCTCACGCTTCGAGTACCCTCAGCGAGACACGTTCAAATTTTCCTCATCATCCTCCAGGCTGGGATTGCCTTCACTACATTCGGCTTACTTCGTTTCGAATCCCAGCCTGGAGGATTTGAATAAATCTTACTGCTCGATCTGAGTATAATCCAGTTCAGATCCAAAAGCGCTGTGTGGGATGAGATAAACTGCCAGAGTAATGACTGCGGCGGATATGATCCAGGCCTTGGCATTACCAGTTTTATTTTGTCTCCAGGCTGCCACAATCCATGCAATAAAGGCAACCGCTGTCTTATTATCTGTCAGATCGGTTCCCCAGGGCCAACCAGTCCAATACGCATCAAAGGCATACTTCTGAACGATAGGTCCTAATATCATTCCACCCAACATGAGAAAAGTACCAGTGAGCAGAGTATATCTCAAGGTAGCTGGACTCTCAACCCAGGCTGCCATACCAGTACGAGTCGCCATAAGCATCGCTGCAAACATAAACAGAATGTGGGGGATTAGAACAGGCGCAGGAACAGCACCTTTAAACCTGATAACAGTTGGTTCATCCACCAATGAGTGGGTTTTCCCATCTGCAGTAAGCAGGTTAACTTCATAAATGATCTTGCCTGCAGGGGGTTGAGAGGGGAGATAAGCTTTTAGATGACCATCTACCATCATGAAGGGAGAGATACGCCATTCATCATGACTCTTGTAGCGTTTCCACTTCAAGGTTGCATTGAATTCAGGTTTTGAAGCTCCCAGATCAATTTCAGCATTTTCACCTGTATTTTGGGAGCGCATGAGGTGATAGCTCACAATTTTTCCATCTATGGTGACTTCACCATTTACGGGGTAAGTTGGACCTGTTTTTCGCTGGTAAACCACAGAAGAAAGGGTGATGACAATAGCCACTATCCAGAGTATCCAGGCTTGTTGCTTTGAGTTGTTGGACATTGAGGTACCTTTAAAGTTGTACAATGAGAATTAGTTTTTCATCGCCACGCATGACTTCCACCGTGACACGGTCTCCAGGCTTTACTTCTGCCATACGACTCATATAGTCGTATACATTCATTACTGACAGACCTTCCAGAGCAATCATGACATCACCAGATTCCATACCGGCAATTGCCGCAGGACCACCGGGAACCACGCCACCAAGGAGGAAGCCGTTTGCTTTTGCAGCAGCAAAATCAGGAATGATTCCCATTTTGACCTTACCGCGTTTACCGCCCTTGGGTGGACCTTTTGGACCAGCTTCCTGGAAAGCGAAAGTTTCCGGTCTAGAGCCCAGGTCAGCAATCAGATCATAGGCATAATCTGCTATGGCTTTTTCACCTGAAATATTGATGGTTTCTACATCATCCTGAGGGGTGTGGTATTCTTCAGTAATACCGGTAAAGAAAAACAGAACGGGGACATCTTCAACATAGAAGGCAGCATGATCGGAAGGACCATAGCCATCTGGCGTGGTGGATAGTTGAAAATCACGATTGATGGCATGATCCAGCAGAAAATCTTCCATTCCCAGACCTGTTCCTGTTCCACCAATTGTGAGGAATGGTTTTTTGGGATTAAGTCGGCCCACCATATCAAGATTAAACATTTGCTTGATCTGGGATTTGTCAATCAGGGGATTTGTTGTGAAAAATTTTGAACCAAGCAATCCCATTTCCTCAGCACCAAAGGCCATAAATAAAACGCTTCTTTTTGGAGCATGTTTGCTCAGAGCTAATTTCTCGGCAATTTCAAGTACTGCTGCAACACCAGAGGCATTGTCATCGGCACCATTGTGAACTGCTGATGTATCAGGTCTGCGAGAGCCAGATCCCTTGCCACCCCATCCTAAATGATCGTAGTGTGCGCCAAGAACGATGAATTCATCTTTTAACACAGCATCAGTTCCAGGGAGGAGGGCAATTACATTTTGAGTGGTGACTTCCTGCTGGATAATTTCAGTAGTAGCTGACAACACAACATCTAATTCGAGACTTGCAGGTTTTAAATCTGTATCCAGGGTTGTCTCAAGGTCTGATATGGTTTTTGAATAATTGGTCAGAAGCTGATCAGCGAGATCCCTTTTGAGGTGGAGAACCGGCAGGGTAGCCTGGGAAAGATTACGTTCAATTCTGAGATCTATGAGTTCATCTTCTGCTTCAAACTTACTTCCACTAACAAAAATAACACCTGCGGCCCCATGATCACGGGCTACCAATAATTTATGTCGCAATGAAGAGTATTTATCAAATTTACTAGAGCGGGCTTCATTCTCTGGAGTACCACGTAGTATCATGACCCATCTGTCTTTGACATTAACCGCATCATAATCATCCCAATTCAGGGTGTCGCTCTCAATTGTGAAACCATAGCCAACAAAACTTACTGGGGCTTCTAGACTCACACTTGATGAAAATGCTGTAGGCGTAAAGTTTTCTCCAGCGACTCCTTCAATCCCAGGTGCCTTAAGACTATTATTTGGACCAAGTGCGACCGAGGTAACGACCTGAAAATATTGTTTCCCACCTTCGCCTAGAAGGGTGAGACCCAGCTGGTTGAAATGATTAGCTATATAGTCTGCAGCCTGATTGCCAGTAGGTGTTCCAGGTTTCCTTCCTTCCAGTTCATCTGATGCCAAATAGGCAATGTGGTCGTAGATCTCTTTTTCGCTAATGGAAGCTGGATTATTCTGCATGGGAATGGCACATTGGAACAGCACAAAGCTTGTAATTAATATGAGTATGAGTTTCATAGGGTTTCCTTGAGTTGAAATATTTTTTCTACGAAGAAGCATTGGAGGAGTATAATTAAGGCGCCTCTCAATTCAACAGTTTTCATATTGGCACACCGGCATGTAAATCTAGAAATAATTGTCAGGCATCATTCTATTCTTGTACAGCAGACAGAGCGACATAGATTGAGTTGAATCAGGAGGAAGAAAATGAGTTTATCAGTAGCAACTATTCTTGGCATCAGCCCTAAAAATCTGCAACGAAGTGATCTGCTAAATTTTATCAATCAGAACGATCTTAAACGAATCACTTTTCACTATACGGCGGGGGACGGGCGACTGAAACAGCTCATTGTTCCAATCAATTCCATGAATTATGCAGAGCGCATTCTGGCTTCAGGCGAAAGAGTAGATGGGTCTAGCCTGTTTAAAGGCATGGTGGGGACTTCATCTTCCGACCTCTACGTGGTCCCAGTCTATGCTTCAGCATTTATCGATCCTTTTGATGACAAGGGCATCTGTTTTCTCTGTCGCTTTCTTGATAAAGATGAAAAATTAGCTGAATTCTGTCCTGATAATATTTTGATGAAAGCTGCCGAATCACTAAAGGCAAAACATAATTACGATCTGTGGGCCCTGGGTGAGTTGGAATTTTACTTGATTGGTGATCAGGAGGATGAACTCTATCCCATGCCTGCTCAAGGGGGGTACCATTCCTCTGGACCATTCTCTCGCTATATAGAAGTAGTCAAGGAGATGCTGGAAATCATTGCAGATATCACTTCACATGTGAAGTATGGGCATTCAGAAGTAGGGACGATCAGGAATATCGAGAGTAAGGATGAAGCCTTAAATGGCAAATACGCTGAACAATTTGAAGTGGAATTTTTACCCGCTCCCATTGAATGGGCTGCCGATTATCTCAGTCTGGCCAAGTATGTAGTCCGTCATGTTGCCGCACAGTATGATTTGCTGGCAACCTTTGCACCTAAATTAGAGTCTGGTTACGCTGGCACAGGTCTACATTTCCATGTGGAGCTTTTGCTGGACAATAATAATGTCATGACCAATGCCAAAGGCGAGTTGTCTACTGTTGCCAAACAGGCTATTGGGGGACTATTGCGCTATGCACCCTCACTCACAGCTTTTGGAAACACCATTGCAGCCTCACATTTACGACTGGTCCCTGGACAGGAATCACCTACCAAGCTTTTCTGGAGTGACTTTAACCGTGCGGCTCTTATTAGAGTCCCCCTGGGTTGGCGTCATGGGGAAGATATGGCCTCAGTGATAAACCATCGACTTAAGGATCGTTATATTTCGCCCTTTAAAAGACAGACTATCGAGTTGCGCAGTGCTGATGGATCGGCCTTTATTCACCTGCTACTGGCGGGGATGACAATGGCCATTCAATATGGGTTAGATCACGGAGATATGTCTCTCAAATTGGCCAACAAGCGACGAATTCATCAAGGTGATGATGTTAGCGAGAACATTCCTGAATTACCTCCAAGCTGTTATCAATCGGCTCAGTATCTTACGGAAGAGGTTGAACTTTTTACGCCTTTGATCCCGGATTACATCATAAAGCACGTTTGTAATTTGCTAGAAGTGGAAGATGATGAGAAATTGTCTGAAGAATTGAAAAAGTTATCAAAAGAAGATAGTAGGCAGAAAACTCAGGAAGTTATGCACCGTAGTATTCATGTTGGTTAGTTACTGAGTTATTGAGTTGATGAGTTTAGTGTAGGGGGGGTAGGCGCTGTGATTTTGCTCCCATCAAAGACACTTGTTCAGATCTTCTTATCCCTATTCCAAATTATTCATCTCAAAGCCCCAAAGGCGGGAAGTTATTTAAATCTGAAGGTCATCCCCTGGTTGTATTCCAGATCCCGGGCATTTACCCCTCTTGGGGGTTCGCTGTCATAGCGGATGTTTAATTCAGATGTGAATGCCAGTCGTTTGCCCAAACCCACCTCAATCAGGCTTTGGGACAAGAGCCGGTAGTCCTGAAGTCTTTTGGTGTCCACCTGATAGTAGGTAGTTGATTGGATATTCACGTTTTCGCGAGGAGCATAAGCCAGCACGAAATAGTTGCTGGAACGGAGCAATTCCGCCAGGTTACCGTGTATCGGGTCTCCTGTCGATGCATCAGAACCAATATCGATACTTTCTCGTTCGAGCATCAACCCTAGACCGAACACCATGGACAGGGGAGCTTGGCCTGTGTGGTGCCTTCCAGCCAAACTTGAATGCTTGAACCGTAGACCTCCACCTACCAGGGTTCTCTGGTTTAACCGTATAAACTCATTAAACTCCAGTTGAGAAAAAACTTCCCCTGAGTAGCGAGGTGTGAGTTCCTTCATGAAACGAAGATGAGCAAATCCCTGGTTTACAAAAACCGCTTCATCTTTGCTGCTCATCTTATAGTTGGAGACAAAAAAAAGATGCCCCCAGGGTTGGACCTGGTCAAGACGGGTTTTGATCTGGGTCTGGAACAGATTGCGGTTGCCATCCATGAGGTTGAGGGTGGCACCTAGATTAAAATGGAAACCAGGCTCTTGAATTGTTTTTCGAAGTGACTCGGTATTTACCTGGGCATTTATTGGTCCTGCTTCCAGCATGATCATACAAATGATGAACATCAAAAAATATTTTCTGCTATCCTGCATCGATTGCCCCATTAACTATTGGTTGCACCTGTTCACCAATTAATTCAATTGCTCGCATAAGATCCGTGTGAGATAAGCCTGCATTGTCCATTTGGAAAGTAAATCTTGAAATACCTCCAAGTGCTTCACTATGCCTCAATATTTTTTCTGCAACATCTGTTGGGCTCCCGATAACCAGCGCACCGCCTGATCCAGTTTGGGCATCAAAGCTGGGACGCGTCACAGGTGGCCAACCGCGCTCTTTTCCTATTCGAGTGAAAGTCTCTGCATATCCAGGATAATACTTATCAAGTGCTTCCTCTGTGGACTCACCCACATATCCAAGTGAGTGCAGACCAACCTTTAGCTGTTCTGGTGCGTGTCCCGCACTTTCACCTGCCCGTCTGTAAAGATCGATGAGGGGGCGGAAGCGATGTGTTTCCCCTCCAATGACAGCAACCATGAGGGGTAAACCCAAAAGACCGGCGCGTCTGAAAGAATCTGGGGTTCCACCAACACCCAGCCAGATTGGCAATTTCTCCTGGAGTGGTCTGGGATAGATGGCCTGGTCCTTGAGCTCTGGTCTAAATTTTCCAGACCAGGTGATGCGCTCATTTTCTCTGATTTTGAGCAGCAGATCTAATTTTTCTGAAAAGAGGGCATCATATTCATTCAGGTTCAAGCCGAAGAGTGGGAATGAATCCGTAAAGGAGCCCCGGCCGGCAGTTATTTCTGCTCGACCACCTGAAATCAGATCCAGGGTGGCAAAATTTTGGAATACTCTCACCGGATCTGCAGCACTTATAACGGTCACTGCACTGGTCAGCCTAATCTTTTGTGTACGGGCTGCTGCAGCTGATAGGATGGCAATATTGGCTGAATCTAGAAACTCTTTGCGATAATGTTCTCCAATACCGAACACATCAAGGCCCACTTTATCCGCATATTCTATCCTGTCAAGTAGCTCGGCTAAAGAGTTGGCAGCTTGATTAGCCTGATACTGATCGCCACTGAATTTACTGGCAGCAAAACTATCAATGCCCATTTCCATGGATTCACTGCCTACTTGTTTTCATTCATGTAATAGGAGAGTGCGCCAGAGGGACATAGTGCGATTTGTGACTTTAGAGCTTCAGTAGATGCTCCAGCTGGTCTCACCCAGGGTCTCGCTTTTGGGTCATAAACCTCTGGTAATGCTTTGAAGCATTCACCAGAATGAGTACACAATTTTGGTTTCCATACTATGGTCAATTCTCCGTTGGAATATTCTTTCATGACATCCTCATTATTCTTCATTTAGCACACCCAAATAGGAGCTCCGGCAAGGAGCAAGTACTGGGTGGTTGAATCCGTTGATATCTCAATTTCATATGCGGGAATGACGTATTTCACATTTTTGAACATTATTACATCCTAGTTATACGATAATTAAGCCTGGCGGTACCAGAATATTGATAGATTAGGCTACTTACCTAGAATGGGCAGGTCGGCCAGAACAATTTCAGCATCAGAACTTGCAGTGATCACAAGCTCATCCTCATCCTTGATATAGACGCCATCGCGTTGGTTGACTTCATGTCCGTTGATAACAATGCTTCCTTCTGAAACAACCATATAGGCATGTCGCCCTGGTTCAACCGACTGAGTGAAGGAATGACCCTGGTTGATGACGCCAGCAAAGATGGCGGCATCCTGATATATGTGGAGTGGGTCTAGATCTTTATGGATTTCACGTCCACTCACCAGCGGAATAAGGGTATTGCTGGTTTTTTTGGGAAAGGACCTGGCCTCCCAACGTGGAGAAACATCTCTTTGTGCCGTATGAATCCAAATCTGGAACAGAACTGTGTCTTCTGACTCTTCATTGTGTTCGCTATGGAATACACCCGTGCCTGCGGACATAACCTGGACATCACCAGCTTCTGTGCGGCCCTCATTCCCCATGTTATCTCGATGGGTGATGGCTCCCTGGCGCACGTAGGTAATGATTTCCATATTATCATGGGGGTGCATATCGAAACCAGTCCCCGCCTGTATTTCATCATCATTCCAGACCAGTAGTGGGGGATAACCCTGACGCGCTGGATTATAGCACCTGGCAAAGCTGAAATGGTGCCGGGCAGTTAGCCAACCGTGCTTCGCAATACCCAACAACTGGAATGGAATGACATCAATCATTTATAAGCGTCCTGTACTAATCCTGCTTGTAATTTGAAGCAAGCATCAAAGCGCCACCGGCTAGTCCAATATCCTTAAGCAGTCCACTCATGGCCATCATATCGCCACCGATCATGGCTGGCAAATGAATGGTGAAAACGAAGACCATCATCAATGCTGCTGTCAACAAACCAGCAAGATAGGTATGCTTTTGGATCACAAAACTTACAGCTGCAGCGATAAGGGCCAGACCCATTAAGTATACCCAGAAAACGCCTCCTGGAAGCCAACTGGGAACCAGACCAGCCATGTCATTGGCCATCATCATGTGCATGAGACCAAAGAGGGCAAAGGGTACAGTGAAGAGATAACGACCGATGGAGTTTAAGTTTTTCATAATTTTATTAATCCTTATTATTTTGTGTTTTGATGTAGACCTAATTTTTTGCACACATCACCCAGGGTTTGAATCTCATTATGGCTTAAGCAATCAAAGGCTTGAACCAACTCCTTGAGGTGACTATTGAAAACGGGTTTGATAATCCGATGACCCAGTTCAGTAAGACTCACTATAATGGATCGTCGATCTTTGGGATTCTTTTTACGAACGACGTAGCCGTCCCTCTCAAGGTTGTCAATTACCAGGACCAGGTTGGAAGGACTCATGAGAATCTTCTCCCCAATAACCTTTAATGGCATTGGACCGAGGTGCTCAAGAATTTCCATGACACCAAACTGTGTACCGGTAAAACCATGAGTGTCCATGTTGGATTTTAGGACATGTCCCACAGAAACATAAGCCCGATTGAATTTAATCCAGCAGTTGAGGACTTCTTGTTCGATTGGGGTACCTTTATAATGTGTGCTCATAGCAATAATTAAATGTCAAATAAATGGATATCAAAGAGAAATATTGTCACAATTAAAATAATTTTCACGTTTTGGTGAAATAAGGGGAGGGAAGTTTTGAATGGGAGCAATGGATTCTATATTCAACGCTATGGCTGGAAACACATTTCCCATAAACCGTTTTGATCGAGACAGTCACGTCGTCTTTTTTACCGGCGCAGGTATCTCTGCTGAAAGTGGTATTTCAACTTTTCGTGATCCAGATGGTCATTGGTCAAAATATGATCCTATGAAGCTGGCCGGTCAGGCTGGTTTCCAGGAGGATCCTGAGCTGGTACTTAACTGGTATGCAGATAGACGTAAGACCATTTGTCAGGCGAAACCCAATGCTGCACACACAAGTATTAGCAATTTTCAGAAACTATTCAGGCATTCTGTTGTAATAACTCAGAATGTTGACGGACTTCATGAACGGGCAGGCAACAGATCCATTTATGAGTTGCATGGGAATATCCACCGTCATAAATGCAATAGCTGTGGAAAAATTACTGATCTGGCCAAAAAGAATATGAGAACATTAAACAGATGTGACTGTGGGGGAAAAATTAGACCTGATGTGGTCTGGTTTGGCGAATCACTACCCATAGGGACCATCAATGAAGCATTTGAGGCTGTACATAATTGTGATCTGATGTTTAGCATTGGTACATCCGCTCAGATTTATCCGGCTGCACAGTTACCCATTGTGGCTCAATCCCGGGGTGCCTATGTGGTTGAAATTAACCCAGAACCGACACCCTTTAGTCCACAAGCTGACATGAGTGTTAGGGATGATGCCGGTTCTGCTCTGCCAAAATTTTATGAGGAATTTCATGCTCAGTTCAAGTGACATCACTACATATTTGAAACCCATCATCTTGCTGCTGTTTATCGGTGTGCAATCTTGCGCTTATTATAACACATTCTATAATGCCGAAGAGTATTACGCTGAGGCTCAGAAACTTACACGGGAAAATCAGACTGAAACTGTAAGTCGCGATGAGATTAATCTGTATTCCAAGGCCATTGAGAAATCTAAAAAACTGCTTACAAAATTTCCAGAGAGTAAATATCGCGATGACGCCCAGTTCATCATTGCCAAGGCCTACTATTTTAAAGGTGACTTTTTACTGGCAAAGCGCCATTTCGAAGAACTGAGTTCAGTTTACTCAAACTCTCCCCATACCAATGAGGTCCCGCTTTGGATTGGTAGATGTCTTATGAAAACTGGAGATCTGGAAATGGCCAGGTATGAGGCCTCACGAGTGCTGAAAGGTGATAAAGATCGTGGCTTGCAGGCCGATGCACTGTTGCTTATGGGGGAAATTGCGGTACAGCAGGATAGTCTGGGACTGGCCCAAAAATATCTGGAGCAGGTCATTGATCGTTCGCCTGATGGATTCACCAAAGCGCAGGCCCAATTCCAGGTCGGGAAAATGCGGGAGAATGAAAAGGATTATGAAGGTGCGCTTACCGCTTATCAAACCGTCTCTAAGTATAAACCTTCCGAATCCCTCAAAGTGGAAGCCATTATTAGGCAAACCAGTATGCTCAAAGCCTTGAATCGTGATGAGGATGCCGTGGAAATGATTCAGGATATGCTCCTTAGCGACAAATTTGTTGAAATTCGAGGGCAACTGGAGGTAGAGCTGGGGAAATTATTTCTGGTTATGGATGAAATAGAAAGAGCTGAATCTAAATTGACTGGGATTGTCGAAGATTATAACCGGACAGAGGTTGCGGCTGAGGCCAGTTTTTATCTGGGAGAATTATATCTGTCAAAGCGTTTTAATTATACTGAGGCAAGGACAGCATTTGCCAATGTAAAAACTCAATCTGCCCGATCACCCCTGGTAAACAGGGCAACTTTGAAGAATAAGCAGATAGGGCGTTATGAAAAAATTCAACTCGATTTTAAAAACTATCAAAGAGAGTTAGCAGGACTCCCACCTCTGGAGATAGCGAAAAAGAGTACATCAAAGGGCAGAAATAATCGTAGTACGAACCAACGGGGACGCTCTCGGTCAGGAAAACCTGCTAATCAGGATGAACAAGCCTCAACCAGCAGGTTTGACGCTGGAAAGAGAGTCGTAATTGAGACTGTGGAAGTAACTGCCACTGACTCTCTTAGAGTAAACAAATTGATTGATGAGAATCGATATTCACTGGCTGAATACATGCTTTTCGAATTCACCCGGGTAGATACCACCATTGAAATCTTGACCGATCTTGAGATCAGCACATCAGATTCCTCTCTGAAGCATCAGTGTGCCTATATGCAATATTATGCCATTGAGTCCATTCGAAGGGACTATGAGGGGGGACGTTTTGCTCTGGAGCAAATTGAAAAAAAATATCCGATTTATTATAAAACTATCATAAGCAAGACTGAAGAGACTGAGATTGAATCTGATCCTAATGAAGAAAGATACATTCAAATTGCTTCTCTATTTGACTCTGGTCAACATAAGGCAGCTAGCTCAGAGTACTATTCCCTGAAAGAAGATTCAACTGTTTCGGTTTCTATCAGGGGTAAGTCCTGTTTTAACCATGCCTGGCTAAACGATCACTATCTCTTCGATAAGCCCTCTGCTGTGGAGTCCTACAGCTATATGGTGACTCATTTTCCAGAAGATCCTCTTGCTAAGACAGCCAGGAATCGTTTAAATGCCTTGACTCAAGAACCCAGTCAGCAAAAAGAACCAGAAGCACTGGAAGAAGTAGTTGAGGAGGACGACCAGGATGCGGGTCGAAAATCAGAAAAACCTAAAGATCCCAAAGAAAGTGAGAATGAAAAATAAAACCCTCACAGTTCCAGCTCTCAGCGGATAATATTACCACTTGCCGAAAACATGTTGGTGTTTGGGGGGGCGCCCAATAATTTCAGCGCTCTAATATGTCACTGAAAAATATTATAAAACGCGCCCCTGTAGTCATAATTGGTATCCCTGCTCTCATAGGGATCACCCTTTATACTCACGATATATTTATGCTTTTCTTTACCATTGCCGGATTACTTATCCTTGGTGAAGTTTATCGAATGTCACGTCCAAATGGTACTGAGCCGAATGTCTGGGTTGGGTTTCTCATCTATCTTAGCCTTGTAGGAGATCAACTCCTGGGGAAGGGTGAGAATCTAGGTGCTCTCTTAATTGTCTCCATTCTCATACTTCTGACCTGGGAAATGTTTCGCAAAAAACCCCACGTAATGGAAAACGTCGCCTCTACCTTTTTTGCTGCCACTTTTATCGCTCTGGCAATGTCATACTTTATTTCGCTCCAACAATTGGGTTTTGAGGGGCAGGGGGGACATCTTGGTGGATATGCGGTTTTGACTGTTTTTATAGGTGTCTGGACTTGTGATACCATGGCTTATTTTGTGGGCTCAGCCATTGGTAAGCACAAAATATTCTCACGGGTGAGCCCCAACAAAAGCTGGGAAGGATCCATTTCGGGATTGATTGGTTCCCTTATAGCTTTCATGCTCATTGTGCGTGCGGGTTGGTTGCCTGGGCTGGATTACATCGATGCCCTTATTCTGGGTCTCATAGCAGGTGTTGCTGGCCAAATTGGTGATTTTGCTGAGTCTCTGGTAAAACGTGATGTAGGCGTCAAAGATTCGTCCAATTTGCTACCTGGACACGGCGGAGCCTGGGATCGCTTCGATTCCATATTGTTTGCTGCACCACTGAGTTACTTATATTTAACCTTTGTTGTCGGGCTATAGATGAAAAAATCTTTTCTTATTCAATTCTCCATACTGATTCTACTTATCATATTTGCCAATCTAGGCTTGAGAAGCCTTGAGAGTTATGATGATGATGAATTGGGTAATGCAGGTGGAATCCGTATTGATCTGACAGGCAACGAGACTGTTTATGAAAGCAGCCCCAAAGATCTGTCTCCTCGCGAGGGAGGGACACTCGTCCTAGCCGAATCCGCCGAACCAGAACACCTGAATACTTATACATCGACATCTGCCGCCGCTACAAGAGTATTGGATTATATATACGAAACCTTGCTTGATTATGATTATGAGACCTGGCGTTTTGATCGACCCATCCTGGCAGAAAGCTTTTCAATCAGCGATGATGGACATACCTTTACATTTAAAATTAGAAAAAACGTGTACTGGCATGATGGTCAGCAACTTACAGCAGATGATGTATTGTTCTCAATCAAAGCTGTCCTCAATCCCTTTGTTGATAGTGCCCCCATGCGGAGCTCATTCTCAAAGGTTGTAAGCGCTAGAACCAATGGACCTTACGAGTTCGAGATTAGCAGCTCGGAAACCTATTTCAGGAATCAGGAAATCCTGGGTGGATTTCATATCATACCCAAACATATCTGGGATCCAGAGGGTTTGTTGGATCGCTATTCTGTGGAAGACCTTTTAAATTCATCTGTGACCCGTGAGGAGGCGGCTATCAAGCAGTTTGCTGATGCCTTCAACACACATCCACAGGGGAGGCCTGTTGGTGATGAGGCCATGCCTATCATCGGTTCGGGTCCATGGGTCTTTGATAAATGGATTACTGGTGACCATATCTCCTTCGCCCGAAACGAAAATTACTGGAATGACGATTCCACTTACATCAATGGATATTCAGAAGAAGGCGCCTATCTGGATAAGGTAATTGTAAAGGTCATTACTGACGCCACGGCTCGTTTAACTGCTCTTAAGGCAGGTGAGATAGACTTCATCCCCCGTATGCGAGCAGTCCAGTACTTTACCCAGACCAACACACCAGACTTTCTGGAGAAATTTCAAAAAGTTAGTTATGTGGTTCCTGCATACAGCTATATCGGCTGGAACAATGATAAACCTTATTTCAGTGATAAACGGGTGCGTCAAGCCATGACCATGCTTATTGACAGGGATTCCTACAATAAGTATGTCGCCTATGGATTAGGCATCCCAACCATTGGACCATTCTATATTTATGGTGAGCAATACAATCACAATATTGAGCGATGGCCATATGATCCCATTCGGGCTGTTGAGCTCATAGAGGAAGCCGGTTGGATCGATCACGATGGAGATGGCATCCGAGATAAAGATGGTGTGCCCTTTAATTTTACCTTTTCTGTTTCAGCAGGCTCTACCAGTTCCAAATACATGGCCCTCATGCTAAAAGAGGATTTACGTAAAGTTGGTATCATCGTGAATATCAGGCAGTTAGAGTGGTCGGTTTATGTAGAAAATTTAAGAGATAGACAGTTTGATGTCGTGTCATTGCTCTGGATAGGTGGTCTGGAATCTGATCCCTATCAGATCTGGCATTCTGATAATATTGGAGATCGAGGATCAAACTATATGGGATTCCGTCATGCTGAAGCTGACTCTCTCATTGAGACAGCCAGGTTTGAGATGAACAAGGAAAAGAGAAATGCCATGTATTTCCGCTTACAGGAAATATTTCATGAAGAACAACCCTATACATTTATGTTTTATCAGCGTGACCCCGGAGCCTATTTGAAAGAGTTTCATGGCGTGAAATGGATTCCTATCCGTCCAGGCTACAAATTGTATAGCTGGTGGCGCAACACATCAATGGCAGGAGAAGCCTCATAATGTGGCGCTACTTCCTGAAACGTATCCTGTTGATATTTCCAACCCTGTTTGGGATATCTATCATCACATTTATCATTATCAAGCTTGCACCAGGAGATCCCACTGCCTTTAAGATGGGGAATCAGCAATCTGGTATGTCTTCTGACCAGAATCTGGCCAAACAGGTGATTGAGCAAACTCGAGAAATCTATGGTTTGGATAAACCACTTTTGCTCAACTTTGTCATTTTTAATGTTGAGGACAATTGGGAAGCAGTTCAGAACTATCTCGCTGAAGGCCAAGAACTTAGCGGAAGAGCCTATGATGATATTGTAGAGCCGCTTAAGCAGGCTGATGAGGTTGCAGTCCCATATTTAGTCGGTTTATTAGAATCTGATAATCTCACAGATGATGAAACCACGGTAGTCCTTGAAATCCTCACCATTAAGCAGAAGCTAAGTATTACTGCTGAGATGAGTCGGGAAAAACAATTGGAATACATTCAGAACTGGTGGTATGGAGGCACAGACTCCACTGGTGTGGTTCGGAACGCTGCAAAGGACACTTATCAATTCTCCGGTTTCCAAAAATTTAAAAAGATTTTTACTGAGGCTCAGTATCCGCGCTGGTTGGTGAATATGATGACGCTGGATTTTGGTACTTCCATCAAGGACAATCGGCCAGTTTGGGATCACATTAAAGAAAGTGTACCCGTCTCACTCATTTTCACGCTTACCTCATTTATTCTGGCATATTTGATAGCGATTCCTCTGGGCATCTATTCTGCTACCCATCAGTACTCAACAGGGGATAAGGTGACGACGGTAATTCTATTTATTCTATATTCTCTACCAAATTTCTGGGTAGCCACCATGGCCATTGTCTTTTTCGGCGGCGGTGATTTCCTGGACATCTTTCCCGTAACTGGGCTTCACAGTCTTGGTGCCGAAGATATGAGCAACTGGGATTATCTCCTGGATCTGGGGCATCATGTTGCCCTTCCATTAATAATCTGGACATATGGCTCCTTTTCAGCACTTTCTCGCTATATGCGTGGTTCCATGTTAGAAGTTATCCGTCAGGACTATATCAGAACTGCCCGGGCCAAAGGTCTCAGTGAGCGTGTAGTGACGTATAAGCATGCTTTAAGAAACTCATTAATTCCCATTATCACCATGCTGGCGAATCTGTTGCCCCTGGCCATATCTGGTTCAATTATCATAGAATCGATTTTTTCCATCCCTGGGATGGGACAATTGAGTTTTAATGCAGTATTATTCAGGGACTATCCCGTTATCATGGCTGTAACAACCATAAGTGCAATGCTTACTCTGTCAGGAATATTGCTTTCAGATTTACTGTATGCCATTGTCGATCCACGAATAACGTTTGAGGAGAAGCGCTAATGTCAGAGATGGCACCAGCTCGCACCTATTCACAGATCGTCGGCTCTCAGTTTCGCAAGAACAAGCTGGCGGTATTATCTCTGCATGTCATATATGTGCTCCTATTCGTCTTTATCTTTGCAGATTTCCTGGCAAATGACAAGCCAATTGTGATGAGATATCAGGGAAGCACCTACTTTCCAGTTTTTCGGGAATATGGTGTTCGGTGGTTTGGCTTGAATTGGCAGGATGCCTTCAAGAGTCAGCAGTTCAAAATTTTAGAGGATAAGTATGGAGAAGGTGACTGGGCCATTTATCCAGTAATCCCTTACTCCTCAACAGAGTACAATCTTCAGGTAAAACTACAGCCACCCAGCCGAGCACATATATTTGGAACTGACGAATTAGGCCGAGATGTCTTGTCGCAGATGATTCATGGTGCCCGGGTGAGCTTATTGGTGGGCTTTGTAGCTGTGGCTATTTATGTTTTTATTGGAGTCATTCTGGGAGCTCTGGCTGGCTTCTATGGTGGCATCATTGATATTGTTATTCAAAGAATGATTGAAATAATGATTACCTTTCCTCGAATGTTTCTTATCATTACCATTGTGGCCGTGATGGAGACCCAGTCCATTTTAAATATTATGATAATTTTGGGACTGACTGGCTGGACGGGGGTCGCTCGTTTCACTCGGGGTGAATTTTTGAAAGTTAAGAATGAAGATTACGTGGTTGCTGCTAAAGCGCTGGGTTATAGGGACTTCCGTACTATTTTCAGGCACGTCTTACCCAATACTTTGACACCCGTGCTGGTTACTGCAACCTTTGGTGTGGCAGCTGCAATTCTGATTGAGTCTGGTCTCAGTTTTCTTGGTTTTGGTGCACCACCAGAACAGGCAACCTGGGGGTCATTACTTAGTAGTGCCCGGGATACGCTACCTACCGGTTGGTGGTTGACCACATTTCCCGGCCTGGCAATTTTTATTACCGTGACGGTGTACAATCTTGTGGGTGAGGGTTTACGAGATGCATTGGATCCTCGTCTGAAGCAATAAATCGCTCTATAATCGGAGCTTACAAATCTTAAATGAAGGACCGAAATAGTGGCTGGTAACAAACTTAAAACTATTCTGGCAACAGATTGTGGCTCGACCACAACCAAGGCTATCCTGATCGAATTGACAGATCAGGGGTATCGATTAAAAACAAGAGGTGAAGCTCCTACAACCGTGGAAGCCCCTTTTGAAGACGTTACCAAAGGTGTGCTCAATGCCATCATGGAGGTTGAAGAGCTCTCAGGTTTGAAGATTCTTGATGGTGATCAGATTATTCATCCCATGAAAGATGATAACACAGGTGTAGATGTTTATGTGTCTACCTCATCTGCTGGTGGTGGGCTTCAAATGATGGTCGCCGGTGTTGTGAAAGCTATGACTGGAGAGAGCGCTGAACGGGCAGCTCTTGGAGCTGGCTCCATTGTGATGGATGTGCTGGCATCAAATGATGGAAGACTTCCTCACCAAAAAATTGAACGTATTCGTCAGCTTCGTCCTGATATGATCCTGCTATCTGGTGGAATCGATGGCGGAACTGTTTCCCACGTTGTAGAATTGGCTGAAATCCTGGCTGCTGCCAATCCTAAACCACGTTTAGGTCAGAACTATAAATTACCAGTTATATACGCAGGTAACAAAAAAGCCCAGGACAATATCGCTGAGACTTTAGGTGAGATTACAGATCTGGATATCATTGAAAATATTAGACCGGTGTTGGAAGTAGAAAATCTGGGACCTGCCAGGGACAAAATCCATGATCTCTTTATGGAGCATGTCATGGCACAGGCTCCTGGCTATAAAAAACTCATGACCTGGACTGATGCGCCCATCATGCCCACACCTGGTGCTGTTGGCTCCCTGATTGAGATGGTGGCCCGCCAGGAAAACATTTCTGTTGTAGGTGTTGATATTGGTGGAGCGACCACAGATATTTTTTCTGTATTTCAAGGACAATTTAATAGGACGGTAAGTGCGAATCTTGGAATGAGCTATTCAGTTTGCAACGTTCTGGCTGAAGCTACTCTTGAAAATGTATTGAGATGGGTGCCCATCGATATTGATGAGGGTGAGCTTACCAATCGGATCGGTAACAAGATGATTCGACCTACCACTGTTCCTCAATCGCTTGAAGAATTGATCATTGAACAGGCCATTGCCCGTGAGGCGTTGCGCCTTTCATTTATACAACACAAATCATTTGCTGTAAGTCTGAAAGGTGTTCAATCACAACGGACCATTTCAGATGCCTTTGATCAATCCGGTTCAGGCGAGACACTTGTTGATATGATGGAGTTGGATCTCCTGGTTGGTTCTGGTGGTGTGTTATCCCATGCCCCTCGTAGAGAACAGGCCATGCGTATGATGATTGACGCCTTTGTGCCTGAAGGAATTACCCAATTAGCTGTTGATTCAATCTTTATGATGCCACAATTGGGTGTCATGGCCAATATCGAACATGCAGATATGGCTGAAGATGCGCGGAAAGCTGCTGTTGAAGTATTTGAGAAGGATTGTTTAATCCGTCTTGGTACTTGTATTGCACCAGCAGGCAAACCCAAACCCGGTTCGGTAATGTTAACAGCTGAATTTGATATTCCTGGTGAAGGCATCAAGAAAGTTGAACTGAAGACAGGTGAGATCATCGTCATTCCAGCCTCATATCAGCCCATCAAAGCCAAACTTACTCCTGCAAAAAATATGACTATGGGAAAAGATAGGGGTGAGGCGCTTGAGACGGAAGTTTATGGTGGAACCGTTGGATTGATTCTTGATGGCCGAGGCAGACCTTTTGAACTCAGCACCGAGAAATCAAAACGAATTGAAAATCTGAATAAGTGGTCCAAAGCTACCAATGAATATCCGGACACTGAATTACTGGGAGGAGCATAGATCATGGCCCATTCGTATACTCCCGGACTAAAAGTCCTTCACGAAACCAAAGTAAGAAAAGACAGAATTTTACCCCTGAAGGGGGAAGTGATAGTTGAAGCAGGAGCTTCCGTCACCCCTGACGATATTGTTGCACGTACCCATCTGCCAGGTAATGTACAGATGTTGAATGTGGGAAATATATTGAATATTGATCCCACAGATGTAGAAGCCGTGATGCAGAAGCCTGTTGGGTCTGAATTTACCAAAGGTGAGATGCTTGCAGAAACCAAAGGAATCTTTGGACTGTTTAAATCCAAAGTGATGGCACCTATTAATTGTACTCTTGAATCCATCTCCTCTATCACAGGACAGGTTGTCCTCCGGGATGCGCCCATTCCAGTTGAGATAGATGCCTATATCCGAGGCGTTGTGGCTGAAGTTGTGCTTGAAGAGGGAGTGATCATCGACACTGAAGCTGTCTTTATACAGGGCATTTTTGGCATTGGCGGTGAGAGCAGGGGAGAACTTGTTGTGGTGACTGATAGTCGCGAGGATGAGCTCACTGTAGATATGATTAAACCCGAACATGCTGGAAAAGTACTGGTAGGTGGGTCATTTATAAGTTTGGCGGCCTATAAAAAAGCTCTCAGCATGAAGGTTGCCGGTGTTGTAGTCGGTGGCTTCAATTATTTTGATCTGGAAGAGATTCTAGGATACACCCTGGGAGTGGCTATTACTGGCTCTGAGGATCTGGTTACCTCCCTGGTCCTCACAGAAGGATATGGCAAGATTCGAATGGGATCCAGAACTTTTGATTTGCTCAAGCAGCATCATGGTAAATTTACATCTATCAATGGGGCAACTCAGATTCGAGCTGGTGTTATTCGTCCTGAAATTGTCATTCCATTGAATCCTGAAGACATCAAAGGTGATGTGCATGCCATTCAAATCAACGAGGGTATCCAGGCTGGAAGTCTAGTACGAGTTATTCGCGCACCATACTTTGGTAGAATCGGGATCGTGGTTTCATTGCCACCTGAATTACAGAAAATGGAATCTGAAACCATGGTACGTGTCGCCGAAATTAAAATTGATGATCAAGTCATGGTCATACCGCGTGCAAACCTGGAGATGGTAGAAACTGATTAAGAATAAAGCAGAAACGTGTTTTCAATCGAGTAAATACGAGATCAAGCAAGTTTCAAAAACCAGTTTTGGTTCGCTCTGCTCTCCTGAAAACTGGTTTGGCCAGATTCTGCAAAGCCAGGCTCGAAGAGCTGAGACTTGCGAGAGGAATTTGAACAAGATTGATTAAAGAATTGGAAATTCCGACTGAACAAGGCCTGCCAGCTGAAGACCTGGCCTTCATTGAGCGCATTTCAAAACGAATATATGACACAGGTTTTATTACTCCTGCCATCTTTGCATTGGAAATGGTTAAACCTTTAGCTTTGTTAGGTAGTCATACTATGATATTTTTCGGTCCTATTATCAGCGCATTTATCAAGGCTGATGGGTATTACAAAGCTGCCGAGTTGTTTGAAGAACCGAGTAACGTTGAATTGTTGATCTCAAGACTTGAACAACTGGAAATAGAGCATAAAAACAAACAAACGGAGAAGCACAGTGAAAGATAAACAATTCTGGTCTGTTGCCGGCATCATCTTCGTACTATTCATGATTTACTGGGTTGCAGGACATCCATTTTTTGTCTCTGAACGTAGTGTCATGTTTTGGTCCATCCTTATTGTCGGAGGCGTGTTGATCTACTCAACCCGCATGGCAAAACGAGGTGAGAAGATTTTCCTGCGTACTATTCCCGGTCTCAAAGCCGTGGAAGAAGCTGTTGGGCGTTCCACCGAAATGGGGAAACCAGTACTCTACGTTCCTGGAATCATGGATATGGATCAAGTTGAAACAGTAGCTGGTGTAGTTGTTCTCGGTCATGTGGCCAAGATGACAGCCCGCTATGAAACCAGCTTGAACGTTCCGGTTTCACGTGCTATCGTGATGAAGGCGGCCAGAGAATCATGTCGCGAATCCTATCTTTTAGAAGGTCGTCCAGATCTCTTTCATAATGATATGGTTCATTATCTCACTGATGACCAATTCGCATATGCAGCTGGAGTGAATGGAATTATGCTGCGTGAAGAACCCGCGGCCTGTTTGTATATGGGTAAATTTTACGCTGAATCCCTGCTATTGGCTGAAACGGGTAACTCCATTGGAGCTATCCAGATAGCTGGAACGGCTTCTCCATCACAGATTCCTTTCTTTGTAACCGCTTGTGATTATACACTCATTGGTGAAGAGTTTTTTGCCGCCAGTGCCTATCTCTCTCAGGAACCAGAATTGATCGGTGGGGTTAAGGGTCAGGATTATCTGAAAATCATGGCTGTCGCTGTTATGCTTCTTGCCACTCTTTTTAACTTTTTTCATGATCTGAACATGATCTCCTGGGATGTCCTGGGATTTCTGACAGTGCAATAGGAGGTTACTCATGTTCATGAAAAGACAATTACCAATTGCTATTGCTGCATTTATTGGATTTCTAACACTTTTTGGCTGGTTCGTTGATGAACCAAATATCAAATCATTTGTTGATGATGATGCGACCCAGTGGTTTGATATTTTAGCCAGTTTCGCCATATTTTTAGGGGCATTGAACCTCTTGAAATTGCAGGCGTTGAAGATTATAAAAAAACAAAAGGGTTGGCCCTATGCAGCCCTGGCAATCGTCGGGTTTGCATTTTCATTCACTGCTGGTTTTATCCTGCTGGGGTCATACAACGTTGAGATCAGTCAATATGATGATCCGGCGAAAGTGGCCACCGTTTTAGCCAGTGAAATCAATCTTGATGAAAAAAGCGCTGAAAATATTCTCATAGCTATGCCTGAAGGGGACACATACCTCATTGATACACCTTATTTCACTAAAGTTGGTGCTGATAAGGTGGTAGCAAGAATCAATGCTGCTGGCGGAACTGCCAACATGCGGGCAACGGAGTGGGGTTCACACATCTCTACCCGCGGTTCCCTTTTTAACTGGATGTTCAGATTTATTTTCACACCACTCTCGGCAACGATGTTTGCCCTTCTGGCATTCTTTGTGGCCTCGGCCTCTTACCGAGCCTTCAAGATTCGTAATTTTGAAGCCACTTTACTGTTGATCTCAGGTATCATCATCATGCTAGGTCGCGTACCCATCGGTGGACACATCTCTGCCTGGTTTATTATGTACATTATCGTACTCAGCCTATCTGCAGGTGTCAATGCATGGTTCAAGAATCGCACATATACATTTGCCAGTGTGATAGGTGGTCTCCTTATTGTGACGATTGCAGGAATGATTTCGGGGTGGCCTGTGGATCAACCAGCTATCTTTTATCTTCCTGTGCTTCAGGATTGGATTTATAACGTCCCCAATGTCGCAGGAGCCCGTGCCATCATGATAGGTATCGGTCTTGGAATATTCGCAACTTCAATACGCTATATCCTGGGTATTGAAAAATCATATATCGGAGAATGATCATGGAAAAATTCTTAGATTTTATCGTTCGTGCCGGTAGCCTTGACAGACGCTATATATTTGTGGTGATCGCCCTGGTGGTAATGTTACCTCTTTTCTTTCCACTGAATCTACCTATCCGACCAACAGTATCCTCTCAGACTATTTATAATACAGTTGAGAAGTTGGAATCGGGGGACAAGGCGCTGGTATCATTTGAATATGGTCCTAGCACTAAACCTGAAATTCATCCAATGGCAGTGGCCTTGCTTAGACATCTGTTCGAGAAGGATGTGAAAGTTTACATCACCTGTCTCTGGCCAGACGGTCAATTCATGGCCATGGAAGCAATACAACAAGTGGCCGTTAATCAATACCAGAAAGTTTATGGTGAAGACTATGTACTTTTGGGTTTCCGTCCCGGAAATGAGGCGGTTATCAAAGGCCTCGTAAGTAATTTTCGCAAAGTCTATACGGTAGATTCTCAAGGAAATTTTCTTGATGACATTCCCATGATGAATGGTATTAACCAGGTTGCTGATTTTGATTACCTCTTTTCCGCTTCTGCCGGATATCCAGGCACTGTGGAATGGGTTCAATATGCTGCTGATCCTACGGGAGTCATTATGGGAACAGGTACAACCTCGATTCAAGTGAATGAAGTTATGCCTTATGTCCAGTCTGGTCAGATCAAAGGAATTCTAGGTGGGATGCCGGGTGCTGCAGAGTATGAAAAGCTCATTGGACAGGCAGGGATTGGAACCAGTGGCATGGATGCCCAATCGGTTGCTCACATAGTTATTGTTGGGTTCATCATTTTTGGGAATATCTCGTTCTTTGTTGAACGCAGACGTTCCAAGAAATATTAGGAGGTTGAATAATGAACGGTTCTGAAATTTTTGGAGCATGGGTCGCTGTTTTTCTGACCCTGGGCATATTCTCCTACTTATATAAAGACAATCCTTTTTACAAAATAGCTGAACATGTATTTGTGGGTGTTTCTGCAGGTTACTGGATGTCCATGTTTTTCTGGACTCAGATCCAACCAAATCTGTTTGGTCGACTTTGGCCAGTGCCTGAAGGTACAATTTCTGGTTTTTTCATGCGCACGTGGTACGGCATTTACAACCTTTTTGGTAGTATTTTACCAAGCGTTTTCCCAGATGGTGGTATCGATAAGGGACATGGGACCCATCCGCACTTCATTTACATCATCCCTTTTGTTTTAGGAGTGATGATGCTCTTGAGTGTGGTCTCTAAATGGAGTTGGTTTGCACGCTTGGGTATTGCCTATACTGTTGGAATGGCTGCGGGGCTCAGAGCCTATGCATTTTTAAATTCAAATGTGCTGGGTCAGCTAAAGGGATCTGCGGTTTCTTTCGTTGGCTTGGACTGGTTTAGCCTTACAGATGCCAGTATTATTAACAATATTATCATTTTGATAGGTACAATCACCGGGCTGCTATATTTCTATTTCTCCAAGGAGCATAAAGGCAATTTTGGGAAAGTAACTAGAGTTGGAATTTATTTCCTTATGATCAGCTTTGGGGCCTCATTTGGTTTTGCAGTCATGGGACGTATTTCATTGCTGATTGGTCGATTTACCGATCTCATTTCCTATGGTGGACCAACCTATAATTATGCATCCCTCTGGGTACTATTGTTGATGGTTATTTTGTTGGCAGTATGGACCTTTAAAAGTGAGAAGAAAGTGGCAAGCTAAGCCATACAGTAATTTAATTGTTTTTGTAGGGAGAAAAGGCTGATATGGCCGTTTCAATTACGCTGAGAAATATCATCAAGAAATATGATGAGAAGTCAGCCTTAAATAACGTGACCCTGGGTGTTGAAAAAGGGCATATCCATGCTCTGATTGGGACAACAGGTTCAGGCAAGTCAACTTTGCTGAGAGTGATTGCAACTTTGTGTGCCCCTACACTGGGCTCTGGCTATATCAACGGTCTCAATCTGGGGGCCAGACAGAATCAAATTCGCCACCAGATTGGCTACATGTCTCAGGACAGCCGTTTTGAACAATCGCTAACATTGATGGAGAACTTGACACTCCACGGGAAACTGCATGGGATCGCTCAGGCAGATCTGATCAATCGCATCTCTGGATTTGTCCGGCGCTTTGAAGTGTCTGATAGTCTGCATGCCTTCCCCCGAGAAGTGAGCTTTGGTACCCGCAGGAAAATGGAGTTTATCCGGGCTGTCTTGCACAATCCCTCCATTCTCTTACTGGATGAACCTACTGCTTCCCTTGATCAAGGTTGTAAAGAACTCATGGAAGCCTTTCTCCGTGAACAAAAGCTAAGATTCACCACCGTCATGGTTTCCAGTAACCTTGATCAGGTTGAGCGTATTGCCGATAGAATCTCCATTCTTGATGAAGGCCGCCTGGTTGCTGATGGCACCCTCAAGGAATTAAAAGAGACAGAGCGTGAAAATCGTATTCTCGATCTCATCTTATCAGAAACTCATGAAAGGGATTTCAATATCCTCGATGCATCACCCCATGTGGTCTCCTATACAGTTCAGGGAAATCACTATGAAATAATTACAGAGGTAGATATTCCCCCGGAGAAAATTACAGCCCTCTTTCACGAGAGAGTTGTAGAGGCTACGCCTCGATTACCTGCATTGTCCGATATATTTAAACGGATGATCAGGGTGGAGGCTATGCATGAATAACGTACTAGCTGCCCTCTGGCACCGAGAATTGACCATTTATAAGCGTCAATTCACCACCATGGGTCTCTTGCCTGTACTCACCGGCTTGATTTTCTTTTTTATGTTTTTCCTGCCTTACAAATCACTGTTGCCAAAAGCAGAAATGCTGGTTGTTATGCCAGCTCTGGTTCTGGATTCACTCCTTTTAACCTTGTTGATTACGATTTATGAAACGACTGCTCGGTTTTACTGGGAGACCCAGAGAAGTAACGGTATGGCCAGTCTGTATGAGATGGGTCGTTTTCATCGACAACCCTCATTTTTTATTGCCCAGGGGATTATAAGTCTGGCGAAAGGATTCACGCATCTTGCAGTGGTTTGGGCTATTCTGGCTTTCGTGACTGAGATGTCTTTTGCAGCCATAAATTTCCAGGCGAGTATTGTGTTTATTCTTCTGGGAGCACTTCAAATTGTGGCCTTGAGCAAGATTATTGGTCTACTTGCAAAGCATGTTGACAGCCTGAGTAAGCTGCTATATATCGGGCTTCTCCCCATTATGATGATCAGTGGATTATTCCTTACCAAAGGGGCACCAATTGATAAATACCCTGAAATCGCCCTCTACTTGCCTCCATACAATTGGATGGCCGGTCTTGATATTGCCTTTCTTAATGGAATGATAGATTATGGTTTTTTACTGATCTGCCTCATTGAGACTGCCTTCCTTATCTGGCTTTCAGCAACGTTTTTCCACCTTGATGGGGACAGTTGAAAATCTATCTAGCTGGGGCAATTGAAGCTGCTCCTGATGATGGAAAGGCCTGGCGTGCCGAGATCACACAATTTCTTGATACTGAATTTAGCATTGATGTGTTCGATCCGTCCCAGCACGAGCAGGACTTTCTGACTCAAGAAGAGAAGGATAACTTCAGGCAGTGGAAAAGTGTTGATACTAAACGATTTAGGCCAGTTATTAAAAAAATTATTGATCGAGATTTAGCCCAACTCCTGGGAAAATGTGATGCTGTCATCTGTCTGTGGGATGAGCATGTAATCCAGGGAGGTGGGACTCACGGCGAGCTAACGCTGGCTTATGAGCACAAGATGCCTGTATATCTCGTCCTGGGAATGCCTCTGGAAAAAGTGTCTTCCTGGATCGTTGGATGCACGACTGAAATATTTTCAAATTTTGAAGAAATGAAGCAGTTTCTGTGCGAAAAGGGATTCAATAATAATATTGAATAACTGCTTGACTTTCAAAAAAGAGCCCTTACCTTTTTGACGTTATCCTAAGGTGGGTAAGGGTTTTAGCCCACTTGAGCCAATCCGCTGAGGTGCTGCTCAAGTCAACTGAAACGAATTAAATCAAATATACAAAAACAAGGAGGAAACATTATGAACAAAGCTGAATTGATTGCAAAGATTGCCGATGATGCAGGGATCTCTAAAGTACAGGCTGAAAAAGCACTTGGTGCATTTACAGGCGCTGTTACAGATTCACTAAAAGGCGGTAATAAAATTGCTTTAGTTGGCTTCGGAACTTTCGATGTATCAGCTCGTGCAGCTAGAGTTGCTCGTAACCCTCGTACAGGTGAACCGATCAATGTTCCTGCAATGAACGTTCCTCGTTTTAAAGCTGGTAAAGGTTTGAAAGACTCCGTCAACTAAAACTCTTTGCTATACATCAATTAGGAAAAGGGCGTGTTAATTCACGCCCTTTTTTGATTGGGAGAATGATCTCATGGAAGCCATCTGTCAAGTTTCTCTTGAAGCCATAACTCAAAACTATATATATTTTCAAAAACGAGTAAATCCAGCACAAGTTATTCCTATTGTAAAAGCCAATGCCTATGGGCATGGAGCACTGGAAATCACCAGACATCTCTACACCAAATTAGATGTACAAACCTTTGCTGTGGCCACCCTGGAAGAAGCCCAGGAGTTGGCAGCTGTATTTCCTGCAATTTCAATTTTAATATTTAGCAGGGTATTTCCCTCAGAACTCGACTCTGTACCAGATAATGCAATTCTCACCGTGGGTTCAATGGAAGATGCACTGGCATTGTCCAACAGTCAGATCAATAACATCAGAGTTCATTTGAATATTAATACAGGGATGAACAGGCTAGGTCTCTCTTCTGGGGAAGCCATAGACCTCATATCGATGGAGGACTCTCAGCTACAGATTGAAGGTGTGTATAGCCATTTCTCGTCCTCCGACACTACCTCAAAAGTGGTTTACTCCCAACAAAACAGCGAATTCGATACGTTAGTTACAAAAATACTTGCCAGTGGGTTTCAGGGAATGAATCATATTGCCAATAGTGCAGCTGGATTACAGGACGAGCAGAAACCATTCGATGCCATTCGTCTGGGCATTGGGCTATATGGATACGACACCACAGCTGATGGTGAGCATCAAGCTCAACTGCAACCGGCGATGACCATAAAAGCACCCCTCATTCGTGTCGCGCGTATTCAGGCAGGTGAATCAGTGAGTTATGCTGAAAAATGGCAATCTGCCATTGATACAAATATCGGAACACTTCGCATTGGATATGCTGACGGTTATAACAGGGCATTGACCAACAGGGGAGTGGTGGCGTATCAGGGCAAGACCTATCCAGTGGTTGGGACTGTCACCATGGATCATATTATGATAGACCTCGGTCTAGATGAGCCACAAACCGGTGCATTGTTTGAAGTGATGGGCGGAGAATTTCCAGAAGTTCGGGTCAATACCATTTCCAAAAAATTAACTACCATACCTTATGAAATTTGTTCCATGATTTCACCCCGGGTGAAGCGCCAATATTAGACCTGGTTAAGATCTAATTTTAATTAAATAATTACGCCATTCAGACGCGTGACTTCTTCATTTAATTCCTGTGGAAACAACTAATTCACTCAAGCTTTTCTGCTAATTAATTTGTTTTCCACGAATAATTAACCTGTTTGTTTATATATTTTACAAATTCGGTCTATATGCTATAAAAAATGGTTGAATTTGCTGAAATATTTCTTAACTCCATGCCAGCATCAAGGTGAAAAAATACCTGACTTTGATGGTCTTTTTATTATGCCTTCTGTCCAAGAATGCAAAAGGAGTTTAACGTGAATATATTAGTGATCAGTGGAGAGCAAACCCACGAGCTCGTCGATTATGGAAAGACCTTTCCCGACTCTCGAATTGATATCGCTAACTCCGCAGATTTAACATCCAAATCATTAAGTGAAAAACTACTAAGCTTTGAAGGTGAAATGCTTCTCCTTATTGATGCTCGCAGTGAAAAAATTGAATTAAAGCAATCTGCAGCTGAATTGTATGAGTTGGTAGCGGAAACATCAGAGGATTGGTCACTCATTTACGCAGACTATGAAGTTGATGACAATGGACAGCTTGGCGATGAACATTTATTGGACCACCATATCGGTCGAATTCGTGACAATACAGATTATGGCAAGGCCTGGGTACTAAATCTTGAAAAACTGAAGGAAGTGCTTCCACTTGCTGATACAACCAAGCAGCATTTCTTTTATGAATTAAGACTACGCCTCAGTGAAGTCGGGGAATTGGTGCATATTGCCAATCGCTATGCGGGCTCACCCTATCGAATCAACAAAGCTGTTGGGGAACAGAACGTCTTTGACTACCTCCTGGCCAGCAAAGAATCACAATTAGAATTAGAACAGATTGTTACTGATCATCTTAAAAGGCTTGGTGCTTATCTTGCACCAGGTGCCCATTATTCAACAGTCCCTTATGCTAAAAAACAATATGATTTAACTGCCAGTGTTATTATCCCCGTAAACAATCGTCCTGAATTTATTGGTGCAGCTATTGACTCAATCCTGGCACAAACGGTGCAGGATATTGAAGTCATCGTAGTTGTAAATGGCGGTGAGACAGATCCCACTATTCCTGCAGTTCAGGAATATCTACCTGGCGGAAGCAAATATGATGCTGCCAAACCTGCGGTCCAATTGGTTGTTCTAGATATTAATAATATCGGACTTTGTTTAAATGCTGGTTTGAGAAGAGCAAAAGGAAAATTTTACGTCCAATTGGATTCTGACGATCAGCTTATTGAAGATGCTGTTGAAAAAGTAACACAGGTCTATGCATCAGACGATACCATTGCCATGGTTATTGGTTCTTATGAAGTCTGGGAGAAAGATTCTGATTCTGGTGAAATCACACGGATGGATTCCATTCCTGTAGTGACTCATGATGAATGGACTGAAGAAAATGGTCGCAATAATTTACTGCGTATCAATGGGGCGGGTGCACCACGCTCGTTCTACATTGAAGCTGCCAGAGATATTGGTTTCCTTGATATGAACACATCAGCCTATGCCAGAAATTATGGTGAGGACTATGATTTTGTATCGCGGATGTGTGAACACCATCGCATCGGTCGTGTTTGGGATCCAATTTACAAAGTTATCAGACACGGTGGTGGTACCGATCACAACATTGATCGTGCGACTGTGGACCGGAATGACAATGCTAAAGATGAGATGCGTCGCGAAGCTATCTACCGACGTCAAATTATAAACGAGGTTGCAAATGGATGAAATTGTTCTAATTGGAATTGACGGAGGGGCTTCAAAGGTCCTGGTTCATAAAGTTGATATCCTGATTAACCCTATGCGCTTTGTGGCATTGAAACCTTTTATTGAAGTGGCTTACAGCACGTCTGAATCACACAACCCTAAATTCAAGCCCATTGTCCTGTCTCGTCAGCTTAAAGAGCACAATAGTGGTACTGTTGAACAAACCAAAGCTGAGGCTGCTCAGGAAACTGCATTTTTAGATAGTTTCACCAAAGCCATTCGCACCATTCTTGGTGATAAAGTCACCCAGGATGTTATTGTGGGTATAGGCCTTCCCGGTCTAAAGACCAAAAATGGGCGAGGTATTTCGGCCATGGCCAATGGTCCACGCATGCCAAAATTCCTGAATAAACTTGAGAAAAACCTGAAAAAAGAAGGTTATACCACCCTCAATCCTATCCAGGTAATTGGTAGTGATGCTGATTATTGTGGTCTCGGGGAACAGTGGGGAGATGCCGGTGGAATGCGCGGTGTTAAATCTGCTTACTATTTTGGAGTGGGGACAGGTATTGCAGATGCCATGTTGTTAGATGGCAAAAATGTTCCTTTTGACGCCTGTAAATCCTGGATTGCTAAAACCTGGGAGATGATGGCAAACGAAGAAGAGAGCTATGAGAATATGCTGTCTGCCAAGGGTATTCAAGCTCGTTACGCTGCACTCACAGAAACCACAGTAGAAGAATTAGATCGGGCTGAGATCTTTCCCTGGCAAATCTATGAACGCGCCCTCATTGGTGAAGAAGCTGCCACCGAGATTGTTGGGAGTACGGCTCAAGCCTTGTCTGAATTATTGTTCCATCGTATACAGACTCTAGCTCTTGGAGCACCGGAAACCCTTCTCAGAGATGCCAGCAGAACTCTTGAAGTTGAACATGAATACGTCGGT
Organism: Fidelibacterota bacterium; assembly: GCA_016784025.1. Classification (GTDB taxonomy): domain Bacteria; phylum Fidelibacterota; class UBA8477; order UBA8477; family JABMPR01; genus JABMPR01. The sequence continues at coordinate 55,946 of JADHVL010000008.1, read as the reverse complement.
GGCGTGTTCGAACGAATTGTGATTGGACAACGTTTGGGGGATATCTGGGAGTTTAAGAAATTTACACCTCTGTTGCTTGACCCCGTGAACGAAAAATTAGGTCGCATGATTCACTCCTCAAGTTTACCTGCTGAAGTGAAATCTCAATACTTGACCAAAACCAACCGTCTGAGGGATGACTTGATTATTCATTCTGAATTGAGACATGCCCCTGCCCTAGGAGCTGCTGTCGATGCCTATCTCGAGTGGATTGAACAGTGAGATAATCCGTGTAGGAATTGTTCTACCTGAAGATAAAATCCAGGAAATAACCATATCCTGGTCTGCCGAGCTTGAGCTCGAATCAAATGTTCCAGATCTTAAAACCGTTCAAAGTATTACTCTCGTTGTTGAGGATGATGGTATATCCCTCAAGAATCTCCCCAATATTGCAACCCAATCCACGCTAACATTAGCCTGCCCGGATCAGGTTGAGTCTCTTTCAACAAAATATGGATTTCATGTTGATTCCGTGGTAGCTGGACGTGGTTTCCATTGGGAAAAAAGAATTGAAGTGGATCTGCCGGGGATACTTGATATTTCCATTCAGGATGGTTTTCTGAAAGTCATCAACTTGGTTGACGTTGAAGCCTATGTAGCCTGCGTTGCCACATCTGAAATGGGATCAGAAGCTCCCTCAGATCTATTGGCCGCACAAACCGTGGTGGCACGCTGTTGGTCGCTGGCCCTCGCTGAAGCCAAGCATCTCACAGATGGTTATGATGTGTGCAATGATGATTGTTGTCAGCGTTATCAAGGAACCTCATATCTTACAAATCATTCTTTGAAAGCAGCCATCGAAACTCATAGAGAAGTTTTAGTCTATGACGAGAAAGTCATAGATGCCCGTTACTCAAAGAATTGTGGGGGAATGGTGGAAGCCTATGATACGGTTTGGGAAGGTGGCAAAGTTCCTTACCTCATCCCGCTCTGGGATGCTCCTGAACAAAAACCTGGATATGCAGTGGATGACTTTGAAAAGCATTATGCATATGATGGAGCGTATTGTTCTTCAAAAAGATTTGAAAACGTGAACCTGGCAGGCATGCTGGGGAAGGTGGATGTCTCAGGTAGTTATTCTCGCTGGGAACAAATCATGACCAAAGCTGACATTTTGAAAAATTTGAAAAAATATGCTGGATTGGTTTGGTCCAGCCTTGATGATATACGCGTCATGGAGCGAGGTCCCAGTGCCAGAATTAAGTACTTATTTCTCGTCGGCATTGATGAAAGTGGCAACAAAGCTGAACAAATGGTGAAGTCAGAATATGGTATTCGTCAAATGTTTAGTGATTCATTTCTGTACTCTTCAGCATTTGTAATCAGGAATGCTGAAACCCTCAGGGATGATGATCACGTCGTGTTGAGAGGGGTTGGTTGGGGACATGGAGTTGGCTTGTGTCAGATGGGTGCGCTGGGCATGGCCCTGGACCACATTAGCTATAAAGATATTCTGAAACATTATTATCCAGGTACCAGGCTGACTTCGCTGAGCTAATCGGTTCCTGAATCTATGCTGGAGATTAACTCTCCAGATTTTAAGCTTTTTATGTGATTTCACCAAATTGACATGATCAATCTATTTTGTGTTGGTAAATGCTTTTAACTAACCTAGTTTGAATCAACAACCCGGAGCAAAGACTTATGCATAATCGAACCTTTTCTTTTCGAAAACAGATCACGCTTATGGCCATATCCTTGATGCTGTTTCTTCAATCATGCGTCAGTGTTGCACCACCTGTGGTGGCAGAAGTACCACAGACTCCAGTCGCTCCTGAAATTCCAACACATATTGTCAAATCCGGTCTCGAAGTCTTTATTGAAAATCGCAACTGGGACCATAATTTGAAATATGGTCTTCTGGCAAATCAAAGTTGTGTGGATAGAAATCTGGTCCATGGTGTACAGCTTCTGCCGGAATATATCAATTTGGTCCTCATTATGTCACCTGAACATGGATTGTTTGGTGCTGAAAACGGGGGAGATCTCATTGGTGAAGAAATTGAACCCAGTTCAGGAATCAAGTCTGTCACGACCTATCGTCAGGGACAGGAAGCCATCAACGAGATGGTTGCTGATCTGGATGTCATCCTTTTTGATATCCAGGATATTGGTGTCCGATCTTATACATATGTTTATTCCATGTCTTACATCATGAAAGCAGCTGCAGCCAAGGGCAAAAAAGTAATTATCCTGGATCGTCCAAATCCCATCAATGGTGTCCAGATGGAGGGAAACATTCTTAAACCAGAGTTTTCCAGTGGTGTCGGTCGATATCCCATCCCTTATCGTCATGGAATGACCACAGGGGAGCTAGCTTTACTCTTCAATACTGAGTTTGAGATCAATTGTGAACTTGAAGTGGTCAAGATGGAAGGGTGGACTCGGGATATGTGGTTTGAAGATACGGGTCTCCCGTGGGTGCCCACTTCACCGCACGTACCTGATGCATCCACTATTCTTCCCATGATTTCAACTGGTACATATGGCGAATTACATGTTCTGTCTGAAGGTGTGGGAATAACCATCCCCTTTGAATTTGCTGGTGGACCCTGGATAACGAATCCACACGAATTTGCAGATGCACTAAAAGCAAGGGTTGGGGAAGGCATTGTCTTTCGTCCCACCTTCGTGAAGCCCTATTATGGTCGCTTCAAAGGTCAGGTTTGCGGTGGAGTCCAACTCTATGTCAGCGATCGTGAACTCTACAAACCCTATTTGGCGGGTTTACAAATTTTGGCCGTTCACCAGGAATTATACCCTGAGATTGATCTCTTCGCCAATGAAGGCCGCTGGTCTATGTTCAGCAAGGTCATGGGTGATGATCAAATCATGAAAGATATCCAGGCCGGAAAAGATCCGGTGGAGATGGAGGCAGGATGGCTGGAGGAACTCCTTGAATTCGCAGAAATGCGCCAGCAGTATCTATTATACAATTAACCCCCGCAGAGGTGATTCCATCTTAAGTAAAATCCAAGTTTCAGTAGTAAGTGTTTTTTTGTTAAGTACACTTCTTTATGGCCAGAATGTATTAGAAAAGCCCCATGCTCAACAGGTTGCCCAATTTGGCAATGTTGAAATCGATCAGGAGGGAGGGTTTACGGGATATCCCCGAGATCTGGTACCACGTAATGCCTTAAGAGACCCCAGTCATGTTGTTTTCGGATATCATCCCTATTGGAATGGCACTGCCTGGGAAAACTATGTCTATGACCTTTTGAGTCATGTCGCCTGGTTTGGATTAAACATGGGAAATAATGGTGAGATTACCAATGCTCACGGCTGGCCGGTAAATAGTCTTGTTGATCTGGCCCATAGTCGCGGTGTAAAGGTTATCGTCACCGTCACCAATTTTGACAATTCAGGAATAGCCACACTCCTGGGTAACGCAAATTATCGTCAGGCTGCCATTGATAACCTCATATCCAGGGTGATAGAGGGGAATGCAGACGGAGTAAATATAGATTTCGAATTTGTGCCCTCCTCAGCAACAGAAAATTTTAACACCTTTATTCATGATCTGACCCAGGCTTTCCATGACCAAATTCCAGGATCTGAAGTAAGTATTGCCATGCCATCCGTGGATTGGTCCAACGCTTATGATTATAACTATCTCTCAGACCATTGTGATGGCCTCATGATCATGGCCTATGGGTATTACTGGGCAGGCAGTTCGCATGCAGGTCCTAATTCGCCATTGTATAGCGGGCTTTCAAGTTGGCATATCAGTCGCACTTTAGAGGACTATCTGACCAAAACAGGGCAGGATGGTTCGCAACTCATTCTGGGATTACCGTGGTATGGCAGGGATTGGCAGGTTACCAGCTCAGCGATGAATGCCTCGGTTGTCCTGGATACCTTAGGTGAAATTATTCCAGGTATATCAATTTTCTATCCGACTGCTGAGGCCAATGCACAATCGTATGGAAAGCAGTATCACACAGGCGTAGCAGCAGCCTGGTACAATTACAACGACGGTGACCAACATCAAGTCTGGTATGATGATTCGCTGAGTCTCGTTACGAAGTACCAATATGCAGTAGATCAAGACATCAAAGGAATAGGAATATGGGCATTGGGTTATGATGGTGGTCGACCTGAAATATGGGGTGGTCTCAGCGACATCTTTGGTGCAAATGCCGCACCTCAAACTCCCCGATATTTTACCGTTAAGAATGAAGGGAATGGGGATGTAGCAGTTCACTGTGCCTACACACCCTTTACAGATTACTATAAGGTGTACACCAGTACAGACGGGGAAGTATTCACATTAACGGATAGTTCTGAAACTCAGGATATCCTGCTGACCAATCTTGACGCAGGTCAGTTGGTCTATGTAAAAGTGAGAAACTCAAATACCTATGGCAGCAGTAATTTATCAGAGGTGCTGGGTGTGACAGTGAGTAGCCAAAATGAATCTACTGTCCTTGTGGTCCAGGGTTTTGAACGAACCAGCGGAACGGTCAATAATTTTGACTATATCATTGAGCATGGTTCTGCCATTCAAGCAAGTGGTCGACTTTTTGATGCTGCCAGTAACGATGCAGTGGAGGCAAATGCCATTGATCTATCTGAATATGCCATCGTGGATTGGATCAGTGGGGAAGAAGCAACCAGCACGGTTTCATTTTCTTCAATAGAACAAGCTCGCATAAAGACATACCTGGAGCAAGGCGGGCGTATATTCGTCTCTGGATCTGAAATCGGATATGATCTTGAAGGTGCTGGCAGTGCTGGTGATATAAGTTTTTATCATAATTATTTCAAGGCAGACTATATCAGTGATGATGCCCAGTCCTATGCCATGAATGGGATGGCCAGCGGCATTTTCTCAGGTTTATCAGGTGTTACTTTTGACAATGGTTTCCATGGAACTTATGATGTTGACTACCCTGACGGCATCAAACCTTATGGGGGTTCATTGAATAGTCTACGCTATGAGGGAACTGACTATTCAAGTCAGGGAGGTGCTGGTATCCAATATCTTGGCAGCTTTGGTGAAAGTACAGCTTTAGGTGGAATTGTATATCTGGGTGTGGGATTTGAGGCGATTTATCCAGAAAGCTCAAGAAACACCATCATGGCAGCAGTCCTGGATTATTTGGAGATATCCGTGGATATTAATCCACCGACTCAACACCCCAATGATTTTCAAGTTTCACAGGCTTATCCCAATCCTTTTAATGGGTCTTTTGCCCTTGATGTTACCCTTCCCGAGGCAAGTCTCCTGACCCTTACCCTCTATAATTTGAAGGGACAATTGGTGAGGAGTATGGATCAAGAAGTTAATCCCGGGTCAAACCATATTACATTCGCAGGCCTGAACAATTCAATGGTCAGCTCAGGTGTGTACATCCTTAGGATTGAAAATGGGGCTCAGTTTTATACACAACGTATTACCTACTTGAAATAGGAATAGAAATGAAATCATATTCAAAACACTTACTACTCGGTTTAATCATTCTCGGATTATGGTCATGCGCTTCTTCGCCTTCAGGCAGCCCCCAACAAGAGATTCCTGGACCACATGAAGATCAACAAATGGAAATGGGATTAATTGATATCCCTCAAGAAAAAATCATTGTCCACACAGGTTTAGATGTACTGGAAAAGATGGGGTTTGAACCCCTCCTGGGAAAAAATGTAGGTGTGGTTACCAACCATACTGCAGTGAATAAAAAGGGAGCCCATCTGGTTGATATGCTCCATGCGAATAGTGAAATCTCTATCAAAGCTATTTTTGCTCCAGAGCATGGGTTTAGAGGAAAAGAGCAAGGCGGCGACGCTATTCCAGGTGGATTAGACCCAAACACAGGTGCTCCAATTCACAGTCTGTATGGTGCTCAGCATGAACCGAACCCGGAAATGCTCAGAGGCATTGATGTTCTGATCTTTGATATTCAAGATGTGGGCACTCGCTTTTATACCTATATCTCAACCATGGGTTATGTCCTTGAGGCTGGCGCTAAATATGATATTCCCGTGATGATATTAGATCGTCCCAACCCCATTGGGCGTCGTATCAACGGCAATGTGCTGGATGAAGGCTTTGAAAGCTTTGTAGGACGATACAAGATTCCTATTCGCTATGGTTTGACCATGGGAGAGCTGGCTCGCATGATTGTTGGTGAGAAAATGATTTCTGGTCTAGAATCATTGGAGCTCCACGTCGTGGAATGTGAGGGTTGGACAGGAGATTTGTACTGGTCTCAAACTGATCTCAATTGGTTGCCACCTTCACCCAATATGCGAAACACCAATGAAACATTGACCTATCCAGGTCTCTGTCTCCTTGAAGGAGTCAGAATTAATGAGGGTCGTGGGACTGAGTTTCCCTTCGAATACATCGGAACCCCTTATATGGATGGAAAACTCATGGCCAGGGAACTTCTGGCTACAGGGCTTGAAGGATTCACCGTTGAGCCTGTTTCATACACACCAGTAGATATGCCTGGCGCCGCCATGAACCCACTTTTTGAGGGTGAAGTTGTCAATGGGGTTAATATTGTCGTCACTGATCCCGATAAATACAAAGCAGTGGACTTTCTGGTTCACCTCCTGGTTATCACCAAAAAGAATTATCCCCAGGAGTTTGGATGGAGAAGTGCCCGTGGACCTGACCGTCTATGGGGAGGCTCTGCCTTACGCGAGATGGTGGATGCTGGTAAGACAGCAGATGAAATCATCGCAAGTTATCAAAATGAATTGCTTGAGTTTGAAGCTATCCATTCCAAATACTTGATATACTAAAATTTAACATAAAACTGCTGTAGCTGATCACAACACAGAAGTGAAGGATATCTAAATGAGTACAGAAAAAGCCACAAAAAAACGCTCATCCTGGGCTTGGATCCCATCTCTCTATTTTGCAGAAGGTTTACCCTATACGGTAGTCATGCTGATTGCAGTAGTTTTTTACAAAAGGATGGGAATATCCAACACGGAAATAGCCCTATATACAAGCTGGCTCTATCTACCGTGGGTGTTAAAGCCATTCTGGAGCCCACTGGTTGATATAGTACGGACAAAGCGATTCTGGATTGTTGCCATGCAGCTGCTGGTTGGTGCAGGATTGGGTGGTGTGGTTCTGACCATCCCCATGCCAGCATTTTTCCAATTTACTCTGGCTTTTTTCTGGCTTCTGGCCTTCAGCTCAGCCACCCATGATATTGCTGCTGATGGATTTTATATGATAGCTCTCTCCCAACATGAACAAGCGTGGTGGGTAGGCATCAGAAGCACATTCTATCGTCTGGCAATTATTGCAGGACAGGGTGGTATCATCATTTTTGCCGGAATGATTGAAAGCAATACTGGACTTCAGGATTTGTCATTGGATGTCCATGCCACAAAGGGGCTCCATATTGAGCAGCAAATAGATCCTGAGATGCTCTCCCTGTCAGAATTGGATACCGATCTCGCACTTGCTATTCAGCCAACAATCCTCAACATTGAGCTAGGGACTCAATCAAGTCAAAGTTTTGATTCTCTGGTTACAAGGGTCAATTATTGGAATGAAAACAGATTGGAGCAAATCAACTCTGCCGATTTAGATAGTCTTGCATTTATCGGGTATTCTGCTCCTGAGCCAGGGAAACCAGTTGGGAATACAGCCATTGCATATATTGGGTTGTCAAGTCGCCCTGAAAGTGAGGAGCAGACCGTCGTTTCCTTCGGCCATGAATCTGGTGATAAGAGCATTAAGCTGATTTCCGATACCAGACTGGTTTTCGACAGGAATGATTGGAATATTCCATACCTGGCACTCGTTCAAGTTCATCCAAACTTAAAACATGAGGTTACCGCTACATTTATTGCACGATCCGGCAATATTCCTCTGGCCTGGATCATGTCCTTTGCAATTTTGACAACCATGTTTGTCTTCTTCTTTGTTTATCACTTCTTTGTGCTTCCAAAACCTGGTGAGGATAAGGGTGCTGTGATTGAGAGTGGCGCTATATTTTGGAAGAATTATATCAAGACCTTTACCGCCTTTTTTACGAAAGAAAAAATTGGATTGGCAATCGCATTTATTCTGGTTTACCGATTTGGGGAAGCCCAATTGGTGAAAATTGCTCCTCTGTTTATGATAGATAGTATAGAAGCCGGTGGTCTTGCTCTAACGACTCAGCAATATGGATTTATCTATGGAACTCTTGGAGCAATTATGCTCACTCTGGGAGGAATCCTTGGTGGATTTGTATCAGCTCGCCAGGGGCTAAAGTACTGGATTCTCTGGATGGCCCTGGCAATGAAATTACCCGATGTGGTTTATGTTTATCTTTCCTATGTACAACCTGAGAATTTTACAATGATTGCCATTATGGTTGGTATCGAACAATTTGGATATGGTTTTGGGTTTACTGCCTATATGCTGTACATGATTACCGTAGCAGAGGGAGAACACAAAACCGCCCATTATGCCATTTGTACCGGTTTTATGGCCTTAGGTATGATGATTCCAGGTATGTTTAGTGGCTGGCTCCAGGAGACAATTGGCTACCAGATGTTTTTCATTTGGGTTTTAGTCGCCACTATCCCAGGCTTGGTTCTATTGAAATATTTACCAATTGACCCACTTTTTGGTAAAAAGACAAAAGTAGAAGCCTAGTTACGCTTAGAACACGGATGAAAGGATAGGTCATGGCTCTCTCATTTTTGGATTGGTCAATCATCGTTGCATACATTGCTTTTTCAATGGGTGTTGGGATCTTTTTTTACAAGAGAGCTGCCGGTTCAACCAGCGAATATTTTATGGCAGGAAGAACTCTGCCCTGGTGGGTGGTTGGGACCTCAATGGTGGCCACTACATTTGCTGCAGATACACCCCTTGCAGTCACTGAATTTGTTCGCGGACCTGGTATCTGGCAAAATTGGTTCTGGTGGAATCAATTATTGGCTGGACTATTGGGTGTTTTCCTCTTCTCCAGATTGTGGAGAAGGGCAGAGGTACTTACCGATAATGAGTTGATTGAAATAAGATACTCAGGCAAGCCTGCTGCCGGTTTACGTTTATTCAAAGTTGGTTTCTTTGCTATCATGTACAATTTCATTGTCATGGGCTGGGTGATCAACGCCATGGCATCCATTGCAGCTGTCATGCTGGATGTGGACAAATGGGCAGCAGTCTGGATATGTGTGGTCATTGCGGTGATCTACTCATTACTCTCGGGTTTCTGGGGAGTTGTCATCACCGATTTAGTCCAATTCGTTATTGCCATGTTTGGGTCGATTGCTCTGGCGATTATTGCCGTGAATTATGCTGGTGGAATGGATGTAATCTTGGAGAAATTACGAAGCTTTACTGGTGAACATGCTACTATTGAAGCCAACATTCAACAGGTGACATCGCAAATCGCAGTGGCGACGGATTCATTGAGAAGTGTGGAGTTGAGTGCTTCGCTGGAAGGCTTAAAGCAACAACTCTCCCAAACCCCCATTGTCCACGAAAATACGCTAAGTTTTATACCACCAATCCCTGAGGCTGGTTTCTTTACCATCGCTTTTTGGGAATCCCCCTTCTCGCAATTCCTGGTATATATGACCATTTTGTGGTGGTCCATGTATAACACTGATGGTGGTGGCTATATCATCCAACGCATGGGCTCCGCCAGAGATGAACGGCATGCATTGGCAGCTACCTTATGGTATCAAACTGCTCATTATGCATTAAGAGTGTGGCCCTGGATTGTGGTTGCTCTCGCCTCAATTGTTATGTTTACTGATTTGAGCGCTCATGAACTTGGCACCAAAGCAGCATATCCTCTGGTAATGAAAGAGTTGTTAGGCAGTGGGATGAGAGGTCTCCTGGTCGTCTCATTCTTAGCCGCATTCATGTCCACCATCGACACCCATCTGAATTGGGCGGCTTCCTATCTCATTAATGATGTATACAAACGCTTTTTCAAACCGGAATCCGCATTTGCAAATCATGATACTGCGCAGCGTCACTATGTGGTGATATCGAAAATAGCCACAGTCGTCCTCATGATTGTAGCCGCCTACATAGCCATGCAGATGCAAAGTATTGAAAAAGCCTGGAAATTTATGGCTGCCATGGGGGCTGGGATTGGTCTTGTCATCATCCTGCGGTGGTTCTGGTGGCGTATCAATGCCTGGTCCGAGATTACAGCCTTGTCTGCTTCGCTGGTCATGGCCATCATTTTCGAAATTGTAGCATATTTTCAAACTATTGGAACGGGCCTGGAGTATGAACTATTCGGTCCTGATCCTGTTTTCTTCGGGATCACAATGAAATTCCATTTGAAATTGTTAATCATAGTCCCGGTTTCCATCATCTCTTGGGTTACAGTAACATTTCTTACCAAACCGGAAAGTGAAGAAACCCTGGTAAATTTTTATCAGAGGGTTCAGCCTGGTGGATGGTGGGCGCCGATCCAGTCAAAGGTCACCCATACCCTGCAACCAGTTTCAAAAGGTTTTCTAGGAAACTGGGTCGCCGGTGTGGCCATGATCTGGGGCTTAACCTTTGCCATTGGACACATGGTCTTCGGCAACTGGGGGATTGGTATTGGTCTGTTCATTCTAGCTTTGGCAGGATTTGCCTGGATGTGGAAATTTACCATCTCAAAGATTACCGTTTGATCCGGCATTCTCCAGGCTGGGATTCGAAACGGAGTCGGGCAAGAACATAAAGAATTGCTCAACCAAACAGAGTAAGCCGAACGTAGTGAAGGCAATCCCAGCCTGGAGAAGCCATTGTATTCCAAGAAATCCCTTCACATATATCAGTGTCAGCCTATATTGATTACGAAGTCTTAAACATCTCAGTAGAATAAAGAACCGATAACCATTTCAGCTTGTGCTGTATTGGTAAACAGAGAGGGTTAACTCATGGATAAAACCAAAAAGGGAATCTGGGGCTGGGCAATGTATGACTGGGCCAACTCAGCTTTTGCCACCACTGTTATGGCTGGATTTTTCCCGATATTTTTTAAAAGTTATTGGAGTGCTGGTGCAGATGTAAATGTCAGTACCGCCCAATTAGGTGCTGCTAACTCTATTGCCAGTCTCATTGTTGCTTTAATGGCTCCCATTTTAGGTGCCATCGCTGATAAAGGTTCTGCCAAGAAAAAATTCCTGATCTTTTTTGCCTATCTGGGTGCCCTCATGACTGCTGGTCTTTTCCTCGTACAGGAAGGCAATTGGCAAATGGCCATTTTTGTATACATAATGGGTATTATAGGTTTTTCTGGTGCCAACATTTTTTATGATGCACTCCTGCCCAGTGTCACCAATGAGAAAAATATTGACCGAATTTCAGGTCTGGGTTTTGGCATGGGCTATCTGGGAGGAGGAGTACTGTTTGCCTTGAATGTAGCCATGACACTGTTTCCTGAGACCTTTGGACTTGACGGACCAGCTCAGGCAGTTCGTATATCCTTTCTCTCTGTAGCAATCTGGTGGGGATTATTTACCCTCTTTACCATCTTTTGGGTGGAGGAGAAACGACCAGAAACCAGTATGGGCGTTATTGAGGTCATAAAAGCGGGATTTAAGCAATATCTGGATACCTGGAAAAAAATCAGACATCTCCAGACAGTATCAATATTCCTGTTAGCCTACTGGTTCTATATTGATGGTGTAGATACCATTATCAGAATGGCTGTAGACTATGGCATGTCAATTGGCTTTGAATCAAATGACCTCATCATTGCTCTACTAATTACACAATTCGTGGGATTCCCTGCAGCCATAGTTTTTGGAAGACTTGGTGAAAGGTGGGGCGTTAGAAAATCCATATACCTGGCAATATTCGCCTACATCATTATCACCTTTTATGGTGTCCTCATGACCAAACCCATAGAATTCTATGCCCTTGCCATCGCAATTGGACTGGTTCAGGGTGGAATCCAGGCTTTGAGTCGTTCTTATTACTCCAGACTGATTCCTAAGGGACAAGAAGGCGAATTTTACGGTTTCTACAATATGCTGGGAAAATTTGCGGCAATCCTTGGTCCGCTCCTGATCGGTGTGGTAGGTTTAACCATTAAGGGTACTCTGGGACCACTGGCGAATACTCCGGAGCAGCAGATGGCTATCGGCCAAATTGCCTCTCGCTGGGGTATTGGATCTGTAGTGGTACTTTTCGTTATTGGCGCCATCCTTTTCAAATTTGTTGATGAAGAAGAAGGCAAGCGAGAAGCTGCTTATATTGAGGAACATTCAGAATAAGTACTTAAACAATCCAACATAAAAGCCCTGGAACAATCCAGGGCTTTTTTTGTACTATCACAGCGAGGAGTTGATACAAAAAGTCTCAGAAATAGGATGACTTCATTTAGGACTATCCTCGATAATTATTTCTGTCTCGCTTGAAGCGCTTATATTTGCGTCGAAAGGATCCATGAACATGAAAATACTAGAACTCATCCAACTTCCTGTGGGCGTAGCGATTCGCTGGGATGATGGTGATGAAGCACTGATTGACTATCATAAACTCCGAGACGCTTGTCCCTGCGCAAATTGCTCAGGCGAAAGCGATCTCTTTGGACATAAGACCTTTGGCTTGCCCATGTTGAAAACAGCCAGCACCTATGAGCTGCAATCTTTTCGGTGGGTGGGACACTACGCCATTCAATTTACATGGGCAGATCGACACGATTCTGGAATTTATACTCTGAAGCTTTTAAAGGCTCTCGGTGAACCAGACGAAGAATAACCAGCCCCAACGAGGGGATTCAAATCTCTTCTCGCGGATATTTGTAGCCGGTATGATCATTCTGGCAAGTATTGGATTATACAGCATTGCGTGGGATCTGTGGCAGGGAGAGGCAGTCTCGACTTTTGAAAGGGTATTGGCCACAAGTATTATTCTCGTGATTGTAGCTGCCCTGATTTATGTCATTGTTCAGCGAGTGGAGATGCGTAAAACTGAAAAATTCAGGAGAGAAAAATGGTAGCATGGTATACAACAGAGAAGGTAGCCGGAAAGCAAATATCCAAACATATCGGTGTAGCGATGGGTAGTACCATCAGGGCTCGTAACATAGGTAGAGATATCATGGCCGGTTTAAGAACCCTGGTTGGTGGTGAAGTTCCAGAATATACGGAAATGATGGCGCATGCCCGCAATCAAGCCATTGAACGCATGCTGCAAAAGGCTGAAGATATGGAAGCGGACGCTGTCGTTGGTGTACGCTTTTCAACTGCAATGATTATGCAGGGAACTGCTGAAGTCATGGCCTTTGGAACTGCTGTAAAATTTTAAGAAGCAGATATTGAAGTCCAACCTACCCCCTGATGAGATCGTAGGTACCATTACTGCGAAGCGACTGGATACAATTAAGCGAGTTGTCAGTCATCGGCAATTCGATCTTACCGTCATTCTAGAAAATATTCATGATCCCCACAATGTAGCTGCCATTTTCAGATCTGCCGATGCAGTGGGTATTGATGAAGTTCAACTGCTGTACACAAAAGAGAGTTTCCCTGCTCTACATCCTAAAGTGACTACTGGTAGCGGGAAATGGGTCAAACAGAATAAATATCGTGATCCTGCGAAGCTGGCTGCAGATTTAAAGCAGAGGGGTTTTAAAATTTATACGACCCATCTTGCCATAGACGCAGTTACTATCCATGATATTGACTGGACTCAACCCTCTGCAATCATCCTGGGGAATGAAAACCGAGGCGTTTCTTCTGAAATGACCAAACTTGCCGATGCCAACATTGTTGTCCCCATGTTCGGTATGGTTGAAAGCTTGAATGTATCGGTGGCTACTGCAGTGGTTCTCTTTGAAGCGTGTAGACAGCGAATCGCAGGTGGAAAATATCCCAATCCAGAATCAAGCCCTGAATTTCTGGAGCAGATGACGGATGAATGGGTAAATATAAATATTAATAAGCGTAAGCGACGCAAGTAAGCCCAACGCTTAATTGTGGTGGGTCTCCCATTTCGTCCTCGGTTTCATCTGACCAAATATGATTCAGGAGACTTACCTCTATTGATTAAAAAGAAGGTTTGTTGTTGGCACAGAGATAGGTATGTTGTCAATCTTCTTAGTGTTCGTCTGAAACCCATGTAAGGAATTCAGTTTTGATTAACATATCTAGCTCCATTCTCACATCGCTCCATAAACAATCACATCTATTGCTCCTCATTCTTGTGGGTTTTGCTTCCTTGAAAGCAGCACCTCCAGATGTCAACACCATGACCACAGAAATGGGGGCCATTGCCTTTATAAACGAAGCAGATGGTCGGGATGCGATTTTTGTCAGGGATACAGCAGGTGAAAATGTCATCTATATTTGTACTTCCGGAAATGTAATCATTCTCACTCCCTCAGTGAGTGCTGATGGAAAGTTCATAACTTTTGTGGTGGACAATGGCCGCAATCAAAAGACAATTCACATTTTAGGACCCATTCAAAAAGTAAATAATAAATGGCAGGCCAACGACCTTGAGGTCATGACGGTCAGAGGGGGCGCATGGCCAGTGTTCAAGGATGCTCAATCCGTGTACATGTCTATGCCTGAGCAGGCCTCGTTGTCACATGACGGCACCTCCAACATCTATATGATCAGTAATGAAGAAATTAAACAAATTAGCGACAATAGGGGTGTCTCAACTCATATCTGGCCTCTCATGCATCCCAATGGTGAGGTGCTGATATATCGCAATATACCCCAAACCGATGAAATGGGCGAAACTGCTGAACCAATAAAATCTGTTATATATGGTTTAGAGTCGGAAAGTAGTGAGATGCATTTTGTGGATCAATTTGTTTATCTGGAACAATGGACAGCTTCAGGAGATATTCTGTTTTCATTTCGAGATAAAGATCAAAATGGGAATCGGATTTACGCCCTATACAATCCTGAAACCAGAGAGACCAAAGAGATTTATCGCCACAAATCTAGACAGGGTGCTCTCACCAGCGATTCTAAATTTCTAGCCACCATTCGCCCGGTCCCAGAAGGGAGTCCACAGTTCGATATCTTTGTCACTGATTTGATTTCAAAGACAGAAATTAATCTCACACAATCACCGAGACAGAGTGAAAGTCTTATTGGCTGGATTCGATAACTCAGGTCAATGCTCAAAAATATTGATAACTGCTTAATAAGTAATGAATTAACCATATTCAATATTTAGAAATAAATCGCGTTAATAATCCTCAGAAATTCATCCTGAATTCTTGCTCAAATCCCCACATTGTGTAGCATAAACCTTGAGTCGGAAGCACCCTAAACTATATTGCATTGCTTCATTTCAATTGGACTATTAAAGATAGGGAAATCCCGCTGATGACTGTTAAGATTGGAATCATTGCTGAGCATAAACCAGGGGAAGGTCGGATACCCCTGACACCTGTGCAAATCACACAACTACACAAGGAAAATCCTGACCTCTCAATCCTGGTCATGCCATCTGAACAACGGATATTTTTGGATGTTGAATTCCACTCATTGGATATCCCCATGTCTCAGGATTTGGCAGATGCAAATCTGGTTATGGCAGTGAAAGAAATTGATGTGAAAGATATCCGTGGTAATCAGGCTTATCTTTATTTCTCCCATACCATAAAAGGGCAAGACTACAATATGCCTATGCTGCAACACGTCCTTGATACAGGGGCAACCTTACTGGACTATGAACTTATTCGCGATGAAAATAACCGTCGTCTGGTATTTTTTGGTCGCCATGCAGGATTAGCTGGAATGGTAAATACCCTCTGGTCCTATGGACAACGCCTAAAAGCATTGGGTACCGATAGTCCATTTCTCCAGATCAAGCAGGCTCAAGATTATGCTAATCTAGAAGAGATCAATCTCTCACTTCAAATTTTAGGATCAGAGATAAGTCGCTGGATGGCGGACAAACCTGCCATTGTTATCGGTGTGACCGGTTATGGCAATGTCTCTGGTGGAGCCCAGGAAATCCTGGCCAATCTACCCATGCATGAGATGAGTGCAGAGGAGTTGCTTGCTGCGGATTTAGATGCGCTTCATGGTCAGCTCATCAAAGTGGTGTTTAAGGAAAAAGACATGTTTGAACCCCTGGATTCCAATACTGAATTTGAGCTTCAGGATTATTTTGATCATCCAGAAAAGTATCGGGCCAAATTTCAACCCTACCTTAATAAAATGCACATGCTGGTGAATTGCATTTACTGGGACACTCCCTATCCCAGACTTGTGACCCTTGAAGATATTAAGGCTCACTATGCAGCAGATAAAACCCTCATGGTAGTAGGTGATATTACCTGTGATATTGATGGTGCGATCCAGTTCAATACTGGAGCAACTTTGAGTCCGGATCCAGTTTATATCCATGATATAAATATGGGCAAAAAAATAATGGGTTTTAAAGGTGAAGGACCTGTGGTAATGGCTGTGGACAATCTGCCCACAGAATTGCCCCGTGAAGCCTCTGAAGCCTTTGGTGAGGCACTTATCCCATTTGTGTATGCAATGGGAGCCTGTGACTATTCAGAGCCCTTTGAGAGCCTTGATCTTCCAGCTGAAGTGAAAAGAGCTGTGATTGCCCATGCCGGTAAATTGACCCCTGATTTTGAAATGTTGAAAAAATATCTGAAAGCCTAATTGAACCCAATGAGCAAACACGTACTGATTCTGGGGGCTGGTCTCGTTTCTCAGCCAATAATTGACTATTTATTTAAGAACACGGATTTCTATCTAACAGTAGCAGATATCATCGAAGAAAATGCCGCCAAGGCGATTAACAATCATTCCAGAGGAAAATCAGCAGGGCTAGATGTCCATAATGAAGACACTCTGGGGCAATTGGTGGCAGAATCGGATCTGGTAGTATCACTTTTGCCCTACGCCCTCCATGGCATTGTAGCCAAACATTGTCTTCAAGCAGACAAACATATGGTCAATGCTTCTTATGTTTCAGAGGAGATGAAATCCTATGATGCAGAAGCCCGTGAAAAAAACTTGCTATTTCTATGTGAAATTGGACTCGATCCCGGTATTGACCATATGTCAGCCATGCAGATCATTCACTCCGTGCAGAAGCGGGGAGGGAAGATTGACGAGTTCGTTTCCGTATGTGGTGGTTTACCTGCGCCTGAAGCAAATACCAATCCATTTGGATACAAATTTTCATGGAGTCCCAAGGGCGTCCTTCTTGCTGGCAACAATCCAGCACAATATATCGATGGGGGCGCTTTGAAGAAAATCAGTGCCCAGGACTTGTTCTATTCAACAGCACCTATGAAAATTGATGGAAAGAATTTTGAAGCGTATCCGAATCGAGATTCTACTGCCTATGAAGCCATATATGGTCTGGAAGGTATTGATCTTCTCATGCGTGGGACGTTGCGCTATGCAGGTTGGCATAAACTGGTCCTGGCTTTAAAGGCCTTGAATCTCCTCACAGAGACTCCAATTCCTGCCGGAGCAAGTAGCTATGCTGGAATACTGGCCAAAGTAAGTGGGCTAAATGAATCTAATCTTCGCGCAGAAGTTGCATCCAAACTTGGGGTGGCAGAGGATGGTGATATTGTTAAGGCGCTGAAATGGTTAGGTCTTTTCGACTCGAAAATTGTTGATTTCCCAGCCACAAGTGCTATTGATCTTCTCGCTGAAATTATGAATGACAAAATGGCTTATGGAGAGGGGGAACGTGACATGGTAGCGCTACAGCACAGATTCAAGGCAACCTTCTCCGATCATAAAGAAGAGATCACATCGACCCTCTTTGATTATGGCATTCCCAATGGAAATAGTTCCATGGCACGTACAGTATCATTGCCTCTGGCAATTGCAGTAAAACTCATTCTAGAAGGAAAAATAAACTTGACGGGTGTACAAATCCCCGTGGATCCAATTATTTACGAACCAGTGCTGATGGAATTAAAATCTCTGGGTATTGAATTCGAAGAAGAGATTGTCAGAAGCTAGACTCAGATAATTAACAGGACATTAAACATTGAAAAATTAAAAGATAAGTAAAGAGGTAATTATGGATTTCTTAAAAGAATTGGGAATTGAAGAATTTAATGCTGGTGCCTGTGTAGGAGCCGGAGAATGGTTGGCAACAAGCGGAGACGATGTCCTCAAGTCTCGCAACCCTGCCACTGGTGAAGTCATTGCCAATGTGTATCAGTGCACGGAAGCAGCCTATGAGCAGGTCGTTGCTCAAGCCGATGAAGCCTTTAAGGAATGGCGCCAGGTTCCTGCCCCTGTACGTGGAGAATTGGTACGATTGATGGGTGTTGCTCTGAGAGAGAAGAAAGATGCCTTGGGCAGTCTGGTTTCTTTGGAAATGGGAAAGATCAAGCAAGAGGGTGATGGTGAAGTTCAGGAAATGATCGACATTGCTGATTTTGCAGTTGGTCAGTCCCGTATGCTCTATGGCAGTACCATGCACTCCGAACGCTTTCAGCACAGAATGTATGATCAATATCATCCACTTGGTGTTGTTGGTGTGATTTCAGCCTTCAATTTTCCTGTTGCCGTGTGGGCCTGGAACTCATTTCTGGCAGCTATTGCTGGTGATACGACTATCTGGAAGCCATCATCAACCGCCCCACTTTGTGGTGTTGCAGTCCAGAATATCTGCAACAAGGTTTTGACTGACAATGGTTACAAAGGAATCTTTAACTTGGTTATTGGTCGCGGTTCAGTCATTGGGGAGCGTCTCATAAACGATAAACGTATTCCTCTGGTCTCCTTTACCGGATCCACCCCCATGGGTCGTCACGTAGGTGAGGTGGTTGCCAAACGTTTTGGTACAACCATTCTTGAATTAGGTGGCAATAACGCCATCATCATCGATGATACAGCCGATCAGGATATGGCCATCATGGCTACTGTTTTTGGCGCTGTGGGAACTGCTGGACAACGCTGTACTTCAACTCGTCGCATCATCATCCAGGAAGAGATCATGGACACCTTTGTTGAAAAGCTGGTAAAAGCCTACAAACAAGTCCGTATCGGCGATCCTCTAGCTGAAGGAACCCTTATGGGTCCTCTGGTTGATGCAGGAGCAGTAGAGGACTATGAGCATGCTATTGGTGAAATCAAGAAAGCTGGCGGAAAAATTCTCAGTGGCGGAAATGCACTGAAAGATAGATCAGGATATTTCGTTGAACCCACCATTGTAGTGGGAGAAAACCATTGGGAAATTATCCAGACTGAGACTTTTGCTCCCATCCTTTATATCATTCCGTTCAAAACCATCGATGAGGCCATTGAATTGCACAACGCTGTCCCACAGGGTCTTTCTTCATCCATGTTCACTATGAATATGCAACATGCTGAGAGGTTTTTATCCCATGTGGGTTCTGACTGCGGAATTGCCAACATCAATATTGGAACTTCTGGAGCGGAGATTGGTGGAGCCTTTGGTGGTGAGAAGGAAACTGGTGGTGGCCGTGAATCAGGTTCAGATGCCTGGAAAGCCTACATGCGACGCCAGACCAATACCATCAATTGGAGTAAAGACCTGCCATTGGCGCAGGGAATCTCCTTCGATCTGTAGAATTGGATTATCGGCGGGACTTTTTTAAGTCCCGCTGAATCAAATATGCCTGCTGGAAAATTATATATCGTCTCTACACCCATAGGTAATCTAGGTGATTTTACCTATCGAGCCGTTGAAGTGTTAAAATCGGTCCAACTCATTGCTGCTGAAGACACACGAGTTTCAGGCGTATTGCTGAAACATTATGAGATCAAGAACCCCATGCTATCCTATCATGATCACAATAAAGAACAGGCAACACCTGGACTTTTACGAAAATTAGAGGGTGGCGACGATATTGCTCTCATTTCTGATGCAGGCACACCCCTGATCAGTGACCCCGGTTTTTTTCTGGTACGTGCAGCGGTGGCTCAAAATATTGAAGTTGTACCTATTCCAGGTGCATCCGCCATGTTGGCGGCTCTGGTGGCTGCAGGGCTCCCCTCAGATCGATTCACTTTTGAAGGGTTTCTACCTCGTAAAAAGGGGCGTCAAACCCGTTTTAAAATGCTGGCCGAAGATCCTAGAACAATTATTCTGTATGAATCCCCTCACCGTGTTGGCAGGACCCTGAAGGATATTGGAGAGCATATGGGGGACAGGCAGGTTGTGATCGGCCGAGAAATTACCAAAAAGTTTGAAGAATTCATTCGTGGTTCAGTCTCAGAGATAAGGGAACAGTTGGACACGCGCAGCATTAAAGGTGAAGTAGTAATTATGATTGGAGGGAATAAGGCGTGACCACAAATCAGGTTTTCGAGTATGCACGAGATGATTTTAATTATCCGAGATTTATTCAGAATATTCTAAAGAAGGCCCTCAACTTTGCCATCGCGAAGTCTCAGGAGGAGAAAGTTGAAGCCAGTACACTGACAAAGGTCCGCTATGTTGTTGGTGCATCCAGTATGTTTGCACTCATATTGGGCTTATATTTTTGGACAGCCATCTTTCTCGCGATCTGGCTATTTCTAGATCAGTTACAGCTGCACCTTTTTGTTGATCGGTCTGCTCCTAGTGCCCGGTTCAAACATTTCCTGGAGGAAGTCCCTCTTATGGTTGCATTAAGCCTGCATATGTGGATTGAGGGGCATTTTTTGACTGGTGTAGCTGGTCTGGTTGGAATTACAGGTCTTTACCTGCTCACTAATTTGCAGATGAAATATGATTTATCAGCTATCAATATCCCAAGACTCTATTTTTTAAGGTGGGACAGAATGGGTATTTTGTTTCTATTTACTCTCCTGGGTTCATGGCCAGGTGAACGCGCCTATCTGTTTGTTGTGCTATTGGCCTGGTTCCTGGCAGCATTAAGTTTTTATGATTATATCTGGATACTTATCCAATTGGCTAAAAAGAAAAAATGAAAACAGTTAAACCACTCCTCATAAGTTTCGAAGGTATTGATGGCTCTGGGAAATCCACCCAGTGCAAGATGTTATACCACGAGCTTCTGGATAGGGGCTATGGTGTTCATCTGTATAGAGAACCAGGCGGAACCACCATTTCTGAAAAGATCAGAGATATTCTCCTGGACCGTGAGAATGACAAAATGAGCCCCATTACTGAAATGCTGCTCTATTTTTCCAGCAGGAATCAACTGATTACTGAGAAGGTCCTGCCTGCTCTGAATCGAGGCGAAATCGTACTCCTTGATCGCTTTGTTGACAGTACCATTGCCTATCAGGGTTATGGCCGAGATCTGTCACTTGAGAGTATCCGCAAGGTCGCAGAAGTTGCCATCGGGGATCTTAGCCCCGACCTGACCATCCTGGTGGATACACCATTGGATACAGCGGAAAACAGGATGGACAATCGCGAGCTAGATCGACTGGAAGCGGAAAATGCCGATTTTAAACAACGAACCCGGGAGGGCTATCTCCAATTGGTGAATGACGAACCTGACAGATTTCTTTTGCTGGATGGTCGCGAGACAATTGAGGAACTCAAACGCCTTGTCATTGAACGGGTTGACCGAATTCTAGAGCCTAGTGCATGAAATTCCGATCCACCATCCTGCCTATTCTGGCCCTTCTCCTGATATCTGGCTGGGCTGCCACGCTTTATACCCAGGCTCACACTGACCGTGTTGAAGGCGAGGCCTCCATGAAGAAGGTTTTTCAAACCATTCTGGATCGCTATGTTGCCGAAATTGATCCTGCAAAACTTTCGGATGCAGCCATTGTGGGGATGTTGCGTGAACTGGATCCTTACTCACAACATATCGATGACAATAACTCATACCGGCTTGATGCCATCACGACTGGTGAGTATGGCGGTGTAGGTATACGTCTTGGTCGCATGAATGATTCTCTAATTGTCATCTCACCCATGGATGGGACTCCGGCTTTCCTACAGGGGATTTTGGCTGGAGATCGTATTGTAAAAATTGATTCCGTATGGACCAAAAAACTGGATCTGGATGAAGCCGCTCGTATGGTGCGAGGGGAGAAGGGATCAACGCTGGAACTTCTCATAAAGAGGGAAGGTGAAAGTGAATATTTACATTTTGAGCTGATTCGGGAATTGATAAAAGTGCCAGATGTGAGCTACTCTGGTCTGCTGAGAGATAAAACGGGGTACGTAAAGCTTTCCAATTTCTCTAAATATTCTGCAGAAGAATTGGAGAAAGCCATTCGCAAAATGAATCGGGTAGATCTCCAGGCCCTCATTATCGATGTGAGAGGCAATCCTGGTGGACTTCTTAGCGCAGCCCTCATGGCCGCAGACTTGTTTATAGAACAGGGTGCTATATTATTGGAGACGCGGGGTCGTGTTAAGCAGTCCAATAAGAAATATCTGTCCAGACGTCCTCCCATCGTTAGAGATGATCTGCCAGTGGCCATTCTCATAGATGGCGGATCTGCATCCGCTTCAGAGATACTTGCAGGTATACTCCAGGACTATGATAGAGCAGTGGTCATCGGGGAACCCTCTTTTGGTAAGGGTTTGGTCCAAACCGTAACCCGTTTATCACCAGATACCAGACTCAAGCTCACCTCAGCAAAATATTATCTCCCAAGCGGACGACTTATTCAGAAACGTGAAATAGCCAGAGATGTGATGTATGAAGATCTGCTCATGTCATCTGATACGTCCTTTCGTTCTGATAACAACCGTAAGTTTGAAGGGGGCGGTGGTGTTGAACCAGATATTCTCGCTGAAGATTATCCTTTAAGTGATCTGGAAAGGTCCCTGTGGCGTAAGCGTTTATTCTTTAAATATGCCTTGGATTATGGGGAATTAAGACCTGGTCTTACCCTGCCAGTTCATTTTGAGGACTCTGAAGTGGATAGTTTTTATAACTGGATGTCTCAGCGTGATTTCATTCCAGAAACGAGACTCAATCATTGGATAAATAATTTGGATGATGTCATTGATACCACCAGTGCAGTCTATTCTGATTTCCTCGACTTGCAAAACTCGCTGAGTCTATTGGAAGAAGTTTATGCCCATGAAGAATTTCTTAAAATCAAATTTCAAATTCTAGCCGGTCTTGAAAAAGAGATGGCCAGGGTTTTAGGAGGAAATGGGGCTCGAATTGCTGCCTCATTAACTCATGATCGCGTCGTATTAAGAGCGATTGAAGTTCTCTCTTCAGGAACCCAGGTTCAGGAAATTCTAGCCGGTCCTACTGATTAACTAATCTTTTACCTTTAAAGAAAGCGTCAAAGTGAAAGTCGCCAGGATTTCATTTCCATATTTGTCTGGTGCAGTCACCTGAATATTGATGGGTTGATGGTATCGCTCGCCTGTGTCAACGACCTTTTGAATGAGTGAACTAATTTTATCACCCTCAGAGCAGGTGAAAATAGCGTCTGCATCTACTCTTTTTAAAAAATCTGCATGCATATCTTTAAACACCAGGCTAATTTTATGGTCACTCCTCTCAATCATTTGCATTGCCATTAGTCCGCCAGCCAGATCAGCACCGACTGCCAACACTCCAAAATACATACTCATCAGGTGATTCCGGGTACGGCGGCGTAAGGGGATTTTGACGATGCATTGTGATTGATCTAATTGAATGACACTGGGTTTTACGAAAAATATGAGAGGTATCTTTGTAAATCCAAAATACCGAACAAGGGCTGTTTGTTTCCAGCTTGTTTTCATAGTGCCATATCAGGGTAAACCTGCTCCATTATTTTGAGGGAGGGAGATTCTCATCATGCGAACTCATCCCTTCGTTTATTACCGAATACTGAGATGGTTCACATAGTGTGCCAAGCTATATCAAACGCTGGATGGTTTCTTTTAATTCAGCCAGTCTGAATGGCTTTGTCATGAAATCGCTGCAGCCTGCTTCCATGCATCTATCACGATCAGAGGTAAAGGCATGGGCAGTGAGAGCCACAATGGGAATCTTATTCCACTTAGCTTCTCCACGGAGGAATCGGGCCAGGTCCAGGCCGTCTTCGTCACCTCTCAGTGAGAGGTCTAGGAGTATCATTTGAACATCATGTAAATCCAGCATCTTCTTGGAATCTGCAACTGATTCTGCAAAATGGAGATCATAGTCTTTGCTTAGAGTGAAACTGGCCAATTTTTGAGAATTTGGATCATCCTCAACCACCAGAATATTTATCCTTGAATCCAGAGCAGCATCAAGCGGTCTGGCAGTAGGCTCCGCCTCTAATGGCTCTGCAATCTGCTCGGTCTTACCTGGTTCAGCATTTCCAGGGAAGTGGATAGTAAACTTGCTACCGACATCCTGCTCACTTTCAAAGAGCAATTTGCCATTGATCAAGCTGAGATATCTGTGAGCCAAGGCCAATCCTAGGCCCATACCTTGAAAGTTTTTAGTATAACCCGTGCTTTCTTGTGAAAAGACATCAAACACCATATCCTGGTATTCCTTAGACATACCAATACCTGTGTCTTGAATGGTGATCTTGACGGCATCTTCAACAACTTCGATGTCAAGGTGGACATAGCCTGAATTTGTGTACTTAATGGCATTGTCGATGAGATTGGATATAGCCTGAGTAGCACAATATTCATCTGAAATTATATGTATTTCCGTTGCCGGGATGTTGATATTGAGTTCCAGGTCCTTCGCTTTAGCGACTGAATTGAAGGATGCGCCTAAGTCCTTAACAATTTTACCCAGATCAATGCTTTCAGTTTTTAATTCAAAAGTACCTGTTTCAATCTGGGAGATATCAAGGATGTGATGGACTGTTTGCCACAACCGTTTACCACTCATATAGATGGTTTCAAAATACGCTTCGAGCTGTTCATTAAACTTACCTTTGACTTCTTCTTCAATAAGTTCAGTGAAACCAAGAATTGAATTTAAAGGCGTTCGGATTTCATGACTCATATTGGCCAGGAAGAGGGTCTTCACTTCTTCATTTCTTAAGGCCCGTTCTTTGGCGGAGATGAGCTCAATCTCCGTATTTTTCAGGCTGGTTATATCAGTTGCATAGTAATGTAAAAGGTTCTGATTTTCCAAAAAGAAAGCAGACCATAGCAAGTGCATTCCTTCAAGTGATACTTCGCGTGAAGGAATTTGACTATGATCTAAAGCGCCGGTGCTAATATCTGCCTTATAAGTCTTTGGTAAGATTTGACTAACCTGAGATCTATCGAGGTTCATTCTATCGAGTAGTTGAATCCCAGCCGGATTTATATAACTGGGAACACCATCTAAATCAACTTCCACGACAGGCATGGGGTTGGCCAGTGGGAAAAACGCTAGTCGCTCAATCTCTTTCTGAGCTTTATTGCTTTCACTGTTTTCCCGCGGTTGACTCTTATCACTCAATTTTGGGGTCTACCTTATGTTTTAATCCCCCAGTTTGAAAAGGACCACATCTATACAGAACTTAATCCCTTACTAATTTATCCCGCTTGTGGATGTAAAAATAATAGTAAATCGATCCCAAACTGGTTAAACCAAGACCAATAAGTGATGGAATCAAGGTCGTCATCAATGTAATGACAAAAAATGTTGCATAAATCACAAATACAATAATCAAACTCCAGGGGTATAACCAGGCTTTATACGGTCTTGCAACATCGGGATACTTCTTCCGTAAAACAAATATCGCTGCAAACACCATGAGATTAAACACAGTTGAGGTGGCTGAGAAAAAGTCAATAATCGACTCATATGAGTTGGCTGCACTGACTGCAAATGTCAAGAGCACAGTTGCCCAGAGACCTTGTCCTAGCAATGCATTGTTTGGAGTTTTATGCTTTTTACTAAGGACTGCAAATTTTTTGAAAAACATGCCATCCCGTGCCATGGCTTGCCAGGCGCGTGCTTTACATAGAATCTGTGTACTCACATTGCCAAAGGTATTGAACATCACCGCTACTGAAATGAGGATTCCACCTGTGGCTCCCAGGGCAACTTTCATGGCTTCAGTAGCTACCCACTTGGAATCTGCTATTTGTGCTGGTGTCAATTGGTACAGATAAGCTGAATTGGCTCCCATATATAAAACCATGACACCGGCAATACCGATAAAGAGTGAGAGGGGGAGATTACGGCGCGGATTCTTGACTTCTTCAGCAATGTAGGTCGCGCCTTCCCATCCACTGAATGCAAAGAAAGCATATCGTAAGGCAGCGCCAACAGCCAGAAATGTGGAGCCATTAAAAGCTTCTGGCATAAGGGGATTCATAAAATTCGAAAAAGAACCAGTTGACCAACTGGTAAAACTGGCCCCTATGATGCCGCCCACTGCCACCACCTTGATGGCACCAAAAAAGTTTTGAATTTTCCCGCTCAGCGAAACTCCAAATAGATTAACAATGGTGAGTAACCAGATGGTTGTGAGAGCAATTAAATAGAGAGCGATCTGCCCAAAAGCTTCCCCAAAGGCGATGATCCAAAGTGCTTTGAGATATTCACCAAAAATGAGGGCCACTGCTGCAATAGAGGCCGTCTCTGAAACAAAAAACATAGCCCAGCCCCGAAGAAAGGCCCAGAAGGGGTGGTAGGCCATTTTCAAATATACATATGGACCACCAGAACGGGGCATCATGGCAGCTAATTCAGCATAGACAACGGCTCCAAATATGGTAACGACTCCACCTAAGACCCACACCAGTCCAAATAAGGAAGTACAGCCAACCAGAGCCATGATAGGCGCAGGTGTTCTGAAAATTCCTGATCCAATGATCCTGCTGATGACAATTGAAACAGCTTCGATGAGCCCGAGATCACGTTTGTATTCGGTTGAGTCGCCGAAATCTCTTATGTTTGAAGTTATCTCGTTGCTAGACACCAGAACCTCCGGGTATATGGAGCACCTAGCCTGATCAGCTGGCGAAAAATCAATTGGCACATGTTCAACCTATGAATGACGAATTATCAATTTAAATATCCAAAAATGGATTCAATATAGATGCGATATTTAACAGGTAAATTCTACTGAAGCAAGGAGGTAATTATTGCTATAAATCAGGTGCAGATTAAACTCAACATTCTCATGCAAACCAATACGACCAATCGTTTGAAATTTCGATCCTTCTTTCTGGGAAAATTTATCAAAATTCAAACGTATAATTCGATATATACCTGATACATAGGTAGTTAACACATATACCTAATGATAATACCAATAGCTGATGTGAGGCTATGCTATCCAGATGGGCTTTATATTGACAAATTCACGTATGCCAAAATGTGATAGCTCCCGGCCATAGCCAGAACGTTTGATTCCTCCAAAAGGAAGCCGAGGATCAGAAACGGTCATCCCGTTAACAAAGACTGCTCCACTCTCAATTTGTCGGGCTAGTTGCTCACCCCGCACCAAATCATTGGTCCAAAGCGAACCTCCCAGACCAAAGTCGGAGTCATTGGCCACTTTGATGGCCTCATCAGTATCCTTCACTGGGATGATAGCAGAAACAGGACCAAAGGTCTCCTGGTGATATAGACTCATACCATGTCTCACATCGCTTACCACTGTCGGTTCATAGAAGTATCCGGATCCAGGTATTGATTTTCCACCTAGCAGGAGTCTGGCTCCGGCATCCAGACTTGCCTTAACCTGATCATGCAATTCGTCACGGAGATCTTCCCGAGCCAGTGGTCCTACCTGCGTGTCATCAAGAAGAGGGTCACCAGGGATGAGAGTAGACATGATCTTGGTCTTACGGGCTTCAAATTCCTCCAGTCGCGATTCAACTACGACAAATCGCTTGGCTGCAATACAACTCTGACCATTGTTGATCATCCGGGCATTGACTGCCGTGGCCACACATTTTTCAATATTCGCATCATCAAGAACGATGTATGGATCTGATCCACCCAGTTCCAGGACAGTTTTCTTCAAGGCTCGACCAGCAATGGATGCAACCTGCATCCCTGCCGCTTCGCTACCTGTCAAGGTGACAGCGCGGATGTGGGGATTCATAATTACCGACTCGACTTGAGTGGCAGATATCAACAAGGTTCTAAAAAGGTTTGCTGGGAACCCGGCTTTGATAAAGATTTCTTCGATGGCCAATGCACAACCTGGAACATTGGAGGCGTGCTTGAGAACGGCAGCATTTCCTGCCATTAAAGCTGGTGCTGCAAAGCGGAAGACCTGCCAGAAAGGGAAATTCCAGGGCATGACTGCCAGAACGATCCCAATGGGCGCAAAGCATACAAAGCTTTTAGAAGCATTTGTCTCCACCATCTCATCAGCGAGAAAGGATTCAGCCTTTTCAGCATAAAATTCACAGACCCAGGCACACTTTTCAATTTCGGCACGTGCTTCATGAATGACTTTCCCCATTTCCAGGGTCATGAGCAGTGCCAGCGCTTCTCTATCCTCTCTCAGAACGGCGGCAGCACGCAGCATGAGGACAGACCGCTGTTGAAATCCGGAATGCTTCCATTTCAGCCAGGTCTCTTGAGATTGAGAGATGGTAGCGGTAGTCTCGTCATTAGAATGGGGGAGATACTCCTTGATGAATTCGCCAGAAGCAGGGTTGATGGATTTCATGAATTTCCCCTTATAAATCACTTTTAAACTTGGAGGATAATTAACTCACTGCCTGATCACTTAAGCAATACGATTTTTCTGGTCGCTTTGAAATTTTCTACCTGTAGTGTGTATATGTAAACCCCAGCAGAAACTTTGCGACCTTTTTCATTTGATGCATTCCATTCCGAACTTTTAGATCCAGCGGTTTGATATTCATCGAACAGGGTTTTCACCATGCGGCCCCTGAGGTCATAGATGACGAGACGAACGTGGGCATCCCTAGGTATTTCATAGTCAATTTCTGTATTGGGGTTAAACGGGTTGGGAAAATTTTGGTGTAGTGCAAAATGATCTGGAATGTTGGTACTGGGGATAGTACCAAGGACGTTATTCGTGCTTGCTGGTGTTGGAGTCATGGTATCCCATATATCGCTTCCATCCAAAACTCGTCCAAATGAAACGTCAGTTGTCTGAGATCCAAAGCTCAATGAATCAATGACTGTTAAACCGTTGGCGTCAACGAGACCGATAAACTCCCCGGAACCACTCAGCTTGAAATTGGCATGCAAGAGACCCTGTGAACCATCCTCATCACACCAGATCAGGAGATAACCGCCAGGCTCAATTGTAGAGGATTCCTCAGGGAATTGCCATTTCGTCATGTTATCAGGATTGTCAGTTAAATAAAGATTCGTCAGATCCAGCATCGAATCCGTTGGATTGAACAATTCAAGCCAGTCATCAAATTCTCCAGCTTCATCACTATTGCTCACATCATTACTTGCCAGAAACTCATTGATAACAAGTTGTTGGAGTTCCGCTCCAGGAATATTGAAAGGATAGTGATCTGGGCTGTTGGTGTAGTATGCGCCAATATCTCTAGGACTTCCATCGTCATCAACAGGACTTTCTGGATCACCAGCATCAATACATGGGGAGTTGGAAGCCAATTGAAAATTGTACAGAGAGGGATCGAGGAATAGGGGATCAGCATACTGGTTTCCTGCTCCGCTAATTAACTCAGAATCAGACAAGGAGTAATCAACATAGATATCTGAGTATTCATCAACAAATAAATCTGAAACCAGGCTGTTGGAAAAAATACTATTTTTTTCTATGGCAAATCCGCCCCCATTGCCAGAGTTTTTTTCAAAACAGGCCAGACTCTTCTCATTATTCACATAGGTATTATTTCCCAGCAAACCAGTGGCATTGTCCTTAATAGCGATACCGAGTTTGCAGCCAACAATTAAATTTTCGAATATGATAACCGAGGATTCCTGCCCAACTGAAATACCCTTATCAGAGGAATGATATATGAGGTTGCGTTTGATGATGACCCCGCTGGACTGCTCCCCGATATCAATACCATCTGAATTTGGCCCGTCAAAGTCGAAGATACGGTTATTGGATACAATCCCTGACACAATCCCATCGAGATCGATAGCGTCCGTGTCAGGCGCTTCAGAACCATAAAAGACACAACTATCAATGAGAACTTCTGCCTGCTTAACATTGATATAGTCAGATACGAAGTCACAACGTAGAGAACTATTTAGCATTTTGACTGAACCACCGTGTATGTAGACGGGGAACAACACATCCTGAATATCAAGATGATCGATAATCAGATTGGAATTGAATCCAGAAATAGCTCCGCGATGAATGAGGGGATCTACTCCCTTGGAAGCACCTGAAAGGGAGAGATGAGAAATTCTTGAAGTATCTGTCTCATTTGAGAAGGAGATTCCACCCCAGCGCTCATTTTCAATCTCACTATTGGAGCCTATCTTGACAGGACCGCTAGCAGTTCCATTGACAATGAGCAATCCATCAATGATGATATGGCCCTGAGTTGGCATAAAAATCTCCACGCCTGCCTCAATAGTCAGAGTAAGTCCAGTTGGAACGTGCAGATTTCCCGAAACATAGTAGGTATGTCCACTTGTAAGCGTGGTGTCCTCTGAAATATATGGAGGAAGAATGGTGCCAGAACTTGGTTGGAAAAGCGCGATAAAACTGGTATCCACTGAACCATCATAGCTGAATTGAGCAGAATCTGACATGCCAGACCACCCAACTACTTCCCATCCTGGTACAGGTATGGCAGTAAAATGGATTGGACGATTTTTGAAATAGGTCCCAGTATGATTTTCAGACAATTGGGGGACACCATTTATCAGGATATGTCCACCTTCAGAGAGATACGTAGAAGTGTTGATTTCAATGGTACCATCGAGATCCAATTCGTTATTGAAATGAGTGTACAGGTTTGCCCGTCGATTTTGAGCAAAGGTTTTGATTGCATCCAACTCGTTTTCCCAGGATGTCATGGATGAAATCCCGCCCTGGGATCCCCATCTGTCAATATGACGAGGCATTTCATCACGGATGGTGTTGCTCAAACTATCAACAATGGATTCGATACGCTCAGCCCCAAAAGTGTTATCAAAATGAGCAGCAGCTCGCTGGAGAAAACGGTTTTGAAACCGGTCGCTCCCCATGAGATATTGGAACAGAAGATAGCCATCCAGAAGATTGTCCAGAAGATTGGTGTTGACGTTGGAGGGATTAAAACCACGATCCACATCCACGATGAGCCATTGCCATTTTCCATCATCTGTTCGGGGACGCCACCATTCACGATTGTGCCCCCAACTGGTGTTGGCACAGTATAAAGTCATGACGACATGATCGATAAACCCATCAATATTCATGCGGTCTGACAATTCAGAGTAAACTGCGGCCTGGTCAAGATCGCTATTTTGTACAAAAGAGATGAAGTCATTGTAGGCGAGCTGGTCACCTTCAACGGTGAGTAATCGCGTTCCAGATTGAGTGGCTGCATATTCGAGGTGATCGATATTATCGGGATCTACCCCGAAGTTCTCAAAGAAAAAGCGGGTATTGTACTTCTCCCGAATATTGTAAATACCCCAATAATCGCCATTGAGAAACAGGGCAGTAGGTTGGTAGGCCATATAGCCACACTCCATCATGCCTTGCACCAGACTGCCAGTCATGGGATCCCGTAAAAGCGTTTCTTCCCAGTCGTCACCGCCATTTCTGAATACAATCCTGGAAAAATCAGTAATGGGCTTGCTCTTAAATAGCTGATAGGGGATTAAGTCCTCGCCAAATCTGTTGCGAGTATAGATGGTGAAAGGCTTTTGTGGTTTGGTCCAAATATTTAATCCTCCCAATCTCGCCCCAACATCAATGCTGAATCCGGGGTTGGCATCACTGTCGAAATAGTGGATGGAAACGGGAATCTCTCGTTGTTTGTACTCGTTCTCATAAATGCCAATATTGGAATCCCAGAGCGTTGGGGGTTCTGCGACCAGGGAGACGGTTGGTAGCGAAAGGTCTTCACCAATGAAATACGTTTCAGTCATGATGGGACCTGGCAGAAATCCAGTCTCGAAAGCTCTGGCTTTGAGAATAGTGGTGCCATCGATGGGTATGACTCCTGAAAAAAGTGGACTTGCGCTTCCCGGTCTGGATCCATCTGTCGTGTATCGAATCTGAGCCAGGTTGGAGTTGGTCATCAATGCAACATCTGTTTGGGAACTATAAAAACCACCAGGCTGGGAACTGAACACCTCAGTAGCCATATCTGTGCTCTGATTGGGAATTCCCGTATTGGGCTGATCAGGAGTGGGTTCTCCAAAGAATTGCCAATTCAGTTCTCCCTCTGGCCGTCCAAAGGATACATCGGTCGCCTGCTCGCCGTAAGCTACATAGTCAATAATGATGGCATCAGAATAGTTGACACCCACAAGCTCAAGATCAAAACTGATGTCAGAGCTGGTTTCACTTATCTGATGGATTTCTACTGCCAAACAATTTTCTCCTGTGACCAGGTCATTCGAAGAAATGGTATATTCATAAAATGCATCTTCTTCATCAGAACTTACTGCGGTGCTGGCGACGGTTCCTGAGGTGATGTCTCCACTGGGCAAGTTGGATCGGATGACCTCATTTCCATTGAGATAAACTACTGCACCATCATCACGCTTTATGCGGGCAATCAGGTTATTCAAGGAGTTTGGATCAGATACAGAAAAGGTTTTCCGAAAATAAGTTGTGATGTGCTTTTGATTGCTATCATCACCGTAGTTAACCACAGTGGTTTCATCCCCATCTCCATAACCCAGTTCTGCCTGACCCTCAGCCCAACTGGCATCATTAAAATTATTCTCCATCCAGGATGACTCGAGATTTGAACCATCATCCAGGTATTTCCAGAATGATCCGGTTGAAATGAGAGTGGTGGTAGATGCGATGTCTGCCTGGGCTAAAACCACCTCTTCACCAGATTTGCTCAGTTTGAAATTTGTGTGATAGTGACGGGTAGTATAGTCGTCGTATGGCCAGGTCTCGCGAGTATACACATTACCAGGTCCATCATCAAAATCATCTGCCCAGATCAGTAAATAACCATTTGATGGGATTGATGTCCCCTGTGGAAATCTCCATTTTAATGGGTTATTCAGATTGTCTGATAAAAAGTAACCTTCAAGTGACTGATTTGCTTCAGTGGGGTTATGAAGTTCTATCCAGTCATTGTAGTCTCCAAAATCATACATTTCGGGGAAATCTCTCACATTGGAGGCCAGGAACTCATTGATCTGGATGACTTGTGCCCACAAGGAAGCGCTCAAACTCAGAATCAGAAGAACTTTCAGGAGCAAGCCGAAGGGCGGGTTGTGAGCAATACTGGTAAATGGACTATTCATAGATAGCATATAGTGTATCACCTGGATGTTTTCGGACAAGTACTTTAGCATTGAAACGAGATGAAAATCGTGGTGAATGTAGCACTCGAATCAGGTTTATAAATAGATGATAATAATGAGTATAGATCAATTCTTCCGGCGAATGGGGATTTGTGATTTAACTCACCTCAAATAATGAGTTTTGATTGTGCTTGGATGGATCCTATCCACATATCACCACACAGTAGTACAAGTTTACATTTATACGTGTTGAGGGAGTATAAATTGTTATAAAATTGGACTAATAGAATTGATCGCATCACTTAGTTTATGAGCAAATGTTTTCTGTTCAGTCAGGGGTGGGGTCTTGAAACAACTATTCAACAGTATTCACTGTTCATTTCAACTATTCAAGTATGCAGTCATCCGATTGGGCTTTTGTCTATTACCCATTGTAGTTCCAGCCCAGGGTTGGTTATTTACCGACTATCAATATTTCGTGGATCAGTCCCAGACTGGTGGCTTACTTGCTGGGCACACAGCAACTTATTCCGGGTCTGATCAATTTGATGGCCCAGTGCACTCCAATGGGGATATGCTTGTTTCGTCATGGGGCTGTCCTCATTTTGGTGATTATGTTGAGACTGCAGGGTCTATCGATATGGCCAACTGTGCCTCTGATATTTTTGGGGACATTTTTCGCGATTCAGTGGATGTAATTGAATTACCTTCAGTCGCTTCAATCAATGCTCTGAAGCAAACTGCAACCTTCGTTTATCCAGCTGATATAAAAGTAAATCGATCTGACGCTTCGCTGCGAGATACCTTGATGATGACGAAAATCCAATTTGATTATGGGATGTTTACCATCAGTCAGTGGGAGTATATCATACCACCCTATACCACTGAGGGACAGGATGATGGAAGCTTCCATGAAACCTTTATCAAGTACCATAACCATAACTTTGGTTGGGACACTTGTACCACTGATGGTTTCCACCACTTCGACTTTTATCCACCAATAAACACTGAAGATTATCATTTACCACCAACTCAGGTGGTAGCAGACTCTGGAATTATTTACATCAGGGGAGGTCCAGTTCTCATAGGAACCACAACCGAGGGCAGGATCAGGGGTAGATTCACCATTGTTACTGATTATCGCACACCTTACAGAGCTCACTCTGATAACATCACTACAGATTATGTGTATAATAACATCTGGCTTATGAACGATATTCTTTATGAAGGTTCCTATGGGAGTGGATATATACCCTATGGAAATCCCAATAGGCTTGGCTTGATCTCCGGGGCGAATATCATCGTGGCCAATACACCAGCCAATGGTGCTCGCAACAGTGCCACTGGATCTGATATTCGGATTAATGGTTCCTTAATAGCTTTGCATTCATCCTTCATAGCGCAATACTGGCAAAACTCATTAACCGATTACTGGCAGCCCCACCCGCTACCTGCAAATTCCACGGGAGATGGGCGTGGGGTCACTCCCTTTTACCCCGCTACTGGAACGGCCGATATAAGAGGTGAGATCATGCTTTTTGGATCCCTGGCCCAGCATAAGCGAGGACTTATGAAGCGGAATAACCCAGGACCTTATGCCGTCACTCCCGGGGTCGGATATAATCGCGACTATCATTATGATGAAAACCTCCGTCATCGACTTCCACCTGGCTTTGAACTGCTCAGGGATTCGATATATACTCAGGAATGTTTATCGTATTTCCCGGTCGGCATCGGTGATGGCTGGCAATATCAGGTCACACCTTCCATAGCAATTGGCCAAGGGGATGAACATACAGAATATCTCCAGGTCATTGATGCTCTGGAATTGGCCAATGGAAAAATATATTTTGAAATTTTAAACAATTACACTGCTCAATCTGAGTACGTGAGGATTGATACTACATTCCTAAAAGTGTACAGGTATGCTACTTCAGATGAAGAACCAGACGGGTTTGAAGTTTTGTTGTATGATCTTAATAGACCGCGCTATGATAACCAACCTGTTCAACTTTTTGATTCTCTCTATTTCAAGGTATTCAACCCTCAAGCTCCCACAGGTAATTGGGGGGACAATGATCATGCCCTTGACCACTATTGGGGTGAGGAGGAGTCCCCAATGTTTCGTCTCAGCTCAGGCGTAGGCCTGTCCTATACGCGTAACCCCTTCACATCGGGAGATACCAGTCGATTGATCTATGCAAATATCAATGGGATAGAATTTGGGGAATACCTGGTGGGTATTGAGTCAGAAAAGGAACCCCTGACACCTTCACAATATTTAATGGTGAATAACTTTCCCAATCCCTTTAATCCCAGCACTACTGTCCGTTATCGATTGCCACATACTTCAGATGTCCAGATGGAGTTCTATGATATGAATGGGAAAATGATCAGAAGCCATTCAGTGCATAATCAAGCCCTAGGTTGGAACTATTATGCATGGGATGGTAAGAATACACAGGGGGAGAACGTTGGTGCAGGTATCTACTTCTGTAGTGTGTTGGCGGGGGATCTTTCAAGAACAATTAAAATGGTACTGATCAAATAACAGAACCGCTTTACATTTATAGTTGGTTTTCCATTCTACTTAGCTCAGGTGAGTAACCAATATTCTCAGTCCTATTCCCAGCAAAATAAACCCACCCAGGATTTCAACCCGTTGACCCAACCATGGTCCCACCAGCTTTCCAAT
Organism: Fidelibacterota bacterium; assembly: GCA_016784025.1. GTDB lineage: Bacteria > Fidelibacterota > UBA8477 > UBA8477 > JABMPR01 > JABMPR01. The sequence continues at coordinate 20,084 of JADHVL010000008.1, read as the reverse complement.
CCATGTGGAAAGTGCAGAGAGGATCAGGGTTATTATTCCAATGAGCAGGCAGGGTAACCAGATACTCACGTTGAGAACAGAAAAACTCAGACCGGCGGCCAGGGCATCGATACTGGTGGCGATACTGAGAGTAATCAGTACCCAACCTCGGGATGGATCAATGGTGAGTTCCTTTTCATGGGGGAAAATTCCAGAGAAAATCATTCTACCACCCACTATTGCCAACAGGGCAAAGGCAATCCAGTGATCCCATACGCTGATGTAATCCACCACTGTGGACCCTAAAAGCCAACCAATGAATGGCATGACGGCTTGAAAGAGTCCAAAGTGAAAAGCAAGACGAAATATGGCTCTGATGTCTTTGGCAAAACCGGCTGCTGCTGCAGCCATGGAAACTGCTGAAGCATCCATAGCCAGACCGATTGCGATGAGGATCATTTCCAGAGATGACATGGTTTATGATAAACATAATTGCAGCAATTTCATCCAAATTTAATGTAATACCCGTGGCTGCATTCGCCCTGCCAGGCTTATATCCGAAATTCCTCAAAACATCCAAAAAACACCTGAAATGTTCCATATGTGCAAGGAAATGTTCCACCTGTGTTAGTCAGGATCAATCCTGAATCTTATTTTATTGCTGAATATCAGGAGTATTTGCTAAAGGACACTAGTTGTGCTAGATTCAGGGCATACCATTTTGATCCACAAGCGGTATTTATTCCTTCTGTTCTTCAGAGCTGATTTTAAAACCTATCAAAAGGGGGAATTATGTATTCCAAAAACAGAAACAGTTCAAAGTATTTTGTGAGAGTCAGTATTGCACTCCTACTTATTTTGAGTATGGGTCTGGCTGAATTTGACTCTGATGGAGTTGAGCTAGTGGGTCGCTACCCATATGGTTATTGTCCAAATGTTCAGGCCAGAGGTGACTATGTGTACTCTGCCAATGGCACCGTCTTGGAAGTACTGGATATTCATACCTTGGATCCTCTGGGGGAAATCGCAACCGAAAGTATCGTGAGCAGCATCGCTGTTTCTGGAAATTATGCCTACATCGCCAATTGGACTGATGGTTTCAAGGTCATTGAAATCACAGATCCGTCGGTACCTGTGTTGGTGGCACAGATAGATTTTCCTGGACAATGTTGGGATATCTCAGTTACTGGAGGCTATGCCTATTTAGGCAATAGCGATGAAGGCTTGCGTATCATAGATATCTCGAATCCATTAGCACCAACACTTACAGGTACCTTTGTTCCTGCAGAACCTGCAAACTTCGAGTATGCTCAGGTGATTGATACCATAGCCTATGCTGCGTCTCAATCGGGTTTATACATCCTTAATGTCAGTGATCCCAGCATCCCAGTTCAATTGGGATTTTCTCCTGCTGAGAATGGTGCCTGGAGCGTGGCAGTTGTAGATACTATTGCCTATCTACCAAAAAAGGCCGATGGAATTAGAATGGTCAATGTTGCTGATCCAACCAACCCCATTGAATTGGGATACTTCCCGACCACTGATCAAGCCTTTTGGGTGGAAGTTGTTGACACATTAGCCTATGTGGCTGAAAGGTGGTCTGGTATTCAGATATTGGATATATCAGATCTCACAGCCCCAGATTCAGTGGGTATGTTTGCTGTTGAATATGCTGATGCCATTCACATTCAGGGCGATAGTCTCTATGTGGCTTCGTCCAGTTGGGGAGTCAAGATGCTGGATATCAGCGATAGATTAAATCCCGTCCTGCTGAATGAAAATCCCGGTGGTGGTTATGCCCGGGATATATATACAACCAGCACGCACACTTATGTCACCCTGAGGGGTCTGGGTGTGGGGGTATTCACACAGGGTGAAGATGTGGAACCTGAGATGATTGCACTCCTCGAAATGGACAATCCCAATAGCTTGAACGGAAGTGGGGATTATCTGTATGTCATCGAAGACCCTAATATTCACATTATTGATATTAGTGACCCTGTCAACCCACAGATCGTTTCAACCTGGTACGAAGGATCTGCATTGACTTCCTATGTGGTTGGTCATCTGCTTTTTATCGGTGGTAACCCTGATATTCAAATCCTGGATATCAGCGATCCCTCAAATCCTGAATTGGTGGGAACCCTGGATGGTTTGCCCTGGGTTCCTTTTGATATCAAGATTCAAGGACGCTTTGCCTATGTTGTGAATAGGGGGGGTGGTTTCTGGATCATCGATATCGCCGATCCCACTTCACCGGAAACTGTTTCAGGGTTAGAAATATTCGATTATGCCTGGCGTCTTGATGTATCAGGAAAATATGCCTACATCGCGGACCGATACACCGGTCAGGTCAGGATAATTGATATCAGTGATCCCACCAATCCTTTTGAAACATCAGGCATTGGACTTGGATGGCTCAGCCAGGATGTTGTCTGTTCGGGACGATATGTATATGGTCTGAGTGCCTGGGATGGTGTCCGCATCATCGATTGCGCTGACGCTTATAATCCAGTTGAAGTGGGTTATTTCAATACGGGTGGCTATGCCCAGCGTATTCATGCGGCTGATGGGATCATAAATGTTGCTGATGGTGGTGGCGGTTTTTATAAGCTGGAGACTGCTTACAAACAGGCTGTTTTCATTGTCAATTCAACTGGCGATGCCATGGATGCCAATCCAGGAGATGGAATCTGTGATGATGGCACTGGGGATTGCACGCTGCGGGCGGCCCTCAACGAATCCAATGCCACACCAGGATACAACAAAATCATTTTTAACATCGAAGGTGCTGGTCCGCATACCATACAACCAAGTATACAATTACCAAATATGGTTGAACCTTTAATACTCGATGCAACTAGTCAACCAGGCTACTCAGGCACACCCCTCATTGAATTGGATGGATCAAATGTTACAGAAATTGAACCAGGCTTTATGCTTCTAGCTGGAAAATGTGTAGTCAAAGGATTCGCTATAAATCGATACAATGACTATGGGATAAATATCCTGGAGGGTATGGGAAATATCATCCAGAGTAACTTTTTGGGAACTGATGTCACTGGCACCATAGCATATGCAAACGAAAATGGTGGGCTCGGAGTAAATACATCATACAACCTGATTGGTGGCCTAGAGCCTGGATCAAGAAATGTGATATCTGGAAATCAGGGAACTGGATTGGGAATTTATGGAAGTGATGCATTCGGGAATGTAGTTCAAGGGAATATCATTGGCCTTGATGCAGGTGGGACTAGCAGCTTGGGAAATCAGTGGGATGGCATCGATATTAGAGATGCTTCGGATAATCTGATAGGTGGGGCAAATCCAGGAGCTGGTAACGTGGTGTCTGGCCATTTAGATATGGGAATTTCAATAAATCATGATGAAGTAGATCCACTAAACAACATTATCCAGGGGAATCTAATTGGGACTGATATCACCGGGACAGAGCTCGTAGGCAATGGAGCGTCCGGTGTGATGTTGAATAACTGTGAAAGCACTTTGGTTGGTGGCACAGAACCTGGTGCAGGGAATGTCATCTCAGGTAATCTCAGTGCTGGACTTTGGATCAGTTCAAGTAATTATAACCTTGTTAAGGGCAATTATTTTGGTACTGATATCTCTGGATCAATAGCAATGGGAAATGGTGCTTCAGGTGTCTTTATGGAAGACTCGGATCACAATATTATTGGTGGCACGCAACCCGGAGCCGGTAATCTGATGTCAGGCAATCCTCAGAGCGGTCTTTACATCATGAATGGGAACATGAATGAAGTTTATGGTAACCTATTGGGCACAGACATCACTGGTACCGAAGCTTTGGGCAACGTACGTTGGGGAATACGACTGGCTGGAGGTACAGCCAACACGATCATCGGAGATGTTGTTGAAGGTGCCACCAACGTGATCTCTGCCAATGGCTATGGTGGGATTGGGATTGGATATTACGGTGGTGCCATTAATAATATTGTACAGGGCAATATCATTGGATCTGATCTTGATCGTACACTTAATTTAGGCAATGGTCGTTCAGGAATATCCATTTTTGGTCAAGCAACTGATAATCGTATCGGTGGTACGGTAGCGGGCGCCGGTAATCTGATTGTTAACAGTGAATTTGCTGGAGTTTCGATCAATCAATCCTCAGCAGAACTAAATAATACCGTTTCTGCAAATTCAATGTACGGCAATGGGGAAGTCGGTATTGATCTCTCCATGAATGGTGCATTTCCATACACTGATGGTGTTACAGAAAATGATCCTGGTGATGTAGATGATGGACCAAACCGTCTGCAGAACTTTCCTGAACGACTCAATGTGGGAGTTGATGACGGGGGTGATCTACTGATACAATATCTGGTTGATTCCGATGTTGAAAACTCAGAATATCCAATCGCAGTTGAGCTTTTTCTATCTGATGAAGATGGGGAAGGTCAAATGTTTCTGTATTCAAACTTTTATACAGACGCTAACCATGATCTGGGACTAAAGACTATCGTGTTAGGTCCTGTCACTAACTATGGACTGGAAATGGGTGACTATATTGTTGCCACAGCAACTGACGCTCAGGGAAACACCTCCGAATTTTCTCAAACAACACAGGTCACAACTTATGTTGGCGTGGCTGCCCTTGAGGCATTGCCTAGTGAATTCACCCTGGAACAGAACTATCCAAACCCATTTAATCCAATCACTACCATTCGTTATGGCTTACCAGAGACCTCTGACCTCAGCCTGGTCATATATGATCTGCAGGGTAGAGTAGTTCAGCGCTATTCAGAGAGCAGTCGACCAGCGGGTTGGGTCAATTATGAATGGTCCGGCACCAACATGAGGGGTGAACCAGTAAGTACAGGTGTTTATCTCTGTCGAATGGAAGCAGGGAATTATACCAAGACCATTAAGATGGTATTCTTGAAGTAAAAATTTATTCATCGTATGCCAAGGCGAAGACCGGTATGGACAAAGACGGGTAGCCTTGGCATAGATGGATGGTTTATTTAAAAAAAAGGATTTCATGATATAGATTAGGAACATTCAGGAACAAAAGAAGGGGGCTATAATGACTAAAACTCGCCTGGTAATCATTGGGATCATCTTGATGATGAATACGCTCTGTGCTGAGTGGGAATTCAGTCATGTTCTGGATAGAATTGATCTTGATGTCTCATCTAGCTGTGGCATGCATGGTGTTACTCTTGATCCAGATGGAAACATCTGGTATGGGATGTATGCAAGTGGCGGTGCCTGGGCTTATGACACCCTGGATGTGAACGGTGAGGAAGTATATATCTTGCCCATTTTCGCCATGACCCCTGAGGGGGACCCGCTACCATTTTCGCCTATTTATACACTAAACATTCAAGGACTAATTGACACATTGACCAGCGGTTGCCGTGGTATGGCGACGGGTCTGGATGGGAATATTCTATATTCTGTTTCCGGGAAGCTATATAAGGTCGATTACCTCACTGGGCAAGGCATTGCAGTATATGATTTTCCTGAAGTTACCGGTGGTTTGACCAAACCAGCAGTAGATAATTTAGGTCGCATCTACATCAGCACGGTAGCTCATGGCAATCCTGTAAAAATTCTAAATTCAGACCTCACTGAGATAGCGAATGCGCTGGATGATAATTCAGGTGGCTACAATCGTGCCATTGCCATTACTGGTGACGGACGCGATCTCTACTTGGGAAGTGTCTGGAATGGTGTTGGGATAAGACATTTTTATAGTCCACTTCCAGGCGTGTTACCCTATGAACCTGTAGACACAATCGGTGGTTGGTGGATGGACGATGCTAGCTGGTTTCAACCCATGTGGGCTGAGGATGTTAGTCTTAATCCTTTTGAAGATCAATTGTACGCTGCCAGTTCTGAATTTGCCTTTACCTATGACGATATGCATCATTCCAGGTGGTATATTTATGACCGCGTTTCTGGTGAAGAACTGGACTCATTTGGCATCCCTGAGGGAGATTATACATCAGGTGGTGTCTATAATGGACGTGGTGCTGCCTGGAGCGCAGATGGTAGAACTATGTATGTCGCTGATTACGGATACAACAGCATTACCGTGTGGAATCTAACTGGTACGGGTCCCGATTCTGTACATCTTGAGATTCCTTTGGCTTATGCAGCTCCCAATTACACAATAGCTCTCCCCATAAATGTTGAATTCCCCTTCGATTTCCAATGTGACACAGCTGTCATTGGTCTGGGAGGTTTCCAGGATCATTTGGAATTTACAGGTATTATCACAGAAGGCGGACTGCTCCTAGATGCAAACTGGTCCATTGAATACAATGAAACAGATACACTCCTAATAACGCTGGGTACTGGTGACAATGGTGTCAGGGGAGCAGGGACGCTATTCTGGTTGGAATTATATGTGCCGGATACACTTGAAAACGTGTTTGTACCCGTAACCATTGACACCGCCCTGTTCAACAATGGGGAAACGGATCTCGTCATGGTGGACGGGGGTCTGGAGATTCTGGAAAGCGCATTTTTTGGAGATGTGGACCTGAATATGGATGTCCGGGCATTTGATGCATCCCAGATATTGAAATATCTGGTTGAATTAATCGAACTCGTACCCCAGCAATTGCTGAATTCTGATGTAAGTTTGGACGGCACTGTATCAGCTTTCGATGCCGCACTCATCCTGCAATATGTGGTTGGACTCATTGATGAGCTGCCGTTCATACCAGGACCTGATTTGCAATTTGCCAGCGGGAGCATGTCCATGGAATCAGCATTGCTTACGCCTGGTGCCATGGTTGAAGTGCCACTATTCCTCCAGAATCCAGACAATATCTATTCATTCGAAGGGCAGATAGATTGGGATGTTCAGCACCTTGGTCTTGTTTCAGTTGAATGGAGTGAACTCTCTCATGGCCTGGTCATTGAATGGAATAGCCAGGATGGTTTTCTGAAATTCGCTAGTGCTGGTGATGTAGAACCTGGCCTATCCGATGTATTGGCTATTATGCAATTTCAGGTTACTGATCAATTCAATGAGGAGCAAACGAGTATTTCGCTGAGCAAGCTCCGTTTCAATGAAGAAGACCTCCAAGTAGATGCCGCCCAGGTGGAGTTAAATCTCTCTCTGGTAAATCTGGAACCAGGTGAGGTACCTATCAGTTACGACTTGTTGCCAAATTATCCTAATCCTTTCAATCCACTTACATCTATTCGCTATGAATTACCAGTCGAGGTCGAGGTAAGCCTCGACATATTCGATTTAAAAGGTCGATTGGTACATACTCTGGTTCAGAGGCGTCAATCTCAAGGCCGGTACACCATCAGGTGGAATGGCACCAGTGATTCAGGATATCCAGTCTCAGCAGGAGTCTATTTATGTCATCTGCAGGCAGGAGACTATAGTGAAACGATCAAGATGCTTTACTTACGATAGAGTGAGATGATGAAAACTCAAAGCGATCGTAAGGTAAAACATTTTTGGAGGGAAAAAATGAGCTGGATAAAAAGTATTATCACACTGGGATTAATAACTGTGTTTGGGATAAGTGCGAACAGCTTAAATGCACAAATAATTATCGATGGGGATATTTCTGATTGGGACAACGTTGCACAATTTGACGTGGCACCCAATCCAGAAGAATATGTGGGAGATTTTCTCCATGCCTCAGGTGATATGGAGGACATCTATATTACCCAGAATCAGAACAGCTTGTTTGTTCGAATTGATATCAATCCGGATGGCAATATTTCCGATTTGGCAGCTGATAATTCCATGATCCAAATTGGTTTTGACACTGACAACAATGTTAGCACTGGGCTTACCTGGGATTGGTGGATGACAGGTGTCGACTATTTTGCCGGTGTTACCTGGCCGAATACCTGGAACGGGATGGTGTGGCCTATCCCCACTCAAGATAGTCTTGGAATTGTACGCTTTGTCGGCCCTCATGGGGGTGAAGCGGATTGGGAGGACACCTATTACGGGTGTGAAACAGCAGCCAGCCCTGATGGTACTTCATATGAAATTGCCATCCCCTTAGCTGCCCTGGGTGATCTCTCTGAGAGTCTAACCATCATGTTTCTCACGGAAGAGACCGTCAACTGGACTGCCGATTCCTACCCAAATTCACTGGGTGCTGAGACTGCTACTTATAACTTTGCTGAACCTGCAAATCCAAATTCGTGTACTGTCTCTGAGGTCTCTGGATACCCTGATCAGTATATTGTCCTGCCTCTGTCAGTTGAATTTCCTCCAGACTCCAGTTATAGCTCGGTGGAGATGAGCATCAACGGCTTCCAGGGTGAATTGGAGTTTCTGGACATTATTTTGAGTGGTGGTCTGATGGGGCTTGCTGGCTGGTCATACCAGATGAATGAGACGGACAGTTTATTACACCTTGCCTTTGCCGGTGCAAATCAAATATCTGGTGAGGGACAGCTATTCCAGCTGGCATTCCATATCCCAGATGAAGCTGAGCCCGGCTTTGTTCCCGTCACCATCCATTCAATCCTTTTTGATAATGTTGGCATACCAGATTCAATAATCAACGGTGGAGTAGAAATAATTCCTCCTGGATATATTGTCAGGAATACCGATGACAATGGCCCAGGTTCTCTGAGGCAGTATATCCTTGAAGCCAACCTGAATCCAGGACTAGATACCATCAAATTTGATATACCTGGTTCAGGTCCGCATACTATCCAACTTTTTTCGTCCTTACCAACCATCACGGACCCCATCGTCATTGATGGAACCACAGAACCTGATTTCTCAGGCAGTCCAGTGATTGAATTAGATGGGAGTACTGCAGGCAATGCTAATGGACTGAATATTAATTCTGGAAATAGTACAGTGCGAGGTTTGGTTATCAATCGCTTTGCTCAGAACGGGATTAATTTAATGTTCAACAATGGAAATGTCATTCAAGGTAACATTATCGGCCTCGATGTTACTGGTACAATCGATATGGGAAACAATGGTAATGGCATACATATTAATCACTCGTCTAACAACCTAATTGGTAGCGAAGGTGCCCCCCCATCAAACATAATATCAGGCAACGAAGTCCAGGGAATTGACATTTTTGGATCCTCTTCAGTACAGAATCTGATAATTGGAAACTATATCGGTCTTGATGTTTCTGGCTCGATAGATGTGGGGAATACAGGCAACGGATTGCATCTCTATGGTGCCCCTGAAAATACGATTGCAGGGAATGTGATCTCTGGCAACAATCCAACCGGAATCGTACTCTTTGAGGAGAGTGACAATAATGTTATCCGAGGGAATATTATAGGTCTGGATGCAAGCGGTACTGCAGCGATTGGCAATGGTGATGCCTCGGGGATATCCATAGGGAGTACTGGTAATGAAATTGGTGGGATTAACCCAGGAGATCGAAATATTATATCTGGGAATCTGGGACCAGGGATTGAACTCTGCTGCGAGGATGGTGGCTATAATGTGATTATTGGCAATTTCATTGGTACCGATATCTCTGGTACGCTATCACGGGGAAATGATACCGGTATCAACATTCTCTCACCGAACAATATTATTGGAGGTGCAATATCTGATGCTGGGAATCTGATCTCGGGAAATTATGGAGTTGGAATTGAGATGCAGAGTTATGGCAGTGAGATTTATGGTAATATGATTGGCACCGATAATTCTGGTGGTCTTGCATTGGCCAACGGATTTGGGATTATTAATTATGGTGATCAGCAAACCATTGGAGGACCTGAACCAGGGGCTGGAAATCTGATCTCAGGGAACAACGAAGTTGGAATTTTTGTAGGGAGTCTTGAAGGTGAGGGCGGCCAAAATAACGTTATCCAAGGTAATTTTGTTGGAACAGATATAACTGGCACATCAGCACTCCATAATAGGGGGGCAGGGGTCATGATTAGTGCGGCTACTTTCAATCTCATAGGAGGGTATGATCCAGGTGCCGGTAATGTAATCTCTGGAAATATGCTCGATGGGATCCTGCTTACAGACAATTCTAGCGGGAATTACATCCAGGGGAATAAAATTGGCACAGATGTAACTGGTGAAACTGCAATTCTGAACTCATTTGGAGTTTCCATTCAAAATGGCGCCGCAAATAATCTGATCGGTGGGATTGAGCCGGGAGCTGGAAATCTCATATCAGGTAACTGGAGGGATGGGATCAGAATTTTTGAAAATAGCATCTACAATACTGTCAAGGGGAATTTAATCGGAACCAATGTATCTGGTGAAGTAAGCCTGGAGAATGAAAGGGATGGTATTCGCTTGGAAGCAGGCGCATCTCATAATTTCATTGGTGGTGTCGCACCAGGAGCCCGAAATGTAATATCCGGGAATGGTGAGTCTGGTATTATGATTTGGAGTAATTCGAGCCAGAATACTATTCAGGGCAATTTAATTGGTACCAATGTTGCCGAGAATTCAGCCCTTCCAAATAATATTGGGATATCTAGCCGTTCAACTTCTTCTCATAATCTTATCGGTGGTACTGAACTTGGTGCAGGGAATGTAATATCCGGCAATTTGATGATGGGTGTTAGAATCTTTAGCGGGAGTAACAACAACGTCCTTCAGGGTAATTCCATTGGAACAAATCTTATAGGTAACTTGGACATTGGAAACCAGCGGGCAGGAGTCAGAATTTATGATGGCTCCACAAATAATCTCATTGGAGGGAGCGCAGATGGAGCAGCCAATCGTATTGCATACAACGGTCGGAACGGAATCTTGATCAATTCCTCAGTATCAATGATCGGGAACCAATGTCTGTCGAATTCAATCTATCTGAATACCGGTCTGGGTATTGAGTTGAGCCCGACTGTTCCTGGTGATGGGATCACTCCAAATGATCCCGGCGATGTTGATGAAGGTCCAAATCGTTTTCAGAACTTCCCGGAATCAATAAATATTGGGGTTGATGATAACGATGATTTAATCCTTCAATTTCAAGTTGATTCAGATCCCGAATATTCTGAATATCCAATACAGATCGAATTTTTCCAGGCTGATACTGGCGGAGCGGGTCAACTGTTTTTTGCAGCTGATGAATATGATACTACGGATTATGACTTTGGAATGAAAACCATCGATTTAGGTCCCGCAGTAAATTATGGACTTAGCATGGGTGACTACATTGTTGCCACGGCAACAGATGCCGCAGGGAACACCTCTGAGTTCTCAGCAATGAGCGAATTAGGTGACTATGTTTATGTCCACGACATCGTGGAGATTCCTGACAATTATTTTCTGGAACAGAACTATCCAAACCCATTCAACCCGACGACAACGGTTCGCTACGGTTTACCGGAAATATCAGATGTCTCGCTAGTGATTTATGATCTTTCAGGTCGAGTAGTTCGTAGCTATTCGAAGAGTAGTCAACCAGCTGGCGGGGTCAATTATGAATGGTCCGGCACCAACATGAGGGGTGAACCAGTAAGTACAGGTGTTTATCTTTGTCGACTAGAAGCAGGGAATTATACCAAGACCATCAAAATGGTTTACCTGAAATAAGGAGGTACTTCCAGAAAATAAAATGGGAACGTGTGGGAGGGGATCATGATGAAAATACACGATATTGGTTCAAAAATGGCATCACTGATGTTGCTACTTGCCATTACCTCGTCTCTCTGGGCACAGTTTGAACCCTACGTGGGTCCACAGGATGCCGCGGGAGATCCCAACAATACACGTGAGAGCTATTTAACTGGTAATCAGGTGAGCATGCTGTTCAAAAATACGTCAGAGATTTCAGGCTGGCCAGCAGCAAACGCTCATATGTGGCCCACGGGACTTGATGCCTTGAAAATGACAGACGGTATTGCCCTGCTGGTGGGAGCTCGGGTATACATCGAAAACACGGGTGCCATAGACACCATACCTGTAACAGATTCCCTGATCATTCAGTCAGATACATCCCTCCATGTCCTGCACTATCTACAAACCAGTTATCGTGAGGAGATGGATACAGATATATACGGGATGGTACGCTATGGTTTTTTTCCGTCATCCGGGTATTTCAATGAGGATGAGGAGTATGCTGCAATGAGCAATATGCCATCATCCTGGCCTGCAGAAGGCTGGCCCAGTACAGAGGGACCCATTGGAGCTCATCAGTGGTATGGCCGAGCAGGTATCAACACGATTAACGCTGATGTGGAAACTTACTTTGTCATAAACGATGCTCAAGACCAGGAATATCTGGGGCCGGAAGATCAGGTTCGCTACTACCCCAGACCGGGTCTCGCCATCGGTGATCTTGGTGAAAACTCAACCCAGGTGGGAGCTCCCTGGGGAGGACTGGGAATCCGGGTTGCTGTTCGGGGCTACCAGTGGAATTCCCTCCTCTTCCGAGACATTGTTTTCTGGGAATATGAGCTGGCAAATATTTCTGACTACCGCCTGCCGGAGATCATTGTGGGTCACTGGATAGACATGGGCATCGGTGGAGATGGAGAGGATGATTTGGGCTATTCCAGCGAAAGTCTCGAAATGACCTACAGTTGGGACATGAACGGTGTGGGGAGTGGAGGCATGCCAACGGGAAGCGTTGGAGTGGCCTATTTAGGGGATTCAGCTCTGTCCAGGATAGCAACGAGCCGTCTATTCCCAGTGGCCTCTCACTCTCCAAATAACAGTACGAGGTGGTTTAAAAATGATGGCGTTATGTGGGATCTTATGAATACTGTTGCCTATGAAGATGCCATGAACTCCATCAATTTCATCGAAGTGATAGCCACGGAAAAAATCGAGCTTCCCCAAAATAGACAGATCAGTGTGAATCTGGGCATTTTGCATGCATATGAGCTTCTGGAGGGCTTGAACAGTGCAACTCACGATGCACCCAATCTCATTGCCCTGAAAGGGTTAGCACAACAGGTTGTTCTCAATGATTATCATACTGAAGGTATTACTGGAATTGAGGACGATCCAGAAAAACCCTATGATTATGGGTTGATGCAGAATTATCCCAATCCCTTTAACCCGAGCACGACGATTCGCTATAGTCTACCAGAAGTATCAGATGTGAGTTTGATCATCTATGATATGAAAGGCAGGGTAGTACAGAGCTATTCGGAGAGGAGTCAAGCAGCGGGTTGGGTCAATTACGAATGGTCCGGCACCAACATGAGTGGTGAACCGATAAGTACAGGTGTTTATCTTTGTCGATTGGAAGCAGGAAAGTACACCAGGACCATAAAAATGGTTTATCTGAAGTAGCCAGAAGGATTTTGTACGAATTAAGTCAAATTAATAGATAATCATCAATAAGGGGGCATCATGAATGCAAGATGCAAGTATCGTATCATATCAAGCCTGAGCTTTGTCTTAATCCTGGGGTTGACAACCGGACTTTCATTTGGGCAAAATATTGATGAGATCAACATCCTTATGGATGATCCTGAATTAATCCAGAAGACTTTGAGCAACACCAACTTCTCACAGCCCCAGGCAGGCCTCAGGGATCTGGACTTTTCTTTTCAGATGATCGCTTATGCTGAATATGATCCCTTTGATTTTACTGCAGTCTGGTACCCCACCGAAGGCAGTCGGGGTCTTTGCGCAGGATCTGATCTTGATGGAGATGGTCACCAGGAAATATTTGCTGTTCATTATGGCAATGGAAGTGGCGTAGTTGGTTTTGAAATGGATGACTCTGGAACGCTTGAAATGATCTGGAACTCTATCCTGACTCCAACAACCTATAATTTAGGAACCCGCTTTGTACAAACAGGAGACCTGGATGGCGACGGATATGGAGAGATCGTTTTTTTCCGTGGAAAATTTTCTGACGATCCAAATCGAGGACTATACATATACGAATGGGATGGCACAGATGATGGCTATGTACTGGCCTATCACAATACCTTATTGTCGCTGAGCGGTGATTTGGTTTCCGAGATGGTGGTTGAGCGCTTCCTGCTTGAGGATGTGGACGATGACGGCACTACGGAACTCATCTTTGCCAGTAATGGCTTAAGCATGGGGCTTGATCGCTCTGAGGATTTCTTCTCAATCCTAAGCATCTCAGGAGATATTGGTTCTGGATCGGAAATACTGACCGAGGAATATTGGATTAGTCCCAGGGATGTAGACCGTGATGGAGTCATAGAGGACGGTCTCGGTGGTGGAAGCGGTATGAATGTTCAAGTCTGTGATACTGATGGTGATGGTCTCAAGGAAGTCTTCTGCCATCCCTACAACTACTTCAATATGTTCTTTTTTGAAGCCAGAGGACCGGATACCTATAGTCTGGGCGACACGACCAATATACAATTCACATACCCCGATGATAATGTTCAGCTCATGAATGCCGCTGTATCGGATATGGATGGTGACGGGGATGATGAGATTTATATCGCCAATTATGTAACTGGCGATGTCTATATGATCCAGGATACGGATGGTGAGGCCACCTCCTTATTGGAAAGTGAAGTGACCGTTTTAGGCGAGAATCTAGGTGCCCAATTTGGAGCAATAGCCTTTGATTTTGATACCAGTGGAACTGATGAAATATACTTCGGCAGTTCAGCAGTATTTGGTGCTGATATCAGAGTCTGGGACGGTGAGGACTTCAGTAGCTATCAATCAGATCCAGAATCGGATGGATTCCTGCCGAAGATGGATGTCGCTGACATGAACGGGAATGGAATACCAGAACTTATTACAGCACATCAGATGGTGTCAAACTACCCACAGAGAATTATTCGGGTCTTAGAGTACCTACCAGATGATCCTTCAAATTCCAGATGGGCATTTACACCCGTTTACAATGTGGGTTACACCGATGACTGGGGGAACAGTTATGCACCTGTTTTAGGTGACTACAACAACGATGGAAATATAGATGTATTTGTCACCAATGGTGGAGATCAACGTAATTTCCTATACCAAAATTCTGGTTTGGGCTACTTCCAACGCATCTGGGACGGGGAAATATACTGGGATCAGAATTGGTCCAACACAGCCTCCTGGGGTGATTACGACAATGATAGTGCCCTTGATCTATTTGTTGCTAATGGGGGTGATGGAGAACTCAATGCACTTTACCATAATCGAGGCGATGGAACCTTTGAGAGGATTTACTCCGGCAGCATAGCCACTGAAACTGACAGATCCCATGGTGTCAGTTGGGGCGATTATGATAATGATGGTTTCCTGGATATCTACATCGCGAACTCTGAGGGTGGCACAGACTCGCGCAATTCCCTATTTCACAATAATGGTGATGGCAGTTTTAGTCAGATAAATGTTGGGTGGATTGTTCAGGATGCTGACGATTCGGGCTATGCTACCTGGTGCGATTATGACAATGACGGTGATCTGGATCTATATGTTTTGAATATGGGAACCAATCGTCTTTATCGCAATGAAGGGGAGGGATTATTTATCAGTGTCACAACAGGTCCCCTAGTTGAAGATGATGATGAATCAGGCGGTGCCAGTTGGGGGGATTATGACAACGATGGAGATTTCGATGTTTTTGTGACAACCGATCGTGACCATGGGAATCGACTTTATCGTAATGAGGGCGGGGGTACCTTTGTCGCGATCACATCTGGAAGCATTGTCACGGATATTGCATACTCCCACGGCAGTGCCTGGGCTGACCTGGATAATGATGGTGATCTGGATCTTTTTGTAGCCAACAGTGATGAGCCTGAACCACAGAATAATTTCATCTACATCAATAATGGAGACGGGAATTTTACTGGGGTATACGATAATCTCCTTAATCAGAATGATCTGCTAGCCATTGGCTGTGCCTGGGGTGACTATAACAATGATGGTGCTATCGATCTTTTTATTGGAACAGATGGGGGCCAGAACAGGCTATACGCCAATCAGGGTAATTCGAATTCCTGGGTGAATATCAAGTGTGTTGGCACCGCATCCAACCATTCTGCCATTGGTGCTAAAGTTCGTGTCAAAGCCAATATCTATGACCTGGATACATGGCAGGTAAATGAAATCAGTGGACAAAGTGGAGCTTTTGGACAGAACAGCCTCAATGCCGAGTTTGGTCTTGGAAATGCCGACATTATCGATTCTCTACGCATTGAATGGCCCTCTGGGATGATCAATGAGTATACAGATATCCAAGTCGATGAGTTCTATGTCATTCAGGAGGGAGCTGCTTTACAGGTTTCTGCTGACACACTGGCATGGGGAGAAGTTTACCTCGGTAGTACCATTTCTCTAGCCCTGGATTTATCAAATATGGGACCAGCATCCATTCAGATTGACAATGTTAGCATAGATAATTCCGTGTTTACTGCTGATCAGACATCACTTCAGATCGAACCTGGAACTTCATCAGCACTATCCATCACTTTTGAACCTACGACCACAGGATATTTTGAAGGACTTCTCACATTCACATCAAGTGATCCGCTTGCCCACAGCGATAGCATTTTTCTCTCAGGTCAGGCCATATTGGCTCCTGATATTGCTGTATCACCAGATAGTGTGATGGTAACCCTCTTACCAGGCGCAACTCATACTCAAACTATAACCATCGATAATATCGCTGGTGAGAGCACACTACACTGGACAGCCCATGTGGAGATAGATGACGTGGCGCGAACTGTCACCTTCACAAAGGATGATTATGCTTTGTGGGGTCAGCCAGAGAACCAGGATCGGATAACCAACAACGTCTGGATTACCCGTGCTAACAATCAGGGCATTTTTAATGTCGCAGTAGAATCAAATTATGATTATGACGTGTCTCCCTGGGATACGGAATGGGCTTATGGATATTCAGAAGATTTAGATCCCGAGGATTATGGGATTTGGCGTGATGCCATAGATGCCTACCCGCCAGGAATGGTCGACCAACCACTCTCTCTCCATTTGATATCAGACAATATCTATCTTGATGTTCTATTTCATAGTTGGACTCCAGGTGGGAATGGAGGTGGATTCTCATATACCAGAATAGCGACCTCACCTGAATGGATAAAACTATCCTCTGATGTGGATTCTTTGGACATAGGTGAGAGTGTTTCCATAGAATTATTGCTGGACGCTCTGGAGATGCCAGCTGGCACTCATTTGGCAGAAGTGTTGATCACCAGCAATGATCCTGATGAGTCAGAAATAATTATACCAGTTGAAATGGAAGTTAGCGTTGCGCCAGATATTTATCTCGAAAATGATACTCTCGATTTTGGAAATGTCTTCAATGGATATTCTGATACCCTTGCCATCCCCATTGAGAATTGGGGATCGGCAGATCTGATCGTGTCAGATGTATCAGTTGACCTGGCCGAATATGGGGTGAGTACTCAGTCTTTCGAAGTTTTGCCTGATGAGATATATATGCTTGAGGTGATCCTGACGCCATCAGCACCTGGAGATTATTCAGGTGAGCTGACACTGACAACTTCTGATCCAGATGAGGAATTCTTCACAATCACACTGTTAGGGAGCAGTGTGGATCCACCCATCGTCGGTGTAGATCCTGATTCATTATATGCTGCCCTGATGACTGATGAGACCCTCGGTCAAAATATGATCCTATCAAATACTGGCTTGAGTGACCTCAACTATGAGATCCGATCAATATCCGTGGAAAACTTCTCAAGAGCGAGTGCCGGTCGCGACATAAGTTTGTTGACAGGTCCCCGGTATAGTTGGGATGAATTCTTTGGTGAGAATTTACACGAACTCAATAGGAATGAGTGGGGCAGATCAGGCAAACCTGGACCCCGGGCAAATATTCCGAACAGCCCCAACGAAGTCAATCTCAGGGAAATGAGGGAAAACTGGGAGCTACTCTATACAGATCCAGAAGAATTTGGACCCGTCGATGTTCAACACGTCTATGGTAGCATGACTTCAGATGAAGTGCTGGTCAAAGTAGAAGGCTATACGGAATTTGATGAGATGGTTTATGTGGTTTATATCGATATGGACCAGGATATGAATACAGGAATGGACACTGAAGAAGATGAGCTGGGATGGTATCTAGGTATTGATTATGCCATGATAAGCACGGGTTGGGGATTCGATGGATTTTTTGTCATAGATGAGGAGTCTCAAGATTTGGTATGGTTGGATTCACTAACAACCAACATTATTGGTACAAACTCTACTGAAAGAACTATTGGCGCAGATATCAGCTATTTCGAGGGCGTAGCAGCCTTCAATTTTGCTATTATTTGTGATGAGGGAATTGAGGATATGGTCCCGGATTTTGGATCTGGACACATTACGTTTCAACTGGGAACCCCCTGGTTGGCTTTCGAGCCAGAGCTGGGATCCATTGGAGCGAGTCAACAGGAAGACATCAGTGTAACCTTTGATGCTGCTGATATGTTCGGTGGGGAGTATTATTCACAGATTACGGTTCATAGTAATGATCCTGAATCACCTGAAATTACTGCCAGCGCCCACTTATCTGTAACTGGGGTGCCCAACATCCAAATCGTAGAAGAGGCGCTTTCATTTGGTGACATCTTTGTGAATTATGAATCAGAATTGCAGTTCGAAGTACAAAACACTGGAACTGATTCTCTACATATCAATAGCATATCTTCAGACAATCCAGTATTCATAATCACACCCACTGCCTTGGATATTCATCACAGTGAGTCTGCGTTTATTTCTGTGCGTATATCACCAGATGCAGTAGGCGAATATGACGGCACCATCAGTCTTCTCTCTGATGATCCAGACAATGGGAATCTATCGCTGGAGGTGAATGCCAATGCCTTAATCGCGCCTGAAATCGGAATAAATCAGAACTCACTGGTGCATAATGTTTTTGGCAGTGTTGAAGTGAGAGATACCCTCATAGTCTCCAATACGGGTGGGAGTGATCTCAACTATTTCATTCACATTGAGGAGCTTGGCGAAACCAGAGATGCAGGTGGACCAGATGCATTCGGTTACTCCTGGAAAGACTCAAATGAGCCTGGGGGACCCGAATATGAATGGATCGATGCTTCTGGAGGCGAACAATTCTTTTTATATGATGATGATTTTGTTTCTGATGTACCCTTTGGATTCGAGTTTGAGTACTATGGCATTCTCTATGATAATATCAATATCATGTCCAATGGCTGGTTAAGTTTTAGTTCAACAAGCAGCTGGTTTCCCGATACAGTGCCGTTTTACTTTGCTGGAGAATATGACGGAGCCATCGCTCCCTTTGGAGGTGATTTATTTCCTCCTGAAGGTCAAATATATATGTTGCAGACAGGGTCAGCACCAGAGAGACAGACTATCATTGAATACAACCATATCTCATGGTGTTGTTCAGGACCGCCCTTTATGACCTTTCAGGTGATCTTCTATGAGAGAGGCAACCGTATTCGATTTCAATATGAGGATTTGAGTGGAAATTACCCACAATCTTTGGGCATCTCAAATGAAGACAATAGCATTGGAATTGGAACTGGTGGGTTTGATGAAACTTATATCAATCCAAGTATCGTTTCTGACAATTATGCCATTGAGTTCTCAAGTCAGATCGATTGGGTGAGTGTTGATCCACTGGCTGGTACAGTGCCTGCTGGTATGAGTGAAATCCTGGCCATCCACATAGACGCAACCACGCTTGAAAATGGTAGCTATGAAGCTCAACTCACTTTCCATAGTAATGATCCTGAGCTGCCGCGCACGGCAATTCCAGTTCTCGTGTATCTGCAGGGTGTTTCAGTGGATGGGGACGGGTTGTTACCAGAATCCTACAGTCTTGAACAGAACTATCCAAATCCATTTAATCCAACCACTACTATTCGCTATGGGTTACCCGAAAATTCTGATGTAAGTCTTTATATCTATGATCTTAAGGGTCGGGTGGTACAACAATATACAGCAGAGGATCAAGCCGCAGGCTGGGTTGACATTGAATGGAATGGCACTAATTCAAGGGGTGAGATGGTAAGTACAGGTGTTTATCTCTGTCGACTGAAAGCTGGGAATTACACCAAGACCATTAAGATGGTGTATCTCAAATAGTATCAAATGATACCAAAGGATGTTAAGAGTTTAGTTTTCTAATGGTAAAAGGTCAATGTATTGTTGGATGACTCCTTTGGATAATCTGATAATGAGACTGATGGTTTCAATGTCCTTGAACTCTGGATAAAGG
>JADHVL010000030.1 GCA_016784025.1 Fidelibacterota bacterium | reverse complement strand
CCGTACTGTCGGCTGGGTTGGTGCTGACAATAACCTTCATGTGGTGCCAACCTTCAGTCTTGTCTACACCAGAGGCGTCAATACCGTTGTGGAAACTGTACTGGAAGGTAGAAAAGTTGAGCTGGTTGTTATAGAGACGGAAGCGGTTGTCACCATCAAAGTCAGCCACGAGTTTCACATAATATCCATATGAGTGAGGTCCCTGGTGTGATGAGTCAGCATAGGCCACGATGCCTGTGTAAGCTGAAGTTGAGGCATTTTCATACACATAAACATCTGCTTCTACGGTGTAATTGGCATCAGTTACTTCACCATCAAGGAGGATGGCTGCGCCTGAGTATGAATAGTCCAGATCCTGGATGTATCCAACTTTGTCACCACCACCAATGAGAACGGCTGGGGCGCTGGTCATATCAATTGCCTGAATCATTTCTTCATTTGCACGGTACTGTGCCCATTCGCTGATGTCACCATCTTCAAAATCTTCTGTATAGGCTTGTCCAAAAGCCAGACTGAAGGTCATGGCCAATAGGATCAGTGTAAAAATAGTAGCTTTTCTTTGCATGGCTTTATCTCCTCGCTTGGTTGTTTCTATTGATTCTATGTTTATAGAATTGCTGGCGGGTCCAAACTGCTTATCCAAGCAGGCTGCCCAGCATTTCTTCTATTTCATTTTCTGTAATTGTGTCACGATCCTTGCCCAAAAAGACCAGGCCGTGAAAAAGACCACCCATGGCTTTCATAATCAAACGGGGCTCCATTTGGGGAAATTCACCCTGCTTGATGCCCTGCTCTATAAGTTCCATTAATACCTTATATAGGCGATTCTGATAGGCCTTCCATTCGGAGCGTTCATTTTCTTCTCGAGTATAAGATTGAGGTGCCTGAAAAAGGAATTCATAGAGGGGGCGGTCGGTGTTCACCATCTCGGCGATCTTTTTTAACATGGAGATGAATGTGGCACGTGGGCTGTCACCACCCACAGCGATTTCTTCCAGTTCACGCCAGAGAGTCAGCCATCCATGGAGGAGGAGGGCACTGAATATTTCTTCCTTTGAGGTGAAGTAATAATAGAGCGTCGCTTTTCCAAAACCGGAAACGCGGGCAATCTCATCGATCTTCGCCCCCTCTAAGCCTTTTTCTTTAAAAACGGCCAGGGCGCCTTGTAGAATGAGCTCTTGTCGAGCTGCTCTTTCGGCAGATTTTCGAATCGTTGTGGCTGTATTTGGCATATTCCCTTAACCTAATATTCGATTATTCGAACTATGGGTCGAATATTAGCAAAACCGATGCCACAAAGAAAGGTTTTTAATAGCAAATATCGTCTTCTGGTGGTATTAAAATGATCAATTCAGCCGGTTATCAGGCGTCAATAAGGCCAAATAAGCGCCATGTAAGATAATTCGTGGTTTGCATTCCCACTTTCGGGGACTGCTCCTTAAGCTTTATAGAGAAAGGAGTTCCTCTCCTACAGCTCTACTCTTAAGGGGCTGGTAAGCGCTGGCCACTGACCTTTGGCGGCATTGCGAGCACCTTTAAAAACCAGATAAGAATATTTACCGTAATGGGGAATCAATTGACCGATGCGAGGTAAAGACCCCAGATCATCTGAGATAACCACCAGCATTTTTGCGGCAATCTCTTCTTCATCGGAACTCAGGACAAATGTATGTCCATCTCGTGGAAAACTTTCACCATTCACAACGATATTGGTTTCATCCATTTGGATCATCTTGGAGAGCTCTGGTGGCAACTGGGTAGGATTCAGTACAAAAATAGCGTAGTTGCCTTCCAGTCCTACTCTCACGGCATCAGCCGCAGAAGCCAGCGTGACATCGCCCTCGGTAAGGGCATCTCCAAATGATTTGAATGCTTCCTGTTCACCATCCACATAATACCAGAAGTGTTTTTCCGGGGCGCCCATGGCTGCTGCCACAGTGGCTTCGATTTCCTGGGGAAATAGATGTCGGAAAAGGTTGTAGTCAGGATCCAATTCAAAAGCGGTTGCCTGGCCATCAACAGTAAACTCAAAAGTAGCTTCTGCCTCAGTGATTTCAGCCTGACCGTCTTGACCATCAACCCCAATAAAGCGGACTGGAATTTGAAGATCATATAGATCATTACCGGACTGGTTCACCTTGAATTTGACTCTGGTCTGTTCATTGGCGAACTCAGACTCAAGAAGATCGACCTTGATTCGGGCTGCTCCAACCCGATCCACCCACTGGGGAATGATATAGCTCAGATCCTCTCCTGATGACTTTTCATAGGCATCAAGCCATTTCTCCCAGGACACCTGTTGCCCTTTGTTCTCGGCAAAGACATCTCGCCAGGCCTGGAAAAAGGCTTCTTCGCCAATGATCTCTTCAATCATATGGAAGATCATCATGGTTTTATTATAGCCGATGGTACGGCTCTCAGCGTTGTGGCGTGCTTCGAACTCACGTACAGGAAATTCATTCTCCTCGGTGACATAACTCTTATACTGTTTGAGAATATCTTTGCGATAGTCTCGGGCACTTGCTGGTCCACGTTTCAGTTTATAACGGTAATCTGCGCCATAAACCGTGAGACCTTCACACCAGTTGCCATTCTCATAATCCACATAAATGCTGTTGCCCCACCAATTGTGAAGGACTTCGTGTCCCAGGGATGTCATGACAATAAACGGCAGACGAATAACTTGCTGTCCCAGAAGAGTCCAGGCTGGCATACCATAACCTGTGGGGAAGAAGTTTTCTGCCACAGTAAAACGTTTATAGGGGTATTCACCAATTAATTCAGAGTACATATTCATGTAGTCAACGGTGGCGGGTAAATAGGTTTCAAAAAGACTGGTATCCTCCTCGAAGAAATAACAGTAGATATCTACTTCTCCTGCTTTCCCGGCCTTGGCGTGCTTGACACAAAAGGGAGCTGCCATAAACATGAGGCCATCGGATTGATATGGATTCATCCAGCTCTGAATTTTCGTATCTCCTGCAGTTACACTGGCAATACTGTTACCATCGGCAATGGATTCCCAGTTGGAGGGAATGGTTGCCGTCACCTTAAAACTCATGAGACCGTCTTCCCCACGAGGATAATAAAAGGCACCTGGGCTAAAGTAAGCCCCCTTTTCCAGGATGGTGGCTGTGACTTCCCGACCCACATTCTGGTTTGAAAATTTGACATCAGCGACATCTGCATCAAAGGTGGCGGTGTATTCCAGGGAAAAACTTGTTTCTTCAGAGCTATTAGACTCAAAAAGCACCCATAATGCATCTTCTGGTGGATCTAAGGCCATGATTTTAGCAGTTAATTCAGCATCCCGCTCTGAATGTCTGTTTGAATCGAGCAACATGAGATCAGGTGAGTTTTTTCCAATAGTCAATTTTGATATCTGTGCATTAGATGCCAGATATAATAGATTTACCCCCTCAAAGACATGTATTTGCCCTGAGTCTGAGAAGATTGCGAGATGGTTTTCCACATTTATACTAAAATCTAATTCGTGTGACTTGAAGACCACCTCGTTTACCACCTGGGTTTGACAGGAGAAAAGCATGACAAGTAGTGAGATGACGCTTAAGTGTGCAATTTTAGGTGTTCTCATTTATGGCCTCGTTATGGATTATTCTAATTCTCAAGCAATGCTAGTTACTGTCTCACTGAGGGTCTCGAAGTGTGATCTTTGCTTCAGATACATATGCTTCGAGAGCCTCAGCATGACGAGCTGGTCAGTTTTAAATTTCAGCAATTTTTGTTTCTACCTCACTACAATTGAAATGGCGTTTTCTGCAGATAGATACTTGTCTGCAACCCGGTTGACATCTTCAAGGGTCACGGCCTTTAGCGCATCCAGAAACGCCTTGTCGTGATTCATGTCATTTTCGAAGAAGAGTGATGTTCCCAGATAGTAGGCCTGGTTGATGCTTGACAGACGTCTGAACATCATGCGTCCGAGATACATATTGATTGTTTTCTGGACATCCTCTTCAGTGAGCTCACCAAGCGTCTGTTTACTCATAAGTGATTCAAACTGAGGCAACAGAACTTCTGCGTTTTGAGGACGTGTACCCAGACTTATATAAAAAAGGGCTTTGTTGTCACGTACTGCTGAAGTGGCTGTCATGCGATAGGCCAGACCCTGTTTTTCCCGAACATCGAAGGTGATTTTGTCAGATAGGATCAAGCCCAGGGCTTTCAGTGCGGCTTCGTCACCAGTTTCAATATCTTTGACATATCCCCAGAACAGGTAGGTGCGCTCTCCGCCACCAGGCACATCCACATAGACAGATGTGTCCAGCTTGAGATAGGATTTGTCCGTGAGAGGATAGGTTTTAGCTGGTGATTTAGCTCCGGTAAGCAACAGCTTGGAGATCATCTTTTCAGATTTTGGTGATACCACACTGACCAGGCGATTTTCCGGGGCAAAATAGACCTGGGCAAATTTCACCAGGCTATCATAGGTCAGGGCCTTATCGTTTTCTTTGGCTGTTGATCCGTACAGGGTGGAGTCAACCAGAGCATCAAATAGATCTTTGGCTTTGTCCTTGCCGCCATGCATCATGGATTGTGAGAATTTTCCCTGGGCAATTTTGAACTCTTCGGCTGAAGGGACAAAACCATTCATTTCAGTGTTTAAAAATGCAATGGT
Source organism: Fidelibacterota bacterium (assembly GCA_016784025.1). Classification (GTDB taxonomy): domain Bacteria; phylum Fidelibacterota; class UBA8477; order UBA8477; family JABMPR01; genus JABMPR01. The sequence continues at coordinate 33,308 of JADHVL010000030.1, read as the reverse complement.
TCCAGGAAGGTCGTTGGCTAGTCCCTCAACCCGGATATACCCAAAATCGGGATGGAGGTAGATGTTATCCATGGGAATCCAGGGATTGTCATTGACGGTAAATTTCAGGCCGAATTTTTGACTCTGGGCCAATTTCTCTGTACTCTTCATGCGCTGACCAAAACAATCATGAAGGTATTTTGCCGCTTCCTTGCCAAACTCAACTTCATGGGCTGATTTGTACTTAAAGAGATAGTGAATAGCCAGAAGCTCTGAGCCAGGATTTTGGCGAACAATAAGTCCCATGCCTTTTTCAGGCGATTGAACCAGGCTGGTCTTGATCTCACCTGAAACACCTGCTGTTTCTGCGCTCTGGGCGTGATGGAAAATTACTACAGGATCCATATCCAATCTGAAATATTTCAAGGATGTGGCGGCCTGACTAAAGTCTCTGGCTGTTGGAAGATCCAACACCCCATCAATGCCTGAAACAGCCAGGTCAAATGCATTGTAAATTCCAAACATATGGGGCTTTTCTACATTCTGCAGAAAGGCTGTCTTTTCTTTGGTTGCCATGGACGCCAGGGTAGTTGAGGCAATTTTAAATTTGGTTTTGCTAATGACTTTATTGAGTTGTTTGCTGATAGCTCGAGCATTCCTCTCGTTTTTCAGGTTTAGCTTAAGCTCGACATAATTGGCGATGGGGCTGGCGTGGATTTGTATGGAAAGGCCATCGACTGCTTCTGGCCAGGCTTCCTTCAGTTCTGTTTCTATTCTTGGCTGGTGATCTTTGAGGGCCATCTCTAACAACTGCAGGAAACCCTGGGGCTGTTCACCTTCAAGAGTATAGATCTGATGCAGGGTTGGTACTTCACCACCGTAATATCTGTCTAGCCAACCGGCATCTGACAGGGGTGTTGCAACTGGCTGGGTCATACCGGTTTTTAGAATAGAATCTGTGGGTCTGAAAATGGAGCCTGGTGCGGCAATGCCATAAATACGATTAATGTCATCCAACATGGTGGCGGAATCGAAATTTCCAATGGCACTGAGAATCATATTGTTGGGACGATAGGTTGATGTGTAATAATGGTTCACGGCATCGCGGGTCATGTGTTCAATGGTGGCATAGGTTCCCAACGTTGGCAGGGAAAGCGAGTGACCCTTGTACAGTTCCGCCGAAAGATTGTATTCCATCTGGGTGGCTGGCTTGGAAAGACTCTGTGCGATTTCCTCGAGAACAATACCCTTCTCTTTTTCAAATTTTTCTTCAGGTAGGATGGAATTAAACAGCATTTCGGCCTGAATTTCCATGCCGGCGATTTTATGTTCTGCAGGCATGACCATCATGAAGTTGGTATAGTAATCACCAGTATTGGCGTTGTTATACCCGCCAATCAAATCTGTGGCATCATAGAGTTCACGTTGAGTACGCGTGGTGGTACCGTTAAAAAGCAGGTGTTCCAGCATATGGCTCATGCCGCTGGTTTCATAGGTCTCATAAGCTGAACCCGTTTTGATAATCACATTCACACCGACCATGGGCAGAGCTTTGTTCTCAATGAGCAGGACATCCATGCCATTGTTGAGTTTGTGAATGGAGACACCTGGTTGGGCAGCCATCCCGGCTGATATCATGAGAATAAGTGCAAAAGAGAATACGGTTTTTTTCATATGTGACTTCTTTCGGGGTTTGTTTTCTATTGCTTGCAAATTTTTGGTGTCGTGGTCAACCAGGCCAGGATTCGAATCCTGGCTTGGTCACCAGGAAATATTTATTTTTTGGTGATCAAGACCTTGGCATCCATTTCTGGTGCAGGGTCGATATCCAGCAAATCAAGAATAGTGATTCCTATATCAGACAAACAACCGCCTGACAACTTCACGTCAAGATGTTGCTCCTGAGCAATATACAAGAGCTCAACAGGATTGAGGCTATGGCTGGTTCTCACTGCTCCAGTTTCATAATCAACCATCTGATCCACATTGCCATGATCAGCGGTCATAAGAATCTGGCCATCACGGGCTAATATTGCAGGCACAATCTGGCCAATACACTCATCCAGAACCTCAACGGCCTTGACGCCTGCGTCAAAATTGCCTGTGTGTCCCACCATGTCGCCATTGGCATAATTCACCATGATAAAATCGTATTTATCCTCAGCTAGCTTCTCCAGCAATTTCTCAGTGACATGATAGGCTTCCATTTCTGGATGATCTGCAAAGCTGGCCGGGTCAAAACGACCCTTTAATTCTTCACGGTCTTCGTTCTTATAGGGGGTTGTTTGCTTCCCATTAAAGAAACTGGTGACATGGGGAAATTTTTGGGTCTCAGCCATGCGCAACTGGTGCAAGCCCGCCTCAGCAATGAGTTGGCCGATAGTGACTGACGGTTCGGCGTCATCTCCACCTGCATCAGCCAATAGAAAATTATCAAAACCATCATAGTAAGCTGTCATGCCTGCATATATAATGTCCAGTTCCGGTTTGGGTGCACCGGGATAGTCTTTTGCCGTAAAAGCCAGGGTCAACTGAGTCGCTCTGTCCTGTCTGTAATTTGTATGGAGAACCACATCTCCGTCATGGATTCCTGTATAGCCTTCCATAACAAAGGGTTCGACATATTCATCAAACATGTCCTCTCCACTGGGGGTTTTATCCTTTTCCCACGAGGTTTGAATGGCTTCAGCGGCGGAAGTCATGGGGCGACCTTTACCGGAAACGATGCAATCATAACCCCGATCTGTGATTTCCCAGACCTTGCCGCGATCCATGCCATAGTAACGACCCATAAGGGTTCCGATGGAAACATTATCCACTTCAGACATGACCTGTTCCAGTTTGCTTAAGTGCTCTAGAGCAGACCGTGGCGGTGTGTCACGTCCATCCAGAAAGGGATGAATGACTATTTTGCCATCTGGATTTTCCGTGCTGGCCTGACGGATAAATTTATAGAGGTGATCGTAATGGGCGTGGACGCCTTCGTCCTGCAACAAACCGAGGAGGTGAAAGGTCGAGTTTTTATCGCGCCACTGCTGCATCATGGTCTGCCAGAGATCACTGTTGTAGATCTGACCGCTTTCCAATTGATCATTGATGCGTTTGAGTTCCTGAATCACAACCTTGCCGGCACCCATACTCAAGTGTCCCACTTCGCTAGAGCCTTGAAAGCCTGCAGGGAGACCAACGGCTTCTCCAGAAGCTCCCAAAAGGCTGCGGGGGTATTTATTACGGTATGAATCAAGATTGGGAGTATTGGCTGCCAGGACGGCATTGCCTTCAGTCCTTTCGGTGTAACCCACACCATCTAGAACGATGAGTACAACTGGTTTCATATATTCAATTCTTTCTTGTTAAACAATTTCATCACTGGCGGGAATTTAGGATTTGTTGGGGCGTTGGGAACTGGGAATTACACGAATTTTCAGGTGATGGCGAGGTTGAACAGCACCTGAATTAATTCGGGTGCTCGTGAAATCCTATTAGCTAAGACACGCTTCCAGGGAGTCCAGCACAATATCCCAGGCCCTGTCGAAATAAGTGTAGGTCTCATCCCATTTTTCACCATCCAGCCATCCCAGATGATCCAGAGACACTTTGGTTTGAACAGCACTTATTTCTTCCAATTGAACTACAACCCAGGTTTTGTGGGCATGGTTGCGGACTTCGGGTATGGTAGGCGGGGCATTCCAGGTGAAGGACAACATCTTGTAGGGTAGAAAACTCAATACTTTATTGCCTTCACCACCCCGGGTGCCTTCAGGATTATCCAACAGAAAATAGATTTCATAGGGTCCACCAGGAATCAGGTCGACCTTGTTGTCCAAACCAATAAAGGATTTCAAACCGGTGTGGGTGGTCCATTTCGTCCAGAGCAATTTCGAGTCAGCCTGTACAACCCTGCTTTTGTGGAGACATTTTTGGTTCATGGTATCAGTCGATACTGTAAATGCTTTTGTATTTTGATTCAAGATAATCCATAAATGGCTGGGCTGACAAAGCTTGTCCAGTGAGTTCTTGAACCAATTCTTCGGCCTTGCGACCTCGACCAAGACTATGGATATGTTCCCTCAGCCATCCCAGTAGACCTGAGAAATCACCTCTGGCACAGGATTCATCCAGACCTGGGAGGTCTTGCCTGGCCTGATTGTAGAATTGAACGCTATAGAGATTTCCCAGCGTGTAGGTTGGAAAATATCCGAAAGCCCCAAAAGACCAGTGTACATCCTGTAGGACCCCTTCAGAATCCGTTGTTGGCCTCACCCCCAAATACTCCTCCATTTTATCGTTCCAGAGTTGGGGAAGTTCAGCGACGGGGTAATTCTCGTTGATGAGCATCTTCTCTATCTCAAAGCGGAGCATGATATGCAGATTATAGGTGGCCTCGTCAGCTTCAACACGGATCAGACTGGGTTTCACTCGATTCATGGCGGCAAAAAACATATCGCGATCTGTATTTCTTAATTGATCAGGAAATTTAGCCTGAAGCTTGGGATAAGCATATCGCCAGAAGGAAGGGCTTAATCCAACCAGGTTTTCCCACATTCTGGACTGACTCTCGTGGATACCCAATGAAATGGGCTGACCCAAGGGATTCCCATACTCTTCAATGGGGAGACCCTGTTCATAAAGGGCATGACCTCCTTCGTGCAAGGTGCTGAGCAGGGCGGATTTTAGATCGTTTTCGCGAAGCCGTGTGGTAGTGCGGACATCTGTGGGATGTGTACTGGTAGTAAAAGGGTGTGCAGAGCGGTCCTGACGACCGATATTGCTGTCAAAGCCGATGGCTTCCAGCATGGCGATACCAAAATCCCACTGTTTATCCACATCATATTCTTTGGTGAGCACACTGCCATTCACACGGTGTTTGACTTCACGAATATTTTGAACAAGCGGGACGAGTCTGGCTCGAATTTCTTTAAAAAGACTGGCCACCTTTTCAGACGTCATGTCTGGTTCAAATTGATCCAACAGACTGTCATAGGGTGTAGCTCCAACCCCCAAATAATTCGCTTTCTCCTTTTGGAGCTGCATCATCTTGGTCAAAAAGGGCTCGAAAAAGGCAAAATCGTTGTCTTTTCTGGCTCTCACCCAGGCTTGCTGGGATACAGAAGCATGTTTGGCTAAATCCGAGACAAACTCGGTGGGAAGCAGTGATTCATGACGATAATCACGCCAGATTTCCTTGAGTTGACGCGTCTCGCGATCGCTGAGTGTCATAATCCTGAGTTCACCGGTTTGGAGATCAATCAGCTCTTCCAGTGCAGTCCTGAGCGGATCCCCTACCAGTTTGGAGTGCATCAATGTGGTGATGTAGGCAACCTGTTCTGATCTGGCTGCTCCAGCCCCCTCAGGCATATATGTCTCCTGATCCCAACCCAATAAGGCTTCAATTCCCTGAAGATGACTGGCCTCAAGTAATTCTTTTAAAATAATTTCGCGTGGTTCCATGTTTGATCCTTAAGGATTTATATGTAGCTCTATTCTTCGGGAATTATGGACTAAAATAACTTTAAATACAATTTTTGCCATGATTGAATTGAATCAGTTTTTGAGTTTAATGTGTTTAATGGGTTGGTGGGTTTTACGATACTACGCGCCGTGTCTTGCTGAGGGTCTCGAAGCATGCACAGCCACCAAATTCAAAGAGATACGAGCGTATTAAGTTAGTGGATTCGTGGGCTGGGGAGTTGGGGGGTAGGGGTAAAATATTATTGCTGTTAGGTCTTGAAGTGTTGGACCTCCTTGTAACCTGAAATGATTTGGCTCACAGCAGTAATAAAGTGGCAAGTTTCAACTTTCAGGTTTCAAACATCACGTTCCAAGTTCCAAGCTTTAAGAAGCCCCCTGCATTCTCTTTTTGGATTAGGCTTTTACTGCTATGGTTTTGCCTTAATTTTCACGCTATGGCAAACTCACAAAAACTCAAAGCCGGATTAATCGGCGCAGGCCACATCGGCCGTTTTCACACCCGTCATCTTAGCCAACATCAGGACTGGGACTGTCAGGGTATTTTTGACACCGATACAGCTCGAGCGGAGCTGGTTGCGAATGAATTCGGGGTTCCTGCTGCCCTTGACTATCTCGCCTTGATTGAGGCCAGCGATGCGCTTTTTATCACCTGTCCCACTAAATTCCACTTCTCTTATGCGAAATCAGCCATCGAAGCCGGTAAGCATGTTTTTATTGAGAAGCCTATTTCAGTCACTCTGGAGGAAGGGGAGGAATTAGTCGCTTTGGCTGAAAAGCAGGGCGTAAATATACAGGTAGGACATGTTGAACGCTTCAATCCCGCCTTGGCTGCCCTGGATGATGTTATTCTAGAGCCACGCTTCATTGAAGCTCACCGACTCGTGAGTTTTGTCCCCCGTGGTATTGATAATCCAGTTGTTCATGAGAATATGATCCACGACATTGACATCATCTTATCTCTGGTAAAAAGTCCCGTTGTTGACATACAGGCCAATGGTCTAGCTGTCATCTCTGATCTGGCAGACATCGCCAACGCCAGGCTCACTTTTGAAAACGGTTGTGTGGCCAATGTCACCGCCAGTCGGATTTCCCTGAATCCCATGCGAAAAATGCGCATTTTCCAACATGAGCACTATATCACTATTGATTTCCAAAAGGGGTCAACTGAGATGTATGCCTTGAAAAACCCGGACTCAGATTTGTCAGGAGATCGTATCATTCCCATGGAAGGCTCTAACAAGGCTATAGTATACACCAATCGCGAATTACCTCAGCTGGACGCCATGTACGCTGAGCAGGCTGCTTTCGCCAGATCCATTAAACTTCAGCAGACACCTGTTGTCAGTGGTCGTGATGGTTTGGAAGCCTTACGTATTGCAGAACAGATTAACCAATTGCTATTGGGTCAATAATAGCTCCCTCAGCCAAAAACTTTTTAATTGTCGCTGGAGAGATATCTGGTGATCATCATGCCGCCCCATTGATGGCAGCCATGAAAGCTCACAATCCCGATCATGTTTTCTGGGGGCTTGGGGGTGATTTGATGGAAGCTGAAGGTCTCGATGCGCTGTACCATGCCCGGGATCTATCTGTCACCGGGTTTATTGAAGTGATTAAACATCTCTCCTTTTTTAAAGAGGTCATGGCCTCGGTAATCACTGAATGTGAAATTCGCAAGCCAGATGCGGCCATTCTATTAGACTATCCAGGCTTCAATATACGCCTCGGGGTAAAACTTAAAGCCCTTGGAATTCCCGTTTATTATTACATTTCACCTCAGGTTTGGGCCTGGAAAAAGGGTCGCGTTAAAACCATGCGACAATTCATCAAGCGTATGTTTGTGATCTTTCCCTTTGAAGAGGACTTCTACAAAAAACAGGGGATCCCCGTCACCTTTGCCGGTCATCCCGTGGTGGAAAGAGATTTTCAATTGCCTGAACGTTCAGAATTTTTCAGGCAACACCGTTTTGATGAGAGCAAGCCCCTGGTGGCTCTGCTGCCGGGTAGTCGACGTAACGAGATGGATAAACATACACAACCACTATTGGATGCCATAAGCCTACTAAGCCAGGAACAGCCCGACATTCAATTCGTGTTAGCCGGCCTGTCTTCAATGTCCGACTCGTACTATGCCCATTTTTACCAACTAGAAAATGTTAAAATTGTCAGGGATGAGCCCTACCCCTTAATGGCCCACGCTGATGTGGCCATTGTAGCATCGGGGACAGCGACCCTGGAAACCGCTTATCTTGGAACCCCCCTGGTGGTTATTTATAAGATTGCGCCTGTTTCCTACCTCATCGGCAAGCTCCTGGTGGACATTGAACACATCGCCATGCCCAACCTGATCATCGGTGAACGGGCAGTGCCAGAACTTATCCAAAGTGAGGCCAGTGGCCATACTATTGCTACTGAGGTCCTGAAATTACTAACGGACCCGTCAGTCAGGAGCGACATGCTAGCTAAACTGGAGACTCTGAAGACCTTATTGGGAAAACCGGGTTGTGCAAAAATCATAGCAAGTGAAATTCAAAAGGATCTTGATTAGATCATGGGCTTAAGTCGAAAAACCCAAACTCGTATTTCAGAAATTGCCCGCAGGTTTGGAGGAAGTCTTGTCAACCTCATCGGAAAAAGTCTCCGGCTGGAGGTTCGCGGCTGGGGTCGTTTTCAACATCTCGCCAAAGAAGGTTTCCCCCTGGTTTTCCAATTCTGGCATGGCGACATGTTTATCTCCTGGTATTTGACGGCACCTCTGAAGCCCGCTGCAATTGTCAGCCAAGCCGGTGATGGTGATATCGCCAGCGCAGTACTGGAGGGATTGAACTATGTTACTTTTCGGGGTTCAAGTACTCGCGGAGGTCGAAGAGCTTATCAGGGAATGATTCGATATTTACGCAAACAGGATATTAAAATTTCTGCCTTTGCATCTGATGGCCCTCGAGGTCCTCGCCGAGAAATGAAACCTGGGACCTATGTCGCGGCTCAGCATCTTAATGGATATATCATTCCAACAGCCACGGTTTCCAAGTGGGCACTTAGAGCCCGTGGTTGGGATAAGTTTTCCATCCCAATTCCATTCTCGAGAGCTATTGCAAGTTTTGGCGAACCCATCAAAGTGAATCCAAAGCTTCGTGGAAAAGATATGGATGAAGCTCTCAGACAAGCAAGTTTGCTTTGTAAAAAACACCAGGAAGACCTGGACAATTCCTTTTAAATATGTTCCTATGAGTCTGACAAATTATCTTCATACTGCCTCCTGGTTTTTGCCCATTCGGGTGGCCCTGTCGATTAAATATGGCATCCTTATCACCTTGCGAAATCGAGCCTATGATCTTGGTCTTTTTAAAACTTATAAAGTTAAAACTCCTGTCATTTCAGTGGGGAATATTTCCGCTGGTGGCAGTGGAAAAACCATCCTGGTTCAAGCCCTGATTGAACACTTTTTAAGCATTCATAAAAGACCTGCAGTTTTATCTCGAGGGTACGGCAGATCATCAAAAGGTCTTGTGGTTGTGGCTGGTAATAGCGGACTCAAAACTACGGTGGAAGACTCTGGAGATGAGCCTTTTCTAATTGCCAATAACTTCTCAGGAGTACCAGTTGTTGTCGCTGAAAATCGAGTGCTTGGTGCTCGATATCTTGAGGATAATTTTTCACCCGATATCATCATTTTAGATGATGGCTTTCAGCACAGACGTCTCCATCGCGATCTTGATATTGTGATCATAGATTTTCAAACATCACAAAAACCTCATCTCTTACCCTGGGGTTTTTTGAGGGAATCCGCTGACAATATCTCCCGCGCAGATGTCGTTGTTTTTAGTAAGGCTGGTGCAGAGAAAGACCTTGAAAACAACCTTGTTTTTAAGCTTGAAAATGAGGTGAAAAATCACCTGGGAGACAATCATTCACTGGCCTCTTTGAAAGGTGAATACGGCCTCTTTGCAGGTCTGGGAAAACCTGATTATTTTTTTAATCAAGTAGAGGATTTTCATCATCCTGCCAGGGTGAAAATCTCCTTCCCCGATCATGCTCAATATACTCTATTGCACAGAGCTGAAATTGAAGACCATTCCTGCGATTATTGGATTACCACACAAAAAGATTTTATCAAATTGAAACCTGCTTTTTGTGAGAAGCACAAGATCTTTTTTATTGGTGTAAAAACGAACCTTCCTGACCCCCTTCTAACCCACCTAAAGCAACACTTTAACTAAAAAGCACCTTCTCTGTCATGTTGATTAGGTATATAAAATTCAATATTAGCTTCCAAAATGTCTGTCCTTTTGGTAATATTCTATCAACTACAAGCCTTATTTTCAATATTAGCCAATTTTTAACCCATTTGCATGGACGACGCAATTAATTGAATGACACCCTGATAAAAGTTTGTTGTATCAGTTCTTTAACTGAGGCAAGGATGGCTCTAGCTGCCGGTGCAGACCTATTGGGATTGGTCTCAGAAATGCCCAGTGGCCCAGGTGTTATATCCCTTGATAAAATCGAGGATATTGTCGCCTCCCTGCCAGCTGATTCAAAGACCGTTTTACTTACCAGCAAGCGCCATCATCTTGACATTTTAAAGCAGCACAATCAGATTAAAACCTGGGGCATCCAGCTGGTCGATAAACTCCCTGAAACAGAACTTATGAAAGTCAAAAAGTCTCTACCCGATACCCGCTTGATTCAGGTCATTCATGTGAGGGATGCAAGCTCGATTTCTGAGGCACTATATTATGAAGCGCTGGTGGATATAATTCTTCTCGATTCAGGAAGTCCTGGAGCAAAAATAAAGACACTCGGCGGCACTGGCAAAACCCACGACTGGAAGATCAGTCAAGAAATCTGTACCAGAAACTCACTGCCAGTTCTGTTGGCCGGCGGGTTGAGTCCAGACAATATTCAGGCTGCCAGAACAGTGGTTAATCCATCCGGTTTTGATCTCTGTAGTGGAGTTAGAATCGATGGAAATCTTGACCAACGGAAACTTCATAAATTCATGGGGCTCGCTCGGGGTGAATGAGAAAATGAATCAATGAAATACGCTGAGCTTGAAGCGCTGCTGTTAGGGTTTAATGATGCATCATTAGGTTTTCCCTTTGACGAAAAAACCGCGGTTTTCAAAGTCGCAAAAAAGATGTTTGCTTTGGTCGGGCTTGAATGGAATCCTCTCGGTGTTAACCTAAAATGTGATCCTGAGGACGCACAGATCTTACGGTCTCAGTTTAAAGCAATCACCCCGGGCTATCACATGAACAAGGATCATTGGAACACAGTCATTCTTGATGGTAGTCTGGACCCCCTTCTCGTTAAAAAACTTATTGAGGACTCCTACATTTTGGTGGTCAAGAGCATGAGTAAAAAAGAACAGGAACGTCTTGGGGTTGATTAATTATTACATCCCCGCTGTATATATATTGTTGCTTGTTTTGTTCTGCCAATTCATATTAATTTTATTCCTGAGGTTTCAGAACAGCTCTGTCGTATTCCACTCTTTTTTCTCCGCGACCACCGTTTAAATCCAGCTTTTGACTATTGATTGCTTTTGTCATTTACTGTCTCTATAATATTACATCCATCAAAATCCCGTCAAGTTTTCCTAACACTCCATCTCTAAACTCACCCACAAAATCAACCTATATCATGCCTATTAATAATAGTTTATGTCCTGTTTTATCCGGTGGCACGACCTTTGACATATATAAAGGAACATATGAAAAGAATATTTAACAAAAGTATTTTTATTTTTCGGTCCGTTATGCCATGCTATCACCATGACATTAGCACTCTCACATGCAATGGTATCGAACCAAAATATATCCTTGGTAACAAAACTGGATCCTGAATAATATGACTCTCTCTCAAGCCATTCATTCTAATAACGCTACGGGCTCATTGAGCACTACCAGCGACTTCTTCAACACGAGAACCTTATACGTTCTATCCTTTCTATTCCTGTTTGTTTTATTTGGAACTAGTACTGAAGCATCTGGACAGTGCGCTTCAACAGGTAATGCCGCTGATGGTTATTTCACTGGAATTAGACAGGTCGTGTTCAATACCATAGATAATTCAACGGCACTTGAAGACAATGACTATTCAGATTTCACAACCCTGTCAACCACCCTTTCTAGAGACTTTACCTATGACCTTAGCGTCTATGTGAATACCGATGGTAACTATACGGTTAACACCATGGCATGGATTGACTGGAACCAGGACCTGGATTTTGACGATGCTGGTGAGGCCTTCACTCTGGGTACTGCGACCAATGTTGTAAGTGGTTTAACCGGTGCATCCCCTTATTCCATAACAATACCTGCAGGAGCAACTCTGGGAACTACCACCATGCGTATTTCTACGAAATGGAATGCCTACCCTGGAAGTTGTGACAATGGATTTGATGGTGAAGTTGAGGATTACAGTATAAATATTGTATTGGCCCCAGAAATAAACGTCCAGGGAAATGCTATTGATATAGTAGATGGGGATACAAGTCCCACCGTTTCAGATGATACTGATTTTGGATCTGTTTATGATGTGTCTGGTTCTATCGCCCATACGTTTACTATCTATAATAATGGTGGTGGTGATTTAGCGCTGAGTGGAGCTCCTCTGGTTAACATTTCAGGAATTAATTCAAGTGATTTCTCTGTGACGACTCAGCCAGGCAATACGATTTCAGGCAGCGGTGGAAGCGAAATCTTTATTATTTCATTTGATCCCGGAGGTCTTGGTCTTCGTAGTGCCACTGTCTCAATTGCCAACAATGACCTGGATGAAAACCCTTACACTTTTGATATTCAAGGAACCGGTTCCGGTCCACCTGAAGCGGATGTTTCAGGGAACAGTACGTCCATCTTTGATGGAGACACATCTCCCAGCGTCAATGATGATACCTTTTTTGGCAGTGCTGATATTGTCACTGGAGTAGTAAGTCATACTTTCACAATTTCTAATAGTGGGAGCAGTTCTCTCACATTAAGCGGCTCGCCTGCAGTGGTTATTTCAGGTACTCATGCAGCTGATTTTTCCGTAACAACTCAACCTGCAGCAAGCGTTGGTCCAAGCGGGGGAACCGATGACTTTGTCGTCAGCTTTGATCCAAGCGCTTCAGGCAGCAGGACAGCCACTATTTCCATCTCAAATAATGATCCTGACGAAAATCCCTACACATTCAATATTCAGGGTACAGGTTCTGCCACGCCTGAGATGGATATCACAGGGAATGGCGTTTCCATTTCAGATGGTAACGCAACGCCATCTCCAACAGATGATTCAGAATTTGGCAATACGGATATTAACGGTGGATCTAGCATCCATACTTTTTCCATCAACAACTCAGGATCTGGGGACTTAACCCTGAGTGGTTCACCTCGGGTATCCGTCTTTGGCACCCATGCATCTGAATATACTGTTAGCCAGCAGCCTGCTTCAGCAACGGTCACCGCACAAGGCGGAACTCAAACATTTGAGATCACATTTGACCCTCCTGCAACAGGGTTACGCCAGGCAACCGTTTCTATCACCAATGATGATGCCGATGAAAACCCCTACACTTTTGACATTCAGGGTACGGGAATTATCAACTCTGAAATAGATATTCTTGGCAACGGCGTCTCTATTGCCAGCGGTGCTTCAACGCTTTCAATTGCTGATTCTACTGATTTTGGTGATGTGGTTATTGGTGGAAGTTCACATATCATCACCTACTCAATTCAGAATACTGGTCCTGCACCCCTTAATCTCACTGGATCATGGCCTCTGGTTGCCATCAGCGGCACGCATGCTGGGGACTATAGTGTGGTTAGTGCTCCAAGCACTCCAATTGCCTCTAGTGGCAGCTCCACCTTCCAAATTGCTTTTGATCCACTCACCTCAGGGACTCGGTCAGCCACTTTAACTATTCTTAATAATGATCCCGATGAGGAAAGTTATTCCTTTGCCATTCAAGGCAATGGAACCGGGGGCGGAACCACACTTTGTGAAATTGATGTTCAGGGTAATTTGAATAGCATTCCTCAGGGAGAAAGCTTCCCCAACACATCAGATGGTACTGATTTCGGGTCAGTCTCTGTCACAAGCGGGACGTTATCCCAGACTTTTATGATAAACAACACGGGTACAGAAGATCTCCTTTTAACCAGCTCGCCCCTGGTAGCCATATCCGGAGCTCACGCAACTGATTTTTCAATCACCTTAATGCCCAGCTCGCCGGTGGCTCCGTCTGGTGCAGTGCCTTTTAATGTTTCTTTCAACCCCTCGTCTGCAGGTTTGCGGACTGCTGTTATCAGCATCGAAAATAATGATGCTGATGAGAACCCCTTCGCCTTCACAGTACAAGGGTTTGGCTTAACCTATCCAGAGATTGAAGTACGCGGAAACGATAACATTATATCTAGTGGCGATGCCACGCCGAGCCTCTCTGACAGCACTGATTTTGGTGATGTTCACCCTGTTTTGGTGAAGGCATATGCAACCTACACAATATACAATACGGAGGATTCAACCCTGGCCCTGACAGGGAACCCTCTGGTAGAATTGGGTGGTAGCGCAGCTGGAGAATTTACGGTTACGAGCATGCCCTCTACATCTATCTCAGCAGGAGGAAGTTCTGATTTTACTATAGAGTTTGATCCAGCTCAAACAGGCACCCGTAATGTCTCGATCTCCATACCGAACAATGATAGTAATGAAACACCTTATACCTTCTGGTTGACAGGATATGGCAAGATTGATGGAACACCATTTCCATGTATCTCCAGATTCTTTCATATCTGGGGTGACAATGGTGATGTTGCCGCCATGGACGCCACGGTGAACCCATATGTGTACGATATCGCGCACACGGTTGGGTATCATATCAATGGTGTGGGATATAATATTGAAGATGGAATGCTCTATGCCTTTGAACAGGATGGGGATGTTTCCGGTAACAAAATTATCCGAATTGATGGAAATTACAACGAAGAGGTTTTGTCCGTAACTGTACCCTTTTTATCCTGGAGAGCTGATTTTGATGTCTTAGGGAATTTTTACTTTTGGGATGCTGCCGGTACGACTGTAGGTATTTTTGATGCCAGCGCAGGTACCATTACCACCCAGGCCACCAGCGGTACTGCCTTTCTTCCTATTGATGTGGCCTATCTAGATGCAGATGGATATTTTTACGGTATCCACGGAACTAACCTTTATGTATACAACCCCAGTTCACATGTTGTCTCAACCACCGCTATTACTGGAAGATTGACCGATGATTACAATAACAGTATCAACAGTCTTTATTATGGTGCAGCCTGGACGGCAGATGATGGTTACATTTTCACCACCAACAGCCAAAGCGGTAAAATGTACAAGATTGATCCTTCTGGATTAAGTATCTATGTGGGACAAGGTGAAGCTGACTTAAATAAATCTGATGGTGCTTCGTGTCCCCTGGTCCCCGCGCCCCTTCCTTCAACAGGCTCCATTGGTGATTTTGTCTGGGTTGATGACGATGCTGATGGAATTCAAGATGCTAACGAACCCGGGATGGCCGGCGTGACGGTTGACCTGTACAGTATTGACAACACACTGCTTGCTTCTACAATCACAGACCAAAACGGGGATTACTCTTTTATCAATTTAGATCCCTCTGAATATTACCTCCAATTTTCAAATCCCCCCGCTGGTTATATGTTAACCAGCCAAAACCAGGGCGGCGATGATGTTAGTGATAGTGATCCCGATGCCACCACAGGCAAGACTGCAAACTTCTTTGTTGGTGTTGGCCTTATTGAAGAGGGTCAAGATGCTGGATATAAAGCAACTGGTGTTGGTGATTTTATCTGGGATGATCTCAACAACAATGGTGATCAGGATTTTGGTGAGCCTGGCGTTCCAGGCGTGACTGTTCAGCTCGTTGATGCTGTAACTACAACTAACGTTATTGCTGCAACATCCTCAGATGCATATGGCGCTTATATGTTTGCTTCTGTTACTCCAGGGAACTATAGAATTAAAGTTAGCAACCTGCCTGGTGGTTATCAATTTGTCAGCCAAAACGCCGGCGCAAATGATGATGTTGACAGTGATGTAAATACTACAACAGGAATCTCTGATCAAGTCACCGTTTCTACCAATACCTTTAATAGCTCAGTTGATGCCGGTATATATCAGCCATCGGGAAGCATTCCTGAGATTTCTGTTTCTGCTAATGGTGTTGTAATCGTAGATGGTGATACCTCTCCAGGAACAGCCGATTCCACTGATTTTGGCTCAGTGTCTGCCGCCAGCGGTGATGTGACCGTAACCTTCACCGTTGCAAACACAGTTGGAACCACAGATTTGACCTTAAACGGTTCACCCGCTGTGGCTATTTCCGGAACCCATGCTGCTGATTTTACTGTTACTTCGGCACCGACTACGACAATTACGTCGGGTAGCAGTACAACCTTTACCATAACATTTGATCCAAGTGATAATGGGCTCCGCTCAGCCATTGTCTCTATTTCAAACAATGACACCGATGAGAATCCCTACGATTTTGATATCCAGGGCACAGGACTCGCTCCAGAAATTATTGTTCATGGAGGCGATAAAGACATTCTAGATGGAGATACAACGCCATCAACCTCAGATGATACAGACCTGGGCAGCCAGGATATTGATACTGGCTCAAGCAGCTCTGTTTTTAAGATAAAAAACACCGGTGCCGCGTCCCTTCTTTTAACCGGTAGCTCTCCCTACGTGACAATTGGAGGTACAAACGCTGCAGATTTTTCTATTTCCGCAAATCCATCTACTCCCATTGTAGCCGGTGACTCGACCAGCTTTACTGTTCTTTTCAATCCAAGTGCAGTGGGTTTGAGGGTAGCGACCCTTTCTATTTCAACAAACGATGCAGACGAGAACCCCTTCACTTTTGATGTTCAGGGAACCGGTACATCCGTCCCAGAAATTGCCTTGCAGGGGAATTTGAACAATATAGCTGATGGTGATACCTCTCCAGCAACCAGCGATCTGACGGATTTTGGCGGCCGGGATATTTTTGCGGCACAACTCGCTCATTCATTCACCATCCAGAATGTGGGCTCAGGCGATCTGTCTTTGACGGGCTTGCCCATGGTTCAAATATCTGGTGCCAATGCTGGTGATTTTATTGTGTCTCAGCAACCAGCCAGCTCAACGGTGTCACCATCTGGATCCAACACATTTCAGGTGGCGTTTGACCCAACCACGACTGGTGTGCGGGTGGCAACCGTGCTGATTTCCAGCGATGATGCTGATGAGAGTCCTTTCAGTTTCGCTATTCAAGGTCTCGGTACTTCAACCCTTGATGAAGAAATTGAGGTTTTGGGGAATGATGTAGTTATCGAGTCTGGTGACATTTTCCCCATGAGCGGTGACTTTACTGACGTGGGCTCAGCTGAAATCTCAGGTGTGCCTGCTACAACAACATATATTATCCGTAACATTGGATATGCTGTGTTGAGTTTGACCGGTCCTCCGCCATATGTGAGTTTTACTGGAGCAAATGCTTCAGAATTTAATATCTCGTCTTCACCATCAAATTCAATAGCCATAGACAGTGCCACAACCAGCTTTGAGGTCACTTTCACACCTGCTGGTCTAGGAACGCGCCAGGCCACCGTGAATATTCAAAATGATGACTCTGATGAAAATCCATATACCTTTACTATTCAGGGAACCGGTGTTTATGATGCTTTATCCCTATCTGAGATCAACATAACGGGAAACATGATAAACATCCTTGATGGGGACACATCTCCACATGTTTCAAATGGTACAGCCTTCGGATCTGTTGAGGTTATCGGTGGTCTTACCGCCACCCAAGAGTTTGTTATACACAATCTTGGAAGTGATGATCTGGTTCTAGGTGATAATCCTATTATTGCTATTTCAGGTACTCATGCCGGCGACTTTACCGTCATTTCCAATCCTGCCACCCTGGTTGCTCCCAGCAGTACTGTGGCCTTTACCGTAGAATTTAACCCCTCGGGAACAGGACTTCGCGAAGCAACCATCAGTATTGGAAATAGTGACCCCACTGGTAATGAAAATCCATACACTTTTGATATTGAGGGTACCGGCGTTACCACCCCAGAAATGAGTGTTTCAGGCAATAGTGTAACAATCACCAGTGGCGATACATCTCCTGGCTTGTCCGATAGTACCATGTTTGGTGATGTGGATATAACCACAGGCGCTCAACTCGTGACATATACCATTAGCAATAGTGGTAATGCCAGTCTGGCAATTGATTCAGTTTCGTTTTCTGGAGCCCAGGCATCAGAATTTTCAGTTACAACACCCCCAGCATCTTCCGTGATAACAGGGAACAGCACTACGATGGTTGTTCAGTTTGATCCATCCAGTATTGGCCTTCGCAATGCAACTATATCCATATACAATAATGATCCAGATGTGTCACCCTACGTGTTTGATTTGAGAGGTAATGGTACCAGTCCGTCAGACGGCGTCATTGGTAATATGGTCTGGCTGGATAATGATGGTGATGGTATTCAAGATGCCGGTGAAGATCCCATGTCCGGAATAACCGTGTCTTTATACGATTCTGGCGACAATCTTCAGGGTACGGCAGTTAGCGCTGCTGATGGCTCCTATTCATTCGCGGGTCTCGCCTCTGGAAATTACTATCTCACCTTTACCGGTGCTCCTGCAGGTTATAGCCTCTCTCCATTAGATCAAGGGGGAGATGATGCCCTTGATAGTGATGCCGACCCGGCAAACAGTGGCAAAACTGCAACCTTCTTTCTAAACATTAGTGGCGTAGACAATACCCGTGATGCTGGTTTCAAAACCACAGGCGTGGGAGATTTTGTCTGGCTTGATGTGAATGAAGATGGCATTCAAGATGTGGGGGAGACAGGCGTTCCTGGAATTGATATAGAAATCAAGATCGATGGTGGTGCCAGTGTTGCAACCACAATCACCGATGCCAATGGGTACTACTCGTTCACAAATCTAAGCCCAAACACTTATCGACTCTACTTTACTGGCCTACCGGCAGGTTATGTTTTTTCACCTCAAAATTCTGGTGGTGATGACAATCTTGACAGTGATATTAATACCGGCACTGGCGAATCCGGAGCTCTGGTAATCAGCAGTGGTGTCTTTCTGTCCAATCTTGATGCCGGTGTTTATCAACAATCCGCGCCGGAAATCAGCATTAAAGGCAATAATGTTGACATCACGGATGGTGATACTTCACCATCTACTTTAGACCATACAGATTATGGCTCAATCGAGGCACAGATTGATTCTGTAATCCATACCTACAAGATCTTTAATGGCAACGGCGCCACACTCACTTTAAATGGAACACCTAAGGTTTCCATTTCTGGAACAAATGCAGATGAGTTTTATGTTAAAGTGCAACCATCTGAAACAGTGGCTTCAAACGACAGCACCAGTTTTGATATTCGCTTTATCCCGACAACTGAAGGTTTGAGATCGGCCACTGTCAGTATTGCCAATACTGACTCTGACGAAAACCCCTTTACCTTTGATATTCGAGGGTTTGGTCTTGCTTCAGAAATTCAGGTTAGTGGAAATGCGAATGTTATTGTTGATGGCGATGTTACCCCGACTGCTTCCGACTTCACTGATTTTGGGTCAGAGGATATTCTTACGGGAAGCCAGGCCCAAAGTTTCTCTATTCTTAATACAGGAAACGCAGATTTAATTCTCTCAAATCCATCTAC
This sequence comes from Fidelibacterota bacterium, assembly GCA_016784025.1. Taxonomy (GTDB): domain Bacteria; phylum Fidelibacterota; class UBA8477; order UBA8477; family JABMPR01; genus JABMPR01. The sequence goes on along the minus strand of JADHVL010000030.1, from coordinate 14,127 downwards.
TTATGTAGATATAACAGGTGACGCTGCTGCTGACTTTACTGTCACAAGTGCACCATCCTCACCTGTTGCCACAAATAACTCAACCACATTTACCATCACGTTTGATCCTGGCTCAGCCGGATTAAGAGTGGCTACCCTTTCAATTGCCAATAACGATCTGGATGAGGACCCCTATACTTTCTCAATCCAGGGTATTGGTCTGGCAACACCAGAAATCACTGTTTTAGGTAATGGTGAATCCATCTCCGATGGTGACAGCTCTCCCGTCAACACGGATAATACTGATTTCGGCAGCAAGGATATCCTCGCCGCCACCCAGGAAAACACCTTTTATCTGAAAAATATTGGTAGCGGTGTGTTAACGCTTAGCGGTAACCCACTCGTTGTTCTCAGTGGTACCCATGCAGGAGATTTCCTGGTTAGCGCTCAACCCGTTGCATCATCGGTGGCACCAGGTGATTCGGTTGCCTTTACAGTCACCTTTAATCCCACGGCTGTTGGTTTAAGAACCGCCAGCCTGAGCATCGCCAATGATGATGATGATGAGAATCCATTTGATTTTAGTATCCAAGGTACCGGTATTGCCAGTCCTGAAATGAGCATTCTGGGTAATGGTGTCTCCATCGTAAGTGGAGATGTCACACCCGCTGTGGCCGACAGTACGATTTTTGAAGATACCATTATTGATTCATCAAGCTGGGTAGGTTATACCATTGAGAATACAGGTAGCGCCATACTGACCCTGACAGATGCATCTCCCTACATTACCATTTCTGGGACTCATGCCAGTGATTTTGCTTTAACCCTCATACCACAATCTACCATTTCAGCTGGAGGCGGATCAACCGATTTTACCATCCGCTTTATTCCCGGCGCTGAAGGAGTACGTACAGCCACCATTAGCATTGCCTCTGATGATACTGATGAAAATCCCTATACCTTTAGCATTAGCGGTACCGGTCTTCCAATGCCTTTGCCTGAGTTATTTCTGGTTGAAACTGTGGACCTGAATACTGCCCTGCCAGGTGACACCCTGACCTATACAGTTACCTATTCTAATGTGGGTGTGGGTATCGCCAAAGATGTTGTGGTCGATCAAGCCGTTCCACAGAATGCAACCTATGTAGAAAACTCTGCCGTAGGTACTGGCATGACCATCACATTTCAACATGTAGCCGCTGGCGGATATGACGCCTCGCAAGCTGCGCCTGTCACCGACATCAAATATGAACGGGCGCTTGATCTGGCTACTGGTGAAAACGGAACGGTTACCTTCAAGGTGGTGGTTGATTAACATCCCAAAATGGTCATGACCTATTCTGAAAAAGCCAGCGTTTAACTGGCTTTTCCTTTTGGGGTCTTTAATCCGCTTGAAGTGTTATATCTTCAAAGCGTTATTCAGAGAATCTTATTTAACTTTCTAGCCGGGGGACTAAATATGCCCAAAATTATTACCATGCTCATGGCAACGCTGTTATGTATTACAGTTATGGCACAACCACAGACAGGAGATAAAATGTCAGGTTTTAAGCTTGTTGAAAAACGCTTTGTAAAAGAAGTGGATGCGGAATGTTTATTGTTTAAACATGAGCAGTCCGGGGCTCGTTTACTAAAAATTTCAAACACTGACATCAATAAGACCTTCTGTATTACCTTTAAAACAGTTACTGAGTCAGATGCTGGCACCCCCCATATTCTGGAACACTCCGTGCTGAATGGATCAAAAAACTTTCCTGTGAAAAGTCCCTTTGATATTTTATCCAAGGGCTCCCTGAACACTTTTCTCAATGCCATGACGGGCAGTGACATTACGCTGTATCCTGTTTCCAGCATGAACGACAAAGATTTTCGCTCTCTCATGCATATCTATCTTGATGCTGTCTTCAACCCCCTCATTTATGAAGATCCTCACATCCTGGAACAAGAGGGCTGGCACCATGACCTTGAGCATGCCGACTCAAACATGACCTACAAGGGTGTGGTTTATAATGAGATGAAAGGGGCTTTTTCAAGTCCTACACGGGAACTGGGCTATTTGGTGGACAAACAGCTTTTTCCTGATACACCTTACCGATTTTCATCAGGAGGATACCCTGCAGCAATCCCAACTTTGACCCATGATGATTTTCTTAATTTTCATCGTAAATATTATCATCCATCCAACTCATACATATTTCTGTACGGTGATGGTGACACAGAATCAGAGCTGGCCTTTATTGATGAACACTACCTTTCAAAATATTCACCCTCTGATCAAGTTGTTGATATCCCCCTGCAGCCTGCCTTCGAAGCGTTGCGGTCAGCCTCTGGAGTCTATTCTGCTACCGAAGAATCAGAGTTGGAAGGAAACTCATATCTCTCCCTTTCCTTTGTTGTGGGTTTGAGTACTGATCAACTGCTTGGCCTGGGTCTAAGAGTGCTCACCCAGGCTTTGTTTAACAATGAGTCGGCCCCGGTCCGTCTGGCGCTCCAGGAGGCCGGAATCGGTAAAGATGTCGGTGCCTGGATAGACGACTTAAAGCAGAATGTTTTGCATATCCAGGTTCAAGATGCAAATCCAGACGAAGCGGAAAAATTCAAGCAGGTCGTCTTTGAAACCCTGGAAAAGGTTGCCAGTGAAGGACTGGATAAAGTTGCCATTACTGGAATTCTAAATCGCATGGAATTTAATCTCCGAGAGGGGAACACGCCTCAGAAGGGGTTGTACTACAACCAAAAGGCTTTAGGTAGTTGGTTCTGGGCTGATGAACCCTTTAGCGGCCTGGAATATGAAAAGCCTCTGGCGGCTTTTAAACAAGCCCTGCCATCGGGTTATCTGGAGGGGCTCATCACTGAATCTCTTGTCAATAACCCCCATGCCCTATTGTTCACACTGAATCCTAAACCTGGGTTGGAAGGAGAAAACGACACGCGCACCAATACTGAGCTGGCTGCCTATAAAGCAAGCCTCTCATCTGATGAAGTGACTCAATTGGTTGACCATACTGAAATGTTGGTTGATTATCAAAAATCTGAAGATACACCGGAAGCTCTAGCTACCATTCCCCTGTTAGACCTTGAGGATATCAATCCGGAAGCAGATTGGTTTATCGCAGACGAATCAAGAGTTTCACGTATCCCCTATTTGCATTTCGAAACCTTCACAAATGATATCAGTTATATTCGTCTGTTTTTTGACCTACGTGTTTTGAGAGAAGACCAACTTCCCTATGCTGCACTACTGGCAACCCTACTGGGATCAATCGGAACTGAGAACTACACCTTTGGAGAGCTTGATAACGCCCTGGATACCCATCTTGGGGGGTTTAGCACCTATTTGTCCACCTATCTCCAAAATCGGGATGATGATCAGTTGATACCAAAGTTTGTTTTGTCAACCAAGGCCATGTCTCCTGAGCAGGCAAAGGTTTTTGACTTCTCTGAAGAAATCCTGAGGCGCTCTCAACTGGATGATGTGGATCGGATAAAAGATGTATTAACCCGACATCATTCACGTCTATCAGCCAACGTGAAGCGTGATGGGCTGGGCTACGCCAGAACCAGGCTGTTTTCATATACCACAAGGGCTGGTATGTTTAGGGAGTTAACTGGCGGGCTGGAATACTACTGGTTCATTTCCGACATGGTGGATAATTTTGATACAAAGCAGGATGATCTAATTAACGAATTAAAAAATGTATCAGAGATGTTGTTTAACAAAAAGAACCTGATCGCTTCAACGACGTGTTCTGATGATGCTATTAAGCTATTTAGGGCAGAGCTTAAGGGTTTCTCAAAGGGTCTCGGTAGACAGAAGCCCGTTTTTCAGGATTGGACATTAACATCCAACTCAAAAAATGAAGGGCTCATGGCTGCTTCTAAAGTTCAGTATGTACTTAAGGGGTCTGACTTCACGGATCTCGGGTATAGCTGGGATGGTAAGATTAAAGTGCTTAATCAGATCATTTCAAGGGAATGGCTTAAGAATCAGGTCCGTGTCATTGGAGGTGCCTATGGTGGCTTCGCGCGTTTTTCTGCAACGGGGCAGGTTTATTTTGGATCGTATCGTGATCCTAATCTGACCAGCACCCTGGAAAACTATGCCAGGACTCCCGACTTTTTAGCGACTCTGGATATCGACCAAAAGGAAATGACACGGTTTATCATTGGAACCATTTCTGGAATGGATCGACCACAAACACCATCTCAGAGAGGCAGTACTGCAGTGGCACGCTACTTCACCAGGTTGTCCCAGGAACAACTTCAATCTGAAAGAACTGCAGTTTTAGCTACTTCACTTGAGGATGTGAAGTCTTATGAGAAAATGGTTGCAGATATTTTAGAAAACAGTCCGCTTTGCGTGTATGGAAACGAAGATAAATTAAAACAGAATAAAGAACTCTTCGAGAAACTCATTACGCTTGATTAGTTCTCCCAAATAATGGGAGTCGGTTTCTCAGCCAACCCCTTTTTAAAATTTTTGGATCTTGACAAGTATTCTAACCCGCCCACTGGTGATCATGCCGGCCCATTCACAACAAAGCAAACGTCTCACCAATTACAGGCTATATAGCGCATATTACGTGCATATAGTTGCGTTATATTAAATTATTGTCTGGAAAGATTTTTCCCTTGCTTCTGTACATCACCACCAACAGGGCAAGAATTATCACCTTTTGGAGCAACAAACCATACTCACTGTCGCCCAATAAACCACAGCCACAGTCCGAGTTTATTTTAAACATTATTAATGCCAGGCTAACAGCTATGCCCAAAAAGGTTAACAATCCAGCAAGAACAATAACTGGTTTAAAGGTATTGTTTTCCCAAAGACCAACTGCAAGACTTAACTCTACAATGACCGCTATTACTCCATAATAACTAACAAACTCAGGCAACCCTGCTGCATCCGAGATAATTTTATACGGCTCAGTACCATGCTCTAAAATCAATTGTCCTTTTCTGATAGCCAGAAAAAAGAATCCAATTGATAACGACCACCGCAAAAGGTCGACGCTCTTTAATCGAAGCCACCCCGAATCAAGGACTTTTGCCACAAACTCACCACCTTTCCAGGCTCTCAATAGAGGCATCAATGGTTGCTTTGGTTACCGCGCCAGTTAAAAGATCTTCTATTGTTACGCCAACCAGGAAATGCAGGTCGTCCTGAAACCAACCACCCTCACGCTTTACATAAAGAAACACCTTGTCACCATCATCTTCGCAGAGGAAGGGATACTCAAGAACTCCCGACGTCAATGACTCACCATTTATAGTTGAGATATCATAATAATATGGTGGTTGGACATCCCTAAACCGAACTGGTGCCTGAAAGAAAGCCGTTAGCAAGTAGCCCTTTTTATGATACAAAGCATATGGTGCTGAATATGCCTGAGCTCTTGATCTGAGTTCATCCAGATCCCCTAATGTCATTACATCAGGTAGTGTTTTAAAGTTGGGATTAATAATTTCAAAACTTGAATCGATCTTAGTTAGATTCGAATATTTTTCCACAACATAACCCTGATCGTTGTCTATAAGATACAGTGTCTCATCATCTGCTATATCCACAGCTAGAGTTAAATACAATCCTTCATAGGCACGGGCATTGTCCCCTATTCTATTGATTACATTCCCCGAATCTATCTCGGTTAGATATTTATCATACACTGATACAGTGTATGCTTTGTGTTTTAAGTATAGTGGATCAAAGTTTTCTTTAGCGTATTTTATTTGCTTTTGAATTGAATCGTCTTTGTATAAATCCAAATAAAATATCAATTGTGGTCTATATAAGCCTGTAGCAACAAGCTTATCGTTTTTTAGCAAAAACATTCTTTCTGCTGCCGCACCATGTCTTATTGCGGGTCCTTGCATAGCACCTGTTCTTCGCCCCCGCTCGAAAATGTAAAACCGGCCATCACTTCCCGCAACCGTATACGCATAAATTTCATCGTTTGCCGTGGCTTCATAAACAGTAAAAACATCCGCCCCATGTCGTTTTAGATCTACCCGTGTGTAATCATCAGGCTTTATTCTGTTTTGTATATATAAACTGCTTCCATCTGGAATAATTACTTCACGCTTGTTTATAGTTATAGCACCACCTTTAAAAGTCGGCCATAGTCGATCCAGAGTCTTTTTCGAAAGGCTCTTTGAAACAGGTATTGTCTCATATTGACATAATGCAATTGTTACAAAGCTAAGAATTATTATCGTTAATTGCCTCATCATACTGGTTGCCTTAAGGGCAGGTTTTACCCTGCCCATTTTGGTTGATTGTTAATTAAACAAATCCTTAATCCATTGGAAGTCGAAACTAAATCCAAGATTAATGCAGTCTGTTCCTCCTGTCTGAAGGCACAATGTTTTGTCTGGATTCCACGTCCCAAAGTATATATTAAATCCAGTGTCAACTGCCGCTCCAGGTGGCAATTCACTCACATCACCTGCATTTACAAACCCTACCATCAAAAGCGCCACCAGCCCACTTAAAAGGATGCTTCTAAAACGATTCATAATCGTTCCTTTCTTTTTGGGTGAGTTATATCCAACAGATAAAACTTTACCCTGTTCGCTTTTTGATTGTTTACTCCATCTTGATTTATGGAGTCTTATTTAGCATAAAGAGGTCTCGTGTTTCCCTTTTGGGAAACAGTTTACCATAAACCAACAACTGGTTTGTAGCTACACAACATTGATGTTCTTCGGATAGTTTGTTTGAAGATGGTTGCCTCTCGACGAAGCTATGTTAACCGAAAACTCTCAGGGATGCAAATAAAAAAGCCCACCATGAAGGTGGGCCTTATTTAAATTATATATTGAATCTATATAAAGGTGTAGTTTACTCCAAATGCCATGGATTGTTTTATCTGGCGCTTAACTGAAATGTCTTTATCGTAGACCATCTTGAAGTTCATATTCATGTTGATGTAGTCAGACACTTTAACTGTCAGCGTGTTGTCCCAGTTTGCATCAATCTCATCAAATGCCGAAAAAGCAGAAAACAGTTCCAGCTTAGAAACAAAGACTGCCGTCTCAGAGATATTGTATGTTAGATCGGTTACTGACTCTGCGCCAAACTCACTTCGCATGGTTTCAGTTTCCGCAGTAGCAGCATCATCAGTATAGGGTGATGGATAATCACTAGTAACTGTCTGCTTGAAGGATAAACCCAAACGCGTTCCCAGGCCTTCATTGATTGCATAGCCCGCTCCAAAACTCTCCCTGAAATAACCTGGATCCATGAAGGCTGATATCTGAAATGAAGAGTCTGTACTGTAATCCATACCCGCAGCGAATTGAGTCTCGCCTGTTACGGCAACAAAAGGATTGATCTTTGATCCCAGTTTATAGGTCAACACGCTTTCCAATTTGATCTCATCGGCTGACTTACGCATCTCCTGATCACCTGTCTTGGTAGCCCCATAGAGAAATTTACCGGTGTTGGACCATTTGGTTTTCTCCAGATCCTGTACAAATTTGTAGTTCAGATTCATTTGCCAGGCATAAGCATTCTCTCCACCAGCCGCCCAGTTATCAAAGCCTGTCTGTGTCAGATTAATGCCACCCTGAACTGATTTTTTCCAGACTGATGGTGCTGCTTCCTGAGCCATAACCAGACTGGCCATTATTACAGTAAGTGTTAATGTTGTTTTTAAAAATGTTTTCATAATCCCTCGTTTTCACCCTTTTAAATTCACAACCAATTAAGGGCGAAAAACCTCCTTTTCAAGTCAAAACCGGTAACAAACACCCTGTTCGCTATCCCTGCTTAATGATTTGCATTAATTGACCAACAAGGTGAAATTTGCCCTTCATATTGGAGAACATATTTATGCCTGACAATCAACGCTCTGTTCGCTTGCTCCTGGATTTCGACCAGGCCATCTCCTGGCCTGATACGAAGCGTGTCACAACAAAAGCGCTGTCCTTTTTCGACACCCACCTAAAGCTCGAGCGTGTATCTATCACATTCAATGATATCCAGAACCAGTCGCTTGAGGTATTTACAAAAGACACTTCGATACCCCTTCTCGCGTCTGGAGATAAACACCCCATTTCGAACCCTCCCGGACAAAAGAGCGGTACCCCCGTGGAGCCTAAATACACCCCTGATCTTTCCTCAATTTCTAACCCCAGTACCGTGGTGAAGGCGTTAAGCCGTGCCGGGATTCAATCCTTCTTCGATGTTCCCCTTCAGATTGGTGGCGATGTTGTGGGCTCTCTCAATATTGGATCTCGCCAACAAGATGGCGTCTCACGGGAAACTCAAGAAATCGTCACCTTGCTTTCTGCTCGACTCTCCCTCGCCCTGTTTCATGCACGACTGCATGATGACCTCAAACAGAAAGAGGCAGCTCTTGAGGCCAGCGAGAGAGGCCAGCGGGAACTCATTGATCAGGCAGCAGATGTGATTCTAAAATGCAATTTTCAGGGCGACATCATTCAGGCAAACGTGGCCGCAACACGCCTGCTTGGCTATTCCAACGAAGATCTACTTCAAATGAATTTATCGGAATTGTTTGAGCCTGATGTTTTGGTAAGAAAACCCCTGCGTTATGATCTTTTGAACGAGGGGCTCACTGTGCTCGCAGAACGCGCTTTTCGTAGAAAAGACGGCAATCAGATCCCTGTTGAAATGAATTCGAAAAAGCTTTCTGACGGAACCCTGGTAAGCATTGTTCGTGATCTTTCTGAACGGAACAAAACCAAAGAGCGCCTGCTTGACCAGAAAAACCAGATCACAGCCCTGTTTGATGCTACGCCAACACCCATGTATGCCAAGGACCCTGACTGTCGCTACACCATGCTCAATGATGCCTACTTGAAATTCTTTGGAAAAGAAAGAAAGGAGATGTTGGGAAAGAGGGTAGCCGAGATTTGGAAGACCCCCTCAGCGCGGCGGGTCGAAAAAGAGGACCTCAAACTGCTACAAGATAATGAGCTCCAATCTCACGCCACTGAATTTAAAAACGCCGCCGGTGTCACTCGACAGATGCTGGCAAGAAAGGCGGTTTACCTGGATGCCCAGGGTAATCCCGCTGGTTTTGTTGGCACACTGATGGATTATACTGATCTCAAAGATGCAAAAAAGCGCTATCAAACCCTTTTTAATAATTCTCCTGGCCCTATTGTTGTTCACGATGGCAAGGTGATCCTGACTGCCAATCGGGCAGCCCTGGATTTTTTCAAGGCAGAAAATCCAGACAAGTATGTTAAAAGTCCTGTCTCTGCCTTTGTTCATCCAGACTCCTTGCGTGATTCAAGCAAGCGAATTAAGGCGCTACTTGACTCCAAACAGCCCAACAATATCGTTAGCCAGAAATTCATTATTGCCACAGGTGAAGTACGCGACGTGGAGGTCATGTCTGTACCGATTGAAGACCAGGGACGGATTGCTATCATGTCCTCCTTTCGGGATGTTACTGATGAATTAATCACCCGGTCGGCATTGCTGAATAGTGAGGATAAATATCGCCTTGCATTCAATAATTCACCGACGGCCATGGTGCTCCACGACCGGGGTGTTTTGCTGGATGCAAATCAGGCTGCCCTGGACTTTTCAGGTGCTAAAAGCCTGGAGGAGGTGCTTGGCATGAATCTTTTTGATTTGGTCCATCCAGACTTTCTGAAGGCAGCCCATGAAGGGGTTGAACTCCTCCTCAAAACTGGAAATCCCGTCCCGGGAGTTCGAGAACAAAAATATCTCACGCTGTCAGGTGAAGAGCGCTGGGTTGAGGTAAAAGGTGTTCCCGTAAACCAAATCGATAAAACCGTCATCCTGCTCTCCTTTAATGATATTAATGAGCGCGTGACTGCCAGGGAGCAGCTGGAAAAAAGTCGTCAACAGTTGGAGATAATCACGGGTCACTTAACCAGTTATCTTTTCCTCGTTGACCTTGACCTGTCACTCCAATATGTAAACCTATCGACAGCAAAACTACTGGAGGCTAAGAGTGAAGATGTCCTTGGGGAGCCTCTTAAAAAATTTGTTCCGGAAGAGGCCTTGACTGCTGGCTTAGAATACCTGCCCCGGTTATTAAAGGGCGAGGTTTGTAGCTTCCAATATCACCACAAATCAAAAGCCCGAGGAGCGTTCGTTTTTGTCCTGACCCTGATACCTATTAAGGCCGAAGATGGAGAGGTTATGGCCATTTTGGTGCAAATGGACGATGTGACTGAGATAGCGTCCGCTCGAGAAGAGATTGCAGAAAACAAAGAACTCCTGGAGTTGATCGTTGATACCATCCCAGGGCTTTTCTGTTACTCCGATATGAATGAAAAATATCTCTACGTAAACGAAGCCTATGCAAACTGGTATGGCTATAAAAAGGCCGATATCATTGGAAAATCTTTCAATCAAATCATTCCAGAAGACACATATTCGGAGATTCAACCCTATCTATCTAGAATTGCTACCGGGGAAGCTCTCTCCTACTCCAGAACAACTACTGGTCCTGATGGCCGAGCCCATGATTTAGATCTCCGCTATATTCCACATTTTGACACAAACAAAGAGCCCAAGGCGTTCCTGACCTCACTCCAGGATGTGACTGAACGAAATGAATATGAGCGTTTTCGGGACTCTCTGCGTCGTCTCGCCCGTCAACTCACCATCTCTCTCAAGCCACGTCAGGCTGGAATCATTGCAGCGAAATTGCTTTATGATCTCTTTGGCTACGATGCCTTTGCTTTATACCGTATCAATCTTGAGAAAAATGAAGCTGTTGGCTTGTTTTCCCAGGACACCTTTTCCGGACAGGATAAACCCGTTGAGGTTGAGACCGATGTATATATCATGGATGTGGAAAATATAGAGAATACCTTCATTCTTCCCTCGCCAGTCCTGATCAACCGCAAGGAATCCTTAAAAGAACTGCCCCTGTCTCCTTTTGGTGATGCATCCCGACTCAGTTTGTCTCTGGTGTTTGTACCTATCTTCTGGGAAGGGGGTCAAATTGGATTGTTCACCCTGCAAAGCTATACTGCTGAACATTTTAAAGAAGATGACCTTCAAAAACTGAAGGTTTTTGCCAATCAGATTGGTGGGGCTCTGGTCAGAGCTCAGGCAGATGAGCTTATTCTAGAACAAACCAGCGAGTTAAAAGACCGAGAAGTCCAACTTCAAAGCAGCATCAAGGAGAAAGAAGTCCTTCTTAAGGAAGTCTATCATCGCACAAAGAACAATATGCAGGTAATTGTAGGCCTGCTTGAGATGCAGGGCATGAGGACAACCAGCGCTGAGGCCCAGACTATTGTGGCTGAAATGACCAATCGTATTTATAGCATGAGCATGGTGCACGATCTTCTATATCGATCCAGAAATATGGCTGAGATTATGTTGGACACCTATCTGCAAAAACTAGTCAATCGCCTCATTTTGGCCTATAAAACTACCATGGGAGAGATCTTGCTTGAATGTCGTTCTGAATCAATTCCCATAAATATCCAAACCGCCATCCCCCTGGGGCTCGTGATAAATGAGATCGTCAGCAATGCCTTGAAATATGCCTTTCCTGACCACCGAGATGGAAAAATTATTGTCCTGACTCAGCGCTTGGGAGAAGATGGTCTTGCAATAGAAATTGGGGATGATGGTGTTGGGTTAAACAGTGCCGTGGAGCTAAGCAGTGCTGACACCATTGGGCTACAAATTGTTCAAGATATCGTTGATCTACAACTTTTTGGTAAGCTGAAAACTTCATCCAAAGGCGGGGTAAAGTATTTTATAACAATCCCCAGCCTTAAGTTAGATTAACGGGCTGACCCATCAGGCGAATCAGCCTGGGTTATAATTTTCTGGGGAAATTTCCTTATGGCAGACCAAACACGCATTCTCCTGGTTGAAGACGAAGTCATCACCGCATCTTCTTTGAAGATGGGTCTTGAAATCGCAGGCTATAGTGTCTGCCCCCTGGCCACTCGGGGTGAAAGGGCTATTAAAATCGCTCTCGCAGAAAAACCAGATGTCATATTGATGGATGTCAATCTGGCTGGCAGTATCAATGGAATCGAAACCGCCAGGATAATCCTGAAAACGCTTCAAACAAAAATCATTTTCCTTACTGGGTATCATGATGATGAGGTTCTTTCACAGATTAACGCTCTGGATCCTCTTGGGTATCTCGTAAAACCAGTTAGCGTTGAGCGTGTACGGGACATGCTGGATGAACACTTTTAATCAATCCCCCTGTAGCCTCAGGAGAAACCACCCCCACATAAAACGATTTCTTCTCCTTGCAATCTTCGTATGCGCTGGATTAGCGCAGCCTCTATTCAATCAAGAACCGGAAGTGCGGGTTAGAATCATCAACACCCGTGATACACTTAACATTTCCCTCAGAGGTGAATGGTCTTTTCGCAACACATCAAGTTCAAAAATGACCCTGCCTGTTGATTCTCAAATTCAACTTATCAAGCGGGCTGGACTGATATCTGTTTTTGACACCTCGGGTGCCCTGCTGGCTAAAACCCCTTCGTTTATGTTTGGCTCGAATAGCGACACATCTACTGTTGGTATTGAATCCGTACCATATGGTGTTGGTTGGTGGTGGGCAGGAGTTGAGGACCGAATTTATGAGGGTGCCTTCCACGTATACATCGGGACAAATCAAGAAATGAACGTCATCGTTCAGTTACCCCTGGAAACTTACCTGAAGGGCGTCGTGCCCTATGAAATTGGCGGCACCTCTCCCCTGGAAGCCCTCAAAGCCCAGGCTGTAGCGGCCAGATCTGAAGCCGTCATCGCCTTGACCTCAAAACTCTATAGTGGTGAGTATTATGATCTCACTTCTGATGTGGAATGCCAGGTTTTCAGCGGCAATAAAAAACGCACGTCTTTGTCTGACCGGTCGGTCGACGAAACGACGGGGCTGATTATCAGCGAGGGCGGGCAACCCATGAATGCATTCTACGCCTCAAACTGTGGCGGTCGAGCTGAACTTATCCGAAATGTCTGGCCAGGTCGGAATCGCCTGGAAAGCTATGTGGTTTCTCTTCCAGACAATGGCGACCGGAAGGGTCCTAACCTGAAGTGGGGCTGGAAAGCCAGGCGCTGGATAAAATCCTCGCCTGATGTGTACTGTAACCCTGACTCCAACACCTTTTTGCCGGGCTGGAGCAAGAAAAACTTTCGCTGGTCTCGTGAGTTCACGGTTCAAGAGTTAACTGACATGCTCACCGATGATGGCGAGCTCGGCCTGTTCAAAAAAATTCGCGTCCTAAAGCGCGGACCCTCTGGACGCATTTATAAGGCCCGCCTTATTTTTGAGAGCGGCAAGCTAACCATCGATGGAGAACTCGCTCTGCGACAGCTTTTTAGTCCCTCCCTGCGAAGTTCGGCTTTCTACCTAAAGCGCCGGGGAGACAGGGTGGTTATCCACGGAGCCGGCTGGGGACATGGTGTGGGCATGTGCCAGAGTGGTGCCGTCGCACAGGCCACCAGGGGTCGTAATTTTGAGCAAATCCTGAAACACTACTATTCAAAGGCAGATCTACTGAATATTTATGGTAAATCAGGTCCTTGAATATCCCTGTCACGCAAAAAGGGTGGACATGCGTTTTGATGAGGCCCTCGTCTTTTACAGGGCAGCATAAACATCGTTAGTTTTACTGAAAAGAGATATTCATTATGTACTCGGGGCTAATAATTAAGGAGAGTTTAGAAAACATTGACATTCTTCAAGATAATAGGATCGTGGTTTTGAAGGAGGATGTCTGGAAAGTAGGTAGTCGGGCTGTTGACTGGCAGCCCAAGGAGTGGACAGCCATCTATGTTGAGGGAGCAGATAAAGACCTGGGAGATTTAGCCACAGTCATTTCATGCTCAATTCTGGAAAAGTGGTATGCAAATCTTTCAAACCCAACGACAGAATATGTGATTTTCCACAAGAAGATATTTGCCTATGAAAAGGGTGATCGGGAAACAAAACATAAAGCAAAAATGTATGCAAAAAAAATATCGGCGTTCCTGCACATCAGCTGGATTGGTAATAGTAAACAGAAAACTAACAAAGGTACTGTAGTAAAAATCAAGCGGAATATGCCGGATCATATTGAGTTTCATTCGTCCAGAGATAGTAGATGAGGAGCAGCAGTTTTCTGGCAACAGCGACCACACCAGCCTTCTTCGGTTTGCCTCTTTCC
>JADHVL010000029.1 GCA_016784025.1 Fidelibacterota bacterium | reverse complement strand
GAGAAGACCGCCTATAGGGATAGTCTGAAGGAGCAGATATTGCAGAAGGAAGCACCCTCACCAAACGCCGATGCTTTAATGGTTCTCTATAAGGAATTCGAAGAACTCTGGGAGACTTTTTCAAGACCAGAGCGGAGGATGGTCCTAAATCTGTTAATCGATGGGATTGAAATCAAGAATCCAAAAGACAGTGATAAAGGTGAGATTTTATTGTACTTATACAACGAACCCCCGGTAAAATCTTTATATGAAATTACCGAGGGTTCGCATATTTACCTCTGTCAGCTCCGGAGGAGAGATTTGAACTCCCAACCTAGTGATTAACAGTCACCCGCTCTACCGTTGAGCTACTCCGGATTATGTCAATTGCGCTTTTCCCAGGGGTATTTACCATACAAGCCTTAAAACCTGGTCTGGCTACCTGGTCCGCCGAAGCTCCTAAGAGCGTAGGCGACCTCCGGAAATATCATAAAAGCCCGCGAAGATAATCTGCGGCATATAGGCTGTCAACCGCTTTAGTTTGTGTTAATCTACAATATCAAAAAAAATATCCGAAACCTGTTTGATTCGCTCTGCTCATTGAAAATAGGTTAATTATCATGGGCTAACTCCGATTAGAAAGTGATTTTATCAAAATGTGGTTTTAAGACATCCCAGGACTCTTTTAAACCCTGGACCAGAACCTTGGCATGTCCCGTAATGGGCATAAAATTGGTATCCCCCGCCCAACGTGGGACGATATGAAAATGGATATGCTCGGCGATACCTGCTCCAGCTATAGTACCTTCATTCAAACCAAGATTAAATCCTTCAGCTCTGAATTCTGCACGGAGAATCTTCATGCTCTCCTGAGCGAGCTGCATGACCTCTGTTAATGTACCGGCTGGCAGAGATTCCATAAGATGAGTGTGCTCATATGGAGCAATCATGATGTGACCGTTGTTGTAGGGATACAGATTCATCAAAATACAACAGCTCTCACCACGATACAGGAGCAGGTCCTCACGATCGGAATCATTTTGCGGCTTATCACAAAATATGCAGCCCTCCTGCTTGATGGACCGGATGTATTCCATACGCCAGGGTGCCCATAGTTTTGGTATATTTTCAGATTCAGACATTTTATTTGTTTAGCGTTAGACGTTAGGAGTTAGGGGCTAACTTCTATTTTCCGCCTAACTCCTAACACCAAACTTCTAACTCTTTATTCCTCTTCTTTTGCGGCTTCAAGAGCAGCAATCAGTTTGGTCTCTTCTTCCTTGGGCAACTCAGCATAATGCGAGAATTTCTGCTTATGAGAGGCTTTTCCCTGAGTTAGAGAACGCAAGGTTGAAGCATACTTAAACAGATTAGCCTGGGGAATTTTAGCCTTGAGTACCTGATAATGACCCTCGGCATCCATTCCCAGAATGCGACCACGCTTGGCAGTCAGATCACCCATAACATCACCCATGTAATCCTCAGGAACACGAATTTCAACATCGAAAATGGGTTCTAACAGGGTTGGCTTCGCCTGTTTACAGGCATCCCGGAAAGCCCCTTTACCGGCAATCTGGAAAGCGATATCTTTCGAATCTACTGGATGCATTTTACCATCATAGAAAGTTGCTTTCACATCTACGATGGGGAATCCAGCGATAAAGCCCTCCTGTGAGGCAGCAGCAATTCCCTTATCTACAGAGGCTACAAAGACACGATCAACATTCTGACCAACCAGCGTCTCTTCAAAAACAATTCCCTCACCCCTAGGCAATGGAGCAACTCTCAGCATAACCTCAGCAAATTGTCCCGCACCACCAGATTGTTTCTTATGACGGTAGCGGGCTTCAGCCGTGCCTTTAATAGTTCCACGGTAGGCGATCTTAGGTTCAACCAGCTCAATCTGAACTTTGAAGCGCTCTTTCAGCTTTTCAAAAGCAACATTAATTTGCAGTTCGCCTTGTCCTGAAAGAACAGTTTGATGGAGCTCAGAATCCACTTCATATAGAAGGGTTGGATCTTCTTCGTGTAGCAAAGTGAGACCTGAACTGATTTTGTCTTCTTCACCCTTAACCAGAGAAACCACCGCAAACTGGATATTTGGTCCTGGAAATTCTGTGGCCTTGAGAGTCACAGGATTTTTGGGATGTGAAAGCGTATCACCAGTATGAGATATTTTAAGTTTTACCGTTGCACCAATATCTCCAGCATTGATAGCATGCACTTCATCTCTATCATGACCATTAATAGAATAGACGTGGCCGAGACGTTCACTACCACTTCTGTTGGGGTTGGCCAGATCTATACCTGGGGTAATCCGCCCAGCATAAACCCTGAAAAGACTCAATTCACCTACGTGGGCTTCACTCATGGTCTTAAAGATCAGAGCTGCTGTTTCTTTGGGATCATCAGCATGTAATTCGGTACCGTCCTCTGCGGTGGCAGCTGGCATGTCTGCTGGTGATGGGAAATATTTTTGAATCAATTCCATCAGTCGTGAGGCACCGACGTTTGGGATGGAAGCCGTACAGAATACAGGAAAGATTTGTTTATGGATGATGGCTTCACGTAAACCATGACGTAAATCATCTTCAGACAATTCACCCTGATCAAAATATTTTTCCATCAAAGCTTCATCAGATTCTGCGACTTGTTCAACCAGCTCGGTGTACATGGACTCTACTTCATCAGCAACCGCTTCAGGCAGATCTTCCATGGTGTATTTTCCGCTACCATCTTTGAATACCAGGGTCTTTTTTCGGATGATATCTACAATTTTATTAAACCCGATGCCCTCATTGACAGGAAGCTGCAATGCGGTGACGTGGTTGCCATAGGTATCTTTGATACGATCAAAAGTTTTGTGAAAATCAGAATGTTCTTTATCCAGTCCGGTAACTACAAAGGTACGGGGAATGTGATAATCATGACTATAATTCCACATGTTTTCGGTGCCCATTTCGGGACCGTGAGTTCCATCAACAACAATTAGACTGGTATCAGCGACCCGAACTGCACTCAGAGCGTCACCTATAAAATCTGTAAATCCGGGGGTATCTAAAATGTTTAATTTTGTCTCCTGCCATTCAATGGCCATCAAAGATGTACCCACTGAGCACTGACGGTCGATCTCTTCTGGACGATAGTCAGATTTGGTGTTTCCCTCTGCAATGGTCCCCATCCGTGTGGTTAATCCTGCAGAGAACAGCATAGCTTCAGTCAAGGCGGTCTTACCTGACGAAGCGTGGCCGACAATGGCAACGTTTCGGATATCCTTTGTCAAATAGTCTTTCATTCTCAACTCCTAGATAATATTAAGCGTATATAATTAAATTTTTCATACCACGAGACATGGCATGAAAACTGGTTTTTTGTATGATCCAGAGAAGCATATATAATAATATTTCGGCCCAATTATTGAGCGTCCAAAAATCTCTATATTTAGAGGATTCGCAAGACATTTTTTAGCTCTCCGAGTCGGCTATCTATAACGAATTGGGGTACATTTGTTGGGTATAGCAATGGTGACTAAATCTTAATCCTTAATTGGTTCCGTCTTCCATTTCTGCTGGGATGCCAGAATACCTGCCTACAATAAATGTAACATCATCTTCAAAGGAAGATTTGCGGTTAAATTTTTCGATCTTCTCCAGCAACTGACTTGCAATTGATGAAACGTTTTGATACAGATGGTTCTGCACGGCACTAATGAGACCACTTTCATCCAACAATTGACCAGCGCTTCCCACGATTTCAGTGACACCATCTGTGTACATCAGCAGTAAATCACCACTCCTTAGCGGAACCTCACCCATTTCATAGGTAAACTCAGGATCAAAACCCAGGAGGGGTCCCCCCTTTTCCAAACGATCAATACTTCCATCCCTGTGAAAAATGAGTGGTGCAGGATGCCCTGCATTCACATATCGAACTACCCCCTCATCCACGTCCATCTTGGACAGGAAAAAGGTGATCTGTTCATCAAGTTCAGTTTCATTGGTTAGATATTTGTTCAGATCGCTCATCATGGTGGCTAGAGGAAGGTTCTTTTGAGCTTCGTTCAGATAAGCCGCATAAAAATTTGACATGATGAGAGCACCAGAGATACCTTTACCAACCACATCCCCGATACCAATATTAAAAACATCCTCAGTCTTGTTGGAAAGATCGTAAAAATCCCCACTAATTTGGCGGCAGGGAATATATCTAAGATCAAATGAAACTTCATCATGAGTTGGAATTTGATTGGGGAGCAATGATTTTTGAATACTCTCAGCTTTCGCCATATCCTCACTTAAACCACTCTGCATATTGACATGCTTGTCAATTTTATAGCGTTCCATCAATACACCGGCCTGGGTGGCGATGGTCTGAAGAAAATCCAGATCATCCTCACTAAAAGCTGCAACACGATTGGATTCCAGGTTCATGGCGCCATAGATGATGGAGCCACCGGCGATGGGCACACACAATTCAGAACGGGAGTCTGGTCTTCCAGATAAATAGTCTTTTTCTCGGCGAACATCGGGGATGGAGATGGGTTTTTTCGAGGCAATGCATCTCCCCACTATACCCCGACCTATTTTTAATTTCAGGGGATTTAGACGACGGATATCATATCCCCTTTGGAGAAATTTTTCAATATTCACACCTTCTGATGAAGCCAGAAAGACACCACATGCATCGAATGGGACAATGGTGTTTACTTCGTCTAATAGCAAATTAAAGATACGAGTAGTATTTCGCGTGGCTGCCATTTTATTGGCAATAAGTGTGAGTGCTTCCTGCTTACGAGCTTCCAATTGGATGCGATGATACAGTTTCCGTTTTTCCAGTAGTACTGCAATTTGATCTACAACAAAATTGTAAAGGGTTCCAGAACGGCGTGCCTGCATATCCATAGGCATTTTATCCAGCAGAATAAATCCAGCCAACCGGTTATTGGTTTTCAAGGGAATTGCCCATTGGAACAATTTGAAACTTCGATAGTCCATGGCAGGCACATCAAGGGGTTCAGTATTCAAATCGTTGACGGAGTATTTGACATTCATGAGATGGTGCTCTGTATCAACGAGCTTTTTGAGAATTTCGTGTTCGCTATCCAGAGTGATACCATCCAGGAAAATGGGTTTGGGTGCGATGGAGGATTCAACCTTAAAAATCCCCTTACGTCTCACAAAAAGAGCCACGATGTCTGATTCAAAAAGATATTTTAGAGTATCCGGAACCATATCCAGCATATCCCGGTAGGTCTTCACCTTTTCAAGATCGTCAAGAATATTTCGGAATTTTACATTTCGTTCATAATACGTAGAAGCAATAAGCCGCAATACCAGTTTACGCCCCCTGGAGCGTAGTGGTCGGTACAAATTGATAATGATGGTGGCAAAAACCACGTTGGCCAGAATCGGGTGTTCAGCAAACCCCAGAAACTGGTTCACCAGATAACCCAAGATTGAAAAAATGATGATAAGAACCAGTGAGACCAGGAGCTCTTCACGTCTAAGCATGTTGCTCTCCCTGATCAAAAAGCGATTCAGCACCGCCACCAACTTCCTCAATCATGGAGCGTAGGACGGGAAGCACGCTTACTTGGGATAAATCTTCAGTGGCAAATATTCGTGAAAATGCATAATTCTGATGTGTGACTGGGATGAGCCTGTTAATGATGATGACCCGTTCCGATTTTATACGGCAGGCATCTCCCTTGAAATCACCTTTTTCATAGCGTATGGTGTACCCTAATTTTTCAGCTAGAGATTCAAATTCATCTCTTATACGATCTGCCTTCATTTATAACAATACGTCCCTTTTATCTTTTTCAAAACCATCAACAAGCTCTTTTACTCGTTCAGTTTGTCCTCGAGGAATGATGAGAAGGGCATCCTTGGTGTCTATAACAACCAGGTCATCCACTCCAACAATGGCTACCGTTTTCCCCTCGGCAAATACCAGATTATTTTCTGAATCATGAAATATCACTTCCCCATTTGAAACGTTTTTGTCCTTGTCCTTTTTTCGCATTTCATGAACAGCATCCCACGAGCCAACATCACTCCACGAAAAATCCACCCGGACGACATACACATTTCTGGCTTTTTCCATGACACCATAATCAATAGATATACTTCTCAGGGTAGCCCACTCAACAGTGAGCACTGAATCCCAAACAGGTTTGCCTATGGCCCCTCTGATGTTTTCCAAACTGTCCCATATTTCTGGCAGGAATTCCTGAAAACTTTGCAAAATACTATCAACTCGCCAGACAAACATGCCACTATTCCATAAAAAATCACCACTTCCCAAAAAGAGCTCGGCAGTTTTCCGATCAGGTTTCTCCGCAAATGCCTTTACGGCGTAAATGGGTTCGTCAGGATTGGTGCGATCATGGAACTGGATATATCCATAGCCTGTGGCAGGTCGGGTTGGCACCACCCCAAAGGTGACCAGACCCCTCATCTCGTTGGCGATTTTAATTCCCTGCTCCATATAGTCGGAAAAGGATTTTATATCCTGAATATAATGATCTGCAGGAAAAACACCCATGACTGCGTCTGGATCCCGATGCTGGATAATAATGGCAGCCAATCCAATAGCTGGTGCCGTATTTTTACCTTCTGGTTCTATGAGAATATTTTCTTCTGGTAGTTCAGGACATTCCTGGCGAATGGCTTTCTCCTGATCTGAATTTGTAATAATGAGAATCTGATCGGCCGATGAGAAATTTTTCAATCGATCAACGGTCATGCGGAGCATACTTTCATCACCAGCTATTGGTAGGAGTTGCTTTGGAGTTGCCCGACGGCTCTGTGGCCAGAAGCGTTTACCAACGCCACCTGCCATTATGACTGCAAAAAAAGACATATCTCTTCTTTTCTCCTCTTTTCTCTTAATTACAATGAAGCTTGGATAGTGATAAATGACCTCTGAAAACTAATTGCGCAGGTCCCTTTAACCAATACTGATTTCCCCGCCGATCTACTTCCAGCTCTCCACCTGGAAATGAGAGTCTGATGGGCCATACAAAGTCCCATCTTTGATGCGCAAAAATTGCCGTGGCAGCTGCACCGGTCCCGCAGGCCAGGGTTTCCATATTGACACCCCGCTCCCAGGTTCTCACTTTGACTGAATGAGACATTTTCTCCACAATATTAACATTGGTTCCTTGAGGATGTGCTTCATGGGCGTTCATCTTTCTACCAAGGGGATCAAGATTCTCTGAGTCTGTATCCAGTGAGGGAATAATCAGGTGAGGTACCCCTGTGTCGATGAATCCGCATCCCATTTTGGGAATATTCCAATCCTGTAACTCCCCCCTAACGATAATTTCCACATCCACCAGATCACCAAGAATGTTATAATGATGAATCCCATCATCTGCAGAAAAAGTTCCAGATGATTTCGCCCGACCCAGGAAATCGGCAAAGCTCACCAGGCAGCGGGCTCCATTTCCACACATTTCACCCCGAGAACCATCTGCATTATAATATTTCAATTGAAAGTCTGCTGAATTGTGGGACATCAGAATCATGATGCCATCGGCACCAATCCCAAAACGACGATCACAAAGACTAACAATCTGCTGAGGAGTTAGTTTTAGTTCCCCATCCCAGCTTTCAAAAATGACAAAATCATTGCCTGCGCCCACATACTTATAAAACTCAATTGGTTTACTCATGGAGCATCCAGATCCCCAGATCAGTTTCCCAACGGGCTCTCACCTTAATCTCATCTGGATAAAACCAATAGGGTTCAGACTTTGAAGCAGGTCCTAAACCACCGCTCTGATAGCGCCCATCGCCATTCTCATCAACAAAGGCAACCAGGGCATAAGATCGTGCAGGTAAACCCTCCATGGTGATGACCTCGCCTGGTTTTAGCTGAAATTGACGATCAATACCCTTCCCTGTGAGACGACATTCCAAAACATCTACACCCATATGCATGACCTTAAGGCTACCTAGAGAATCCTGATTTACAGTTTTCAAACTGCCAGACATCAGGCTGTCCAATTCGGGACCATTGAGAGTTGCGTGAAGATGTTGCGTATCTATTTGCCATTGGTAGGTTTTACCACCTTCCAGCAAGGAGTCCGTGGTAAAAATCCATTCCATGGTATTTACTTTTTCAAGTGCACCAGATATGTCAACTGAATCCACCGCTTTATCTACCAGGGTAAATGCAGAATTCGATTTAAACAGAATAGGCAGATTTGAATACAGTTTAATTCGTGAAGCTTCCTGAGAAATCTCATAATTGTCTACATCCACCCAATCAACTTTTATGGGTCCCTGAGTCAGCGTATCAAAATCAGAATGGGTGGTCAGAGTCAGAGTATCGGAGTTCAGCATAAAACCACTGGTATCCAGAAAACTATGTATCCAAACCTGGGAACTATCCCTTAGTGGAGCTGCAAGATCAAGGAGCATGGCAAAATTATCTTCTTCAACTTTTGATTTTCCCAGTATGGGTATCTTGACATCATTAATAATGAGCTCAACTGATTCCAGGGCTTCTGCTGAGACCATTCGATTGGCTCTGATTTGGATGAATTGATCAGCTAGCTGTGATACGCCTAGTAATTTCAGACTTTCCAGAGGTACAACCTGTGGCCAGATTTTATGTCTGGTGAGGATGCTATCCGTTCGAGCCCACACTGCAGCGACTTCTGGTCTACCAAAATAATCATCACCATCTATCAGCTTATTCTTGTTCCTGTCCCAATGATAAAAAAGCATATATGAACGTTCAGACAGATAGGGCAGCTCAAAATTGCCGACTTCATCTGGTTGAAAAACATAATCAGCCTCTTGTTGTCTCAATTGTCCCAGATCCGTATCAAACTGACGATACAGCAGGAGATCCCCATTCTTTTTAATATCTTTTGCTCCAGAGATTGTCCCTCTCAGACGACCAGCATTCAGGTCTGCCCCCGTACTAAAGGCCATCACATATGTGGATTCAAGCCCATTACCACGTAGGTCCTGGGCACCTTTATCCAGTGTGAGGAGATAGGTCTCGTTGGAGTCAAGCGCTTCACTAAAACTTATTTTTAGCCAGGTCCAACTCGATTTTATCTCGTATTCACCAGGAGGGCGTGGCCAGATTTGCAGAGAAGATGTAAAAGTTGATTTTTTCATCTGTTCATTGAATTTGATTAAAATATCTGTATGTGGATCCACATTGACCGTCTCATTTTCAGGAAGGCTGAAGATGATGAGGGGCGCCTCTTTGTCTTCAGGACCACCTGTAATGGGGCGCTCATTTGCACATGTCATAATCAGTCCCTGGAGTATGGTCAAAATCAGTAAAGTGTGTTGGGATTTAGGCATGCATATTCTCCAGAATATATGGAATCGAAGATTTCAAGGTTATTGAATCAGGCTTTAACTTCGTCGTGTAGACAACCAGTTCCACACCATCTCTGACTGAATCCTGAAGTGCCTGAGCAAATTCCGGGTCTCTCCCCCAATGAGGCTCAAAGGAGAGGGCGTCTGAGCGTTGGACAATAAAGAGGACTGCTGCAGAGCGTTCTGGAGCGATAGATTCGGCGAGATGCAGGACATGCCGTCTCCCTCTGGAAGTCACGGCATCTGGGAATCTGGCAATGCCATCCTCAACCAGGGTGGCTGACTTAACTTCTAATAATTTTTCCTGGCCATCTCTCTCCAGCAAAAAGTCAAACCGAGATTTCCCAAAGATGTACTCCTGCTTTTTGACGGTCCATCCTTTAAATTCTGGTATAAGAGAATTATCCAAACAATGGCGTACAAATCGATTGGGCAGTTGGGAATTTATAGAAATGAGTTCATCTCCGGAATAGACCATCACCGTGGCAAATTTGGTTCTTCTATTTTCCCCTGATTTAGGTTCCACCAGCACTCTGGCTCCTGGGAATAACAATTCTTTGAGACGTCCGGGATCTGGGACATGAGAGTCATGTACTTTTCCATCAATTCGAACTTTTGAGAGGAATCGGTTGGGTCGATCCACAAATTCAGCTTCTATTAATCCAGTTGCAAGAGACATCTTCATGTCTAGCTACTCTTCTCAGCTCGTTTCAAATTATATCTGGCAAAAAATTCCTGTTTGAATGTTGAAAAAGAACCTTCCACAATGGCTCTACTCATACCAGCCATCAACTCATGATAAAAATGAATATTATGGATACTTGCCAAACGGTAAACCAGGAGTTCATTTGCCTTAAAAAGATGTCTCATGTAGGCTCGACTGAAATTTTGGCAGCAATAGCATCCACATTCTGAATCCAGGGGGAAATGGGCATCTTTTTCCCGAGCAGCTTTTAGAGAGACCGGACCATTCCAGGTATACATGATTCCATGGCGTGCATTTCTAGTTGGGAGCACACAATCAAACATATCCACTCCCAGGCTCACTGCTTCCACCAGGTCCTCTGGCTTCCCTACTCCCATTAAGTATCTCGGTTGATCCTGAGGCAGAAGGTCGGTCACCGCATCAGTGATTCCATACATATCTGCTTTGGGTTCCCCAACACTCAAGCCACCAATTGCATATCCATCAAATCCCATGTCCACCAATACTTTTGCACTCTCCTTGCGCAGCTCGGGATAGACACTCCCCTGGACAATACCGAATAAATGTTGCTGATGGCCATAGAGGGGGTCAGTAGATCGGAAATAGTCAAGACTTCGTTGTTCCCACCGGTGAGTAAGCTCCATGGAGGTTTTCGCCTGCTGAATGGTGGCCGGGTAGGAGGTACACTCATCAAAAGCCATGACAATATCAGAACCCAGCACACGTTGGATATCCATACTGATCTCTGAGCTGAGTTTGTGTTTGGATCCATCCAGACGGGATTGAAAGACAACCCCTTCCTCAGTAATTTTATTGAGCTGTCCCAAAGAAAAAACCTGGTAGCCACCACTATCGGTGAGGATAGGACCATCCCAACTCATAAACTTGTGCAGTCCCCCTGCAGATTCCATGATCTCCATGCCTGGACGCAGCAATAGATGATAGGTATTCCCCAGAATTATTTGTGATCCTGTTTCAATGAGATCAACCGGGGAAAGTGACTTTACTGAACCAGCGGTACCCACAGGCATAAACACAGGTGTTTGTATCAGTCCATGAGCCGTTTTTATCTCTCCAGCCCGAGCTTTGGTTTCCGGGCAAGTGATTAATGATTCTATATGCATAATCTCAATTTAGTATCTTGTTCAATCTCTTGTCAAACTTCAGGGGCACAAAATTTAACAAATGTTTTTCTCACGATCATCCAGTCCAGTGGGTTTTAACCTTTAGACCCAAAATCAGAAGCACTTCCCTACATCTCACTCAAACTCCTAACTTTTAACTTTTAACTTCAAAACACTTCATCTACTGCTGCACTCAAACTCCGGACAGGCACAATGGCTAGTCCCAGATCTGCAAGTCCTTTGTGTTCGCCATGGGGAAGAATGATACGATTGAAACCAAGTTTTTTCGCTTCTTCAACCCGTCTTCGGATCTGACCGACATTGCGAACCTCTCCTCCAAGACCGACTTCACCAATAATGAGAGCGCCTGCATCAACCACCCGATTTTTCAGACTTGAAATAATTGCGATGGCCACACCCAGATCTGCAGCAGGTTCTGCAATTTTCAAACCACTCACAACGTTGATGAACACATCCTGAGTACCCAATTGGAAACCGGCTCTCCGCTCTAGCACTGCCAATAGCATCTGCAATCTACGTAGATCGAAACCCGTCACATTGCGTTGTGGGTTTCCATAGGAAGCACTGGCCACCAGAGCTTGAACTTCCAGGAAGAAAGTACGGCTCCCTTCCTGACTGGTAACAACCACCGTACCGCTCACATCTGAATGACGCTGAGAGAGAAAAAGTTTCGCTGGATTTTCAACTGGAATGAGGCCTTCTCTGGCCATTTCATAGACACCCAATTCACTGGTGGAGCCAAATCGATTCTTGGCTGCTCGCAGAAGACGAACCTGTGATTGGCGATCACCTTCCAGGTATAAAACTGTATCAACGAGATGCTCCAACATCTTGGGTCCTGCGAGATAGCCATCTTTGGTGATGTGACCCACCAGGATGATGCAAACATTCATCTCTTTCGCCACACGCAGCAACAGAGCTGCACTCTCTCGAACCTGACTAATACTACCAGGTAGATTTTCTCCAGCCTCAGAATAGGCGGTCTGGATGGAATCCACAATCACCACAGCCGGTTTGAGTTCATTGATACTCCTGGCAATATTTTCAACCACAGAATCGTTGGCAAACATGAGCTTTTCAGCCTTAACACCAAGACGATCTGCACGCATGGCGAGTTGTTCACCACTTTCTTCACCGGAGAAATACAATATGGGATGACCAGCTGCAGCCATGAGTCCGCTGAGTTGAAGAAGCAGCGTAGATTTGCCAATTCCTGGCTGACCGCCAAACAAGATGATGCTGCCTTTCACCAGGCCCCCACCCACAACCGAATCAAACTCAGATTGAGAGGTTTTTATCCGATTTTCAGCATCACGGGTAATTTTATCAAGAGGTTTTAATTCTGCCCTTTGGCCACTCCGGCTTACTTTGAGTTTAGATTGCTTAAACTCCTTAACCGTTTCCCAGGCACCGCAACTGCCACACCTCCCCACCCATTTTGGATGTTCGGCACCACAGTCATCACAGACATATACAGTCTTACTTTTGGCCATATTCTTTTTTACTGACTTTCTTTAAAAAACGAGGGTTGCAACAGCGTAATCATTTACCAGGATGAGGGTGGCTGAAATCACAAATGCTTGAATGGCTGCTCGACCAACTCCACTGGCGCCGCGAGTGGCTTTCAAACCTACCCAGCAACTGATCAATCCAACAGATATTCCAAATGTCAGAGCTTTGGCCATACCGGGTATCACATCTTCAGTAACAACAAAGACAGATTGAAAGGAATTAAAAAACATCCTCACACTAATATTAAAAAAAGCATCACCAATCAATGCTGCTGTGAAGAGCGCAATTATATCAGCTACTACTACCAGCAAGGGCATCATGATTATCATGGCTACCACGCGAGGTGCCACCAAATGACGAATGGGATTAATGCCCATGACCTCGAGGGCATCAATTTGCTCAGTTACCTTCATTGTAGCAATCTCAGCACCAATGGAGGAACCATTGCGACCAGCCAGCACCAGGGCTGTGAGTACTGGTCCCATCTCAGATAAAATGCCTACAGCAACGATCTGGCCGAAAAATCTCGGTGGCAGCGTATCTTCCAATTGGTAGGCACCCTGCCAACCAGCCACAGCACCGGCAAAGACAGCGATAATGCTCACCAGTGGAAGCGCTTTTACACCTAATCGATAGAGTTGTTCGTTATAGAGAACCCGGTCCTGATGGAAGTAGCGGACACATTTTAAAGCCTGGCCTAAGAGGATGAATACTTCACCAATGTTAGCAACCAGCCCAATGGTTTCGCGACCAAGCAGCCGAATCGGGTTTTGCATTAAAAGTCCAGACCGAGGGACCAGATATGCTGTCGATAATCCCACATTGATTCTTCGGACATATCAAAAGCCATATCATATCGAAGTACAAATATCCCCAGATTCATACGCATCCCAAAACCGGTACCCCAGTAGCTATTATTTTGACCCCTAAAAAGAATCTCAGGAAGCGTCAAGCCCTCTACCTGCTGAGCATTCCAGGTTTTCACCCAATCGCTAAACAATTCTCCCCTGACGTTTCCGATAACCATGGAAATTGGCCATTTGACTGAGAGATATTCAATAAAAGGAAATCGAAATTCAGCATTGAAGGCTGTGTAATGATTGCCAATATAGGCAAAATAGGGGACGCCTCGAACAGGTACCACATATTCAGAAAAATAGAGATCCTCATAATCTGATATAATATCCAGATTAGCGCTCTGCGTTCTGTAGTTAATCCAGTTTGATATACCACCGGCCATAAATTTTTCTGGGGTCTTACCATAACTACTGGCTGCCGAAGCTCTCAGCGCAAAAGAATATTCTCTACCAACTTTGATATATTTCCGAATATCTGTTCTTAAAGTAGCAAATTGTCGAGAGGAGTTCGGCAAGTCTGGCGAGAATCGGAACCCGGTTTCCATTCGCCACCCGGATACGGGATACAGACTACCATACAATACGTTATCAAAGCTTAGTTTCACCTCGGGCAGCACATAGCTTTTGTTGGTTGAAAAATCAGCTTTGTCGCGATCATATGGATAAAAATCGTCATAATATGTTATGCTTTGATAAATGTTCAACCAATTGACACTGGTTTCAAACCGAGAGTACTTGGAGAATGGATAGTCCACACCAAAAAGCATTCCGTACTTCCTGAAATGCCAGAGGGCCAAGAAATAGTCTTGGGTCCTACTCAAATAGTCGTCAGGCAGATTATACACCCTCACATGCCAGTTGGCCCTGTTAGGTAAATAGTCATAGCCCAGCATGAGATCAGAATTATCCAGGTTGCGGTACAATTCAAACCCAAATTGAATCTGGTGGCTACCCATAATATCAGAAAATACCATAAGGGCATTGCCCTGAACGCCGAAAAAGTTTGAATATCCTGCCTGTGCATCAACCAGATCAACAGTAAAGCGAGTTTTATACTCATTCACCTCATAAGCACCTGAACTATCCCTGGTGTTCAATACAACTGCTTCAGGTGTTTCCGATGTGCCTTTTGCCTCTGAAAACTGATCTCCATAGGCAAAAACATGGGTCTCAAAAGGATTGGTAACCTGGTTCTCAGGTACAGGCATTGAATCAGAATATGTCAGATCCAGCTGGATATTTTTCCGCTTTAAATAATTTGAAAATGATGGCGTGTTCGGTTGCTCTTTCAAATCAAGAGGGTTGTTCATTGTGAAAATGTCCCAACCACCTTTCTCGTACCCGGCAAAAACAAGTCTGGAATCGTCCTTACTCCAACTTATTTGAAAAATGCCAGTCATGATATCTGTTACGGGTATTTCCTGCTTTGTTTCAAAATCGTAGAAGTAGATATTCCAGATACCACTTCGATCTGAAGTATAGGCCAATTTTGGGCTAGTATTTGCGTAGCTCGGTGAATCTTCACTCCCTGGTGTATCAGTAATACGGGTGATATGTCCAGATTCAATATTCAGGGTATAAATATCAGTAGAACGAAAATCATGCTTCCGCAAAATATCACGAGACTGGGGTGAGTTTGGAGTCACAAGTCCAGTCAGCAGATCGCTGCCACGGTCAGACACAAAGGCCAACTCCTTGCTATCGGGTGACCAGGTTGGGCGTGTATCTGAGAATAAATCCCTGGTAAGTTGAGTAACCTCTTTGGTTTTTATTGAGTAAAGAAACAGATCACTGGCACCATCCTTCAGTCCAGAGAATACGACTGATTGACCATCTGGTGACCAGGCTGCCGTAAATATGCCGTCCAATCCAAGTTTATGACTATGTCTGGTTTCCTTCTCCGTATCAAAGAAAATCAGAGCGTCCTCATTACCAGATTTTGCGCTAAAAACGAGGTGTCTGTTATCAGGTGCCCAGGAGAGACCAGGACTCAACCATTTTAACTCTTCCAGTTCTGCAGTGCGTTGCCCAGAAATTATTTTGGTTAACTCTTGCCCATCATCAGAGGACATGACATAGATATCTGCATATCCCGATCTATCTGACAGAAAGGCAACTTTGCCCCCATTGGGAGAAATAGCTGGGCTTACGTTAAAATAGTTTCTGATTTTGCTGTGATCAGTGAGCCGATGACCTACGTCGTCCAGGTTGCTGCGGCCTTCAATATCTGGCCAATAATCTTTTCTAACTGAAAAATGCCATTTTTCAGTTAAGGTTTCAAGATCCAGGTGCAGGGTGTTCTCTATGGCCTTGGGAACGTCTTTAAAATGACGGGTCTCATGCAGTATTTCACCAATGCGCTCCACACCAAAAGTTTCTCCAATATAGCGGACCACACTTTGACCACCCTTGTAGGCCATATAGTAGTTCAGGTATTGTATGGGAGGTAAACTTCCATTGATGGCAGCATCACGAATAATCATATCGGCTCGGGAATCCCAATCCAGGGAAGAATACTCTGCATATCCCTCGCTCAACCATAAGGGGATGTTCACTCTCATCTTTCCTGAGACGATGGATTGTACATTTCCACCGAAGATGAGGTCATTAACTATGGCATGCGTGAGTTCATGATGGAGAACATGTCTGAATTGTTCATAACTTCCCTCAAAGGGTAGCACCACCCGGTTTTTAAATAATTCCGTAAATCCACCGATGCCCTCCTGTAAATATCCCAGGGTCACATTGGTCTGTTGAAAATCGTTGTGAGAATTATAAACCAGAATGGATATGCGTTTGCTAAGTCGCCAGTCCAACTGATACGATATCTGTTCGTAAGATTTCTCGGCGACGTTTGCGGCATATTCCGCAATGGATTCACCACCTTTATAAAAATAGACATCAAAATGAGGGGTCTGGATAAATGACCAATCCATCCCACGATATTGCACTTTATTTTTTCCATATTTTGCCTCGACTGGATTGACCAAAACAATCAATGCAATGATGGCAGTCAACAGAATGTTCTTTATAGGATAAAAATTCTTCATATTATGGTGTATGCCGGGGGCTCCTTTGAGTTCCAATAATTCTAATCAAGATAAGCCTCGTCCTGATATTTGTCAAACGCTCAGACCGCTTGATTTCAGCCAACTTATAACGTTTGCATGATTAATTCCCTACAATTCGCATGGTACTTTAGTTGATGCTGGTTATTTTGGATGAATGAATAATACAGCTTACTTCCTCTCAGACGTCCACTTACGAATTCAGGTTGATGATGTTGAACGTGAACGCCGCAAAGAACTATTCCGGCTCATGGACAAGGTAAAAGCCGAAAAAGCCACCCTGTTTATTGTTGGAGATTGGTTCGATTTCTATTTTGAATATGGCTATGTGGTTTCACAGGCTTATCTGGATGTCTATTCAAAAATGAAGGAGCTGGTTGATGCAGGCGTTGTGATTTACTATTTCGGTGGGAATCATGACTATTGGATTGGACCATTTTTATCTGAAACCATCGGGGTAAAAATTTACCCCGAGGCAGCCACCATTGAGTTCGCAGATAAGCAATTCCACTTCAATCATGGTGATGGACTTGATCCCGAAGATGTTGGTTATCATCGCTTGCGCAGTGTTATTCAGCACCCCCTCTTCATCTGGGCGTTCAGATGGCTCCTCCATCCCAATGTCACCCATTGGATCGCAAATTGGCTCTCCAGGGGCAGTAGAAAAAAATATCATAAAGAAACCTCCATTGACCATTTGAATCTCATACGCAAAAACTATTCATTTGCAGAGGATAGATTTGCTGAAGGCGCTGATTTTGTCATCACAGGACATATCCATTATCCAAAATTAAAAATGTTCGACGAAAATGCCTTTCTCACCATTGGAGACTTCCTCAATTATTTCAGCTATGGATATTTTGATGGAGTGAATCTATCACTTAAACAATGGCATGTTAAGCAATTGGAACAAAGGGAATTACCTTGACATCAAGCTGTATTTTCTATAAACTGATTTGATACTTTTCACGACATTATTGAATAGAAATTGATGGATTTCAACATGAAGCATTTATCCAAACAAGTACTTTTGATCCTGATGCTTGGTCTCGTCATTGGATCTTTTAGCAATTGCAGCTCTTCCAAGGAGGCCACGAAAGCCGGAATTGATGAAGCTTACAGTGACTATAGAGATGGAAATAAAAAGGCCCTAAACAACCTTATTAGTTTCTATAGGGACACTTCATTACCCATCGAAATTCGTAAAGAAGCCATGTTAAAGGTCATTGAGTCCAACGATCCTGTGGGTTTGCAGGCCATCAGGAACTCCCTCAAAGATGGCAGCGATCTGGATTATACCCTTTTTCAGACCGGTCTTCAAGCCCTTGGTAAAACCAAGGACACTGAGAACACCAAAACCATTCTACAGGCCATGGCAGTTAGCCGGACAGGTTATGTGACCGTACGGGATGAAATGTTTAACATCATTGAGGATCAGGTTGATGCTCGCTCTGTGGCACTCATCTTGAAATTATATGCAGATGCTACTGAAGATTATGCTGCATTCTTACAGAATTTAACCCTCACCCTTGGCAAAATGGATGATGCCCGAGTGGTACCCATCCTCATGTCTATCGCTAAAAATAAAAAAATTGATATCTCAATTAGAAATCTTGCCGTCGAGATTCTTGCGACCAAAAACGATCCTGCAGTTGCCCGTCTTATGGCGGAAATGCTTAGTAATCCCTCAACTCAGAACGAAGTCAAAACCTACGCCATCTCACTTATGGACGAGATGAAGGATGAGCGTCTACTGTCAAGCATGATCGATGCCCTGCACAATGAGCAGGTGACTTATTATGGGATGCTGGATGCCATCACTTCTTCATTGGGTAATTTTGATGATCCAGAATTAAAGATGGCCCTTGTGAAAGTTGCTCGTGATGATCAGATGCCCAGTCGGTTCCGCAAAAGAGCCATTGTATCTCTCTCTGTTTACAAGGACCCCGTGATTACAAATCAATTGATTGATATATTGAACAATCCTGATAATTTCATTTTTTATAATGATCTCAGGGAATTAGTTGGATCCATAGACGATCCGGTACTTCAACAGAAAATGCAGCATGTCGCTCGCACAACCCAAAGCAAATGGGAGCGTGAATAATGACTGTACAAAGAAATCATTCGAGGATCCTGCTACTCATCATCATCGTATTGCTGCCACTCATGGGTCTCTCTCAGAAGAAAAAGAAAACGGCTGGAACCAGTCAGGGATCCGATAAACGTGAGTTTTTTCAACCCAGCGTGAGAGTTCAGGGATCGGATAGTCTGGTCAGGGAACTCCGCAGGGAAGTCAATCAAATCCAGAATGATATGGATCGTATGCGACTTCAACTGCGTGAGTATGATGATTTAAGCGCTCCAAGAATTCGCAAAGAGATCAAACGTCTCGTTAATTTTCCTGAGAAAATCAGTGAGATCACTTTGAAAAATGGAACTGTTGTTCAGGGTAAGATTCTTTCAGAAGACCTGGATAAAATTATCGTTCAGACTAATATCGGAACGCTTTCCATTGTTCAGGAGAATATCAAAGAACTCAAGCCATTTGACCGCCTTCATGCTGATGTGGTCTTAAAGGGTGAATTTGAAGATCAACGTCATGCAGACAGCCGTGTGTTCATTGGTCAGGTCACCAACAAGGGGATGCGACGCGCTGATTTTGTAAGAGTTCGCTTCCGCCTCCATGATAAGCGCACCACCATAATTGCTCAGGATTCTTCTTATATCAGTGGGGAGCCCTATTCATTTTATTCTGGTGTTATAAGTGAAAGTTCTCTATCGGCTGGAGAATCGTCCCTTTTTAGAGTGGAAGTAAAGTTACCAACTGGAGTTGAGGCAAAGAATATTTCCTATGTGACTTACAAGGTCTTGTTCGACGAATTCAATTAGAAGCGCAGAGCTGTCTCAACAGCACTAAACTATTCATATTCGGGGGAATTTGACATCGGGCTGGGGAGTTACTCATTATGCTCGAAAAAGAGAAAACTATTCGATAGATGTTTTATTTTCAACCTGAAATAAACAATAAATCTTCCAATACATTGTCCTGTGTTCAAACCAGATTTATCAAGGTAGGACCTGGACAATCCATAGTGTCAGATAATAATTAGATTAGATTTGAAAAGTTTTCCGGAGAGAAGGAATGACCCAAGAAGAAAATATTGAACAGCAGGATCAGGGTGTTGTTTCTGATATAAAACCACAACACACAATCCGTTCGGTTGTTAACAAGGCCGAGAAAAAAATTGATCCATCCACTGGCAAAGCAGGCATGGATGAGATCAAGGACGTTCTCAAGAAGAAACAAAAAGATCGCATTGTCAATGCAGCTCTGGGGAAATATCAACAGAATGAAGAATTGAAGCCCTATCAGGCAGAATTGATCAAGCTACAGCAACATCTTGAGCGAGCCGGCAAAAAGATGATCATCCTTTTTGATGGTCGTGATGCTTCAGGCAAAGGGGGCACGATTCGACGTCTCACCAGGTACATGAATGAGAAACGTTATCGTGTAGAAGTACCGGGAAAACCCTCGCATCGCCAACAAACGGAGCTTCATCTCAAGCGCTATATTGAGCGATTCCCCTCAGTAGGTGAAATGGTTCTCTTTGATCGAAGCTGGTACAACCGGGCACTGGTGGAACCAGTCATGGGATTTTGTACTGAAAAACAGTATCGTGAATTTCTCAACACCGTCAATTCCTACGAGAAGAACTTCATCAGTGATTCAAAAACCATTTTGCTTAAACTCTATTTTTCCGTTTCAAAGGAAGAACAGAACCGACGATTTGAAAGACGCATGAATGATCCCCTGCGCCAATGGAAATTGAGTGAGGTTGACTTACAGGCCCAGGATCTCTGGGATGAGTTTTCTGCCAAGAAGTTTAAATTGCTTCAAAAGACCAATTCCAAAGAAGCCCCCTGGTATATTATTCGCTCTGACAGTAAACATGCTGCCAGATTAGAGACCATGAAATTGATACTAAACTCAATCCCCTATCGTGGAAGAAGCAGAAGCTTAGATTTTCAGCCCAATGATGATGTTGTCATCTCTGGAGAGCGTGAGGTAAAAATAATGGAGCGCCAACGCCGTAAACACGGTCGATTTATTGGGTAATAAAGAGGGTAAAAACATGGACAAAAAAACACCAACCCCAACTCCAACACCAGTGGGAAGGAGTCGCACCACAAAGCCAGTAGCAAAAGTAACTCCTGCTCCTGTGGATCCTAAAAAGGTTCCACCTGTCAAGGAAGATGCCAAGACAACACCTGTTAAGGTTGACAAATCAAAAAAGATTCATTTACATGAAGGCACAGCTACAAAAAATAAGGATGCCCTTGATTCCAAAGGACGAGTGGCAGTCTATGTCAAAAAGAAAACGTTGGACTATGAAATTGAACTCAAACGACTGCAGATAGAGCTTCTCAAACTGCAAAACCATATTAAAGAGCATGATCTCAGAGTTCTCATGATCTTTGAAGGACGCGATGCAGCAGGTAAGGGTGGAACCATCAAAAGAATTACTGAGCATCTCAATCCTCGTGGTGCTCGTGTGGTTGCGCTTGAAAAACCCAGTGATGTTGAAAGGAGACAATGGTATTTCCAACGGTATATCCAACATCTCCCGGCTGGTGGTGAAATGGTTCTGTTTGATCGTAGTTGGTACAACAGAGCAATGGTGGAGCCCATCATGGGTTTTTGCACAGATGAGCAAAACAAACGTTTCATTAAGGACGTCCCCCTATTCGAACAGATGCTTGTGAAAGATGGGATTAAACTGTTTAAATTTTATTTTTCTGTCTCCAAGCAAGAACAGCTCGCACGGTTTAAAGCAAGAGAGACCGATCCCCTGAAACAGTACAAAATTTCCCCTGTGGATATGGAAGCCCAAAATCTTTGGGATCAATATTCAGTGAAGAAATTTCAAATGTTATCTGAAACCAACAGGACGATTGCCCCGTGGACAATTATTCGATCTGATAATAAGAAATTGGCCCGCTTGAATACCATCAAATACATTCTGAGAAAGATGGACTATGAGGGAAAGTTGGAGAAGGAATACTTCAAAACGAATTCTGATATCTTAGTCTCAGGCATCAAAGAGCTTAAGCTGATGGAAGATTTACTGATGACACCAGGTGACCTGCCTGGTTAATACCGCATAATAAAAAGGGCCATCCAATCGGATAGCCCTTTTTATTAATATTTCGTTCTTCTTAGAAAACAAATTCAAAATTGATGGTCGGCATAAACGGTAACAGGACAAAGGTTCTATCCTGGAGACTGTTTGTAACCCAACTGTCTTCGTCAAAATCAAGATTCTTGCTATTGGTCAGATTAATAAGTTTCAAACTGATCTTCCCATTTACCCGCTCCCACGAGACTTCACGGTAGAAGGATAAATCCAGTCGATGATAGGCTGAAGACCACTGCCATTCTTGATCAGCATCAAAATAGCGTTTTCCTGAAGCCAGGGAGAAATCCATTTTGTAGCCCATATTATCTCTGAATTTGCCATCGAGAGTAAAATAGAATTCATGCTGTCTGTGTCCTGGGAGGAGATCCTTAACACCTGCAGTGTCAGTGAGAGTCGCCGTGGAGAATCGATATTTTGCCAGAGTACGAACGCCAGGGGTTAATTTTTCTAGTGAAAGGTTTAGACCGCTCACTAGTCCAGATTCATAAGGCACCAGCCATTTGTCCTGTGTACTAAAATCCCCCTGCCAATTGCTATCTAAGAGTGTTGGATTCTCAAGAAGCTGGGTGAAGACTTCTGCTGATAGGTCATAGCCAATGCGCGGCATGAAGTTTCCACCAAGACTCACACTCAGTTCACCAGGCATTTCAAGACTCTTATCCACAGGAATCAATATATCCAGGAGTGGTTGACTCAAGGTATTAGAGAGAGAGATTTCCCGGTTTGTGGGAGTTGATTGGACCAACGAGAAATACGCGGAATAGATGTTTGATGGGTCCCAGTCAACCCGCAGACTTGGGTTAACGGCCATTTTTTCGGCGAAGGCGGAATAGACGGTTTGGAGCCCCACATCTGTTGACAGGTTGTAAGGGAGTGTATAGCGATAGCCTGCCTTGGCCTTAAAGATCAAGCCGGAAACATCCTTCAAGGCACTGGAGTCAACATAAGCCACATCGGAGTTTAGCAGATCTGCGCTCATTCCTGCTGAAACCATATTATTTCGACCCAGGAAGTATTCCGCATGGGTAGATACTCCATAGGTACTCAGATCATTTGTGAAATCGCCATTCAAGTCCTGGGATAAACTAAAGGGAATCTGGTCAGCTCTCAGGAAGGTATGATAATTCTTCCCATATAGATTTGTCAGGATTGCCAGTCGAGGGCTAAATCGATGCTGTATACGCCCGGAAATAAAACTATTGTACCAACTAGAGTGAGCACTGCGTCCCTGAGCACCCAACCAATGCAGTTTGTCAAAGGTCAAATACATATTGCCAGAAACTTTGGTATCATCACTGATATCGAAGGTGATCTTTCCATTCAAATCATAAAAGTAATAATCCGGTCGGAATCTTCGATACACACTATCAGACTGGGTGGTACTTAACGAATAGATCGCATCAAAATCCACGCGGCGACCAGAAAAATACCATGAACCACCAGCAGGATGAGGACCAGAGGTGGTGAGTCCACTTTCAACCAGTCCCAGAATTGCCCGCACATCAGGATTGGCACGGTTGCCTTCTTTATAGATCAATTCAGTGGTGGCCACCGGGTCGGTAGTTGTTTGTCTCACATTACCGGCACCATGATTTTCGATATGTTTCACCGCATCCAGATTGAAGGCGGGATAAATATTGTAGAGGTGTCGTGTGTTCTCTACGGGAACACCATCAATAACATATTTGGTGAATTCACCTGTAGGATGCAGCCAGCGGGTCGGAGCTAAAAGCTCATAAGAAAACCCAGCACCCTCAAGTCCCTCGGTTTCCATTAATTCAATATTTTTGGGTTGTTCAGGTCCGGGAAGTTGTGAGGTGATGGTATGTATAGGTACATCCATGAGCGAATCTACAACCACAACTTCCTCCCCACCTAAGGTTTGAGGCTCCATATGGATTGGGATAATAATGTGTGTATCATCTTCAAACAAGAATGCCTTAACGAATGAGTTATAACCCATATACGAACAAACTACTTGTAGACTATCATGGGATAGACCGCTGAGGTAAAAGTAGCCATCTACATTGGAGGTTCCACCAAGATAGGTGCCCTTAATAACAAGATTGGCATATGGCAATGGTTCGAGGGTAACCGAATTCCTGATGGTACCAGAAATCGATTTGATTTGGCCAAAAAGCATGGGTACGGCGAGTAAAAGCATTAGTGGTCGGATAAAGTGTTTTTTCATTTTATTTCTCATTCCCCAAAAATTTCAATAACATATAAACATTATACCTTAATACCAGGTCACATTCCAATTAAGAAGTTTCCCAGATTCATAATTAAAAACCGCGGAGAAAATACCAGGTTCATCCAACCAATCCATAAAAATCCGATCTCCGTCCCAGAGGGGTATATCTTTCAGATCAGCATTATTAATCCATTGTAGATGACCCTCAGGGGAATCAATCAACTCTCCTGAAAACTCATCAAAACGATAGACATGTACATACCAATCATTTTCGCCGTCAAAATTTGGAAAGGTGATAAATCCCTTGAACTGCGGAGTGGATACCTCTAAACCAGATTCTTCCAATACTTCTCTCATGGCACAAGCCTCAGGGGATTCTCCGCCCTCAACTTTGCCGCCCAATCCATTCCACTTCCCCTCATGCATATCCCCGGCTTTTTTGTTACGATGCAGCATCAAGGTCTTCTCGCCATCACGTATGTAACACAAAGTTGCTAGCTTATTCATCCTGTCTGTCCAAGTCTTTACAGTGTCAATTGTTCCACAAGTGAAATAAAAAAAGTCCGGTAAGAACCGGACTTTTTCTCACAATTATTGATTTGAATCAGGCGTTTCTTACCAACCAGGTACTTACCAATCCCTGCATCAAAGAAATACCATTGTAAATTTTATCTCTATCTTCAACAGAGATATCTTTTAGCATTTCACCATGTAGATCAGCATACTCTTCTTTGAGCTTTCCTACCAATGTTTGACCTTTATTGGTCAGACTGATTTTGGCGAATCGACGATCTTCAATACTTTGAACTCGGTCTACCAATTTCTCAGCAAAGAGACCATCAATAATTCTTGTCAAGCGGCTAGGTGAAAGGTGCATACTGGTCGCCAGCTCTTGCACAGAGTAAGATTTACCAGCTTCAACAATTCTCAAACAACGGAATTCAGCAACTTTTAGTCCGTGGTCTTTGGCAAACATTTTCTCTTTTGCTTCACAACACCTCAATAAATCGAATGTCAATTCGGTGATGGCGCTGGCCTGTTGTTTCAATTTCATGTCCATAAATTTCCCCTTAAACTTTCTATTTATTTCAAACTTTTCTATATGCTAAAAATCATTGTCTATGATAATGATTGCTAATACACAAAAATTTAGTATCGGATTGAACCTAAGACTAACATTTTCTTTGCTAAAGGCAAAAATAGTGAGTTTGTAGCTATTAACTATACATGATATTATTTATTACATTTATTTACCATGGGAACAATCTGCCATAGGATAAAGTCGATTTCGGTGGGCTCTATTCGTTGAAAATCCGGCAGATGTTTTGAATTTTTCTCCATGACAACAGCAGCGTCAAAACCTAAACTGTTACCATGCAAAAACTAACTGACTATAGAGACAGCCGAATGCTTCAATATCCTGAAACTGTGGGCATTATCATTGTGAAAGATGAGGACGGTAGATACAATCCCATGTCGGCTTCATGGGTCATGCTCACCTCAATTGAACCACGCATGATAGCCATTTCTATTGGATTTGAACGCTACACTTATGAACTCATGCGTAAACAGAGTGAATTTGTCATCAGCTTCCCATCAGCGGGAATGGCTGCTGAAGTAAAACTCTTTGGTTCAGAATCTGGCAGAGATATGGACAAATTGAAGCAGCTGGGAACGCCGACACAACCTGCAACTAAGATTGATGGACTTTTGTTGTCTGAAGCCACTGTTAACTATGAATGTGTTTTAAAGGATACCCTGATAACCGGTGATCACATGATCTTTTCCGGCGAGATAGTGGCCAGCCACAAACATGTCGATGATCTCCCCAGACTCTATGTACTGGGACCCAAGGAATTCGGTGTCCTTTAATCCTTAGATGAGGGCAAATGAATTCTATTCAGGTTTAATGAAGCCCGAGATATTCATCATAACTTGAAGTATTGACCTCCACAGGCTTGGCATCGAGATCAATGATGCGATCAGACACGGTCTGATTAAACTCATGATCATGCGAGGTAAACAGGATATTCCCTTTATAACGGATCAGCCCTTCATTGATGGCAGTAATACTTTCCAGATCGAGGTGATTGGTAGGGCCATCGAACATGAGCACATTTGAGTGGGTGACCATCATCTTGGCGAACATACATCTGACCCTCTCCCCTCCTGAAAGAACATTTGTTTTCTTGAAGGCGTCTTCACCTGAGAAAAGCATCTGGCCAAGCAGTCCACGGATATAGGGTTCGTGTTGATCTTCAGAATACATGCGAAGCCAATCGATCAAATTGTATTTTCCCGGTTCAAAATATTCCGTGTTGTCCTTGGGGAAGTATGACTGTGTCGTTGTAACGCCCCACCTGGCAAAACCTGCATCTGGTTCCATTTCACCAGCGAGTATTTTAAAAAGGGTGGTAGTTGCCATTTCGTTTTCAGCAAGAAAAATGACCTTCTCACCACGTGCAACATGAAAGGTAATGTTATCGAGTATCTTTTTGCCTTCAATGGTCTTGGTGAGACCTTCAACAGTGAGAATATCTTTGCCAGCTTCACGTGCTGGTTCAAAGTGGATGTAGGGATATTTTCTGGTTGATACCGGCATATCACCCAATTCCAATTTTTCCAATTGTTTCTGCCTGGAGGTAGCCTGCTTTGATTTACTGGCATTGGCTGAAAAACGAGAGATAAACGCTTTTAACTCTTTGGCTTTATCTTCAGCTTTCTTGTTCTGATTGTTCCTAAGATTCTGCGCCAGTTCGCTGGATTGTCTCCAAAAATCATAGTTACCTGCAAAAGTGGTGATCTTCCCGAAATCAATATCAGCCGTCATGGTACAGACCTTATTCAGAAAGTGTCTATCATGGGAAACCACCACCACAGTATTGGTGAAACCCAGTAAAAACTGCTCCAACCAATCCTTGGCTTTGATATCAAGGTGATTTGTCGGTTCATCCAGGAGCAGGATGTCGGGATTCCCAAAAATGGCCTGAGCCAGCAATATCTTAATTTTTTCAGAACCCCTGAGATCTTTCATGCCACGATCGGCATAGGACACATCGAGTCCCAGACCTGCCAGAAGTACCATAGCTTCTGACTCAGCCTCCCAGCCACCCATTTCACCAAATTCGGCTTCAAGCTCAGCAGCTTTCATCCCATCTGCATCTGAGAAATCAGGTTTCATATAGATCGCATCTTTTTCCTGCATGATGTTAAAGAGAATTTCATTCCCCTTAAGGACAGTCTCTAAAACTGTGAATTCATCATAGGCAAATTGATCCTGCTTCAACACGGACATACGTTCCCCAGGACCTATGCTAATGCTGCCCTTTTGCATCTCGATATCTCCGGCAAGCAGTTTGAGAAAGGTGGATTTTCCGGAACCATTTGCTCCGATGAGTCCATAACAGTTTCCTGGCGTGAACTTTATATTTACATCTTCAAACAGCTTCTGACCACCAAAGGTCAAACTAACATTATTGGTACTTAGCATATATGGATAATTGTCCTATTTATAATCACTTCTGACATCAAGGGATCATATAGTTGCTGAAAGCTCCTCTTCAAACCAGAAAAGTGAACTAATTTGGACTTTGATTGACTCTTGGTTTTGGAGTTTGGTTTACTCGATTCTTTCTAGTATGAGTGGTGGAATTTCAGGGGAAGATTGCTCTATGGAAAAGAATTCCCCACCTCGTGCCAGCACCTCATTAAGGGATTTTTCATCATTGGAATAAACTGTGAGAATGTCATCACCGCTATTGACACTATCTCCAATTCTGGAATGGATATACATGCCGCTGGAATAATCAATTGCATCTGTAATTTTGCGTCGACCTGCTCCAAGTTGTATGCCTGCAAAGCCAAGCGCCATTGTATCTACCTGTGCCAGGTAACCTGATTCAGGAGTTTGGATGGCTCCAGAATATTTTGCCTTGGGGTAACTGCTTAAATTATCCAGAACACCTGGATCACCACCCTGTAATTCTGTGATTCTTTTAAGCTTCTCAAAAGCTGAGCCATCAGCCACTGTTTTGGCCTGCAAATCAATAGCAGCCTCTTGAGATAGATCTGGATTTGACATTTTCAGAATCTCTGCACCCAGAGCATAGGTGACATCCATGAGATCGGCAGGACCATTTCCCTGTAATCCTCTAACAGACTCCTCCATCTCAAACCAATTTCCAATGGCTGAACCAAGGGGTTGGTTCATATCGGTAATTAGGGCTGTGGTCTTGATTCCATAGCCTTTCCCGATAGAGACCAGGCTGTTGGCTAAGGCACGGGAATCTTCTGCTGTCTGCATAAAGGCACCATTGCCCGTTTTCACATCCAAGACCAGCCCTTGAATACCTTCGGCAATTTTTTTGCTCATGATGCTTGCAGAAATAAGTGGGATAGATCTCACGGTAGCTGTAACATCTCGTAGGGCATAAATTTTCTTGTCAGCAGGACAAATATTTCCAGTTTGTCCAATGAGACCAACATGCTCCTTAATGACCATTTGCTGCCAATCATCCAGTTCGAGATTCACATTGAACCCGGGAATGGATTCCAATTTATCCAGTGTTCCACCACTGTGTCCAAGTCCTCGCCCTGATATCATAGGTATATGTATTCCTAATACAGCTAGGATTGGTGCCAGCAGTATTGAAACCTTATCACCCACACCACCAGTGCTGTGCTTGTCTGCTACAAAACCAGGAGCGGAGTTAAAATCCATTCTTTCACCTGACTCCAACATAACTTTTGTGAGAGACAGGGTTTCTTCTGTAGTCATTCCCTTAATGAAGATGGCCATGAGAAGAGCAGACATTTGATAGTCTGGAATAGTCCCATTGGTATACGCCATAATGAATTCTTCGATTTCACTATCAGTGAGAGGCAGACCCTGTGATTTTTTTTCAATGATCTGATAGGGTATCATCTTCGCTCCTGTAACTCTCTGCTAATTCGACATAGTGCTTCCAACCCGATTGCATGCGCTGAAACATATCCTCATCAATTGTTGCTCTCTGCTTGGCGGGTATTCCAGCCCAGAGTGTCCTCGTGGGGATGTGCTGGTATTCCTTGACAAGAGCTCCGGCTGCAACCAGGGCGGCTTCATCAATTTTTGCCCAGCTTAAAATGGTTGCTCCCATACCAATCAGAGCATCATCTTTCACAATGCAGCCATGGACAATAGACTGATGGCCAATAGTGACTCGGTCTCCAATGAGACAGGGTCCACCTTCGGATTCCACATGCAGGATAGCACCATCCTGAACATTGACATTTTCACCGATTCTAATTTTATTCAAATCACCACGGATAACCACATTATACCAGATACTGGTTCCGGCTCCAATTTCAACGTCACCTATTATGACTGCATTCTCAGCGACCCAGGCTCTGGGGTGTATTTTTGGACTCTTGCCTTTAAAAGATTTCTTAATCATATCGAATTTAGCGCTCCCAATAGAGCATTAAACATAATCGTTGGGGTTACAATTGGAAACATATTCAATTTATTCTCATAGGACTCCAGCTCAGCCAGTATTGCCCATACCAGGATCAGATCACAAAATAATTGAGCATATCTAGCAATGAATTCGTTTAATCTTGACTTTTTTGTACAATATGCTTTACTTGGTACGAAATGAATAATGAGACCAACAAAATAGCCCCAAAAAATGATGAAAATATCGCCATGAGTGATGAACAACA
Organism: Fidelibacterota bacterium; assembly: GCA_016784025.1. Taxonomy (GTDB): domain Bacteria; phylum Fidelibacterota; class UBA8477; order UBA8477; family JABMPR01; genus JABMPR01. The sequence continues at coordinate 13,390 of JADHVL010000029.1, read as the reverse complement.
AACTATACAAAATATAACAGATCAAGACTACAAATATGGTTTCGTCACCGATATTGAAATGGAAGAGTTTCCTAAGGGTCTTGATGAAAATATTGTCAGGATGATCTCGGCCAAAAAGAAAGAGCCTGAGTTTATGACAGAATGGCGGCTGAAAGCCTATCGTTACTGGCGTAAACAAAAAGAACCGAAGTGGCCAAAACTGGAATACTCGGAAGTGGATTATGAGGATCTTTACTATTATGCCGCCCCGAAAAAAGAGGCCCCAAAAAGTCTGGATGAGGTTGATCCTGAGCTGCTTGCAACTTTTGATAAGTTAGGTGTTCCTCTTGAAGAACGGGAACTGTTGGCCGGTGTTGCTGTGGATGCAGTTATTGACAGTGTCTCCGTAGCCACCACCTTCAAAGGCAAACTGGGTGAGCTGGGTATCATTTTCTGTCCCATAAGTGAAGCCATTCAGGAACACCCCGAATTGGTCAAAAAATACCTCGGCACTGTGGTTCCATATACTGATAATTTTTATGCTACTTTGAACTCGGCAGTCTTTAGCGATGGAAGTTTTGTCTACATCCCGCCGGGTGTACGTTGTCCCATGGAACTTTCCAGCTATTTCAGAATTAATGCATCCAAAACGGGTCAATTTGAGCGCACCCTCATCGTAGCAGATAAGGGAAGCTATGTCAGCTATCTCGAGGGCTGTACAGCACCCATGCGTGATGAGAATCAGCTCCATGCTGCAGTTGTCGAGCTGATTGCCCTGGATGATGCAGAGATTAAATATTCTACGGTTCAAAATTGGTATGCCGGGAATAAAGAAGGTGTTGGCGGCATCTTTAATTTTGTGACCAAACGTGGACTATGCGGTGGTAAGAACTCCAAGATATCATGGACCCAGGTTGAAACAGGCTCGGCAATTACCTGGAAGTACCCCAGTTGCATTTTAAAGGGTGATAATTCAGTGGGTGAATTCTATTCAGTAGCGTTGACCAACAATTACCAGCAGGCTGACACAGGTACCAAGATGATCCATCTGGGTAAGAACACCCGTAGTCTCATTATATCGAAAGGTATTTCTGCTGGAAAAAGTAATAATGCCTATAGAGGTTTGGTAAAGGTGAATAGCAAGGCTGAAAATGCCCGTAACTATTCCCAGTGTGATTCACTGCTTATCGGTGATCAATGCGGCGCACACACCTATCCTTATCTGGAAATTGAAAATCCAACCGCCCAGGTTGAACATGAGGCTACCACCTCAAAGGTATCTGAAGATCAAATATTTTATTTAAATCAGCGGGGAATTTCCACTGAGGATGCTGTGGGAATGATTGTCTCCGGTTACGCCAGAGAAGTCTTTCAGCAACTCCCCATGGAATTTGCTGTAGAAGCCCAGGCTTTGATGTCTGTGAGCCTTGAAGGCTCAGTTGGTTAGAACGTTTTAGGAGAATTTTAGTAGATGTTATCCATCAAAAACTTACAAGTATCTGTTGAGGAAAAGCCCATTCTAAAAGGGCTAAACCTTGAGGTTAAACCTGGTGAAATCCATGCCATCATGGGACCCAATGGTTCAGGAAAAAGCACACTGGCTCATGTTCTGTCTGGACGAGAAGGATATAGCGTTGATGCAGGATCCGCTCATTACAAAGGGTTGAACTTATTGGAAATGGCGCCTGAAATCCGTGCCCGCGAGGGGATGTTTTTAGCATTCCAGTATCCCATTGAGATTCCTGGTGTGAATAATACTTCTTTTTTGAAAAAAGCATTAAATGAAATCCGGAAACACCGTGGTGAGGAAGAGTTGGATGCCATTGATTTCTTGAGCCTCATAAAAAAACAGATGAAGCTGGTGGAAATGAAAGAGGAGCTCCTCAAGCGACCTGTGAACCAGGGTTTTTCAGGGGGAGAGAAGAAACGGAATGAAATTCTGCAAATGGCAGTACTGAATCCGACGCTTGCTATTTTGGATGAAACTGACTCAGGCCTGGATATCGATGCCTTGCGTATTGTTGCCGGGGGTGTCAATAAATTGCGTTCTGCTGACAATTCTTTCGTGGTCATCACCCACTATCAACGGCTCCTGGATTATATCATCCCTGATTTCGTTCATGTACTATCCGATGGTCAGATTATCAAATCTGGTACCAAAGACCTGGCCCTTGAGCTTGAGGAACGGGGTTATGACTGGTTGATTGAAGAAGCTGAATCAAAGGATTAGACAGGATACCAATAGTGGCACACACAACAAATAATTTTTCGGAATGGGTCAACCTGCAACTTGACAGCGATTCTTCATTTGCCGTCTCTGAGGCAGTGAGGTCTCCCTCCCTTTCTAAACTGGCTGGAGGTGTCTTCCCTACCCGTAAAGATGAGGAGTGGAGGTACACACCCCTGGGTGATTTACTCGACTCAAGCCCGGGCAGAGATACGACAGTAGTTTTGGACCATGAATACATCGAAAGTTTGAAGCAGGCAATGCCCTCGGCTCACACTATTGTCTTTTTAAATGGTGAATATTCCCAAAAGTATTCTGATAGTCCTACTGCTCTTGAAGATTCAGGATTGAACATCTCCCCTCTTGGACAGCTGGAAGGTACTGCCCTCAAGCTGGCAGAAGATACCATACTCAACTCTACCTTAACTGATGACAATATTTTCCAGCATATTGCTTTGGGTTTATCTCAAAATGGATTATTCATAGAAGTAAATAAGAATATTGAAGGCCAGACACCTATACATGTAATATATATAAGTACAGCTCATGGCGTCACGGCATTTACCAGCCCCGTCAACGTCATCAGAGTATCCAGCAATAGTCATTTAAAGGTTGTGGAACAATACGCTTCATTGGGTGAGGCTGCTGTTATCACGGTACCAGCAAGCTATGTTCAATTGGAAGATGGTGCTGGCCTTGATTATTACAAAATTGGCATCGAGAATGCCAGGACAAATCATATCTGCAACACATCAGTAAGAGTTGCTGGTTCAGGGACCTTTAGGTCACACCAGTATCTTCTGGGCTCAAATCTTACCCGATCCAATCTGGAGGTTAGTTTTACTGGACCAGGGGCAGAAGCTATACTCAGGGGAGTTTATCTGGGTGATGAGAATCAACACCTCGATGTCAGGACTTATCTTGACCATGCCCATCCTCATTGCAGTAGTGATCAGCATTTCCGCGGTATTCTAAATGGACATTCCCGTGGTGTCTTTAATGGATTGGTTCTGGTGCAAGAACATGCTCAAAAAACAGATGCACAGCAATCCAACAAAAACTTGCTGCTCTCAAGAGATGCTCGGGTTGACACAAAACCCCAACTGGAAATCTTTGCAGATGATGTGAAATGTGCCCATGGTGCGACGGTGGGTGAATTGGACTCGGATGCTTTATTCTATCTCCAGTCCAGGGGAATTGATAAAAAAGATGCTACCCTCATGCTTACACGCGCTTTTGCCGCAGAGGTCACACAGGAAATTGATATCGATTCGCTGCAAACCTATGTTCAGGACAAAATTTCAGCCTCATTAGACGAGATAGTAATTCCCAGTGTTTGACATCAATAAAGTTCGCTCTGATTTTCCCATACTTGGTACCGCAGTCTATGGTAAACCGCTTGTATACGTTGATAATGCAGCCTCTACTCAAAAACCTCAGCAGGTCATAGATTCTATTACAGATCTATACTCGAATCATTATGCAAATATCCATAGGGGCGTTCATCACCTCAGTCAAAAGTCCACTGCACTATATGAAGGTGCTCGCGAAACTGTAAAAAACTTTATCAATGCAAGTAAGGTCGAAGAGATCGTTTTTGTCCGTGGGACAACTGAAGGGGTCAACCTGGTGGCGAGCAGCTATCTGGAACCACTGTTGGAGCCTGGTGACGAAATATTGATTTCTGAAATGGAGCATCACTCAAATATCATTCCCTGGCAATTGACTGCTGAACGAACTGGTGCGCTATTGAAGATCATTCCCCTCCTAGAAAATGGGGAGTTGGATTTGAGTGCGTTGCCTGATTTACTAAGTCCAAAAGTTAAACTGGTTGCTGTAACCCACATGTCCAATTCATTGGGCACTATTAACGATGTATCTCTCATCATTGGGCAAGCGCATGGCTTGGGTATTCCCGTATTGATAGATGGGGCTCAATCAATTGCACACATGCCCATCGATGTTCAAAAGCTAGACTGTGATTTCTTTGTGTTTTCAGGTCACAAAATTTATGGACCCACAGGTATTGGGGCTCTCTATGCCAAGGAAAATCATTTGCTCAACATGAAACCATATCAAGGTGGTGGAGACATGATCCTGAATGTCAGTTTCGAGAAAACCGAATTCAATGATATTCCCTATAAGTTTGAAGCAGGCACACCCAATATCGAAGGTACCATTGGAATGGCAGCAGCCCTCGACTATGTATCCGAGCTGGGTATTGAAGCAATTGATAAGTATGAGCAGGAATTATTAGCATATGCTTCCAAACGATTCTCTGAGATTGAGGGACTGCAAATTATCGGAACAGCACCCAATAAGGGGTGCATCATCTCATTTGTTCTGGAAGGTATTCATCCCCACGATGTGGGAACCATTATGGATATGGAAGGTGTCGCTGTAAGAACCGGTCATCACTGTACCCAACCTGTCATGGATTATTATAACATTTCTGCCACAACCAGAGTATCACTCTCCTTTTATAATACAATTAATGAGATTGATGAAATTACGAGAGCCATCGCCAAGGTTAAGGAGCTCATGGGCTAATGTCAGAATTGAGAGAGTTGTATCAGGAAGTGATCCTGGACCACAATAAAAACCCACGCAATTTCAAAAAACTAGAGCTGCATTCTCATCATGCAAATGGGCATAATCCACTCTGCGGTGACAAGCTGGAACTCTTCCTTGATGTGGTTGAAGGTATAATTAAAGACATTTCCTTTGTCGGTAGTGGTTGTGCAATATCCACTTCATCGGCCAGTCTCATGACACAGTTTCTCAAGGGCAAATCCATAGTGGAAACACGACACTATTTTGAAGATTTCCATGATCTGGTTACAGGAAAAGAGCTGGATGAAGAAGCACTGGAAGGGCTGGGAAAGTTAGCTGTTTTTGCTGGTGTACAAGAGTTTCCTGCCAGAGTAAAGTGTGCCAGTCTTTCCTGGCATACCCTCATAAATGCTCTTGATAGTGTCGATGAACCTGCGGCAACTGAATAGATAAATAATTGGATTCAATATATGAATGATAATATGCCAGAAATTGATCTCAAGGAAATTGAGGACAAGATCGTCTCCACGATCAAGACTATCTATGACCCTGAGATACCAGTCAACATCTATGACCTGGGTTTGATTTACGATGTAAAGGTCACTGAAGAACTGGAAGCCTATGTGAAGATGACATTGACTGCACCAAACTGCCCAGTAGCTGGTTCATTACCGGTATCGGTGAAGCAGCAAATCCTTCAGGAAGTTCAAGAATTGGAATTTGCTGATGTAGAGGTTGTCTGGGAACCTCAATGGCACAAAGACATGATTAGTGAGGCTGGTTTACTCCAACTCGGTTTACTCTAAAATGAAACTTAGCGCTCAAGAAGAATATGGTATCCGTTGTTTGCTCCATATTGGTCGTAAGACTGAGATGGGTGGCAGCAGTATATCTACCATAAGCAAGGCAGAAAGAATTACTCCCAGCAATACAGCTAAACTGGTTCGCATTCTACGCATGAATGGATTTGTGGATAGCAGCCGCGGAAAAGATGGTGGCTATACTTTAGCGAAGGCACCGGAAGATATTTTACTCAGTGAAGTTTTTGAGGTGTTAGGTGGCAAATTATTTGGTGAGGGCTTCTGTGATCACTATGCTGGAACTGGAAATGTTTGTGCTCATTTCGACCACTGTACTGTCAGATCTTTCTGGTGCGCTATCCAATCTGTCCTGGACCATGTACTCAGTCAAACCACTTTGAAGCATCTTATGGACCCAAATGGATTGGGTTGGTGGGAGACTTGTTTGACGGCAAACCCACTTTTATCACAAGACTCATCTTAATATTTATTAACGACTTATACACCCGCTCCATTGATTTGACATCCTAAATGTGACAAATCTAACCCTGGAAATAAAATATTACAATTGTCGCATTTATGCTACATAATCTAGATTTTATGCCTATATTAAATCCCTCCCTCAACAAATGATGGGATATTTATAAAAAGTGACTTAAAAATCTGCACATGGTAAGAAGCGAGTATGAACACTAAGCAAAAAAATCACGCCAAAGTACTCATCGTAGATGATGAGCCAGACATCACCCATCTTTTTGAGAATTTCTTAAGTGATCTTGGATATGATATATCCACAGCCACTGAGCCTGAAGAGGCTATAGAACTTTTCGAGAAAGAAGATTTTGATGTAGCTGTCCTTGATATCAACATGCCACGAATCAGTGGTCTGAAGTTATTGGAGCAATTCAAACAGACGAACCCACAGCTTATTGTCATTATGGTAAGTGCCATACAGGATACAGACATCGTGGTCAAGTGCATTCAGCATGGCGCCTATGATTACCTTGCTAAACCGATTATTGACTTAAACCAATTACAGATTCGTATTTCTCGTGGACTCTCTGAAAAGCGGATCCGCAGTGAAAATATTGCTTTAAAGAAAGAGCTGAAGCGCCATACTGATTTTCTGGAAATAGAAGCGCATTCTGCAGTCATGCAGAAAATTCTTGAAAAGATCAGTACCGTGGCTGATTACAATACAACGGTTCTACTCACAGGTGAATCAGGTACAGGTAAGGAAGTTGCCGCACGTCTGGTTCATCAGCAGAGTCGAAATGTTCGGGGATCCTTTATCCCGATTAACTGTGGAAGTATTCCAGGGACCCTTTTAGAGAGTACTCTATTTGGTCATGAGAAAGGATCTTTCACGGGAGCGAATGAGCGCAAAAAAGGAGTTTTTGAAGAGTCTCACAATGGAACCATTTTCCTGGATGAGATCACTGAAACCACACCAGAATTTCAAATACAGTTGCTGAGGGTTCTTGAATCCAGCACCATTCGCCGTGTAGGTGGGAGTGTTGAAATCCCCCTCAACCTTCGTGTGGTGGCAGCAACCAATCAAAATATTGCAGAGTTAGTTAAGATGGGGCGCTTTCGCGAAGATTTATATTTTCGTCTGAATGTCTTTCATATAGAAATACCCCCATTGCGAGATCGAAGAGAAGACCTACCCGTGATCATTGAGTATCACTTAAAACGCCTGTCTGGTGCTATGGGTAAAAATGTCACTCGAATTGCTCCCAAAGCATTTCAAGTATTCAATACCCACGATTGGCCAGGTAATATCCGTGAATTGGTGAATGTGTTAGAAAATGCTATGATAATGTGTAAAGGTGATTCCATCTCAGTTTCGGATTTGCCCGCACATCTATTAAGCGGCGGTAGCTCCATGGTTCTCAACCAGAATAATATGGTTGATAATTATGCTGATGCTAAGGAGGAGTTTGAAAGGATATATTTTCAGGCGCTTCTACAGCAAGCCGAGTTAAATATCAGTAAGGCCGCCCAATCTGCAGGTTTAAGTCGTCAACATCTGCACTTGAAGTTAAAAAAACTGGGTATTCAGAACTGATACTTATATTGATTTTTCTAGTGCAGGTAACACAATAGCAACATATTCCCCTTTTTACATTCGCTCAATGTTGTTTACATTACATAGCTTATGATTAATAAATTGCAAGCGTAGCAACTGAGAAAGTAGATGGAACTAGTTAAAGAAGAAACCTCCCCAAGCCTGGGCGCAATACAGGCTGAAGGAATTTCAGAAATCTATGGTACCTTTGGTCTGAAAATGACCAGCTTAAAAGGTATAGCCTCTTTTGCGACTGGTATGGCCCTCAAAATCTCAGAAGAAGTTTGTCAATTTCATCAAATTGTTCCCATTGATGTCAAGGATGATGGTACCGTTGTGATCGCTATGGCAGATCCACTCGACATGGTGGCTGTCCAGATCATCCGCGCAAAGGTGAAGCAGGATATTGCTACCGTTTGGGCGGACTCTGATGAGATTGAGTTCGCTATTGGATCCATCTTCTCAGATAAAAATACTTTTGAGGACACGCTTCAGGATCTGGTTGAGGTCGAAGATGACATGGAAGAGGAAGAAGAAGTCGATGAAGATAGTATAGATATTCTTCGGACACAGGCAACTGATGCCCCTGCTGTAGTATTTGTTAACTCGCTATTGGTTCAGTCGATTCAGGAACGTGCCAGTGATATTCACATCGAGCCCCAGGAAAACAATCTTCGAATTCGCCTGAGAATTGATGGAATGTTGCGTGAATTCCCTCCAGCGAATAGACGCCTGCAATCTGGTGTAATTGCCAGAATCAAAATTCTGGCTGATCTTGATATTGCGGAACGGCGCATCCCACAGGATGGTCGAGTCAAGTTTAAGATTATGGGACGTAGTGTTGATGTCCGCTGTTCCACCATTCCCGGTATATACGGTGAAAAGATCGTTATGCGTATCCTGGATCAAGGATCAACATCCTTGAATCTTGATGATTTAGGATTTGATGATAATAAACTCATGCTCCTGAAAGAAAAAGCCAACGCTGCTAACGGTATGATCCTGGTAACCGGACCTACTGGATCTGGAAAAACGACAACCCTGTATTCTGTACTTAATTATGTAAATAGTCCCCAGTTAAATATCATTACTGTAGAAGACCCAGTAGAGTACAGATTGGAAGGTATTAACCAGGTGCAGGCTCGTCCCAACGTGGGATTGACCTTTGCCTCGGCCTTGAGATCGATTTTACGACAGGATCCAGATATTGTCATGGTTGGTGAAATTCGAGATCTTGAAACTGCTGAAATTGCTATTAAGGCTGCGCTTACAGGTCACATGGTATTAAGTACCCTCCACACAAATAATGCCGTTGCAACCATCATTCGTTTGCTTAATATGGGGATTGATAAGTACTTGATCGTATCATCAGTGTCAGTGATTGTGGCACAGCGATTGGTAAGAAGAGTGTGTACAAGTTGTCGGGAGCCTATAGAACCAAGTGAAGATATTAGGATGTTCATGGAGCGGCAAGGTATCGACTTAACCAAATCCACCTTTTACAAGGGTAAGGGATGCAAACAATGTTCCGGATCAGGTTTTTGGGGTCGCATGGGAATTCATGAAATATTATTTATGAATCCAACTATCAAAGAACTTATCATCAATGATGCATCTGAGATGGAAATCAGAGAGGCTGCAAAAGAAGCCGGTACTGGGACACTGTTTGAAGAAGGTTTGATCAGAGCACAAAAAGGCATGACTACCTTAGAGGAAGTTATCAGGGTCGCCTAATGGGTAATTTTAGATATATCGCTGTCGATACAAAGGGCAAGCGTACAGAGGGGACGCTGGGTGGCTTCACACGTGAAGAGGTAAGCGCTGAATTGCGCCGTATGGGTCTTAAACCCGTAAGCGTAGAACCTGTCCGTAAGAAAAAGCGTGAATGGAAGCTCAGTGAAATAAATCTCAGCCCTCCAAAAATTGATCCAGCATTACAGGTTGTATTTTTTCGTGAACTTTCAACTTTGCTCGATGCAGGAATACAATTGGTGGATGCCATCTCAATTATTCAATTACAGTTTGAGGATAAACACTTCCAAAAAGCTATCGGTGAGATTCTGGTCTTTGTGAAGTCGGGTCATCCTTTTTCAGATGCACTGGCTGAGCATAAACACATATTTCCACCCTTTGTTGTCTCATTGGTCACCGCAGCAGAAATGGGTGGAGGCCTGGATAAGATCCTGACCCAGATTGCGGTGTATATAGAAAAAGAAGATGATGTGCGTAAACGTCTTAGCTCCGCCACCAGTTATCCAAAATTTATCGGAATGTTTTTTGCCGTTGTTCTCATGGGAGTAATGTTTGGACTCATGCCCAAATTCGCAGATATTTTTGCGAGTTTTGGTGCTGAATTGCCCTTCTCTACTCAGATTATGATAAATCTCAGTGATTTCCTCCGGAATAATCTCATCGTAGAAGCCATTTTGATTGGTGGACTCTGGATAGGCTTTAAGGCTTTCGCAGCATCACCAAAGGGAAAATACTTCATTGACAAACATGTCTTCAAATTACCAGTGGCAGGCCACATTATCCATAAATCAATGGTTTCCAGATTCGCTAAGACACTATCAGTATTGATCAGAGCCGAAGTTTCCATTGTGAATGCCTTAAAAATTGCCGGAAACACCTCTGATAACGAATACATCAAAGAGATTACTGAGCATGTCGCCTTGCAGGTCACTCATGGTCGAAGTATGGGTGGACAATTAGCAAAATACACGGATGTCTTCCCCATCATGGTAAGCTCCATGATAACTGTTGGAGAGAAATCTGGTGCTCTCGCCATTATGCTGGAAAAGATCTCTGAATTTCATGAAGCTGATTTCAACACAGCAGTAGATAAGTTATCCAAAACCATTGAACCAATCATTATGGGTGGTCTTGGTGTAGTTATCAGTATCATTATCGTCACTCTCTATCTGCCCATTTTCCAGATGAGTTCCGCAATACATTAAAACTACCTGATCCACCCTCTTTCAAACCTCAGATTTAATTGCTTTTAGTACAGCGTCACCTCGCTCTTTTCATGGAGTTGGGATGAGCATTTTATAATAAAAACTACTATTATAAAATACTTGTCTTTTTATGATTTTTTTTGATCTTCTATCTTGCACGCAGTTTGTAGGAATGGCTGTGGGTAAAGGTTGATATAGTTTTTTGGATACTTTTTTCAATGGGATAAATCGTCATAATAATACTACATTCTGTCTGAAGTGGCTAGCAATTTAACAGGTCACAAAGGCGAAGGACCATGACATGAATGGGTTGTTAGTATAATATTACAGCATGTATAATTCATTGTATATTATGATTTTAGAAGCATTATTATTTTGCATCGTAAGGTTTTTCCCCATTAAAATATAGGGAATACCTCTTGGAATAGGAGTGCTACTGTTCTAATTTTAAGACATCATAGCGGAATCGCTCTTTGTAAATGTTACATATTATCGGAAAGCATATTTATGTTACATTGTTTATGTAACTGTTTATTGTGCACTTATGGCATCAGCTTCGTGTTGGCATAACCTTTGAAGCTATATAAGTCCATAAAAGCGATTGTATTTATCAGAAACATACAAATGCGATCTGCTTAACAAACGTAAAAAAAAAGTCCTTAGAGGAGGATATTAAAAATGAAAAGAAATAGTGGTTTTTCACTAGTCGAACTGATGATCGTGATTGTGATCATCGGTGTGTTGGCAGCTGTTGCAGTGCCAATCTATAGCAACAATGTAATGAAAGCTAAAATGAGTGAAGCTGATGCAGCTCTTGGTAGTATCAGAACCCAACTCCGTGTGTACTATGGCGAAAATGGAGCATATCCTGTTGCAGCTTCTGGTACAACAATTGTTGGTGCTGCCTGGAACGACATCAATACTGGCGAGCTCGCTGGTAAATACTTCGCCGATGCTTCATATACCTATTATGGTTATGCTTCCGGTGATTCCTTCACAGTAACTTGTGCAGCTGGATCAATCCTGGAATCTGACCGTACACTTGATCAGTCCGGCACTTTAGCTGGTGGTATTGAATAGTACGACTAGTTTATTTTTGGTAAACTAGCTTTTTGAAACTGATGAATAATCAAGGTTATACCCTCGTTGAGGTTATGGTCTCAGCCACGCTTCTGGCAATCATTGTCCTAGGTACTATGCAGTACTTTACATTGAGTCGCTGGGAAGTTGAAAAGGGGATCAGAGCTCAACTTGCATGGGCTGATATGGCCTCCCGTATGGAAAAGGCCATCGACCTTGGTTACGATTCACTACAAGATAGTCTACCTGAGACTTCGGTATCCCTGGTACTTAACGGTATGCAGGGATACCGTACTACTATCGTCACTTCAGTCGATGATAGTTCCGATGGATATTGGCCCGCAGACACCTCCCAACCTGATTACTACGATGTAACAATTAAATTTGCCTGGTTTAGAACCGACAACATCACCGATAGTCTTAGCTGCAGTTTCTCTGAGGAACGTGGCTGGACTTATTGATGACTCATGTCCTTTCGCAATAATCGAGGCTTTTCTCTTGTTGAACTGACATCCGCTATGGTTGCCAGTGCAATTTTAGTGATTGGATTTGGATCTGTTATCGTCATGAGTCGACAACAATTGTCTGATACCAACACTCGTGTGGGATTAGGCTACGATCAGGTCATTGTTGATCGCTATATCCGCACAAAACTCACCTCCACAGTAAGTGATTCCATGCGAATTTATGCTGATGCTGCAGATGAGGCATCCAATACGACCAGTACCACAGGAACCATTCTTAGAGCAGTCGATGCTGATTCTTCCATTTACCATCTCGATCTTACTGACAATACATTACTCTGGGTAACAAATGATTCCATTTCTCATAACCCTGTGGACGCTGAGATCTCAGATCTTCTTTTTACAGAGAGAGTAGGAAATATTGGCAAAATCTTAGTTGTCAGTATGAATTTAATCTCAGATGAAGATACGCTAGCTGTCGCCTGGACCATAACACTCAGAAATTAACTTCACCCCCTCATACAATTTGGTTAGCTCCTCTACTCTGGCTTTGCTGGAATAGATTTTCGTATCATCAATTCTCTATTCCTCCTCTCTGTTGAGACCATTCTCATTTTAAACCACGACACAAATATGAGAGCGAGATTCCATACCTGCATCCTACCTGGTTGCCACCATTGTGATATGCATGAGTGTTCATCCTCAGCTTTATATGTATTCTGATTTTTAAATATGAGCGCATATGCTATTTATCCGATTGGTCAATTCAGCTGCCCGAATACCGTGATCTTTTCCTAGAAACACAGAATAGTGCCCTGAGTTTTCAATCCTATCGATGACATATCTATATCAAGGACCTTACGCGCTTCAGACCGTCTTCGATTACATAGAGGCATACAGAGTCCATACCAGGGTAAGGATCGCCACCAGACGGATATATGGACGTGAGACCTGCACATCACAGATAAAGATCGCTATTTCATGGACTCATTTGGTCATCAGAAACATGACTTATTTAGTGTGTTTTTAATAATACGTACTATTATTCGTATTAAGCACCTTATTTTATATATTATTGCTTATTACTAGATTATTAAATTTGCCAATATCACTTAAATAGCGTAATATTTTGATTACATAATTGCTTGATATAGATAATTCACCTGGTTGGCTTATCGCGATTTTGCACAACCCCATTGAATTTGCATACAAATTGTTACACTTGTTTATCATACTGTATATTATGTACTTATAGTGTG
>JADHVL010000028.1 GCA_016784025.1 Fidelibacterota bacterium | reverse complement strand
TTGAACACGAATTACACCAATGTTCACGAAGCATCACGAATGATTTTGAATAGTAAAAGCTGGTAGCCTCTATATCTTTTAGTGTCAATTCGTATGATTTGTGCTATTCGTGTCTAGCAGTATTATTGCCTTTGAACACGAATTACACCAATGTTCACGAAAGATCACGAATGATTTTAAATAGTAGGAGCAGGTAGCCCAAATATCTTTTAGTGTTAATTCGTCTGATTCGTGGAATTTGTGTCCAAAAGTTTTATTGGGCTTGAACACGAATTACACCAATGTTCACGAAAGATCACGAATGATGTTGAATAGTAAAAGCTGGTAGCCTCTATATCTTTTAGTGTCAATTCGTGTGATTTGTGCTATTCGTGTCTTGCTGTTTTATAACTACTGAACACGAATTACACCAATCATCACGAATGATTTTGAATAGTAAGAGCGGGTAGTCTTAATAAATGTTAGTGCAATTCGCCCCATTCGTGTAATTCGTGTCTAAAAATTAACTGCTACAATCCTTCCCAATAAACCGAATCCCCCCAACAAATCACTTCCCTGGGAGCTTGTTTGTTTATGCAATTCTTTTCAGGGGTCGTAAAAATCAAGAGTAGTAAAAATTGATCAAATCATACACAAATTTTATTCCAAGGCTGCGAAACTGTCTATATTGGTGGACCATGCTGGGCTTACATTGAGAATTCAACGACTTGCAAAGTACAAATGTTAGTGGATCTATTTATAAAGGTGGAAAATATCATGCTTAACAAAAAATTCTGGTTGGGACTCTTCATAATAATCTTATCCAGCGCTTATGCCGAAATTAAGCTTTCAGGAGATGCACGACTTAGACCAAGATTTGATGTAATGGACCATGCTGAATATGGCACAAAATCAGAAGATTTTTATTATTACTATCGTGCTCGCTTGATGATCGAAGCCAACATCGGTAAAGGATATTTTTTCAATACGCGTCTCGGTCATAATGGAGCTACCTACTGGATAGGAAAATTCGGAACGGGGGAAACACCCAGTTCCTTAAGCAACCCCAATGCTGGCAGGGGATCCGTAGATTTTATGGAACTCTACTTTGGCCGTAATGGGAAAAAACTTGGTTGGTCTGGTGGAATAATACCCGTAGTTCATAACCCCATGCTGGATATCCATTATTATCCTGAAATCATGTTGGATAAGGCTTGGGACACCTATAACAATAATGCCGCTCATGGGTTTGATATTAATTACAAACTGGCTGGGAATATCCTGGATTTAAAAGTTCTGGTCGATAATAATGATGGCAAAAAAGTAGTGGATGAAAATTTCCTGGCCCAGAGTGATACCTCTATTGTCTATATTATTGATCAAGATAGTGGCAGTATCCGGTTGGACACCACCATCACCATGACCACCTCTTCTGCATCCACATCAAGGGATCAATACACGCTTTACCTGTCTTATCCTGCTTCCTTTTTTGGATTTAAAATGACTCCCCATTTATTGTTAACAGTAGCCGATGAGGGGAGACCTGCTCCCATAACCTATGGCGCTGAATTCGCCCTCCCCAAGGTGGCTGGATTTAAACTTTCAAGCTCCGCTGCACTTACCAGCCAGTCTGTCAGTGATTCCCTCACCGGAGTTGCGGCCTATTCCGGTTGGATTGCCCGCGTGAAGATGGTTGGCAAGTTAGGACCTGGTACCCTGGTAGCCTGGTATGACCTGGCCACAACCACACCAAAGGCAAGTGACTCAGTCGAGAGTAATTTTTCCTTCCTCTGGTTGTCCTATTCATACACCTTGCACAAATCAGATTGGGGCTCAATGGTCTTCGCACCAACCTACCGCCTATATACCAATAAAATTGAAGGCAGCAGAGACTACACCCGAGCCAAGGTCGAGCTGACCATGGAGATTAAGTTTAAGTAGTCCAACCTACTATGACCACCAGTTTGGCGTCACCCTAAGCCTGTCGAAGGGTGAAACCCATTTTGTGATTGTCATACTTCGGCCAACCCACGCCATACTTCGACAGGCTCAGCAAGCCGTGAGTTCCTTTCATCTTCCCTAATTGTCATGCTTAGAGTTCCTTCCTATTCAGTCGAGCCTCAAGTCTACGCTCATAGAGCTACGGCTGAGCAGGCAGGATGACGGTTTGGGGTATTGGGAGTATCAAACAGACTCCACTTTCTTCGGCAGGTTGGATACCGAGATCGCCATGTCCTGTCGGACTCGCGAAGACCAGGTAGAATTTTACCTCAAACCCCTCAACTTTTAACTTTTAATTTTTATTTTTCAACTCTCAGCTTTACACCCCCACCTTTGGTAACAACCACGCCCTTCGAGAATCTTACTTTAAATAATTTATTTTAACACGAAAAGGCCAACATCCATCTCCGCGCCCACTGCGTCCTCTGCGGTTAATTTATTTTCAGACCATTTGTCATCATAGATAACCATTTGGCGACGGAGCCAGATCCAGCTAGAAAAAATTTGGTGAAAGCAGTCCTGATGTATAGGTTAACACCCTATCCAATGATCAAGATTTGAAAGGAATAAGGTATGGTACAGATGAGTAGACGAGATTTCGTTAAAATCACCGGTACTGGTCTGGCCCTGGCAACCCTTCCCGGATTCATCCGCTCGGGTTTTGCAGGCGTCGGAGCAGGTGATAACCCTTACAGCTTCTATTTCCAGCGCTTTGGAATAGATAAAGATATGATTCGGAAAGTGATGGCTGAAGCCCTCCATTATGGTGGTGACTACTGCGATCTCTTTTTTCAGAATGAATTGAGCAATTCTATTCGTCTTCAGGATAATATTGTAAATTCAGCCAGCACGAATATCACTTTGGGTGTTGGAATTCGGGTCTTGAATGGCAATCAAACGGGTTACTCATTTACAGAAGACATTTCATTGGCCAGCATGAAAGCTGCTGCTCGAACTGCTGCTGGAATTGCCTCAGGTTCAGCCAAAGCCGCTCCCCAAACCTTTAATGCCACCAAATTGATGAATTACTACGAAACTAAAACCAGTTATGAAGACGTGGGTGTCAAAGATAAAGTTGACATGCTCCAGGCCATCAATGATGATGTATTCAAACAGGATCCCCGGGTGGTCAAGGCCAGCGTGAGTTTCAGTGACAGCGAAAATTATATTCTGGTTGTGAATTCCGAAGGTGGTCTCGCGTCAGATTACCAGCCTATGTTGAGAATCTCGGTGGGCTGTACCGCCGAAGAGGATGGGAAACGCGAAAACAATTACTTCGACTTTTCGGTTCGTGATGATATCAGTTTTCTTACACCGGAACGATTAAAACGACTACCCCGGGAAGCAGTAGCCCGAACCGTGAAGCTTTTTGAAGCACAGTCACCTCCAGCTGGTGAAATGCCCGTGGTGCTGGCCGCCGGTAGCTCGGGAATTTTGCTCCATGAAGCCATCGGACATGGGATGGAAGCTGATTTTAACCGTCAGGGAATCTCAGTTTTCTCTGATATGATCAATAAAAAAGTGGCAGAGGATTTTGTCACTATTGTTGATAATGGCACCAATCCCCACATCCGCGGTTCCATCAATGTGGATGATGAAGGTCATCCCTCGACGGAAACCCTCCTGGTGGAAGATGGTGTATTGCGAAGCTATATACACGACCGAATCTCAGCCAAACATTATGGAGTGGATCCCACAGGCAGCGGTAGACGTGAATCATTCAAGCACTATCCCATGCCCCGCATGCGCAATACTTACATGAAAAATGGTCCCCATACTTTTGAAGAAATTATTGCCAACGTAAAGTATGGCATTGTTGCTGAACAATTCACCAACGGTCAGGTCAATATCGGTCCAGGGGACTTCACCTTCTATGTGAAGGCAGGCTCTTTGATCGAAAATGGCAAGATTACTGGTCTCATCAAGGATGTCAATATTATTGGTAATGGACCAGAGGTGTTATCAAGAGTCACCATGGTGGCCAATGATATGGAAATGGCTGAAGGGGGCTGGACTTGTGGGAAAAACGGGCAGAGTGTCCCTGTTTCCATGGGTTTACCCAGTGTGCTGGTCTCATCCATCACAGTGGGAGGTAGGGGATAATTATGGAAAAGAATGTCTATTTAGATCTGGGATACTGGGTGCAGAAAAAAGCCAGGCAACTGGGTGCTTCTCAGTCTGCTCTGAGTCTCAACCACAGCAGATCCGTCTCTGTTGATTATCGTGATGGCAAGGTAGAAACCCTGAAGGAATCAACTCAGCAATCGCTGTGGATTGAACTTTTTGCCGGGGGTCGCTACTCCAACCATTCAACCAATGATCTGCGTAAGGAATCACTTGAAAAATTCCTGACCAATGCAATGGATTTAACCGGTTACCTTACCAAAGATGAATATCGCAGGCTTGCTGATCCTGCATTATATGAAGGACAGCCCAAGGTTGATCTGGATCTAAATGATTCCAGTCACGCTGATATCACTGCCGAGGAACGTCAGGATCGTGCGAAAGCACTGGGCGCCTATCTGGAAGGCCAGGATGAACGTATCATCTCGGTGGCTTCAGGTTTCTATGATAGCCACAGCGAATCCCATCAGTTGGCTTCAAATGGATTTGAGGGTCAGAAAGAAACAACTTCTTTTACCCACGGGGTCTCTGTCTCCCTCCAGGGTGCAGGTGATAAAAAGCCTGAAGGCTGGCGTTATTATCGTGCCCGTCATTTAAATGATCTGGTAGGGGCTGAACAGACCGCCAAGGAAGCTCTCGCCAGAACCCAGGATAGAGTTGGTGCTGAGAAAATTGCTTCTGAAACCATGCCGCTTTTACTGGAGAATTCCAATGCATCAGGACTATTCTGGCGCTTGATGGGACCTCTCAGTGCAGCGTCAATCCAGCAGAAAAATTCATTCCTGGCAGATCGCAAGGGTGAAAAAGTGGGTTCGAACCTGCTGACCATCACCGATGAGCCAGCCATCGTTCGTGGACTGGGAAGTCGCTACTATGATGGTGACGGACTGGCGGCCAAAACCATGCCCATCTTCACCAATGGTGTGTTGAACAATTACTATACAGATGTCTATTATGGCAACAAGTTGGGCTGGACACCTAATGCAGGTGGATCTTCAAACTTGATTGTGAAACCTGGAATGCGCTCAGGAGCTGAGATTGAAGCCAGCCTTGACCGAGCTATTCTGGTTACGAATTGGCTGGGAGGTAATGCCAACGGTACTACCGGTGATTTCTCACTTGGTGTTGCAGGGTGGCTGATTGAGAATGGCAAACGGGTCAAGTCTATTACCGAGATGAACGTCTCAGGTAATTACAATGATTTGCTCATGAATCTCATTGAGGTTGGCAATGATCCCTGGATCCATTCATCCTTCAGAACACCCACTATGGTATTTGATAAGGTGAGTTTCTCTGGGACATAATTAAAATCGTTGATTCAAATTTGTCTCTCTGAGGTGTCACACTAAGTTCATCGAAGTGCTCTCGAAGAGTGACGAATTTATAACTCAAATAAATGAGCTCTGCTCCCGAAACGGGGGCAGGGCATTTCTTATGTCCTACGAAGGAGATTGAGCTGCTACAGGTGGCCGAACATCCCTATCCATAGCATAAGCTTAAAGTAGCACGGTCAAGATCTGTCTCCCTGAGGCTCTCGAAGGGCGACTTTGCCCCCAAGGCTTGCGCTGACCAAATTCTGTCTCCCTGTGGCTCTCGAAGGGTGAAGACAGCGCGACTTCTACCTCCCTTGATTGTGAGATACTAAAAAGCCTTACCCAACTTTCAGTTCTAGCGTTCCACTTCCAAACCATCTCCTTCGAGAGCCTCAGGAAGACGGTTTGGAGGGCCATGACCAAGCTCTGTTTCCCTGAGGTGCCACATTAAACTCGTCTCTCTGCCTGCCAAGCCGTAGCTAAGTCCCGCCAATAGCGGCGGGTGAAGCGCTGGTCGAGTATCTCAAGATCTGTCTCCCTGAGATGCCACATTAAACTCGTCTCTCTGAGGCTCTCGAAGAGCGACGAAATGGCATTCTTCAGTTCCTTTTATCGCGATAAGCCACTGACAAATTGATCAGCGTGGGTATATCCCCCCGAATAAAGGCCAGCTTCTTGGCCCTACTCCAGCCTTTTAGCTGCTTTTCAAGAATAATCGCATCCTGAATATCCATAACTTCTGAACTCCACAGCAAGGTCAGGGGCCGGCGTGAATGTGTATAGCCTGGGAAAAGACCTTCATGATGCTGATAGAGTCTTTGGTCTAAATCACTTGTAACACCTGTATAAAGTGACTCGTCAGAGCACAACAAGATATAAACAGAACCTGTTTTCATAATTTTTCCATTTATTGATTTGGGTTTCTATAAGATATCTGAAATGTGATGATAAAACAATATTTGTCAACCAGAGGGTTGTTCAATTGCGTAAGCCAAACCATCTCCTTCGAGAGCCTCAGGAAGACGGTTTGGGGTATTGGGAGAATCAAACAGACTCCACTTTCTTAGACAGGTAGGATACCGAGATCGCCGCGTCCTGTCGGACTCGCGAAGACAGGGTAGCATTTTACCTCAGACCTCCCAACTTCTAGCTCTCAAAGCCCATCTCGATACCACTTTTACCCCGCCTTAAAAGGTGGGAAAATTGATCCCCCTTTCATATCGTGAAGGTCCTGATGACGGTTTTGGATTTTTCGCCCTATAAAGCCAAAAATCTTTTACTATTTTTTTCTTTTGACAATGGCAAAATAAATTTTACTATCGTGCGTACGTACATACGTATAGAATAATACCATGACCAAAATAGCAAAAACTATCAAAATTGAAGCCAACCATGAGCAATGGCTAAAGTCCCAAAAATTAAATTTTTCCGAATGGGTTAGAAAAAAGCTGGATCAAGAAATTCGTGAGACGCAGCCCGGCCTTAGTGGGAAGTCTTTTAAGGCAGTCATTTTAGCTGCCGGGGAGGACAAGAGTCTCTTTCCACTTACTGAGGAAATTCCAAAAACCTTGTTGGACATCCGGGGTAAAACCATCCTGGAACGTCAAATCCAAATATTGAGAAGTGTGGGTATACATGACATCGCCGTTGTCCGCGGTTACAAAAAACAGCGGATTGATTATCCAGACCTGATCTACTTTGATAACGATGAGTATGAGCATTCCGGCAGCCTGGTCTCCCTGCTTTTAGCAAAAGATTATTTGGACACTCCAACAATTGTCATGTACGGGGACATCCTGTTTGAATCAGAGATATTGATCCGTTTGGTAGCATCAAAAGACGATACAACCCTGGTCGTGGATAGAGGTTGGAAAAAGCGTTACCAGGAGAGTAAGGAAGGCCATGCCCTGCAGCCGGAGTTAACCACGCTGGCAGAGGGGGATGAGACCACAAAAGTTGTGGGCATTGGCATGACAGAGTCAGATTTGTCATCCGAATTTATTGGCCTGGCAAAATTATCCATGAGCAGCCTTAAAATCTTGGATGATGTGTACAAAAATATTTATCTCAAAAATCCTGAGCAATTATTTCATAATTCCAGTTCCTTAAGAGGCGCATCATTTCTTGATTTTGTTCAAGAATTAATAGAGCAGCAGGAAAGCATCAATGCTCTGGAAATATGGCGCTCATGGATTGATGTAGATACTTTTGAAGACTATAGAAATTCCTGGAAACTTATTGAAGAACTTGATAAAGGGTGAGACATGAAAATTGTTTATTCATACTACGTACTGGATATCGTGCATAAAGGTCATCTGCACATGATGAAAAATTCAAAAGCCATGGCAGGTGAGGATGGCAAATTAATTGTCGGAATCCTCACTGATGAAGCGGTTATGGAAAAAAAACCACAACCCATATTATCATTTGAAGAAAGAATGGACCTGGCCAGCTCGATTAAGTATGTCGATGGGGTGGTTGCCCAATCTAGCTATTCACCCCTGGAAAATATAAAGCATATCCGCCCTGATATTTTGATGGAAAGTAGTAGCCATGCTGAAGCCGACATTGGAAAATGTCGAGACTATATGGAGAGTATTGGAGGCAGGGTAATTATTATTCCATATTATCCTGCTCAATCATCAACAAATATAAAGAAAACAATTAATAACAAATAAAGAGAGACTCCCAATAATGAAAAAAACAATAATACTATTATCGGCCCTTGCTCTTGTTTGCGGTTTCATTTTTACAGGATGTAGCGGGGCGAAAGAAGATAGCTCAAATGTCTTGAGAATGGTGTTTGTCCCCGCCAGTGAAAAAGGTGATGAGAATGATTTTTCCTCCCTGCTTTCAATCATTGAGAAGAATACTGGGTTTACCATCCAAAGTATCAATGTCACCGATTATAACGCTGCTGTAGAAGCCATGCGGGCCGGTCGGGCAGATCTGGCCTGGTTTGGAGCCAAAACCTATATACAGGCTGCTGAGTTGGCCGGTGCTGAAGCATTTGCAGTGGGCGTTCCCAAGGGCAAGGAATCAGCATCTTATAAGACACACTTTATTGTTAAAAAAGGAAGCCCGATTACAGCGTTTACCAAGGAGCAAATGCAAGGCACAAAACTGGTGCTAAACCATGTGGGTTCAACCAGTGGTGACTTGATTCCCCGTTATGAATTACTTCAAATCGATCTGGACACCAAAGATGAAGACAACTTTTCAATTGTTCAATATGCAGGGAGTCATGATGCAGCAATTATGGCTGTATTGTTTGGGACCGCTGAGGTAGGTGGGGTTAGTTCTGTCAATTGGGATGCCCGTATAAAAGATGCTACCATAAAAGCAGAAGATTTCACAATTATTCATTCCTCGCCACCCATTATGGGCGCTCCGCTGGCCTATAAAAACACCTTGCCCGTAGATGTGAAGCAGAAAATAAAGCAGGCCGTTTTAGAAGCTCACAAATTTGGAACCATCGGTGGCTATGGTGGGGAGATGGATCATTACGAGAGTGTTGAAGACGCTGATTATAATATTACACGTGAAATCGCCAAAACGGTCAAATAACCCTGTATGGTAGAATTTGTAAATATTTCAAAAACCTTTCCTGATGGCACGGCAGCAGTGCACAATGTCAGCATTACAGCACCTGAAAAAGAGTTTTCAGTCATTCTGGGACCCAGTGGGGCCGGCAAGACAACCTTACTCAGAACCGTGAATCGTCTGGTACGTCCCAGTAGTGGGAAGGTCCTGGTAAATGGGACCGAGATCACCGATGCCAATCAGCGACAAATACGCAGTGATGTCGGCATGATTTTTCAGCAGTTTAACCTGGTTGGAAATTTGTCGGTCCTAATAAATGTGCTCTCAGGATGTCTGGGGACGCATCAAAAATGGTGGTCAACTTTATATTTATTCCCCAAAGTTTATCGCTTAAAAGCTCTGGATTTACTGGACAGGGTAGGTCTTTTGGATCAGGCTTATAAACGCGCTGATGAGTTGAGTGGTGGACAGCAACAACGCGTCGGTATTGCCCGGGCACTTATGCAGGAACCACGGGTTTTGCTGGCAGATGAACCAGTGGCCAGTGTGGATCCACGCACATCTCAAGAAATTTTAAAACTACTAAAAGATTTGTGTAAGGAGAAAAATTTAACAGTGCTCTGCACCCTCCATCAAGTCGATCTGGCGCTTCAATTTTCAGATCGCATCATTGGTATCGCTGATGGTGAAATCATCCTCAATGAGAAATCATCAAAATTGGATGTGGAAAAGTTAAAAACCATTTATTCATCTAAAAATCATGGTCTGTTTTTTGGTCCCACCACAGAAAGTGCCAATGATCCTCAAAATATCAATTGGAATCAATGATCATGAATCCTTCTGGAAAAAGCAAGCAATTGACCATGGTAGCGGTCCCTGCCATCAAGGGACACATGGAAAAACACTTCCGTCCACTTCTGTCCAGTGTTGAGACTACCACAGGGGTGAAGCTTAATTTTATTGAAGCTTCAAGCTATGACGACGCCATTGACAGATTAAAAGATGGACGGGCTCAATTGGGCTGGTTGGGACAGTCCGCCTTTATTGAAGCCTCCCATGATGTATCTCTTGAGCCACTGGCAGTGGCTTTTACCGCAGGCAATAAAGTTTCTGTATATCGATCTGTTTTCCTGGTGAAAGCAGGATCACCTTATTCTGAGATTGCTGATTTGAAGGGTCACCGACTTTTACTGACTGAGCATGGATCCAGCAGCGGTGATGTCATGCCCCGACATACCCTGGCCCAATTGAATCTGAATCCTGAAATCCACGGCAATTTTTCAGAAGTCATCTATGCAGGTTCACAAGAATCAGCTGTGAGTGAGCTTTTGGCTGGGAAGGGAGATCTGGCCGTCATAAGCAAGATTAATCTGGAAAAGATGTTCCATGATGGCAGCTTGAAGAAAAAAGATATCAAAATTATTCATTATTCAGATCCCATTCCCGGTGCACCTATTGTTGCTGTTTCCGGCATGGAAGCCTCCCTGAAAAAGCAAATACAGGAAGCCATACTCAATGCACATAAAACAGGACCCGTTGATGGTTATGGCGAAAACATTGATAGCTACCATACACCAGAAGAGGCTCGAGCAAGTTTTCTCAGTTCTTACCTGAAACCAGCAGTAAGCTTCACCACAATTGCATTTATTGCCAGTTTGGTGATCAGTACAGTAGGTGTATCAATCCACTTAAAAGTTAATCCAATAACCATATTTGCAAGTTTCAGTTATTTTGCTGATATCATTGGACGCATGTTGCCCCCGGATTTTTCGGACCTGGGCGCACTCCTCATCTCCATGTTTGAGACCATTGAGATCGGATTCCTGGGAACCATTTTAGCTACAATACTCTCAATTCCCATCGGTTTGGTATCGGCCAAAAATATCACTCCCAGCAAATGGATTTATTACCCTGCTCGCCTGATAACCACATTCTTCAGGGCTGTTCCAGAGTTTATTCTGGCGATGATTCTGGTCATTTCAGTTGGATTCGGAGCCTTACCAGGAATTCTGGCGCTCGGGCTGCATACCATGGGGTTTTTATCCAAGTTTTATGCTGAAGAGATCGAGCATGTTCGCAATGGTCCCATTGAAGCCATCGAGGCAGCTGGTGCCAGTCATATGCAAAAGATCACCTTTGCTATCATTCCACAGATTCTACCGAATTTTGTAGGCTATTCATTGTACATTTTTGATCGCAATATTCGCATGGCCACCATCCTGGGAATTGTTGGGGCTGGCGGTATTGGTTACCGCCTCATCTCCTCATTCAGAATGTTTGAGTATCGTGAAGTCTCAGCCATCATCATTATCATCTTTATCACCATATTTTTACTGGATGCCATATCATCCAAAGCCAGACACGCAGTTAAATAAACTAAGGAAAAACAATGAAACGATTATCACATAAAATAGCAGTATTAGCGCTATTTCTATTCGGAAGCACAGGTCTGTTCGCTCAGCCTAATTTTCAGTTCACCATTCAGTCCTGGGCCAGTTATACTACCTATGATCATTATGCCATGAATGCGGATTCTTCTGCGCTAGAAGTAAATGAGACTACAACACAGTTTGGAAGTGGAATCCGTCGGGCCCGGCTCAGAGGTAAAATGACCAAAGGGAAAGTCACCGCTTTCGTGCAGTATGATGCAGTAGCTTCCTATGTTTTGGATGCCCAAATTGATTATAAATTTTCAGATAATTTGACCATGCGCATGGGCAGATTTGTTGGGGCTGGCAGTCAAGCTGGCGGCAATACATCTCATACTGCTATTGATTTTGCTGAGCGGTCAATTGTTGGAAGAAAATGGGCCTCGGCCGTTGGGCGCTCAGATTATAGGACCTTCGGAATGGCTGTGATGGGAAAATTTAGTAATTTCAATTATCAAATCATGGCTCAAAATGGTGATAATTCTCTAAATCTCTTGCCCTATGGTACTAAATCCAGTAACTCTGATGAAAATACGGGTGCCATCCCCCAGCTGGATTTTGCCATTTCAACCAAGCTGAGCAATGGTATAAACGTCGGTTTACACTACGGCTTACCCAATGAAGATCGCATTAACGTCTCTTCAGCAACTGGGTTTCTATACTTACAACCCAGGGATTATTCCCAGGGGAAATTTAGAACCAAGCTGGATGTTGCCAGGGTAGTCAATCATGATTCAGCATTGGATGATGTTGCCCTTGGATGGGGCATCGGTGGTTTCTATAAGTTATCTCAGAAAATTGAATTGGGTACTGGGTATCAATCCTGGGACCCCAATACAGACGTCGATAAAGATGCCATGGGTAATATTTTACTCAGTGCTGTCTATTCTCCTGATCCCGATCATTGGAAGGATTCGCTTTTTAAGCTGGTTGCTACCTTCAAAACAGCTCAAGCAGACCATGAGCCCCTTGATCCAATGGTCATACATATTGTCTGGCAAGCCTACATGCATTAAACGTTTTAGATATAATTGAATTCTGGTTCGCAGGTATTCAATAAATTTTAAAGGGTCAATGCAATGAAACTTTTAAACAGGAAACAAATTTACAAGGGTTATTGCTTTGACCTTTTTGAAGATCAGGTGGTCTGGGTGAATGGCAAGCAGTTGGATCGTGTCTTGATACAACATCCTGGTATAAGTGTGATGTTGCCTATTTTGGATTCGGATCGACTCATGCTGGTAAATCAATATCGCTACGGTGCCCAGGCTAATCTTTGGGAGATCCCGGCAGGAACCATCAACGTCGGGGAAGACCCACTCCACTGTGCTCAACGCGAGTTGGAAGAAGAAATCGGTTATAAGGCACGTAAGTGGAAACCTATGGTTGCATGTTATTCGTCCCCCCATTACAGCTCTGAAATGATCCATGCCTTTGTTGCAGAAGATTTGGTGAAAACCGAGGACGACCTGGATGACGATGAAGTCATTGAGGTTCGCGTATTCACCAGGGATGAAGTTCAAGAAATGATTCGATCAGGTCAAATAGTTGATGCAAAATCATTGGTAACCCTCTTGTCATACTTTAGTAATATTGGGTAGGGGAAGGCCGAATCTTTGATGGACCAAAGCGGGTTATGTCGATTAGAGAGATAAACTTCTCAGGTAATTATAATGGCCTGCAGATGAATCTCGTTAAGATAGGTAATGACCCCTGGATTCATTCCTCGTTTAGAACACCCACATGGTATTTATTAAGGTGAGTTTTTCAGTTTCGTAATAACAAACCGCGAATAGCGCGAAAGATTTTAGCCACGGATTCCACAGATTTCACAAAATGTAGAAAAGCCCGGACTCTGAGCTTCCCTGCCATACCGTTGCCTTTGGCGAAGGCAGGTCGATAGGCGCAAAGGCGGACAATCTTAGCCTTCACTAACTGGCAAAAGAAACTCATCATAATTATCTGGGGTGATAGTATGCTTCTCTTTGGCAGGGTAAGCGTTTAGGAATGTTTTTGAGAATTTCCCCTTTCTTCCCGGATTCCATTTGAATTCAAATACTGATAAATTGGCCTGACTATCTTCTTCTATGAGGTCTATTTCCTGCTGTTGGGTGGTTCTCCAAAAATATGACTGAACCTGGTTTTCTCTTGCGCCATGCAATTTTATGCGCTCCGCCACGCAATAGTTTTCCCACAATGCTCCCACATCCGCCCTTGAATGGACCGGGGAAAAATTATTGATGACAGCATTACGCACCCCGTTATCGTAGAAGTAGAATTTGCGTCCCATTTTAATCTCATTGCGGATATTTCGATTCAAGGCTGGTAGTCGAAAAATGATGAAAGCTTTTTCAAGTAAATTGATGTATTTCTCAATGGTCAGTCGGTCAGCTCCCACCAGGCGGGCAATTTCAGTACTGGATACTTCAGAACCGATCTGAAGGGCCAGAGCTCTGGTGATTTTCTCCAACAATTCAGGGCGGGCAACACCAGGGGCTCTTTCCAAATCACGATATAAGTAGGAACCGGTGAGCAATTTTAATGAAGCCATTTGAGTATTGGGATTATTTATAATATCCGGGTAGCTTCCAAATACTAATCTCTCATTCAACAGCCTCTTTTCTGTGAGCAGATCACTATGATCTCGGAGCTCTTGAAATGATAGGGGATACATGATCCACTGCCAGGCCCGTCCAGTCAATGGTTCTTGAATAGATTGCAGCAATTCAAATGATGAAGATCCAGTGGCAATCACTTGCACATGATTGATGCGATCCACACAAATTTTGATAACCAGGCCGATATCAGGAATCCTTTGGGCTTCAGCGATGAACAGAATATTTTTGTCACCAATGAGACGAATGAGCTGGTTGATATTTACGTCCTCCAGGAGTGAACGAACATCAGAGTCATCTCCGTTGAGGCTGAGAACGTCCTTTCGGGAATCCAGAACCAATTCATTGATGAGGGTAGTCTTGCCAACTTGTCGAGCACCGAGTACAATAATTGCTTTTCCCCCGAACATTTTTCTGTGAATCGAATCTACCATACTCCGTTGAATCATGATTGCTGTCCTTATTTATCATATAAACATAATAATATATGATTTAAATATTATATAAACATAATTATATCATAAACTGTTGAATTTAATTCTAGATTTAGTGCCAGATGTCACCAAGCATGGTCAAACAGCAGTGTGTGCCATAAAATTAATATTATATTAAAAAAATCGCTTGCCAAACACCAATAAATATTCGATTTTAACTGCAGCCAAATAGGCAGCCAACCACCCCCTAACATACGCTAATTCACAATCTGATATTCATCAGATATTCCAATTAATCATTTTTGGAGGAATCACTATGCAACGATTTCTAATCGGACTAATGACGTTGCTCTGGACTATTCAATCCACAAGCGCTCAGAGCGTGATTATCAATGAGATGTCTCAGGGCTCTGATGGCGGGAAAGAGTGGGTGGAGCTTTTAATCGTGGATGAAGGAGTTGACTTGAGAGGCTGGGAGTTGGGAGATAATGACGATGGGGTCTGGCATCCCATCGCTGAATTCTCCACACATTCAGAATTAAACACCATCGCCCGTGGAACTATCATAGTCATCTACAATAGTGGAGACGTGGATGAATCCATTGCAGCTGCTGGTGGTGAAGACACCACATTTAGCGATAAATCGGTTCTTTTGGGGGTAAATAATACCAGTTTCTTGGTCGATACAGGGCCATGGGGTGCAACAGCTGGGGCGTTTGCCAACTCGGATGGTGATGATGCTCCGGCCATCAGAGATGCCAGTGATGAAATTATCCATGATATGGCTGTGACTCACCCGACTGCAACCGTCAGCACTCCTGGTTCCGCCAAGGTAAAATACTATACCAGCAATACTGTTGGCAGTGTTGTGGATGACTCACAATGGACTGTGGCCAACTCCAGTTCAGCTACCCCGGGCCAGGCAAATGGAGGCGCTAACTCAAATTGGGTGGATCAATCTCTGCCCGTCGAGTTATCTCGGTGGTTTGCAAGCTCTTTACATGGTGAGGTCATGCTTAATTGGACCACCGATTCAGAAAATGAAAATCAGGGATTTATTATTGAAAGAACCCTTCGACAAGCTCAGGGACCGAGTTCTGTGTGGAAGGAGATTGCAACTTTTGTCACAAATCCTAAACTCCAGGGTCAGGGATCTACCTCTGCACAGCATGATTATGCCGTTATCGATAAGCAGGTGAAAGTTGGTGAAACGTATAGCTATCGTCTTTCCGACGTGGACTATCGTGGACAGAAAACCCAACATGACGAGATTTTAGTGACTGTTAAAAATGCAGGTGTTGATCCGAAGCCTGCTCATATCAAACTTCACAAAGCCTTCCCCAATCCCTTCAATCCTGATGTGAATCTGTCTTTTACGCTGGAGACAACAGTTGAGAATCTATCCCTTGAGATATATGATATTCAGGGCATCTTGATAAATACAGTAAGCTCTGGCTCATACGAGATGGGCACCCATGATTATAGGTGGAACGGAAATGATGGTAGTGGCAATGCAGTATCCTCTGGGGTCTATATGGTTCGCCTCAGTACAGGATCTGTGGTTCAGATCCAGCGGGTAACTCTACTCAGATAGCTCAGCGCCGTCATTGCGACCCTGAGTTTATCGAAGGGGAAGCAATCTCCGAATTCTTGGGTTGCGGATGGATCAAGATTTATCTCTCATAGCTTTAGCGTATAGAGATCGCTTCCGCCTCAATCCTCCATCCTGGCGTGGGGAGTGTCGCAAATACAGTTTGAACAAACCCCTCGAATTAGTCCAAAATACCTTGTTCCCAGCCTCACCAAGACACAACCACTAACCCATCAAACCCATCAAACCCATCAAACCCATCAAACCCATCAAACCCATCAAACCCATCAAACCCATCAAACCCATTGAACTCATACCTCACAAATAAAATTCTTGTTTATTCTACGGGTATGACATATAATCATACTGGAGGTGAAATATGAGTGCATCAAAAATTGCTATAACAATCGACTCAACCCTGTTGGATGAATTAGACAGGTTGGTTGTGGAAAAGAAATTTCCCAGTCGTAGCAGAGCTATTCAGATTGCAGTTGCGGAAAAACTAAAGAAAATTCATGCGACTCGTCTAGCTGTAGAATGTTCAAAACTTGATCCAGAACTCGAGCAATCAATGGCAGATGAAAGCTTGAATGAGGAGTTGGAATCTTGGCCAGAATATTAAGGGGTGAAGTTCGATGGGCCAATCTCCAGCCTACTATTGGCCACGAACAAGCTGGAAAGCGACCAGTTCTGATTCTCAGTGAAAACGTTTTTAATCAAAGATCTGGTACCGTGATTGGGGTTGCTTTAACCAGCCAGGCCCCAGCTGCAGGTTTTCCACTTACGCTTGAGCTTGAGTCATCAGAACTTCCAAAACAGTCCTGGGTTAAACTCAGTCAAATCAGAACCCTCTCTACGAAACGAATTGGTAAAAAACTGGGGACTGTTCATCCTGAGGAAATCGTTTCCCTTATAGAGGGACTCAACGAGATACTTGGAGCCTAATACAACTGACGCAATTTTGGGTGAAGCAATTTCCGGATTCTTGGTTCAACCGCATTGCTCCTAGCCCGCTTGGCGGGTGCTGCTCCTAAGGTAAACAGCATTATTGTGTTTTTGCCTGGATGTAGCGCGCTACGCCCCTCCAGATAATTGACAAATCGCACTTCCAATGGCTGGTTCCCAGATTACCTTGGCCGTCCAATGACAGGATGGTACATGAAACACATATTTCTTATATATACTCTCTCCCTGACGGCTCTGTGGGCACAAATCCCTAACGGGTACTATGACACTGCCTCAGGATTAACAGGGACACCACTCCAACAAGCTCTTCATGATATTATTGACGATCATAATGTCGTAAGTTATGGCTCGCTGTGGACCCATTATGAAACCACAGATGTCAAACCCAATGGCAAAGTCTGGGACATGTATTCTGATATTCCTGGTGGGACACCTGCCTATGAATTCGATTTTGTAATAGATCAGGATCATGGGACTGGTGGATCTTCTGAGGGAGAGTTTTTCAACCGGGAACATTCCTGGCCCAAGAGTTGGTTCAATGATACCTCACCAATGGATACTGATATTTTCCATGTAGTTCCCAGTGATAAACATGTAAACAATAGACGAGGTAGTTATCCATACGGAGAGGTGAGTTCGCCCACCTGGACCTCCACCAATGGCTGCAAATTGGGCGCGAACAGCTATCCAGGCTACTCAGGAACTGTTTTTGAACCCATTGATGCTTATAAAGGTGATTTTGCGCGAATCTACTTCTATATGTCCACCCGCTATTTAAATGAGGACAGCAGCTGGCCAGGTAGCCCTATGGTCGATGGCGCCCAACTCGAGCAATGGGCTCTGGATATGCTGATGGAGTGGCATGCCGAAGATCCTGTAAGCCAGAAGGAAATTGATCGCAATAATGACATCTATAATCATGTCCAATTCAATCGCAATCCATTTGTAGATCATCCCAATTATGTAGATCTCATCTGGGGCGATCCACCTGCTTTGCCACTGGCTCCCTCCAATTTCCATGCGAATTATATGATAGATAATAGTGCCAGATTAATATGGACTGATAATGCTCTCAATGAGCATCGCTTTTATTTCTATCATTCAAATGGCGAAATTATAGACCTGCCAGACATTGCAACCTCTCTACTTGTCAGCAACCTAACACCTCAACAGACGTACAACTATTCTATCAGTTCCTATAATGAGGCCGGCGAATCCGATAGAGTGGAGCTCACCTTCACTTTTCCAACTGGTGTTGGAACTTCTGTGGATCATTTTATTGAAGATTTTGAATCTGGTCTGGGGAGTAGCTATGTTGATGGAGCCATCCTTTTGGCAAGCGGCACATGGACCTCTTATCAGGCAGGGAATTATAGCCTGGGTACACCTTACAGCGGAACTAAGTGTTTATCCATCAACGAAGAAAAACCAGGAGCTCATCTTACTACGCCAGTTGTGAATACCATGGGTAGTATGTCATTTTACTATTATCAAAGAAATGGTGCAGCGACAGACGAATTTCTTGTCCAAAAATCAGTGGACGGTGGCGACTTTGAAACTTTGATTACCCAAAGCTATGCTGTGGGGGAGACTTACACACACTTTTCAATCGAGATAAATGATACCTCAAACTCTGTCCGGATGAGGATCGCCAATGACAATCAAGCAGGTCATCTTATTATTGATGATCTCACAATGACCCCATTTGGTTTAAATGCAATTGAGGAGTTCTCTACTCATATCCCCTCCGTACTCAGCTTGAACCCGGCTTATCCAAATCCCTTTAATCCTGAAGTTACCTTGAGTTTTCAGATCCATGCAACCTCAGAATCCATTCAGATTCAAATTTTCGATATTCAAGGACAGCTCGTAGATTCGCCAGTTCAAAATACCTACACTACTGGTGCCTATTCGGTGAAATGGGCTGGTACAAATCAGCACGGTGAGCCCCAGCCATCAGGGCTGTACGTGGTAAGATTGAGTAGTTCTCAAGGATCTATTTTTCAGCGAATCACCCTGCTCAGATAGACTACAAATTTGTAAATAAGGCAGTTAGGAAGCAGGCTATTGGCTGCTTTTTAATTATATTGATCCCTCACAATTGTTCAGGCAAGCGCCAACCAATCGCTCGGATAAAAATAAGGGTCCTCTTCCATGATCAGTCACAAACAAACCTCCCTGTTTATTTTACTTCTCCCTGTTCTGATCCTGGCTCAGATTCCTGCTGGATATTACGATGCTACTGAGGCTTTAAGTGGTGCTGAACTAAAAACAGTCCTCCATGATATCATCAGTGATCATGTGAAATATCCCTATACCTCCACTTCAACTGATGTGTGGGATATCCTCAAGGAAACCGACGAAGACCCCAATAATTCTGATAATGTAATACTGATCTATACGGGCAGATCTCAGGCGAAAACTGAAAATAGTGGGGAAAGTAACACCACCGGAAGCAACCGCTGGAATCGTGAACATATCTGGTCAAAATCCCATGGTTTCCCAGAGGAAATAGATACAGCCTATACTGATATTCACCATTTGCGACCAGCCGATGAAAGTGTGAATTCCAGCAGAAGTAATCTCGATTTTGATAATGGGGGTGAAGCCCACGTAGAAGCTAACGAATGCTCCTATGACAGTGATAGCTGGGAACCCCGTGATGCCGTTAAGGGTGATGTTGCCCGTATGATGTTCTATATGGTGGTGCGCTATGATCCAGGATATCACTCTGACAACTCCCTTTATGATCTTGAGCTGGTGGATTATGCTGGTGTGGAAATAGGCGATCCACCAGGCGAACCCCTTTTCGGAAAACTATCTACCCTGATTCAATGGCATCTGCAGGATCCCGTGGATGCCTTTGAGCAAAACCGCAACGAAGTGGCCTATGGTTACCAGGGGAACCGAAATCCATTTATTGATCATCCCCAATGGGTAGAATCCATTTTTAGCCCCCAATTATCCAGTAATACAAGAATCGATTTTGCCGGAAACAGTCTCAGTGTTGAGGAAAACATTGGCTTTGTTTCACTTCAACTATCCATTATTAATGCCGATCCGCTGGTGGCGACCCAGTGCCAGGTCAGCTTGACTGGGGGAACGGGGAGCCCAGGTGATCTCATTGATTTCATTACTACTTCGATCCATTTTCCTCCAGGAAGTAGTGAATTACAGTCATTCGAGGTTCTTATAAATGATGATGCCGAAGTTGAGCTGGAAGAGACCCTTATTTTTAGTATCTCCAACGTAACTGGTGGAGACTCTGCTTTTGTTGGCGGAAATGATAGTTTTGTTTTATCCATCCTCCCCAATGATCGGGTCTCAGCCATGCCTGGATTGATCATCAGCGAGGTTATGGACGGCAATCGAAGTGGGGGACAGCCTAAATTTCTAGAACTTACCAATGTCACCGATGAGTCCATGGATATAGGGGATTTCCAGATCTGGCGGGGTAGCAATGGGGGAGCGGCAGCTTCGGTTATGCAGATTCCAGCCAGTACAGTGTTGGCTGCCCATACATCATGGGTCATAGCAAATTCGGCTGCTGGCATGGCAGGGGCTGGTTATAATGCTGCTGATCAGATATCCAGTGCCATCAATGGGAATGGCAATGATGTCTACCAACTCCACTCGTCCAGTGGACAGTATATCGATGCATTTGGTCTGGCTGGTGTAAGCACAATCTGGTATGAGAACAGCTTTGCCCAGAGACACCCCAATATTTTGAATGGTGGAGCCAGCTACTCAGTTGAGGAGTGGACCATCACCGGGTTAAGCGTGGATTCTCCAGCAAATGGGAGCCCAGGTACACCAGGCAGTCATATTTCAGACCCTTGGGTCTCAGTAGTAGATCATTTCCATCCTCAAACACCGGAGTTGATCAAGGTTTATCCCAATCCATTCAATGCAGGAACCATGATCACCTTCCATATGTTTGATTCGAGTCATGCCACCCTTGATGTGTTTGACATTCAAGGCAAATTCATTACGACTCTGGCGAATGCTGATTATGCCAGGGGTAGTCATCAGATCCAGTGGCAGGGTACCAGTGTCACTGGCACAGAATTACCCAGCGGGATTTATTTGGTCCGCCTCGTAACCCCTACTGCGACACAGGTGCAGCGACTCAGTATCCTGAGGTAAGTGCATTCCTGGAGATTGTGAGCCTTCCTGCTCGCCATAACCGCTGTAGACGGGCAATCAAGCTCTGTCTCCCTTGAGGGTCTCGAAGGGTGAAGACAGAGCGTCACCTACCTTCTTATGTCGCGATAAGCCAATGATAAAATTACAAGTGTGGGTATATCACCACGAATAAATGCTAGTTTCTTGGCCTTGCTCCAGCCTTTCAACTTTTTTTCAAGCAGAATAGCATCCTGAATATCCATTTCTCCAGAACTCCACTGCAGAGTCAAAGGACGGCGAAAGTGTGTATAGCCAGAAAATATTTGTGACGTGATGATAAAATAATATAAGTCAACGAGGGGATATTCATTAAGCGGAATCTACCACTCCTTCGAAAACAGGCTCAGTGGGACACCTCAGGATGCCCGTTTGGGATTTTGGGAATATGAAAACGGACTCAGACTCCTTGGGTAAGTATTGTATCGAGATCGCCACGTCCTCTTGGACTCGAGATGACCGGGCAGGAAAGTCCAACCTCGCCCTTCGATAAACTCTGTGATCGGCAGGCCATGATCAGACGCCAACCTCCCAGTCACCAACTCACAATACAGCACTCATAAACTCCAAAACTCATCATTCACAATTCATAATTCACAATTCATACTTAAAAACTCCCAACCCTTTCGACCTTCGACATTCAAACCTTCGACCCGCTCCATAAATGACATTTTTATGTCTTCAGAAAAAACTCCCTTTTCAATCTTACTAAACAATGTGTGAAAACTATATTTTGTCCTCGAAATTGGGTGGAGTTGGAAGGGGCTCAGAATCTAGATTCTATTTATGGATGTTGTTGTATTTTCTTTATTTATCATGATTTTAACAGTGATCGCCGCTCTTACTGGAGAATGGTGGGTTCACCTCCGCGCCCTCAAACGCATCCCTATCCGAATTCATGTCAATGGAACGCGTGGTAAATCCAGCGTTACCCGCCTCATTAGTGCAGGTCTCCGAGAAGCTGGATTTTCTGTATTGGGAAAGACAACAGGTTCAGATCCCCGCATCCTGGATTTAGAGGGAAAGGATCGCAAAATTCATCGTTTACAGAAGCCCAGTATTGGGGAGCAGGTTCGGTTTTTAAGATATTTTTCACAGTTTAGACCCCGGGCTATCGTCCTGGAGTGCATGGCCGTTCAACCCCAGTACCAGTGGATCACTGAACAACAGATGGTGAAATCAACCCATAGTGTCATTACCAATGCCCGTCTGGACCATGTGGAGGAAATGGGATATCGTCTCCGTGATATCGCCCTGTCCTTATCCAACACCATCCCCTTCAAGGGCACCCTCTTTACCGCCGAGCAGGATAAACTTGATGTTTTCAAAGATGTCGCAGCCAAACGAGGTACCGAAGTAAATGCTGTCACTTCCCATGGTGTCAGCCATGAAGATATGATGGGATTTAACCACATCGAACACCCTGAAAACGTAGCTCTCTCAATAGCCGTCTGTGAATCCCTGGGTATTCCCAGAGAACAGGCGCTAAGTGGTATGCGTAAGGCTCAACCGGATCCCGGAGCCCTGCGAATCTGGGAGCTGGAAATGGATGGGCGCCATTTCTCACTGGTAAATGCCTTTGCTGCCAACGATCCACAGTCTACCCAAAGAATCTGGAACATGATCAAGGAGCATCCCAGTCTTGATCATGAACATACCTGCGCATTCTTGAATACCCGCTCAGACCGAGTTAATCGGACTTCACAATTGCTGGAACTGATATTGAATGATATCAAACCAGATTCTCTTTTCGTCCGTGGTGACAAGATGGAACGTTTTGAGAAGCCTTACTTTTCAAATCTAAAGGGTCGGGTAGAACAGTTTTCTGAGAATGAAAGTGCAGCCGAATTCGCAAAAAAATTACTTTCTCAAAAAGGCAATACTCTGATTTTTGGAATCGGAAATATTGTTGGTGCGGGATTTCAAATCCTTGACGAATTAAAAAAATATCGGATTCACACATGATTTTATCTTTCATTGATGAGTATGTAATGTTGGGTGCGCGATACTTCGACAGGCTCAGCAAGACGCACGCCCAAGGAAGACCCTCCCGTCCGTCAATAATTATGCCTCTGCGCCCTCAGCGCTCTCTGCGGTTAAAAAAATGAGAACTTTTCATGATTGAAATAGCCATAGGACTGGGCATTATTCTGAGTCTCTGGCTGACAGAGTGGCTGGGTGTAACTGCTGGCGGCATCATTGTGCCTGGTTATATCGCCATGTATCTCCACGATCCATTACGGGTTCTTGCCACATTCACAATTTCAATTCTCGTGTTTCTAATTGTCCAGGGCTTGTCGCAGATTCTGCTGATCTATGGCAAACGCCGTCTTGTGCTTTCACTCCTGTTAGGATTCTTCTTTGGCTATATCTCCAGGAATTATCTGGCCCTGGAATTCCAGGCCCTGGGATGGGATTTTTATACCATCGGGTATATCATCCCTGGCTTAATCGCATCCTGGATGGATCGACAAGGGATTGTGAGAACACTGAGTGTTATTCTTATCACCGCCAGTATTGTCCAATTGGCCGTCATGTTAATCAGTGGTGGGGTGATTCATGTTTAGGCCAGCCATTCAACGTGTTGAGGTATTGGTGGTCATGGCTATTATATCTCTTATCGTTTTTTATACTGCCAGCTCCCTGACAGTGGAGACCCGACAGGCTGCATATGAAATCAAAATTGCTGCAGCCCAGCGTATGGCAAAAGCCATGCAAATATTAAAAGATAGTCGTGGTAAATCTGCAGTCTTTATGGATGATATCAATGATCCCAATGAAACTGGCTTAATTGGTCGTCAGTTTACTTATATCACTACAGATGAAGGTGACCTGGATGCCAAAATATCAGTCCTTGACCCAAATGTGGCTGCCATGATGGTAGATTATCTTACCCGGGCAGGCGTTTCAGCTGGTGATAAGGTTGCTGTGACCCTAACCGGCTCCATGCCGGGTGGAAATTTAGCAGTTGTATGCGCCCTGGAAGAAATGGGCGCAGTACCACATATCCTGGCTTCGGTGGGTGCCTCACAGTGGGGTGCCAATAATGAAGACTTTACCTGGTTGGATATGGAAAAGGTCCTTTATGATACCTCAATAATTTCTTTCAGATCCAGTGCTGCTAGTATGGGTGGAGGTTCCGATATTGGACGACGTTTGAGTCCCCGAGGCCGTGAGTATATCCAGGAAACCATTACCAGAAATGAGGTCGATTTCATTAGCAGTGAGGATCTTGCTGATGCAGTACAGCGTCGTATGGATCTATTTGGTGCTCAGGGACCAATCGATGAGTATGCCGCATTTATTAACGTGGGTGGTGGTGCCGCTGTCCTCGGTGATGCTGCCTATGCACGGTTGATTCCCCCTGGCCTGACAGAACGCATGCAGTTTGAATCCATGCGTAATGGAGGTGTCATGGCGAAATTTGGTCGTGAAGGTGTCCCCGTGATTCATGTGCTCAATATTCGTACCATGTTCGACCAATTTGATTATCCCTATGCAGCCACACCCACCCCGGAACTTGGTGTCGGCACCTTCTATGCCAGCGAAAGATATAATCCCTGGACGACTGCTCTGGCATTAGCCCTGTTGTTAGGTATGGTGATAACCGTTGGTCTCAACAGCAAACGCAAGATTAAGCATCATTTAGAGAAATACGAACCGGATTCTTATGTTTGAGTCGAAGGTCGAAAGTCCAAAGGTCGAAAGTAAAAGGTTCTCGCTGAGGGCGCGGAGACGCAGAGAATTTATTTTGAGAGATGTTTATATTTTTGTTGTAAGGGATTGAGTCGAAGGTCGAAAGTCTGAAGATCGAAGGTGGGGAATAGGGGTTATATGAAGAGGAATACAATTATGTTTAATCGATTTAATGGTCCTTTTCGTAAACTTCGTCCAATTCGTTGTGAAAATAAAAGTTCTCTCAGCATTTCACAGAGGAGTGAGTGTGAGTAATAAGATGGCTTATATCAAGATTCTGTTATCCCTGTTGATTTTTGGAAACGTTTCCGCAGGTGTTATAAAACCACAAGATGCAAAAAAGCAGCGCGATATCCTCATCGTGTCAGGCAATCGTAGTTCCTACTATGCCCTGGATGGTCATTCCCTGGTGTACAAGGTCAAAGGACCCCAAAGAATCAAAATCTATTCTCGCGCCGTGCTGAGCAGCAAGAAAGACAAATCAAAATCATTTGGATTTGAGATTCAATTAAATGGGAATCAACCCCTTCAGGTGAATCATCAGCAGAAATACAGCAAAGGGGTTAAATCCCCCCAACATCCCAATCATTATTTTAGCAAATCGGCCATAGATTATTTAAGTGTGCCTGCTGGTGTGAACGAAGTGACCATTCGCCCCAAGAAACGCGGTGAGCGTGTTGTCGTTCGTGTGCTTGAAGACAGCAATGCTCCCAAGGGTAAGAAAAAACGAGTGGATGCACTTTCTGAAGAATCACCTATCAAACTCATTTCCAATGGTAAACATCTCAGCTATTACGCCATGCGCAAAGATCATCCGCTTTTTGTAACCCTGGAAGGTCCAGTCAATCTGGAACTAACCAGTCGTCTGGGCTTTAGCCCCCAGATGGGCCGGGAAGAAGCCTATCGTATCCAGGTTTTGGATAACGGCAAGATTGTGGGAACCTACTATTTCTCAACAGATCGTTCTGAGGTCACAACCGTGGATGGCCAGAGTGACGTAGTCCCAGGTCGATGGCGCAGTTGTGATGTAAAATTGGGCAAGGGCATGCACGAAATCAAACTCAAGCTCATGGATGAGAACCGCCAGGTCTTTATCAAATTAAATCAGATCATCGGAGAATAGTGCGACGATTATTACTTATAGTATTTCTGGTGGGTCAGCTATTCTCCCAGACTCTGCTCCAGAGACTGGCTGCACCTATATTCTATGAACTGGGAGTAGAACCAAATTTCCAGAGCAATCCGCTGAACCTTTCAGAGGTAGAAATTTCAAAAGCCTCCCAGGATGCAGATTATCTAAATGGCATCAGCTACTCATCCAGCAATGTGTTGTCCTT
This sequence comes from Fidelibacterota bacterium, assembly GCA_016784025.1. GTDB lineage: Bacteria > Fidelibacterota > UBA8477 > UBA8477 > JABMPR01 > JABMPR01. The sequence goes on along the minus strand of JADHVL010000028.1, from coordinate 18,366 downwards.
TTCAGGAAAATTGACTTATTCCCCACGCCTGTTCGCCGGTCGAAAGACTCGCCTTCATCTTCAGCTGAATCATCACACCTATCATGATATCCCTGAGCGGAGCTACCAGAGCTATTCTGCGAGCATCCGTCAATCTCTGGGAAAATATCGTTATCTCGATGTGGGCTACTGGATATTACCTCAATATTACTTGAGGAATTATCGCTTTCAAGATTTCAGGACACTTCAGACCAGTCGCCAGGTATGTAATTTAGGAACAGACAGGCTATGGCTGGGTTTTCAGCATCGATTGAACAAAAGAAATACAATAGAATATCGTATAACTGTCCGCAACGAGATATATGAAGCCCCTTTTTCACACTATGATATGAACATGTTGGAAGGGGATCTCAAATTGGGCGTGAGTCAGTTTAAAAACCTTTTATTGTCTACGGAGATTCAATATGGTTTGGCTGATAATAACAACAGCTATGACGATAAGGATCGTTCATACACTTATTTGAATATTCGACCATCCCTGACGTTGAAGATTTCTGGGAACCATAAAATTCGCCTGTCAGGGAGATATGACCAAAGAGCCTATGAGAGTGAAGAAAATGATGATCCCCTCCATGCTGGACGCTATCAGGATGAGATACGCATGGAGCTGACCCTCTTGCCAAAACTAAGTGGACCCTTCATCGTAGAACCTTTCGCAGGATATCGTGTACGCCGGGTAGACTCCAGTGTTGAGGCGGTTCGCGAGCTTAAATCCTTCTCAAGATACTGGTTTGGTGTCAGCTTTGGATTTAAATCCGTTATAGACATGTACTTTTAATTTTAAGAAAGAATGAGTTACGTTAAGCACATGAAAAGAATAATTCCAGCAGTTATAATATTACTGACCTTCATTTTGACGGCCTGTTTAAAACCTGATCCCATCGACACAAATACAGCAGCTAATGTGAACCTGGTTGATGTGATTGAAACAGGGGGCTATGCTCGCGATGTCTCAGGTCATGGGAATAAAATATTTGTGGCAGCTTCAGCAGCAGGTACCCAGATCTGGGAGGATGCTAATGGCAGTGTTACTCAAGTTTTCAGTCATCAATTTGGCAGTGCTTCAGCCACCGCTCTGCGTGTTGAACCTGAGTACAAATTGATACTTTCTGTGAGCAAAGATCAGGGGTATCTCAGACAGCTTAACAGTGAGCTTAGTGGGTTTGATTCGGTCTATGTTAACCACCCCAACGTACTTATTTGGGAATCAGAACATTTTGGGGATCAGAATACCCAGGATATGGCTTCAACCAGAATTAATGACAGTTTGCTGGTTCTCTATAATACGGATACTGACTTAGGTGATGGATTGAGATACACCTTCTTAAATCGATTTACCGAGGGTTTGGAGGGCTACTACTATTGGGAAGCCAATACAATTAAGAAGTATACCGGTTCCAAGAACTATGGAATCGACGCCAAGGGATCACTGGTGGCGTCTTCTCATGGCGAATTAGGTGTTGGATTGTATCGAATTGAGCATGATCATGCCGACACATTGGGGGTAATGGACACGCGTGGGGAAGCTCTGGAAGTTAAACTGTTTGAGGATTACCTAATGGTCGCTGATAATTGGGCTGGCATGCAAGTCTTCTCAATAGTTGCAGGGGATAGCAGTCTCAGCCATCTCGCCGAAATTGAGATGGGGGGCTGGGTGAAGCATATCAGTATGTGGAATGATATGGCTGTTTTGAGTTGTGGGGAAAATGGGATCTTTCTCGTCGATATGAGTGATCCAGGGGTTCCCAGGGTTGATCAAGCAATTGATGCGGGGTACACCTATTCTACATTTGTTGCTGAAGATATGATTCTTGCAGCAACACGCGAAGGGGTCAAACGCTACCACATCGAAAGCAGGTAATCATTGCACAAATCTCTCTGCACTATACTGACCCTTATTCTGGCTCTCAATTTTTTGGGAGCTGCTGATTTAATACGCCCTGCAATGAGTCTCTCTCAAGTCGGAAGTGGTATCCGCGTTGATCTGGACTTTCAGCACATCAGCGCAGACCAATGGCGTGACCTGTTGGAAAACCCTGAATTATTCCATAATTATGGATATGGTGTGGCTGGTGGACCTGGCGATGCCGCTCTCCCCATGCTCACTATATTTGTTCCAATCATGTCGGATGATTCGCCACCTGTTTCAAATATTATTCGCAATGATTTTGTGTTGCCGGACTTAAGTCTTAAAGCGACACCTCCAGGTCATCTCGATTCAGATCCACAGGCAGTTGAAATTCTAGCCTACGACTGGAATCGGACCACCCGCGCACACCAGGCTGATATTCTGGCTGGTGAACCCATGCATGTCAAAAGTCAGGCTTATCTGCCCATCACCATCCATCCCGTCACATTGAATGGATTAAGCACCTCGCTGGAAGTTCCCACTTCAATACAATTTGAGATTGAGGATGTGAGCCTTGGTGATATCACCCTGATTACTGAGGACGGCGGCATCCGCTCTGTCACCCTACCTGAGGAACAGTTTGCCAGCCGTGGTCACTATCTCGTCATCACTCCGCCCCAGTTTGAGACCTATATCCAATATTTTGCGGACTGGAAAATTCGCATGGGCTATGAGGTGACCATAGTTGGGACTGAAACAGCAGGAACTTCTGCATCCGATATCAAATCATATATCCAAACAGCCTGGGACACCTGGGAAAGTCGTCCGGATTATCTGGTCATTGTTGGGGATGAAGACCAGGGAATCCCCGGGCATTATATTCAAAATCCCCAGGGTGATAATCTGGTAACGGATCATCCCTATGCGTTGCTGGAAGGGGATGACTCCTTCCCGGAGATCATGGTTGGGCGCCTGTCTGTTGACACCGTCTCTGAACTGATTTCGTTTACGGCAAAAATTGTTAGTTATGAGAGTAGCCCCTATATGGATAACACAGCCTGGTTTCAACGGGCCCTCATGATTTCCACAACCTGGGGTGCTGCTTCAGCCCAGGCTACCAAGGAATGGGTGGCAGATAAACTGATTGAAAAGGGGTTTGATGAGGTTTACACGGCTTACCATCCAGGAGTTTCAAATACTTCTGCAATATCCACACCCATTAACTCAGGTGTAGGGTATGTCAATTATCGTGGGTTTGGGATGTACAATGGCTGGTATGGCCCAGATTTTACCAATTTAGATATCGGTCATCTCATTCATTCCGGAGCCAGAACCCCTGTTATTACCTCTGTCGTATGTGGCGGTGGCAACTTTGCAGCTGGAGCTGATGATCCCTGTTTTGGGGAAGCCTGGACACGTCTTGGAACCTTCGCGGTTCCCAATGGAGCAGTGGCCTTTTTTGGTCCCAGCGAGCTTTACACACACACCCAGTTTAATAATGTCATTGATATTGGCATTTATTCAGGAATTTTTGATCAAGGGATTAGCACACTGGGTGAAGCACTCTGGAATGGAAAATTTGAACTCTGGCGAAATTACCATTCCAATACCTACTTCCCCTTTGGCCAGACTCCAGAATTCTACCACCACATCTACAATTTGCTGGGTGATCCCGGTATGCAATTATGGACTGCCGTACCCCAAACCCTGAGTGTGGAGCATACTGATACCCTGACGACAGGTGATAATAACCTGTCCATCCTGGTCAGCGATGTAACAGGAGCAGGTATTGCCGGTGCTTATGTTGCTCTGAGTAATGATGAAAATGCCTGGGGTGGATACACGGATGTCTCTGGTCAGATTATGTTGCCCTTTGTTGCTGACGCTGCCGAGGAAATAGATCTTACCATCACAGGTAAAAATTTACTGCCCTATCTGGCAACCATTCCCATCACAACCCAGAATCATCCTCTGGAATTGAATGATTGGACCCTTCAAGCAGGGGGTCAACCCACGGCAGGAGAAAACTCAACCATGCTCATATCCCTTGAAAACCCAGGACCAGCATTAAGCGATATTGAGATGACCCTCACCTCCAACTCCCCTGATTTTTTCCTGGAAGAAATCATCATGGTAGACAGTATCCCTGCCCAGTCAATCTGGGGCATGGAGCCAGTCACCCTGAACATCCCGGATCTGCCCCACGGCACACCTTTCATGATCGAGCTGGAAATCCTGGTTGATGGAGCCCTTTGGTCCTGGCAGAAATTTTTCACCATCCAGGCACCCCAATTGAGCTTGCAGGGAGTAAATGTTGTCGCGGGGGACTTACTCGCTGGAGAATCAGCTGAACTAGAATTAGAATTGCTTAACCAGGGAGGTGCAGCGTCTCAACCCGTGACCATTACACCCCTGGAGTCAGAATTTATTACCTTTTCACCTGGGGCATTAAGCTGTCCCTCAATTGACATGGATGAATCAGCTACCACAACCCAGACTCTGGAAGTCTTGTTTGATGAACTCCTATTCCCAGGGGAGCAGGTACCCCTGAGCTTTGAGTGTGTTCAGGAGAATTCAATCGACACCCTGGATTTCATTATCCAATTAGCTGGCGCCAACCGTTTTGGACCTTCCCAAAGGGACTCCTACGGCTACCGCATGTTTGACAATTATGATTTGAATTATTCAAAAGCACCGGTCTATGAGTGGCTGGAAATAGATACCGATCTGGGTGGGGATGGCAGTGAAATCAATATTACTGATACCTGGGAGGAAGATGATGCTTCACAGTCCATCGCTCTACCGTTCCCCGTCAATTATTATGGAACAACTTATAACCAGATCACAGTGTGCTCAAATGGTTGGGCCGCTTTTGGTGATCAATCCGTCGTCAATTTTCACAATCGTACCATTCCTTCTCCCATTGGACCCACTGCCATGCTGGCACCATTCTGGGATGATTTAATTACCTATCCCGGCGCCGTCTATTCCAAATATTATTCGGGAAATGATATGTTTGTAATTGAATGGAGCCGGATGCGAAATCTGTATGCCTCCAATGAGCTCAGCTTTCAGATCGTGATCTATGGGGCGTCGGCCTATCCCACAGAAACAGGGGAGAACGATATCAAATTTCAGTACAAGAATTTTGAAAACGTTGATATCGAAGCAAATTTTTCCACCATCGGTATAGAATCTCCAGATTCCGAAATCGGGATTCTGGCATCCTATAACAATATCAATGACCCAAGTATTGCTGACTTTAGTGCAGGGACTGCCCTGCTCTTTACAACCGATCGGGGGAGTCGTCTGGGAGACTCTCAAATCGCCTTTAGTACCACCAGCTTGAGCTTCGAACAAGTACCCTGGAGCAGTGCCCGCGATTCCATAATCATCTCAAATTCAGGGGAATCCCCCCTTATTTATGAAATAAGTGTCGTCTCAGATCTGCAATTGGAACCGGCGGTGGTCGAACCTGTTGATCCTTTAATCACCAAGTATACACCTGATGCGCCTGGCAATGGTTCTGTATTCCGGGAGGGCAGTGATGCTTATGGATATCACTGGAAGGATAACAATGATGAAGGGGGCCCGAACTACAATTGGATTAATATTGAGAATGAGGCCAATCGTGTGCCCTATGGATCAGCTGAATTTGATGACTGTGTGGTGAGTGTGGACCTGGGCTTTGAATTTCCCCTTTATGATGAAGCGTATTCAGTCGGCCAAATGGGAAGTAATGGAACCATCACCTTCGCAGGTTTCCACTCTCCCTGGTACAATATTGCGCTTCCTGCAAATGCTGCCCCGGGATCTCTCCTGGCACCCTGGTGGGATGACTTAAACAACGATACTGGTCCTCAGGGTACCTTCTATTTCTGGAGTAATGGCTTTGACCAGTGTATCATGACCTGGAAGGATTTCCCAAAATTTGGTACTGAGTCTTTTTACTCGTTTCAAGTTATTCTGGACGCATTTGGTACCATCAAGTTTCAATATGAGGATGTTGCTGAAATTATTGCCAGCTCAACCATCGGGATACAGAATTTAACTCGCAATATGGGATTAACGGTTCGTCACAACTCCACCTCACCTTTTGAATCAGGTGCTGCAATTGCCATAACACCCCCTACACAATGGTTTTCCGGCAGTAATTGGACCCAAGTTGTTAATCCAGGGGAGAGCATTCCCTTCATCGTTGATATTGAGCCCCGAAATAGCGCACCAGGACAATATGAGACCACACTTCTGGTTGCCACCACTGCGCCCAATGCTCCGGAAACCATAATAAATATTACTCTCGATGTGTTTTTGGGTGAGACGCCCTATGGCGATATAAACGGAGACTACCTGGTAAACGTTCACGATGTGACCCAATTGTTTGATTTTATCCTCCTTTTAGAGGAGATGAGCGAACAACAATTCATCCTGGCAGATTTGTCTGGAGATGAACATATCGATGTGATTGATTTGATTTTATTAATTGAGTCCATCAACTCGATGGATGGACCTTAATGATGTGGAGTTTCTAACTTCGAGTAAACCTGAAAAGAAGGTATGTATATAATGAGATTTTTATTTTTGGTGTTATTAATGAGTAGCGTTTTTGCCACAGGTGAATTCGAATGGATTGAAAACGGCGTCCCTGTGCGCCAGGGTGTTCATATTGAATGGCAGCGTACGGGTGATTCTGGAAATTCAGGGGAAATGATTTTTGGCTGGTCCGATACACGCACCGGTGATCGAGATATCTACCTCCAGAAAATCGATACTTCGGGCACCAAACTCTGGGGTGACACCGGTATTCGAGCTACCATAGCAGACGGTCGTCAGGAGGATCCAGTTTTGGTTTCTGATGGATCAGGTGGTGCCTTTTTAGCCTGGATTGACTACCGTTCTGACGAATATGGCGATGTCTATGCACAACATCTTGATGCAGATGGAAATTTATCCTGGGACCCAGCTGGGGTTCCAATCGCAGTAAATGCTGGTTCTCAACAATCCGCCAATATGGCTCGTGGAGCGGCCGGCGTTGCCTACGTCATCTGGGATGATGGTTCACTTTCAGAATCAGGCGATATTTTTGGTACCGTACTCACCACAACAGGTCCACTTGCCGCTGGTGGCACAGATGGTCTGGCAGTTGTCAGCGCATCAGGTACACAGTCAAATCACAGTATTGAGACCAGTGGGAGCGAGGTTGTAGTAGTCTGGCGCGATACGCGGGATACCAACGATCCTGATATTTATGGTCAAAGATTGGATGTAAACTTTACAGGTCTCTGGGGAGAGAATGGTATCCTGGTGTGTGGAAATGCTGCCGACCAGGTTTACCCCAAAGTTGCTCCAGCAGATGGCGACCGGGTGGCTGTCTCCTGGCTTGACAATCGTAATAATATTAAAACTGATATCTTTTCACAGCTTCTGAATGCAGATGGAACTCCAGCGTGGACAGCAGATGGTATAGCGGTGACCAATCTACCTTCAGAGCAAAGCTTTAGTCGTGTCAAATCAAATGGCGTCGATCGTATTTATTATGTCTGGCAGGATTTCCGCAATAATCCCCAGGATCCTGATATTTTTATGCAAAGTCTGGATCTTTCAGGCTCACCGGTGTGGACAGATGGGGGAATTCCTGTGGTAACAGCGACCCTCAAACAACTGCAACCTCGTTTCACCCTGGGAGATGCCGGTGGAGTATATGTTACCTGGCTGGATGAGCGTAATGGGGGGTACCCACAGTCAGATGTTTATCTCCAATACGTCAATGTGGACGGATCTATGCGTTTTGAGACGGATGGGATGGCGTTGACATCAGGACAAAAATACCAGAATGGTGGTCTTGTACGTCCAGATGGCAATGGAGGCGCCCTTGTGGTCTGGTCCAATGCCTCGACAGGGAGCATTGGGGTAACCGCACAACATGTCCGTCTAGACGGTAGCCAGACCTGGGAAGCAGGTGGTTCTGAATTCTTTTTTGGTATTGATGGAGATGCCAGCAAGTTCCAGGCACTCACCTGGGGTGACAATGACGCCTTGATTTTCTGGGAAGACAATCGTTGGTCTGGCACGGGTCCAGTTGCCATGGCTCAGGTCATGGATCAAACCGCGTCTATACAGTACGCCATGGATGGACTGGCTCTTTCAGGCAATGAGCAACAGTTAAGTCCCATTATTACCGCAGATAATGAGGGTGGGGCATATATCGCCTATACTAATATTTCAACAGGAACCGAAATCCTGTTCAGCCAGCATGTCGGAGATGATCTTGTTCCCACATGGCCTTCAGATGGTCTCCAGGTGAACCCCAACGCCATACTGGGACAGTTCAACCCCAAGATGGCTGTGAGTACAGATGGTTATCTGTACTATTTCTGGACAGAAGACGTGTTTTTAGTTGGTCTGCGCCTTTTTGCCCAAAAGTACGATGTAAGTGGAACGCCTCAATGGGCTTTGGGAGGTCTTGAGATTGGCCCTCCAGATATAAGCGGCGACACATATGTCACCAGTGCCATTGCCATGGCTGATTCTACCGTCCTCTATGTCTGGGAATCTGAAACAACTGCAGGTACCAGCACCTATGTTTCAAAGCTGCTTCAAGATGGCAGCACCCTCTGGACAGAATCGGTTACGGAGGCAGCTGGATCTCAGCGAAACTCAATTGCAATTTATAATCCCCAAACAGATATGATTACAGTGGGTTGGGAAGATCAAAGAAACATCAGTGTCAGCAGTGTCGACCTCTATGCAGTCGATGTTGATAGCGATGGAAACCTGGGTACCGAACGACTTGTCAGCGACCAATTTGGAGACCAAACCAATCTGGCTCTTAGTTTTGCCGATGATGGCAGTTCAACCTTATATGCAGCATGGCAGGATTATGATGGTTTTCAGCATGATATCTATGTGAAAAATCTTACCACCGATACAGCTGCTGAACAGATCACTACCTTGACAACCGAGAATAAAGCTCCGGCCCTACATACAATCAATGGCTCACGCTATCTTGTGGCCTGGGAAGACACCCGTGGGGGTATTCATTCAGACCTCTACTTCTATGACTCACACCCCCATAGTCGGGGACATGCAGCTGAGGGGGTTCCAATTTCCGTCTCAGTTCTGAATCAAATGCAACCCCAGATTGTACCCTTTGCCGGTAGTCCCGATTCATTGAGATATATCATTGTCTGGCAGGATATGCGTTCCTCAGGTAAAACTGAGCTTACAAATATTTACGCCCAGGGTTACAACGGCCAAATCCCGGTTTCTATTGATGAAGTGGTTGTGGCCAGAGAATTCAAAGTGGGTTCTGCTTATCCAAATCCATTTAATGGTGCTGTCAATATTCCCATTGAGAGTATGCAAGGTGCCAACCTGGATCTATACATCTATGATTTAAAGGGCCGGGAAATCCTTCATGAATCTCTGGGCAATCAAAATGGAAGTGTTTATACCTGGAAAGGTCAGAATCGGTTTGGCCGGGACCTGAGTAGTGGCGTTTATATGGTTTCTGTGGTTTCAGAGACTCAACTGCACACACAAAAAGTAATGTTCATTAAATAATCACAGAAGGTCCGGAAATCATATTCATGCCACACGTCATCCGCAATATCCTGAGTATCGTCCTTCTCATCTCTACTATGAGTGCCAGCGCGCAATCAGTTCTACGAGAGTCCGTGATTGATAGCAGATACCACACCTATGAAGAAATCGTGGCCTATATGGACTCGATTCAACAGATTCCAGCCTATAATGCCATCCTTGATGTCCGTGAGATAGGTCGATCAAACAACGAAGACCTGCCCATATATGCCATCAAACTATCGGATAATCCTACGCTGGATGAAGATGAGCCGGCCTTGCTGTTTCTGGGACAATGCCATGCAGAAGAAATTCTAGGCGTTGAGATCACCATGGGGCTGGTAGACAGCCTTCTCCATGGGTTCGATGCCATGAATTCCCATGTTGCCTCCATCCTCCAGAATCTGGAAGTATGGGTGGTCCCCAGCTACAATCCCGAGGGCTTGAGAGTGGTCCATGACGGCATTGATGTCACATATCGCAAGAACAAGACCGACAACAATGGCAATGGCATTTTTGATTATGTCGAGGGAATTGGATACGATATAGATGGGGTAGATTTCAACCGAAACTATGATTTCAACTGGATTTTTGGCGATGCCTACGAAGTTGATGACTATGATTACTATCGGGGTCCCTCAGCGTTTTCTGAGTCTGAAACCAGAGCCATCGCAGATCTGGCCCGCCAGGAAAAATTTCTGCTTTCAGTGGCCTATCACTCCGCTCGCTCCGGGACGCCAGAAATCATCTATTACTCCTGGGAATGGGAAGAGACCAAATTTCCTCCAGATATCAATATTATGAGCAGTCTGGCAACCACGCTGTCAGAACGTGTGATCAATGAATCCAGAGATGGAAATTATGCAGTTACCCCGGGGAAAACCCAGCGGGGTAACGCCCATGACTGGTTTTATACTCAGACAGGTGCCATCCAATTCCTGGTTGAGGTGGGTACCAATAATCTTCAGCCCAATGCCGATATCATTGACGATACTGTCGATCGTAATCTGGATGGACTCTTCTTTCTCATGGATCGGGCCTATGGGAGATCTCCGGAAAGTAAAGCTCAAATCACCGGGATTGTCAGGGATGCCTCTGATGGATTTGCCCTGGAGGGTGCTCAGATTCAGCTGGCCCGGCTGAATGTAAACGGCAGCATGACGCCCCTGGAAGGGCTGATGATGCAACCCAGGGTCACTGATGGCTTTGGTCGCTATCGACGGCTTGTAAATCAGGGGACCTATCGCGTGATCGCCTCTGCACCAGGCTTTGAAGCTGATACGATTGCTGCCATTCTCACCAGCGAAAGCTACGCTACCATACTTGATTTTAGCTTGAATCCAGCACCCCTGCATACCATCCACCTGGAACTTCTCCAGGAAATTCTACAGGAAAACTATCAAGTCATCCTCTGGGATGATTTTCAGCGCGATACTCTCTCATTGAGTGTGGGCGCACATAGTTTTAACTGGCAGGGTAATGATATCAATATCCAGGTTTCTACCCCTGGTTATTTTCCTGAACTCCATGCCTTTGATCTGCGACCATTTGGTTCGGATCAGGAATTATCATTTTCTGTGGATCTTCCCACCCTACCCACCACCATTTATAGCACTGGCTTTGATGATCTCAGTGGTTGGCAGGTAAATGCTGGGGAATGGGTCATTGAAGACAGTAAACTGAAATCTCAACCCGCCCTTTTTTATGAAGTAGGGCTGGAATCAGAAATGGTTATGGATCTGGATCTGTCAGCAGAGGGGGATGCCAAACGACTGGCTATTCACATTGACCATGCCTACGAAGTGGAATGGCATATCGATACACTCTCTGTGGAAATATGGAACAGTGATGACTCTGAAAGACTGATTCAAAAACAGTGGTTCGATCAAAATTTCAGCACCCATTCAGACCTATTTTTCATGGATGGTGACATACCTACCTCAGGACGTTTGAAGTTGAAAATGAAAACGGATTCAACGGTAGCCTTCAGAGGCTGGGAGATTGATTCTCTGACTATTTTCCTCACAGGCGCTGAGTTAGTTGGAATTGATCCCCGCATCAGCGAACGTCAGACTCAAGCTTCATCAAATCAATTTGAGATGACCATTTCAGCATCCCCAAACCCCTTTCGCTCCACCACCCACATTGAGTTTGAGATTCCACAAACAAATCGTGTATCAATCGATGTATTTGATATCCGGGGGAGAGCAGTGTACTCAGAAAAATTGTCTGGATCAGCTGGAACCAATACCTGGGTCTGGCAGGGACAGAATATGCAGGGCCATCGGGTGAGTACAGGAATCTACTTTGTACGTATCAATGATTCACAGCAGATAGCCACACGTAAACTTATGTTAATGAACAAATAATAGACTATTCTTTTAAAAAATAGAGAGCCAAAATATGCGCGATTTACTTCATAAAATCTTTATCAGCCTCATGCTAACCAGTCTGGCGTTTTCAGCACCTGGCCCCCTGGCCTTTAAAAATCTCATGGAGAACTATCCTGCTGTCCAGGGACGCTACAACTGGGAATCTTATCAACGGGGCGATTATCTCATCATTGGTGCAGATGCTGCATTAGCAAATCCCTATCTGGAAGCCTATCGGGTTCTCAAAGAACAACAGGGATTCCGGGTCACCATGGCTCCCCTTTCGGAAACAGGTAACACCACCACGGATATCCGGGCATTTATCGCTGATTTCTATGCTGCCAACGCTCTGGAATATGTGCTCCTCATCGGGGATGTAGATGATGCCTACGCGTTACCCGCCTTTAGTTATGGACCTGAAAATGATGTCTCCGATCTACCCTATGTTTTGATAGAAGGTGGTCCTGACGATTATTTCCCAGAAGCTTTCATCGGCCGCTGGCCAGTTGATACAGCCCAGGAATTAGCGAAGGTAATTGTTAGAACCATTAATTATTCACGCACGCCGGACATCGAGTCTGGATATCTGGAAAAAGCCCTGGTCACTGCTGGAAATTATGCGGATACAGGAACAATTCTCACGCCAGTGTGGACCTCCCTGTGGTTGCATGATGAATTGTTAGACTTTGGATATGCTCAGGTAGATACGGTCTTCTATCCGCCTACCACGGGTCCTGAGCAGATCATAAACACCTGGAATGAAGGGGTGGGTATTGTGAATTACAGGGGATGGGGAGACGCCCATGGATGGCATTTTCCTCATTTTCATGTCACAGATTTTGATGATGGTGCCCTGAATAATGGAAATAAACTACCCATCGTATTCAGCTTCGTCTGTGGTACGGGAAAATTTGACAGCAGTATCGATCCTGCCTTCTGTGAAGCCCTCCTTACACAGGGGAGTGTGTCCGTTCCAGCAGGAGCCGTGGCCGTGGTAGCGCCTTCTGATTTGCATACGCGTACAAAATTTAATAATGCCCTGAATTCCAAACTATGGGATGCCCTTATGGAAGGGCATGTCGATGAATTGGGACCTGCTCTGGTTGCCTCAAAATTTGGTTTTCTCGATGAATTTGTGAATGAATTAGGCCCAGGTGAGATGGCCGAATTCTATTACCATACCTACAATGTTCTGGGTGATCCAAGTTTGCCTGTTTGGCTGATGAATCCTGAACCCATTGCTTTAAACGCTACGGATTTTGGAGACGTATCCTGGGATGATGGTCTCATTACCTTAAACCGGCCTGATTTGCAGGAGGGTGTATTCGCCTTGCGTCAGAACAATGCCCTGGTTGGCTCAGGGAGATGGACAGACGGTCATGTAAGAATATATCGTTTTGATGGACGTTCATTTTATGACGCGGAGCATCCCGCTGAACCCTTGGAAATCACCCTGAACAGCCCTGGACATACACCGGTCACGGTGGAAGTCATACCGCTTGCAGGAAGTGGAGTCGCTTTTGCCGGGATGGTGGAACAGGTTCATGTCGGGATGACCCAATGGACCCCTCAGTTTCACAATTACTCCTCGCAATCCGTTTCAGTTTCGCTAAATATCAGCTCCCCGGGGACCGCTTATTCCGTGAATTTGGGTGACCTGACCATCCCTGCTGGTGGTACTGTCAGTGCAGGCTTAATCACTGCTCCCCTGATTCATCTGATTGACCGGGAAATCGTCATTGATGTGGAGATTGCCGGGATTACCTCCCCGGTAGCCATTCCAGTTGGTGTCGTTGCCCCCCAACTATCCATTGCGTTTGATGGTCATATCCGACCCCAACCAGGAGCAGCATTTACCCTGAACTTGAGCGGTAGCTTTCAAGGATTAGAGGCAGGGGGCTCAACCCTGCATATCACCCTGACCAGTGCCGCTGAATTTGTTACCCTCGATGATGTCACGGGGATGGCAACCATTGACGGGGAAGGTGGGTTGACATTTTCTGATAACAACTTCACTGGCTCCCTGAGTGAGGTAGCCCATGGGAGTCGTCTCCCCCTGAAATTTGAATTCTATCTGGATGATCAAATCGATCCTTTTTATCACAGACAGTTCATGGTGATAATCGGCTCGGAGAACAGCAGTGATCCCACACCACCCAACCAAAATGACGGGTATTGGGCTTATGATAATACGGATACTGAATATGCCGAAGTACCTACCTACGCCTGGACGGATCTTTCAACTCAGGGTGGAGCCCAGCACTACTCCCTGGGAGATGATGATCATGAAATCGTGTCGCTCCCCTTTACGTTTAAATATTACGGTACAGACTATGATGTGCTGACAATTAATTCCAATGGATGGGCAGCCTTTGGGCCTGACTACATCAATTACTTCCGCAACTGGTCCATACCCATGCCCCTGGGCCCCGATGCCATGATGGCGCCCTTCTGGGATGATCTTGACAATGATACCCTGGTCAACGGTCAGGAAGTAGGACGACCCATTAGCATTTACACCTTCCATGACCAGGCCAATCAACAATACCTGATTGAATGGCATGAAGTCTGGAATGGTTTTGGAGACCGGAGTTTTCTGGAAACCTTCCAGATTATTTTGCATGATCCTGCTGGAATGGTTGCAGATGATGGCAATGGCGTCATAGAATTCCAGTATTATGAAGTGCATGATGTGGATCAAATCAACAATTTTAGTACTGTAGGTATAGAATCTCCTGATCAGAATGATGGTCTCATGTACGCCTATGCCAGAAACTATGCACCTGGAGCAGCTGAACTCGAGGCAGGTCGCATTATCAGATTTACCACAAATCCCCCCGAATTATTCTGGGCTTCAGTTGAAAATGAAAATCAAAAACCAGGTCAGTTTGATGTGGGTCCGGCCTATCCAAATCCATTCAACGGGGTAACCACCATTCCCTTTCGTTTGTTTCAGGCAGGAGACGTTAAATTGGAAATCTATGATCTCCTGGGCCGAAAGCTGCTCTCCCATGAGCTGTCTTCTTTGAGTACAGGCTCTCATCGATATGCCCTCAGTACAGAAACTTTATCCTCTGGAGTTTATCTCGTGAGAATTAAGAGTGAAGGCTCACAACATATTCAGAAGATCACCCTGCTGAAATAAATCATGAATACCGGGGTGTAAACCCGTCTTTTAGATGATAAAATAGTCCCTCTAACCCGGGACTATTTTGCTTTAAACGCCTGTAAATCAGCGCTTTTACAAATCGAATGGGCTTGCTTGACTGGGAGTCAAATTGAATTCAGCACCAGATCAAAGCAAGAGCAACTGTAATCCCCGGGCTCATGCCGCCCTAAATCATTTATCAAATTGTTAGATTGCTTGCATACCAGCCTGAGTTGCCATCTAGTATATTGTTCGAATTGGGGAATCCATAGAAAGGTAAAATATGTTCAAAAATATCCTGAGTTTAATCATTATGTTCGGAATCGTCGGGGGGGTATTCTCGGACACCAGTCCAGTCTCTGAAAGATCATATTTGAGTCTGAAATCATTTGATGCAAATCATTCCACGTTACAAGCTACCGCCCCGGATTATTCAATAAATCGCATTAGTTATTCTCAGGGTGAATACGACTATATCAGTACCGATCTGGAAGGCCAGATTCGCCTCATCGGTGCGCCAGATCTTCCCACCAGCTCCATGTTTCTAGCCGTACCGGCTACAGGTGACCTCGAGACGGAAATTTCATACACCTCTCTGCGCATAGAGGCCAATGTTGATCTTGTACCTTTTCAACCCGTTCAGCTGGAAGCACACAACAGGGACGGCGAGTTCGCCATGGATATCGATATCTATGAACAAGACGCCTGGTTCCCGGAATCACCTGTAATCCTGCATGAACGCATCCAAATGCGCGATCTGACACTGGTCACTGTGGAAGTAAGTCCCTTTCAGTACAATCCGGTTACCAGGGAGTTACGTATCTATGAGGGTTTGGAAGTCAATGTGAATCATAGCGAACCCCTCATTGCACCCGATCGACCCATCTCAAGATTTTTTGAACCTCTCTATGAAAAGCTGGTCCCCAATTCAACCCTGGTTCTGGAGCCAAATTATCAAATACCTTCTGTTCTTTTTATCCACCCAGAGAATTCAACAGTAAACATAGTACTTCAAGCCCTCCTGGATTGGAGACATGAAAAAGGTTTTGAAGTTCATAGTGCCAGTACCCTTCAAACCGGGACGTCCAACTCATCTATCAAAAACTACATTCAGACCGCCTATAATACCTGGATCAATCCGCCAGAGTTTGTTGTGCTGGTTGGAGATGCCGGTGGCAGCTTCAATATCCCTACCTGGATCGAAAGTTTCTCAAATTATAATGGAGAAGGTGACCTCCCTTATGTTCATCTCGCTGGTTCAGACTATGTGGCGGATGCTTTTGTTGGAAGAATACCCTTTGGATCAACAACTGAATTTACCAGCATCATCAGCAAGATTTTAAATTATGAAAAGAATCCCAGTACCTTTGATCCAGAATGGTACACCAGAGCCCTGCTGGTAGGGGATCAAGCCTCATCCGGACTCTCTACCATTATGACCAACCGGAATATCAATGAGCTTTTGGAAGCTGAAGGATACCAGGACAATTTTCAAGTCTACGGTGGTTCATTTGTGAGCCAGATTGCCTCTGGAATCAATGCAGGTGTTTCCTTCTTCAACTATCGAGGATGGTTGGGTATGAGTGGCTGGGGCAATAGCAATACATCAGCCCTGAGCAATGGGACAAAATTACCATTTGTAACCATTTTAACCTGTGGAACTGGAAGCTTTACCGGTGATTCCCGGTCAGAACAGTTTTTACGGGTTGGGACCAGCTCTGTACCAAAGGGTGCCATTGGGGCCGTTGGAACCGCCACTTCTGGAACCCATACCCTTTACAACAACTGTGTGTCCGTTGGTATCTATCACGGAATTTTCAGTGATAAATTGTATTATGCAGGAGCCGCTGTGGAGCGCGGTCGTTTGAATCTCAACCAGACCTATCCCTCCACAACAAGTGATTATGTAAAGATTTTTAGTCACTGGAATAATCTTATGGGTGATCCTTCCACTGAATTGTGGACAGGTGTTCCTCAAACCCTCCAGTTGCATACCTCTACCCAAATTCCCACCGAGGCCCAGTTCCTTGATGTCACGGTGTTGGATGAAACATTTAATCCCATTGAAGACGCCTGGGTTACCCTTACAGGTGCCGGTGTCTTTGTTTCTGGCTATTCAGATGATGATGGCATGTTAGTCCTTGATTTACCAGGCGGGCTGCCAGCCAGTATGACCCTGACTGCCACAAAGCACAATTATAAACCTCGTCAAATCGACGTCGCAGCCAATAATGGGACCTATGCGGTTCTCATTGACGCTGCCACACTCACGGAAACCGTGGGGAATAGTGACGGGATGGTTAACCCAGGTGAAACTGCTCAGTTTAATCTGACATTTTCAAACCATGCTGCCACTAGTATCTCAAATGTGACGCTTACCGTTGCAGGTGAGAACGCAGCACCTGTGGAATATTTCTACGCCAATATGATTGCCGGTACCAGCGTGACCTTGAATGATCAAACTTTCACCCTGCCTGCAGATTATCCGGGTATGGCCAGATATGATGTAGCCATAGATGTCGATATTGATGGGGCAAGCTATACGGATCATAGAAGATTTGATGTGTATGCCCCCTACATACAGGTTCACACTCTGGCAGAGCCAGGTCTACCACCTTATTCCTTTGATCCAGGTGAAGTCACCAATCTCATACTTTACGCCGACAATATCGGCAGTCTGGGAAGTAGCAATTTGACAGCAACTCTGCACAGTTCCGACCCCAATATTGAAATTCTTGATTCAGTTGCAGTGTTCATGGACGCCGAACCAGGTGGATCTACCAACAATGTGGCCTCAAGCTTTGAGATTAATATTGATACTCAGGTTACTGTTGGCGTGCAAATCCCGCTTCAAGTGGAATTCACGGATGACAATGGGTTTGTCGAATTGGTTTCCATCCTGCTTCCCATTGGAACTCCTGGAATGGATGATCCAACGGGTCCTGATGCTGGAGGCTACTTCTGTTATGATAGTCAGGATCTGGCCTATGCTTTGGCTCCCGACTATAACTGGATCGAGATTGTTCCAGGTATGGGGTCCTATACTGGGACGCTCGTACCCCTCAATGATAATGGCAATAATCAGGAAGATATTGTTACTGTGAATCTGCCCTTTGATTTTGGATTCTATGGTGAGGATTACAACCAGGTTTCAATTTGTTCTAATGGATATATCGCACTAGGCGCCAGTGAAGTGGCTCTTTTTAGAAATTATCCCATGCCGGGACCTCTGGGACCCAACCCAATGATCGCAGCATTTTGGGATGACTTAGTCATGGGTAGTGGAGATGTTTACACCTATTCAAATGTTTCCGAGCATATTTTTATTATTGAATATCACAATATGCAGAATGCCTTTAGTGGTGATCTTGAGAAAT
>JADHVL010000027.1 GCA_016784025.1 Fidelibacterota bacterium | reverse complement strand
AGTACCATATCATTAATGCCAAATTCTAATTGCAGTTAAATCCAATAATGTGTATGTTGTCATACAGATTAATTGATTATGCAATTTAAAATGCTTTAAGGGGATAGCTGTGAGACACAAAAACAAACTTTACCTCATTCTAGTATCAATATTCTTTTGGATGTCAGCTGGCTCATTGAATGCCCAGGATATACTGATTACATCTTTTGAGTCGAACACATCTGGATCCATTCATGGCCAGCAAGACTGGACTATCGAGGATGGCGCAGCAAACATATCAAGCAATTCAGAGATGGTTCACTCAGGCTCTCAGGCCTTGCGTTTTGTTGCTGATAACGAACAGCTTGTAGTTCATAATGTCACCTTTGAGGGGGATCAACAGGGAGTAACAGGTGTAGTCTTTGTGGATATGTATGTAAAAATAAACTCCATGGCCAACAAGGATTTCGCCATCAGTGGATACGACCTGTTTGGTGGGGGTAGCGAGAAACGCACCTTTGTCATGGAATTTGATACACCTGATGGTACTTCAGGTATGGCGCAAATGTTTAATGGTGGTTCAAGACTTCATCTTGGTACTTATAATTTTGGTGAGTGGAACCGTCTTAGCGCACGCATAGACTATGTGAATGCTGGATATCAGGTGATCTACAATGGTTCTGATGCAGTCTCGGGATCCTTCAGAGAAACCTATACTCCAACAGCTTCCGGTACACGCCCTGCAGGAGTAAAGGAGTATCATGCACTGCGTTTTAATCTTGGGTATGATAGTGCAACCGGAAGTGTAGATGCTGCCCTTGACGACATATATATCAGTACCACGCCAATATCTGATATAGAATTTCCTGAACTTATCATCACTCGTACCCTTGAATATGAACAACCAAATATTGGATCAATCAGTGTTTCTCCTGAGCTTGAGGAATACCCGGATAGTAGTGAAGTTACTGCAACATTGTCAGTGCCTCTAGGCTATTTGAATGAGGGCTGGACAGGAGATCTCTCAGGAACTGAACTCGTCAAAACTTTCATGATCACTTCTGACATGGAGTTTAGTGCCGTGGTTGGTGTTGATCCAAATAACCCACCGCCTATGTATAGTGTTTCTGTGACACAACCTGACTATGGTACTATCACATTATCACCTGGAGGTGGCTACTATTATGACTATACAAATGTCACTGCCACGCTTGAATTACCAGCCAGTTACATAAACCAGGGCTGGACAGGAGATCTTTCAGGCACAGATCTGGAACAAAGTTTTGTGGTACACGGTGATATGACCATTGGTGCATTGGTTGTCTACGATGATACACCTCCTACAATCTATGCAGTCTCGAATGCAGGTGATTTTGAAGATATATGTGAAAGTGATGAACTTAGACCTGGAGACATCATCGAGCTTGCAGATGGAAGCTATGATACGGGTGGAATCTCCATTCAGGATATCGGAGGAGTTGCAGGTCAACCCATCATCATCCGCGCAGCCAATAGGGGCCAAGCTATACTGAGTGGTGAATCCTATTTCAATCTGCGACGTGTTGAGCACTTACAAATTGAAGGTTTTCATTTCACATCTGATCGGTATACCGTGGTCAAGCTGGAAGCATGTAACAATGTACGGCTTACGCGGAACGTCTTTCAGTTGACTGAATCAGAGGGGCAGAACGGGAAGTGGGTATATATTGGTGGAGTCTGGGATGACAGCGCTCTATTGAGTCATCACAACCGTGTCGACCACAATATTTTCAGGGATAAGCACCAGCTGGGAAATTTTATTACCATTGACGGTGGTGATAATGTCTCACAGAATGATCGTATTGATCACAACTACTTCTACAATATTGGTCCTCGTCATGACAATGAAATGGAAGCCATTCGAGTAGGGTGGAGCCAACTCTCCCTTACTGATGGATTTACTGTGATTGAGTATAATCTGTTTGAAGATTGTGATGGTGATCCTGAGATCATATCCGTTAAGAGTTGTAAGGATACGGTTAGATATAATACCATTTTGCGCTCTCAGGGTACCGTTTCACTGCGGCATGGCGATGGTTCCGTAGTACATGATAATTTCTTCCTAGGTGATGGAAAAATCGGTACGGGTGGTGTGCGTCTTTATGCCCGTGATCATAAGATCTATAATAATTATTTCTCAGATTTAACTGGCTACCGTTGGGACGCAGCCATAACGCTGACAAATGGTGATACGGATACAGGATCTCTCAGCGCCCACTGGAGGATAGATAACGTGGCCATAACCCACAATACGTTGGTGAATAATTATTCCAATATTGAAATTGGATACGGCCGCTCTGATAATTCGTGGTCACGTGAACCCAGGAATGTCACCATGGCAAATAATCTTGTGGTAGGGAGTCAAAAAGACCTCATCGAGATAATCAATGAACCAACAAATTTTACTTGGAGCGGCAACATCATGTTCCCGGAAGGTGAATTTGGGATTGGAATGGAAGCAGAGACCCAGGAAATCAACATCATTGATCCTCTGCTGACCAACATGAATATTGACAGTCTCTGGTTGCTCAGTGAAACCAGTCCTGCCATAGATGCCGCATTAGTGGATTACTTAAATATATCTCAGGATGTCCAGGGACAACCTCGATCAGGGGTCAATGATGTTGGCGCTGATGAATACTCTGTTTCAACGGTATATCGACGTCCTTTAACGGTTGAAGATGTGGGCCCTGACGCATATGAGGTCGTTTTAGTAGCCCCTGAGCCCCAAGTGCAGCCCTCGTCATTTCAGTTATTCAATACATATCCTAATCCCTTTAATCCATCAACCACCATAGAATATTCAATATCTCATTCAGCAATGGTACGGCTTGATGTGTTTAATGTATTGGGGCAGCAAGTCCATACCTTGATCAACAAACCACAAGTTGCAGGTACATATGAATTCCATTGGGATGCAAGAGACCAACCAGCCGGTATATATCTCACAGTTTTGAGTACTGGGCTGAATTCAAAAACCACTAAGATGGTTCTTATTAAATAGTTTTCAGGATTGATCAAAACAAAAAGGGTAGTGAATCACTACCCTTTTTTTGTTTTAAGAGAGATAAGATTATTCCCAGCTGATCCCAAGTAGATACGCTAAATCTTCTGCCAGAAAATCAGGAAACATTCCATTTACTGTTGGGTTACTCCATCCGCTCACCCAGTCACCATAGGATGTAGCTGTCCATAAAATATCAGGAGCTGTATATGAAGAAGTACGTTCCAGATAATCCACTGCGATGTCACCATCAATAGTAAGCGTGGTGCCTGTGGTGATGACTCCGCTCCATTGGAATGAAATTTCAGGGAATTGGTAAAGTTCATCAGAATAGTCTCCAACGGTGAGGAGGAATTCAGCCCATAGATCCCAGATAGCAGCCGGTAAATCGCTCTGGTTGGCTGTCAAAAGATTAAAGGAGAATATTATATCCAATACAACAGTTGCTGTGGTGTCACTATTGCTTTCACTATATTCAATATTGACAGAAATGGGGGTATTGCTCAGCCCTGCTAAAAGTACTTCGGTCTCTTCAAAGTTAATGTGTTCGTACAAAGTAACCTGGTCGTAATTATAGGCCGTGGTTGTGCTCATTGTGTAGAGTGGCAATAATGATTTTAAATCAGAGATTGGATTGAGGTAATATTGGGAGACATCTATTGAGGTACTACCTTCAATACTAAATTCTCCTCTTTCATCGCTAAAGGCATACTCAACACTTGTTGGTCCTGAGAGTGTGTTTGTCAGGGTATTGAGACTGGTCTGTATTTGGGATGATTCGGATTGACTAAATTCGACGAAAAAGTGACTCAAGGCAGTAACTTCATCCTCTACCATGGCAAGGACTTGTTCAGCTTTATCGATAGACGACATGGCTGAAGCATGTGCTTCGCTAAGTAGGCTATCACCCTCGCTATTCAGTGTAGCAAATGTCGAACCCAGGGTTAATCCAGTAATGATTGCAGATGGATCTGCAGTATCCAATTCGTAATTGAACGCTACCAGGCTTTTTAACACGCCCTGAAGAGCGAATAGTGAAGATTCCATTGCTGTAATATCTGTGATATCAACCTGAATGCCTGCACCTAGAGTGAAAACGAATGCAGGATCATTATCTATTGAATCCAAAGCGGCAAGACCTGCTTCAACCATAGGAATATATTCTTCAGTCACTTGAGTCTGGAAATCATTAAAGGTGTCCAGGGATTCAAATTTTAAACGGGCAAATGCAAGCGGGATTTCAAAATATGAAGCAATCATTCCTTTAACTCTAGGAACTGAGAGGGGCAGGCCAAATCCATAACCCACAGGATTTGATGGAGCACCAGCTTCACCAAAAGGAGCATACACTTTCACACTCGATCCGAAGATATCATCCACCATGGTATTTTGAGAAAGAATGAGAAGACTGGTAAACCCTAAACCGAAATGGGCATCCTGATTTCGCCAATCTAATTCAGAAGCCTCCATATAAAATCCATGTGGTTCACTAAAATCAATACCATTGAGAATAGATTGAGCAGAATCGGGGTCAGCGGCAAACAATCCCCCGATCAAAGGGTGTAGCGATGTATTGGCATCTGTAACCAGAACTATTGCTGCAGCAGAATCCTCTGGGGTCACTTCATTGTCATTGTTGATATCTTCACAATTGGTGAAAAATAGGACGGTTACACATATTAGTAGTGTGAGTCTTAGAATAGTTCTTTTCATCTTGATCCCCTCCCGAGGTTAATGGTGTTTACGCCGTGAAGATATATTTTCGCACATCAATACAAATTGAGCTTAAACACATGTGGTATGGCATGTGATATACATTCTTTTTGAGTAAATAACCAGTTGAATGGTGCGAAGCGCATGGTGATCATTTACTCTCCCTATGGACAACGGTTGCTGCTGCTTGTTGAGTTGGGAAAATTATCATATCAGCAATTTGGACATGGGCTGGCCTGGAAGCTGCAAACAATACGGCTTCAGCTATGTCTTCTGCTACGAGAGCTTCAAGTCCCCGATAAACTGCTTCAGCTTTCTTCGCATTACCTTTAAATCTCACCAGGCTGAATTCAGTATCTACCAGTCCAGGTGAGATGGCAGTCACACGAAGTGGGGTAGAGACAACATCCATTCTGAGACTCTTGGTAAGGGCATCCACAGCGTGTTTGCTGGCACAGTATACACTGCCTCCAGGGTAGGCTTCATGACCGGCAATGGAAGATATATTAATCACGTGTCCTTGCAGATTCGCCACCATATCAGGAACAACAGTTCGAATCATATTCAGTACACCCTTTACATTGGTATCCAGCATGATATCCACATCATCGCCTGGTGTCTCGTGGGCTTTTTCAACGCCCAGGACCAGTCCAGCATTATTTACAAGGACATCAATATGTTTAAATGGATCAGGCAAAGATGAGAACAGTCTTTCAACGGCAGAACTATCTCTCACGTCAAGAGCCCTCTCTATCACCTCTATCTTATATTCTTTCTGAAGGTCTGAAGCCAATTTGCGAAGTTTATCTTCACGTCTGGCAGTTAAAATCAGATTTGAATCCTGCTGGGCAAACAAATGGGCACATGCTTCACCAATACCAGCACTGGCGCCAGTTATTAAAATGGTTTTACCTTTTAAACGATTAATCACTGGATGCTTCCTTATGCGAGTTCTTAAACAGAATCAAAATGAGCAAACTACAAAACAGACCGGGATAGAATGGTTCAAGCCCCCAAAAGTAACTCCATTCGTCTATTTTTCCAAAAAGGAACCAGAGCAATGATGCCAGAGGAGGTATGGTTAAATTCAGTATTACCGCTCGTTGAGAAAGAGGTATCTTAAAAATACTAAACAAGGTGGGAATCAGCAGTGCCGGTATAGAGATAGTACCAAAGGTGTACCAAAGATGAATGACTGAGGGAATCCAGATTGCCATGATAATCCCCATCATAAGAACAACCAGCATACTTGCTTTAATGAGAACGTGGGTGGAATAAGTTTTAAAGGATGCTAAGGTTGAAAGGATATCTTTCCCCAGCGTAATTCCCGATACGAGCGTGTTGCTATCTAGAGTCGACATGACAGTGGCCAGAATGCCTACATAAAACAAACCTTGGAGACCCAAAGGTAAAACAGCGCTCCCTAAAACTAGAAATGCCTGCGATGGAACCGTTTCGGAGGGCAGATAGGAAAATGCATATAGACCGGTGAGTGTTGTCATCAGGTCAAATATAAACCAGAATAAAACTGCCCAGAGGATACCACGTTTAGCAATGCTTGGCGTGGTGGTGGCATAAACTCTCTGATGGAAGCCGGGATCCACCAGAGTCCATGATCCAATGAAAAACCAAACCAATATATATGCAAAGCTTCGTCCGCCTGTGAGCGAGGTGTGGGATTCTGGGAGGGAATGCCAGAGTTCTATGGGACTCATATATGTTCCACCCAGGACAATCAGGATAATTAAAAACCCGGCGAACATGAGCATAAATTGTAGTTTGTCAGTTTTAATTACAGAGGTAAGACCGCCATTGATTATATAAAATAGTGAAAATATTGCTCCCATTATTATGGCAATAACCAGATTCAATCCCAAGAAATAATTGAGGATTAATCCCAGGGTTAAAATGTATGGAGCCGGACTGGCTAACAGCAATACCCACACGGAGGCAAGCCTGCCGGCATTCTTGCCATAGTCAGATACTAGTATTTCAGGCAGTGAGTGCACCTTCAGCGCTCGCGCTTTCTTTGCAACCAACAAAGCGAAGGCAATACCAAAGACATAATAGGGGAGTCCGAATATTACCCAATTGGAAATGCCGTAGCTGGTACTGTATTCACTGACACCAAGTATGCCGCCATACCAGGTTGATACCAGGGTCATCACAAAGGCAGGCAGGGTGAGTTTTCGACCCATAAGCATGTAATCAGAGGTCGAATCAGTACGTGTATTATATACTCCAACGAGTAATACTGCAACGAAATAGACTAAAATGAGACCAGTATCAACTGGATGTAGATTCATAAGTATATCTTGTTACTTACTGATACACAGCGATATAGGCATACCCTACCTGTACTATGAACGTGGGGTCATCCTTATTAGTAACATTGCTCTGACTTATAAAGCCGTCTGAATGATCTCGATCCTCAATTTCCCACACGAGACCCTCTGAACTCAACCCTGAAAAGTTACCAATAGGCAAAATGCTCAGGGTTGTGCCCTTCTTGACCGGCAGGTCAAAATCAGATTCTGGAGTGATCCTCCTAATTAATTCCAGTGAGACATCCCTCTTATCTGACAATTCATTTTTAAATATGATCTTGACTGACTTATCAATAGATGCACATATGAGCAGATTGTGAAGGAGATGATCAGTGCGTGCACCACCAGCCCCAAGCAATATCACTGACTTCACTGAGTGTGATTTAAATATGTAATCCAGCGTTTTCTGGAGGTCTGTGCGATCTTGATCCAGTAAGGGAATTACCTCAATCGATCCAATATTTTCAAATTTTGCTGAATCCATATCACCAAGAATGAGATCGGGATTTAGTTTATATTTTTGGAATACATTAAAACCACCATCAACGGCACAAACGAGATCAGCCGCCATCATCTCAGTTTTAAGAAGTGCTTCACTTGGAGGATTTCCAGCCAGTACGATTAAAACATTCATATCTTTAATACTTAAAGTAACTATTTCCTATAAACTCACGCAATATTGAAGTTCCTGGGACATGTCTATCAGGAATGGTATGAAATAATGACAACAAAGTAATCAGCCTATCGCGGATAGTATTTTTAGAGGATGCTTTTAATAAGGGCAATGCATACCTTTTCAGAATAGCTAATTCATAAATTAGTGCAGAGTTAAACATCGTATCAGCCTGTTCTTGAAAGGGGAAGATATTACTTAGTTCGCCATGACGAACAGAGTTCCACCGACCAATTGTGTCATCTGCACTGTATCCTCTATAATTGGAATCCCTGACAATACGGCGAATAAGTCTTCCATCAGAAGTTGACACTGGATGGGTATTGTCAATGTTAAGCTGTGTTAATGCACTTATATATACACGATAATAGCTCTGTTGTGACAATCCCTCATGAATCAGAGGGTTCAAACCATGTATACCTTCAAAAATGAGTACCTCATTCTGTTTGAGGGACATGGTATCCTTTAATACCTCCTGTTTGCCATCCACAAAATTATAGTTTCGCTTATGAACAGGTTGTCCAGTAACCAGACGTCCTAACTCATGTTTCAAGGCAGCAATATCTATGCAGCTTACGTTTTCGAAATCTAGAGTTCCATCTGCCTGAGGAGGAATTTTGTCTCGATCCAGGAAATAATTGTCCATGGAGAGATATTTTGACTGTATCCCATTCACGGCAAGGTGAATGGCGAGACGCTTGGTGAAAGTTGTTTTGCCTGAAGAGGAGGGACCTGCTACAAAGATGACACGAGTACCTCTTTGAGTACTGATGTCATCAGCCAGTGCCGCAATTCGCTTCTCTTGCAGCCCTTCGGCGACCCAGATGACCTGTTTGAATCCCTTCTCCATGATCTGCTTGTTCAGGTCATGAATAGATGACACTTTGAGAATACGTCCCCACTTTTCGTGTTCTTTCATCATCCCAAATAGTTTGGGTGAATCAGAATAATCTACCAATTCGTCCCCATTCTCACTTATTCTCAGAAGGAAACCTCGGTCGTAATTCATGAGCTCGAAATGAGGCAATGCAGATAAGTCAAGATTTGTAAATTCATATGAAGCTGAAATATGCTTGCCCAACATGAGAACAGGTGGACGAACTGTGTTGATCCGGGGAGTGAGCAGGTGTTTCCAATCCTCAGGTTTGGTTGCTCGGATCTTGATATGTTTAACATCAGACTGGAGCTGGTGCATTTTGTTGTATATAGTTTTTAATTCATGACTGGATATATGCTTCTGTTCCTTTAGCACACAATAATAACCATCTCCAAAAGAATGATCTACTATGAGAGTCCTTTTAGTTCCATAAATAGCTTTGATGGCTGCAGACATGAGAAAAATGACTGCCCGCGTCTTATGTCTATATGACTCTACCTTATTGCTCATCTCTCACCAGTTTTCTTAATGATGTGATATCCAAACTGAGTAGAAACAGGTTTTGAGGCTCTTCCGCGTCCCATTTTCCTGACCGCTTCCTCAAAAGGTTTTACCATTTGACCCGTACCAAACCACCCGAGGTCACCACCTTTTGATTTACTGGGGCAGGTCGAGAATTCTTTTGCGAGTTGCTCGAATCGAGCACCCTTTTGAATCTTCTTAAATAACTCTTCAGCTAAACTTCTATTTTTGACCAGTATATGGCTGGCTCTCCACTCCACAATATCTCCTCATCAATGCAATTTTATAACAGACCCCAAGATAGAGAATTCGATCTATGAATCAAGGAAACCATGAATCTCAGCCCGTAAATCTTGATTCCTTGTTCATCCAATTGTCAGTCTCAAGACATTCGCAGGGGTAGTCGGAATGTATGTTATTTAGTCGCAAAGAGATCACCTATTTGGTCCTGAATATATACAACGGAGGTACCCATGAGATTCATAGTTCCCTTAGCCCTAACCATTTTCATCTCTGGCTGTCAGGAAACAAATGTCACTGACGATGTTTCTGATTTGACCTGGACCATTGATACCCAATTCATGCGTCAGGGATGTTATGATGGTAAAGACTGTATTCCCAGTCTTGAAGTGCCCAACAAGTCTCAAGTGGATGGATCGAATTTGGGGTATTTGGATGATCAAGATCTGGTTGTAGGCATATGGAATGGCTCAGAACATGTAGCCTACCCACATGCCATCCTGGACTGGCATGAAATTGTCAACGAATCGGGTTACAGTATCTCGTACTGTCCATTGACAGGAAGCGCTATTCACTTAAATACAGCAGTGGAATACGGTGTTTCAGGCTTATTGTTCAATAGTAATCTCATTATGTATGACCGGGAGACTGATAGTTATTGGCCACAAATGTTACTGCGATCTGCAGCTGGTGATCGTTCTGGGGGTGAATTACACTTAAACAATCTTGTGGAAACGACCTGGGGCAACTGGAGAACGCTGTTCCCGGATACCAAAGTTGTAAATTCAGATACGAAACATTCACGGAACTACAATCGCTACCCATATGGCAGCTATCGTACATGCAACTCTCTGGCTTGCGGTGATTTTATATATTTTCCAGTAGCCAATGAAGATGATCGTTTGCCACCTAAAAATCGAGTCCTGACCATCATCAATGGGGATGAAGTGAAAGCCCTTGATATTAATGCTTATCTCAATCCTCAAATAATTGGGGTTGATGTTGGTGATACTCACTATAAAGTTGTAGTCTCTGGGCGTGATAATATTGCAGTTGCCTTTGAAACGTCCCGCGCAATCAGCATATCAAGTTGGGATATTTCGGTAGGGGAGATCATTCTAAATCAAGCCGATACTGGGAAAGAGTGGGATATTACAGGTCAGTTGATCGCCAATTCCCAACCCTCAGAACGCCTGGTAGCCGCAAATGCATACATTGCCTACTGGTTTTCAGTAGTGGCTTTTTATCCAGATGTTGAACTAGTTTCACCATGAAATATATCCTTCTAATAGGAATATTAGCGCTTAGCAATGCCGTTGGTCAGGTGTGCTGTTCACCAGTGGGTAGTGGTCAGGCAGGTGGTGGTGCCTCAATGAACAACTGGGTCGCCCATTGGCCGAATACCTTGATGGGTGATGATAATTGGCACTGGATGTCTGATGCCCAGATCACCCACAGAGGACCTGCTGGTAACATTAATTATGGACCTGCAGTGAATATATTATTTGAAGTCTCACACTCCATTGGTCGTAGAAATGTATTTTTTGCAAATGGGTATGGGGGAGTCGGCTCGCTCGAGGAAAAGGTCACCTACCTAGAAAGCTCAACCATTTCCTATTCTGGTGGTTTTTCAATGGGATTAAGAATTGCATTGGGAGATCGCGGAAGATCTTTTGGCCAGCTTCTGCTCAACCTACCGAGTAAAATCGAATATCTCAATCAAGATTTTCCATTTGATTCTGAAGAAGGGATATCGTGGAGTGTCCTGCTCCTGTACACGCATCCAGTGCCCTGGGCAAAATTTAACCCCGATTTCTTAAACGCCCTTTCCTTTAGCTTCCTCTATGAGAAAAACACGATGAAGCGAGACAATATTCTTAGCGATCATCGCTCATTGGTTCACCTGTCATCTGCGATACACTCATGGCATCCCTTATTCCTGGCTCCATTCGTTCAATTGAGAGCTGAACAATTGATCGCTCCACCTTCCATTTGGTCAGGGACACGAGAAACACGCATCCTTGGGTCAGTTGAGGTAGGTATTGATGTAGCAATATCAAAACCTTATTGGGAATATATCAAGGTAAGGGTAGCCTGGCCCTTTGCAGCATGGTCCTCATCAAACGGTTTTCCTGATGGGTCTCAACCTGCATCATATCTCATGCTGGCTGTGAACACGTCAGGGATATTCGGCGGGAGTGATCACTAATACCCTTTTATAAAACGCGCTGGATATTGTGGGTACGGCACTGCACAAAAAAGAGATCTGACTCCTGTTGCATTCTTTTGAGGTCCACACTATACTGAATCTGATATCTTCATAAATTGAATTTAAAAAGTTGGAGCTTTTCATGGCATATATAAAATATGTGGATCCAAATGACATACCTGAAGCGTATCGAGTCAATGATACGGATCATATTCTGAGCATTCACGGTGTTCACAGTGAAATCATGCAGTATCACTATACCTTATACAAGGAGCTGATGTATAGCAAAGGACCTTTGACTCGCATCCAGCGTGAGATGATAGCTGTCTCAGTCTCTGCAATCAATTCTTGTCATTACTGAATTGAACATCACGGGGCGGGACTCCGTAGGCTTTTATCAGCAAAACAAGTATCATCTGAAGATCAGAATTCATTGATTGCGGGATTGGTGGGATCAGGGGATCATATTTCATTGACTGCCCAGGATAAAGCAATTCTGAATTATGCGACCAAATTGACACGAACGCCTGGAAATATGAGCGAGGCTGATGTAGAGTAGCTACGAGTCCAGGGTTTGGATGATCGGGGTATTCATGATATTTGTGCCATCACCGCCTATTTTGCTTTTGTGAATCGCATTGCTGATGGACTGGGGGTCGAACTGGAAAAGCGTTTTAACGATATGTAGATTTGATTCAAGCAGTTTACCATTCTCGATGCTACCTGTGATCACCAGAGCTTTATATGGCTAGGGAAGTTTATGATGGGCTAGAATATGAGCAACATAGCGCCTACGTATATTCCACAACCTGATAACATCCGTTTGCCTCGCTCCATTTTTATTTCATTCTGGTAACATCTTTTGTAGGGGATGATGTCTTTCGCATCCATCTGCAAAAGTCTATGGGAGGGTGGATCTGGGTTGTAAATCACATAAACCGGTAATCCCACAAAATAGATGAGACCACCGATGTACCATAAATTTGAAGTATCCTCCCGTGCATCCCTTTTTGCCCTCACACAAATATCAATTTTAGCATCTCCATCTAATGGCAAGCCTGTCTCTGGGTCATATCTAAATACGGGAGAGCTGGGTTGAACCAAGAGGGGTGAAGGTGAAGGGGGAAGAATGACTTCTCCAGTCATGGGATCAAATACAGGGATACTTTTTGAGGCGTCTATAACAGAAGAATCAACCTCTGCGATTATCAGTTCTCCTGTGTAAGGATCAAAGGTTTGACCCAAGACAGAAAGACTTAGAACGCTTAATAAAATGAGAGTCTGAATAGATGTATTATTCATCATACCTTTGTTATTTATGACTATACATCATGGTACCGACGCAGATAATACACTTCCAATATTGTCCAGTAGGACATAGGAGAATATATGCAGCAGATTAGGATTGAACGATAATTAATATCACTGTGAAACGAGGGAGGAACCCTAAAATAAAAAAGACCCCTGAACATCAGGGGTCTTAAGTACACCGGCCAGGAGTCGAACCCGGAACCTTCTGGTCCGTAGCCAAACGCTCTATCCAATTGAGCTACCGGTGCATGTTGCCAATTACAATTTCCTGTGCATAAATCCGGTAGCGAAATTGCTTGTCCCGTCGTAGCCAAAGGCGAAGACGGAAGCTACCGTTGCATGTCAAAATAAAGATCAAGATCTTTACAATCGTAGCGCGTAGGGGAGTCGAACCCCTGTTACCGGCGTGAGAGGCCAGCGTCCTAGACCACTAGACGAACGCGCCAAAGTATGTTTTTATATCGAGTATGCACTTACAATCGATACTTACGATCCCATTATTCTCACAATTAAAATGGAATCAAAAACCATTCAAAAAGCGTTGCCGGGGGAGGATTCGAACCCCCAATGAAGGAACCAGAGACCTTAGTGATACCATTTCACCACCCGGCAAAAAGTTTAAAGCGCGGCGAATATAAACAGCGGCCTAAGTCATGGCAATATTATATTCCCATATGAATTGGCATTGTTCTCTTTGATCGCATTGCTCTGCAGTTCGGCACCTTGAACAATCAAAACCACAAATCTAATGCAGATACGCGGAGGGACATTTATGAGTGAATCATGTTGCATCGTTACGACAACAATAGACAATGCAAAAATTGCCAGTACACTTGCCAAGGGTGTTCTTGCGAAACATCTGGCAGCTTGTGCTCAAATCATTCCTGGTGTCACCAGCCATTATGAGTGGCAAGGTCAGCTCGAAGCGTCGCAGGAATTGTTACTTCAATTCAAAACCACAGAAAAGTGTGCCAGGAAGTTGATGGAGTACATTAAAAAGGCCCACACGTATGACACACCAGAAATAACAATGATCAGAATAGGCGAGATTGATTCAGATTACGAGAAATGGCTTAAAATGGCTGTAGTTCTAGATATTTCATGATACCATGTTAATATATATTATGTCGAGTGACAGTTTTATGTAAGAAGGGTATCTCTACCCTTCTTACTTTAATCCTTAATATTCAATCACTTCACAACGATATTTACAATCCTGTTTGGAACTACTATTTCTTTAATAATCGTCTTTCCTTCAGTATGCTGCTGTACTGAAACCTGATCGTGAGCCAGTTTAAGGATATCCTCTTTTTCTGAATCTAGTTCCACTTCTATCTGCGCTCTTACCTTTCCATTGACCTGGACAGCAAGCACAACCATGTCTTTTACCAGGAGTTGCTCATCGTATTCTGGCCACTCAGTATAGGCTAATTCATTTTCTTGGCCCAATAGATGCCACATTTCTTCAGCAATATGCGGTGAAAAAGGATTCAATAGCATGAGAAATACTTCCAGAGCCACCCTGGGCACCTCATCCAAACCACGTAAATGGTTAGAGAATACCATTAATTGTGATATTCCCGTGTTAAAAGCCAAGCATTCAAGGTCATTACCTACCTTTTTAATGCTGGCATGCATTAAGGTTAAGGTCTCTTTGGATGGTTGAGCATCACTTAACTCAATAATTTGTCCATCATCATTGATGAAATGTCTCCATAAGCGATTTAAAAAGCGATAAACACCTTCTATCCCACTTGTATTCCAGGGTTTAGAGCGTTCTAACGGACCCATAAACATTTCATATAATCGCATGGTATCAGCGCCATATTGACCCACAACCTCATCGGGGTTGATCACATTGCCCCGGGATTTGGACATTTTTTCCCCATCCATGCCCAGAATCATCCCCTGGTTCACCAATTTTTTGAATGGTTCACAAGTTGAAACATAGCCTAAATCGAATAAAACCTTATGCCAGAACCTGGCGTACAGCAGGTGTAACACGGCATGTTCGGCACCACCAACATATAGATCTACTGGCATCCAGTATTTCTCTTTTTCTAAATCCCATGCTTGATCATTATTGTGCGGATCGATGAATCTTAAGTAGTACCAGCAAGACCCCGCCCATTGAGGCATGGTGTTGGTTTCTCTCACATACACCTTTCCGGTTGACGGGTCAACTACATTTAACCACTCCTTGGCGTTAGCCAAAGGGCTTGCCCCTGTTCCTGAAGGCTTAATACGTTCCAGAACTGGAAGTGTAAGTGGTAAGTCACTGTCTGACAGTGGGATAACATTGTTTTCATCATGTAGCATTGGGATGGGTTCTCCCCAATATCTCTGTCTGGAAAACAACCAATCCCTCAGCTTATAGTTGACCGTAACATGACCCTTGCCTGTAGACTCCAACCATTCACCAGTTTTTATGATCGCTTCTGAAGGTTTAAGATCATTGATGGAGAAACTCCCATCTGCTGTGGTGGAGTTGATCATAAATCCATCTTCTATCTGGGTAAATGCTTCTGCGCTGATATCTCCACCAGACACAACTTCCCGAATTGGCAGGTCAAAGGTTGTAGCAAACTCATAATCTCGTGTATCATGGGCTGGTACAGCCATTATCGCGCCAGTACCATAACTCATTAATACATAATCACTAACCCAGATTGGAATCAGCTCATCATTGACGGGATTCACAGCATATGCGCCTGTAAACACTCCCGATTTGTCTTTCGCCAGTTCAGTTCTATCCAGATCGCTTTTATATCCTGCCTTCACTGCATAAGCTTTCACCTCAGCCTGTTGTTCCGAGACAGTGATTTCTTTTACATAGGGATGTTCAGGTGCCAAAACCATATATGTGGCACCAAACAGGGTATCTGGACGTGTGGTAAACACGTTCAAGGACAGATTATGACCATCTAATGGGAATTCAACCTCTGCCCCTTCACTCTTACCAATCCAGTTACGCTGCATGTCTTTGA
The DNA here is from genome assembly GCA_016784025.1 of Fidelibacterota bacterium. Classification (GTDB taxonomy): domain Bacteria; phylum Fidelibacterota; class UBA8477; order UBA8477; family JABMPR01; genus JABMPR01. Next base: position 30,008 of record JADHVL010000027.1, on the reverse strand, counting down.
TGGACTCTGACCAATCCAGATCATCCAGATCAGTCAGTAGACGTTCAGCATACTCAGTGATTTTTAGCATCCACTGGCGCATGGGCTTGCGAACGACAGGATGGTCACCTCGTTCAGATTTGCCGTTGATGACTTCCTCGTTAGCAAGAACAGTACCCAGTTCTGGGCACCAGTTAACAGCTACCTCTGCTTCGTAGGCCAATCCCTTTTTATATAATTGGAGAAATATCCACTGTGTCCACTTGTAGTAGGCTTCATCTGTGGTGTTTACCTCACGGTCCCAATCATATGAAAAACCCAGGGATTGGATCTGACGCTTGAAGGTGGCAATGTTCTCAGCTGTTTTGATAGCTGGGGGTGTTCCTGTCTCAATAGCGTATTGCTCCGCAGGTAGCCCAAAAGCATCCCAGCCCATTGGGTGTAGCACATTAAAGCCCTTCATCCGCTTGTATCTGGCGAGGATATCTGTGGCTGTATATCCTTCGGGGTGGCCAACATGAAGACCAGCACCTGATGGATAGGGAAACATATCTAAAATATAGTACTTGGGTTTATCTGTGAGATGATCTAGAGCCTTAAAGGTCTTATTCACATCCCAATGTTTCTGCCACTTCGCCTCTATCTGATCAAATGGATACCGCTCAGCCATACTCTACCTCACTTAAAAAAAACGCGGACTCAAATCCGCGCTGCAAAAATTTCCTGTCGGGGTGAGAGGATTTGAACCTCCGACCTCTTCGTCCCGAACGAAGCGCGCTACCGGGCTGCGCCACACCCCGAAATAATGATAGGCATACTTTGGAATCTGATATTCCCCATCATGCCGAAATCAATAAGCTGGAGTCCGTCCCGTCGAAGCAATGAATCCCCTAACTACAGTGGGTGATGCCAAGTTGGACCACACCCCGAAATGCCCTAAAAGCGCGATAGTATATCATTCTCAAACCCTGTTAGCAAAAGGATAATTGTGGATAATAGGTTGTGAGGGGTTATCCGAACAGTTTCACACCAGTTGTGGTTATAATCGTGACAATCGTCGCACTCATAATGAGTCCTGCGAAGATGGCCAGAAAGGATTTTCTGTAGGATAACCCAAACAGAAAGGCTGCCGCTGCACCTGTCCAGGCACCCGTTACAGGTAAAGGTATGCCTACAAATATGACCAAACCTAGAAATTCCCAGGTTTCTATCATCTTTCCCTTCCGGCGTGTTCTGGCAAAGAGCCAACTGAAAAACCGGTCACCAAGTGTCCAGCGCATTAAGAATTTAGATATTGGTCCCAGAAGGAAGAGGATTGGAACGGAAATCAAAAAATTTCCCGCTACAGCCCACATGTAGGCATCATACCATTGCATATCACCAAAGGTAATACCCCAGGGTAAGGCCACTCTGAGTTCACCGATGGGTGTCATAGCCAATAGAAAGGTGATCCAACGTGGATCCTGTATAAACTCCTGAAAGAATTGAAGAACTGAATCTACCACTTAAAACTCCTGAAAAAGGTTCTGATAAAGCGTAATGTATCAATGATGGGATTAATATGACTCTCCTCCGCCCCATATATAACCGGAATAGGTTGCCAGATTAAGGGGATATTTAGTTTCGCAAGATTAAAGAATACAGCAGATTCAAACATGAATCCATCTTCAATAGAATCCCATAATCGACTATCATTCAGAGGATAACAGCGATACCCTACCTGACTATCTCTCACTCTCTGTGTTATTCTTAATGATAACATCAAACTGGTGATATTATTTGATAATTGGCGATGGATTGGCATATCCTTGTTAATCAAATTGCGCATCCCAACCACCAGAGAACCTGGGCATTCCTGTGCTCGAGCAATAAAATTATGTATCTCATGTGGGTCATGCTGACCATCTGCATCCAACGTAATCGCATTGTGGAAACCTGCCTCTTTAGCCAAATTCAGTCCTGTTTTTAAAGCAGCACCCTTGCCCCTGTTCTCAGGATGCTTCAAATAGGCCACAGTCTCAAAATCTTCCGCCACTGTCCCATCGCTGGATCCATCGTCTATAACTATTATGGAATAGTCAACTATAGCTTTTATTTCCTGAACCAGCCGTAAAACAGAATCCCGATCGTTATAGACCGGGATTACAATAACTGGATTCAAATTGGTCAAGCTTGATCTCACTCGTGATTCAGTGAAGCCTCAGGTTTTGATGATTTTTTCCTGGTTGATTTTGATACCTTAAAGGTGAGCACCTTATTCTTTACTGAGACTGCTACAGTTGAGTCCGCTTTCACCTTGCCCCTCAGGGTCATTTCTGCGATTTTGTCCTCAATCAAGTTTTGGATAATCCTTCTCAAGGGACGAGCACCATATTCAGCCTCAATCTCTTGATCAACAATCAATGCCTTAGCAGCAGGACTTAGCTTTATCTTGACATTCTTTTCGTTGGCGTAGTTGCTTACATCCTCGAGAATTAAGTCAACGATTTGAATTAAATCCTTACGTATCAATGAGTTAAAGACGAAAGAGTCTGTCAATCGATTGATAAACTCAGGCTTGAATGTCTCTTTCATTTCCTTATTGATCTTGGAACGCTGATCATCAAGTACGGCTTTATGATCTTTGCGATTAAAACCGATTCCAGGCTGAGTAAGATTCTTTATACCCAGGTTTGAAGTCATAATCATGATACAATTTTTAAAATCAACTTTATGACCCAAACTATCTGTCAATTGTCCCTCATCCATGATCTGCAACAGCATATTATAGACTTCAGGGTGGGCTTTTTCAATTTCATCAAAAAGCACGACGCTATATGGGTTCCGACGCACAGCCTCTGTGAGAGTACCACCTTCTTCGTATCCAACGTAACCGGGAGGGGCTCCAATCAGGCGACTTACATTAAAGCGTTCGGAATATTCCGACATATCCATCTTGATGAGAGCTTTCTCATTCTGATAGATATACTTGGCCAATACCTTGGCCATCTCTGTCTTGCCAACACCTGTGGGTCCAAGGAATAGAAATGAACCAATGGGTCTCCGGGGATCACGAAATCCACTACGAGCTCGCCGCAGCGCTTTGGCCATAGCCATGATGACATGTTCCTGCCCTACCAGATGCTTGGTCATTTCAGACTCAAGCTTCAGAAGCCGCTCAGCCTCGCTCTCAGCCACATCCTGGATAGGAATGCTGGTCATGAGTGACACAACAGCGGCAATATCGACAATTTTTACAACTGGAGGATCAATTTTCATGGCCGTATTCCACTCTTCGTTGGCCTCTTCCAATTTTTTAGTCAGATTTCTTTCATCATCTCTCAGAGATGCAGCCAATTCAAATTCCTGGTTGCGCACCACATCTTCTTTTCTGATACGAAGATTATCCAGATCAGCCTCTAGTTGCACAATATTTTCAGGGATATCAACATTGGCCAGATGAACTCTGGCGCCTGCTTCATCCATAACATCAATAGCCTTATCTGGATGAAACTTATCCTGAATATAGCGACTTGAGTATGAAACGGCTGATTCCAGGGCTTCATCACTGTATTGAACATTATGATGAGCTTCATAGCGGTCTTTCAAACCGTGTAATATTTGCAGGGTTTCCTTCCTTGAAGGTGGTTCTACCATGACTTTTTGGAAGCGACGCTCCAAGGCACCATCTTTTTCCACATATTTTCTAAATTCGTCAAGTGTAGTAGCACCAATGCATTGCAAGTCTCCCCTGGCCAGGGCTGGCTTGAACATATTGCTGGCATCCATGGACCCGCTGGCTGCACCTGCACCTACAATGGTGTGAAGTTCATCTATGAAAAGGATGATGTCATCGTTCTTTTCCAATTCTGTGGTGACTGCCTTCATTCTCTCTTCAAATTGACCACGATACTTGGTGCCTGCTATTAATGCAGCCAGATCAAGTGAGACCAAACGCTTGCTCAACAGAATTCGCGGAACCTTCTTGCCAATAATGCGCAGGGCTAAGCCCTCTGCAATGGCAGTTTTACCCACACCAGGTTCACCGATGAGCACAGGATTGTTCTTTTTCCGGCGGGAAAGAATTTGAGCAACTCTTTCTATCTCTTTGTCTCTTCCAATAACAGGATCCAGTTTTCCGCCTCTTGCCAGAGCAGTCATATCTCGACCAAAATGATCCAATGCAGGTGTTTTGCTTTGTGGTTTTCCCTTACCTGGGTCAGACTCACGACCACCTGCCTCAGGAGAAAACTCCATTTCATCACGTACGATTTCATAATCTATGCTGAATTGAGCCAGCATATCGGCTGCAATGCCTTCCTGTTCGCGGAGTATTGCCAGGAGTAGATGTTCAACATCTACCACATCTGCATTGAGATCTCGGGCTTCCTGATAAGTATTTTTCAGAATTCGCTCAGCTCGCTTGGTGAAAGGGAGCGTCCCAAGAATCATAGTCCCACCTGAAGTACGGATTTGTTCTTCAATGTGATTTTTAATCTCAGCAGGATCAATATTCAGTGATTGCAGGATATCTATGACTTTATTGTCACCTTGTCTAAAGATTCCCAACAACAAATGTTCGGAACCGATATATGCGTGCCCCAGTCTGATAGCCTCTTCTTTGGAGAGCTGAATTACGGCCTGGAGTTTTTTATGGAAATTTGCTTTCAATTTATAACCTCAAAATTATTCATGTTTCAACAGGTGTCAATATAGGGCATGAACACCTCTGAGTAAAACAATGTGTGCGTTAGAATTCGTTTATGTCAGGGAGATGACTCTATCGCAAGCCGCTGAGAGTGATCTACTATGTGTAGCAATAAGAAAAGATTGGTCAAATTCTGTTCTTACTGAGTGGATTAAGTCAATAAGGCGTTTGCCATTGTCGGGATCAAGATTCCCAGTCGGCTCGTCTGCCAGTACCAGCTCAGGTCGATTCATTAGAGCTCTGGCTACAGCCACACGCTGCCTTTCACCGCCAGATAGTTGTGAAGGCTTATGATGACGTCTCTCATAGACGCCGACTGCTTCCAGGAGGCTTTTTGCTCGTTCTTTGGCCATTTCTTTGTCAAGATCAACAATCTTTGCTGGAATAAGCACATTTTCCAGGGCAGTAAACTCAGGCAACAGATAATGAAATTGAAAGATATAGCCCAGATTCTCAGCTCGGAAGGTACTCAAAGCCTCATCATTCATGCTAAAAGGAGATTTGCCTGAGATGATCAATTCACCTGAATCAGCTGTATCAAGAGTACCAATGATATTGAGTAGCGTGGTTTTGCCTATACCTGAGGGGCCGTTGATTGCCACAACCTCCCCTCTGTCCATACTGAGATTGACATTATTAAGCACATCAAGACGCTCACCTACTGCAGTGTAGCTCTTGTTGATATCAATGACTTGAAGGATGGTATTCATAACTTGCTTCTCTATCTTTTATAATTGATTGCATCAAGGGGTAATAGCTTTGCAGCTTTTTTTGATGGATAGCGTACTGATAGTTGAACAATAGCAAACGCCACAATCCCGACCATCACAACTTCATTCCAATACAATTCTACGGGTAAAACTGGTATGAGATATATTTCATCTGGAAGTGTGATCCAACCCCAATGGGTTTGGCTCAAAACCAATAGAGTCCCCAGAACCACGCCCAGGACTACACCCAGGAAGGCGACTATCAGTCCCTGAAGATTAAATATTTTCTTAATATCTGAAGATTGAGCACCCATGACACGCAGAATACCGATATCACCTGTCTTCTCCAAAACCATCATCATCAAGGAGCTGACAATATTAAACACGGCAATCAAGATGATCATATTGAGACCAATAAAGCTCCCCCACTTCTCCATCCGCATGGCATCAAATAGGGTTTTATGTTGATCATACCAGGTTTCAATCTCTATCAACGGCAATTCCTGTTTTAATCGAGCTTGAACCATCTTTGCATCATTAAAATTTTCCAATTGTAGATGAATAAATTCTTTTCCAGCAGACTTGAACATTCTGCGACCTTCTACATAATCGATGATGGCAAGATTCCGATCAAAATCAAAGATGTCTGATCTAAACACGCCTGTGATTACAAAATGTCTCTGAGGAATGCGAAATAAACCGGAGTGGATATCAAGTGGACTCTGAATGGCAACCGTATCTCCAGTTGTAAGAAAGAATTTATCAGCAATTCCAGCCCCGATAACAATACCAGGTAATTCGAAATCATTTCGTTTAAGTCGGCCTGAAGTGTTTCGCTCCTGTGGCGGATCAGTTAAATAATATTCCCACTGATCCTGATCAATAGCGTGAATGTTTAATACCATTTTGTCATCCAGCACCACGAGAACAGCTTTGCGTTCCGTACTGGCGTATATGGCTTTTGCCTCAGGAACCAGATTTTGCACCTCTTCAATATTTGCATCCGAAGAAATCACAACATGCGGGATAAAGTTCGCAATACGCCGTGTCACTTCTCCTTCAAAACCATTTAAAATGGCCATGGTGATGATGAGAGCTATCACGCCAAGAGCAATTCCTATAATGGATATCCCCCCGACCAGACTTATAAAGCGGTTACTCCTCTTGGCGAAGAAGTAACGACGAGCCATATACCAATTTAGCTGGCTCATTCATCCCTCAATGTATCAGCAGGTTGTAGACGACTGGCTTGCATGGCTGGTATGAGCGATGACAAGATTGCCAGCACGATTACCCCACTCGAAATTCCAATCACATCCTCTACCCCAATTAAAATTGAGACCTTGTCCATGAAATAGACATCACTGGGGAGTGAAATGAGACCAAACGTAGTCTGAAGCCATGCTAGAATAACTGATAAAATGATGCCAGCCAGGGTTCCCAGAAGACCCATCATGAGACCTTCAAGGGCAAAAATACGACCAATACGTTTCCGGCTGGTACCCAGGGCTCGTAGTGTACCTATTTCGGTCCTTTTCTCCATAATGATTAAAATGAGGGTGCTGGCAATATTGACCAGTGCCACGATTATGATCAGACTAAAGATGATAAAAATGGGAAGTTGTTGCGTTTTCATCCAGTTGAAGAGGGTTTGATGTCGATCTCTCCATGATATGGATAAATGAGAGTATGGTAAAATTTGATCGATCTGATTCATTACTTCATCTGTCAGGGAGATATCTTTAAGGAACACACCGAAATCGTCTGTATCTGGACTATCCGGGAATAATGCCTTCATAGTTCGAGGTGAACAATAGAGATAACTCTTATCGTAATCTATCATCCCAGATTCATAGATGGCCTGGACCTGGGTGGCGGCGATTGCTGGCAGTCCCATCTCATCGGTAAATGATCCAAGATCATATGCCAGAATTTGATCAGAGAGGGTCACTTCAAGTTGGTCAGCCAATGCTGCACCAATAATCAAGCCGGACTGACTGCTCTCACCAGTGGTATAATTTGCACTCACAGAGTAAAGCTGACTTATTGCTGATTCTGGCATAACTTCCAGTAGAGCCCCTTCGGTGATACCATTTGCTTTCAGCATGACTTCAGCTTTTTTAATCCTGAATAATTGTTCCACACCAGGTATCTCAGATATTTCTGAGATTGTTTCATCATCCAGATCGAAACCTGAATCAAAGAGTTTCTCGATGCGTATATGAGTATCAAAACCGATGATTTTATCTGTGACCACAGATTCAAAACCGCGCATGATCCCAAGGGCCAGCACCAAAGTGGCAACCCCTAGAGCCATCCCTACCATGGTGGTCCGAGAGATAAATGCTATAAAGGGAACCCGGTGCTTACCGAAAAGATATCGTGTTGCGAGATAGCCTGTGTAGGACACTTCTTAGGTTTTTAACCTATCCTTTTGATTCTGGACGCATCTGTGGGAACAGCAAGACATCCCGAATAGATCTATTACCGGTAAGTAGCATGACCAATCGATCAAGGCCAATACCAACACCTCCTGTTGGAGGCATGCCGTATTCCATGGCCTGTAGGAAGTCCTCATCCAGTGTTTGAGCTTCCTCGTCTCCAGCTGCACGCAGCGCAGCTTGGGCTTCTAATCTTTCACGTTGATCGATGGGATCATTTAGCTCGGTGAATGCATTGGCAAATTCATTTCCTGCAATAAACAGCTCAAATCTTTCAACAAATGTTCCATCACTGTCGCGTTTGTGCTTTGCCAATGGAGAAATGGCTTTGGGATATTCAGTTACAAACGTGGGGTGAATGAGATGCGGCTGTACCAATTCATCAAAGAGTGCATCCAGCAGTTGACCATAATTTGCTCCGCTGGTGGCATCGATCTTATGTTCACGACAAACTTTGAGCAATTCCGCAGCATCAGCTTTGGACAAATCAACTCCAGCATGTTTTTGCACGAGATCTGCCATGGTAGCGCGATCAAATGGTTTGGTCAGGTCAATTTCATGGTCATTGAACTCAAATATACTTTGATCCAGATCTGTAGCTACATGCTTGAAGAGGGACTCTACTTGATCCATGAGATAGAAATAATCAACATAGGCTTCATACCATTCAATGGCAGTGAATTCTGGATTGTGTGTCCGATCCATGCCTTCGTTTCTAAAGTTCCGCGAAAATTCGAAGACTTTTTCAAAGCCGCCAATAATCAAGCGTTTTAGATAAAGCTCATCAGCTATACGCAAGAAGAGATCAATATCCAGAGCGTTGTGATGGGTTTTAAAGGGACGAGCGGAGGCACCACCATAAAGAGGCTGGAGGATGGGTGTTTCAACCTCCAGATAGTCTGAATTGTCAAAGAAGGTTCTAATACTCCGATAAATTTTCGCACGTTTGACAAAGGTTTCCTTAACATCTGGATTAACGATAAGATCAAGATAGCGTTTTCGATAACGCTGCTCTTTATCCTCAAAACCATCAAACAACTGACCATCCTTTTCCTTCACATTAGGCAAGGGTCGGATGTTCTTACTTAGAAGCGTTAGCTCGTGCACTTTAAGGGTTTTTTCACCAGTACGTGTTGTCATAAGTTCGCCACTAACACCAATGAAATCGCCGATATCCAATTGTTTGAACATCATGTAAACATCAACACCAATATCATCACGACCGATGTATAGCTGTATTTTTCCACTGCCATCCATGATATTTGCGAAACTTGCTTTGCCCATGACCCGTCTGGACATGAGTCTACCAGCCAGCCGAGTTCCTTTTTTCTCCTGAAGATCATCAAATGACTCGAGAGCTTCAGTTATCAGATGAGTCCGGTCATAATTATGTGGATATGGATTGATACCATCAGCTACCAGAGCTTTGATTTTTTCTTTACGCTGGTCGATGATCTCATTTAAGGTTCGTTCACTCATTAGGATTCTTTTCCCATTTGATTCAATAAATATGCTTTGATAAAACCGTCTATTTCACCATTCATGACGGCCTGTATGTTTCCTGTTTCATGTTTTGTGCGATGGTCTTTGACCATGGTATATGGATGAAACACATAGGATCTGATCTGGTTGCCCCAGCCTATATCAGTTTTGGAGGAGGCCAATTGATCCATTTTGGCCTGTTCCTTTTCTTTCTCAAGCTGGTGGAGTCGGGCCTTAAGCATTTTCATGGCCGTTTCTTTGTTCTTGTGCTGAGATCTTTCATTTTGACACTGCACAACTATTCCCGTGGGCGCATGTGTCAGTCTCACCGCAGAGTCGGTTTTATTGATATGCTGTCCCCCAGCCCCACTAGCACGATAGGTATCTACACGCACTTCACTCATATCGATGGTAATCTCAATCTCAGTATCATAGAGCGGATAAACGTACACTGATGCAAAGGATGTATGGCGCCGTGAGTTTGAGTCAAAGGGACTGATGCGAACAAGTCGGTGTATCCCATTCTCAGCTTTTAAATATCCAAAGGCAAATGCACCTTTTACTTCAATGGTAGCATCTTTCAGGCCGGCTTCATCACCTGGCAGATAATCCAGGATTTTCCAGCTCCACCCACGATTATCAAACATACGAGTATACATGCGATAAAGCATCTCAGCCCAGTCTTGGGATTCTGTGCCTCCAGCTCCAGGATGAATAGTCACAATGCAATTTAGGGCATCATCTTCATTCGAGAGGAGTTGGCGTAACTCGTAGTCCTCAAGTGTCTTCCGGAATTTGCGCAGAGATTTTGCTAAATCAGGTGTCAAACTCTCGTCTTGATCTTCGAGAGCCAACTCCATGAGGATATCAAGATCTTCTTCACGATTGACGACATTCTCCCAATCAGTGACCTGAGATTCTAATAAATTTATCTTTTTGAGAATTTCCTGAGCGTTAGCCTGGTCATTCCAGAAATCATCTTTGAGGGATTTCTGTTTTAATTCGCCTAGTTCTGTTTGAACCTCAGAAAGGTCAAAGATGCCCCCTCAGCGTATCGAGACGCTGCTTGAGCCCACCCATTTCATCTCTAATTTCATCAAACATTAAACTGTCGTTCTGGTGTAGAGATAATAGCCATTGATTAAAGTTACCATGAGATTTATGTAAGGAGTCGCAGTGCTGAGAATTTTCCAGATAGTACCCTTGACAATAATTGTATCATTGGGATATATCTTTGGAATATGTTTGCTATCTCCAGTCTCAAGAAATTTCTCTACATTGGCAACGACGACCCTTGGCTCGCCTTCTGTCTCATTAAATCGAAGGATTCTGATATTGTCGAGTTTTGCCTTATCGGTTGGACCACCTACATAGCTAAGAATAGAGATAAGATCAGCATCACTTGGAACCAGTTTTACCCCTGGCACTTTCACCTCACCCCAAATACGTATGGACATGCTCAATTTCCCAGTCTCAGGATCAATGATATATCGAGGATCGGCCTGACTCTGATCTTTATTCTGAGCCCATGAAACTTGTATCATGAACAACACTGTGAATATTAATAAAATTCTTTTTTGCACACTATGCCCCATATCTCTCTCAAAACCATTAAAAATGGTAATTAATTCCAATTTTTTGCATGTTTGCCAACTCATGTTGACTAAACGAGTAATCAATAATAAACTTTTTTAAGCCAATGCCAAGACCTAAGGAAGGCGTGTATCCATCATAGCCTCCTCGCAGGAAAATAGTGTCCTTCACTTTGATCCCAATTCCATATTGCCTAACGTCTACATCCCTGGTCTGGATAGAACTAGTAATGGTAAGTTGAGATGCATATTCTGGAAAATTCTGTGTGATGGAGAAACCCCCTGTAAGGCTCCGTTTAATAGCGTCCTGGTGTTTTGTAGTCCAGTAAACTGGTGTGTTTAAAATATCGCTTAGAAACAGACCAAATCCAAACTCGGTCCTGGTTAATATCCGACTCATATCTGCAAGATTAAAGAAAAGCTGACTACCAATATCAATCCCAAATCCCAAGCCCCGATTGTCCACCAATACTTTATCGATGTACTTTGCTGATACCCCCAGGGGTAATCTGCAGGGTATTTTGAAAAATTTCCACCCCAGGTTGATCTCGAACTCAAACTGTCGTGCAATACTTATAAATGCTCCATCTTCTCGATAATCGATGATACTTGCGCTGGAGTTATCTAGTGTGAGAACAGAATCGCGACGATCAGCAGGTGTTAAACCAGACAAGTTTGGTCTTGAGAAAAGGTCGTCAACTGAACTATGAATCACAGTCACACCCAGAACATACGCTTCACCCAGGCTATATTTTCCTTCAAAACCCAGGTTGTTTGAGAGACCTTGAAATTCCTGATAGACGAGACTCAGCTGCTGAGCCCTAGCACCTGTGGCAAACCCAGCCGGATTATTCAAAGCATGACCCGATCCCACCCTGGTAGCCACTGCACTATAACCCAATGATTGAACTTGTGGATGATGACTGGCCAGAAGGAAGGCATCTGCATATTCTCCTGCAAACAAGACCTGAACCCCAAAGATAATCAGAAAAAGTGATTTCAGAATAACTCTCATCTGTTTTTCACCATCTTCCCAACTGGACCAAGAATCTCTTCATCATCCAATTGACCTTTGATACGGTAAAAATAGACTCCGTTTGCTACAAAGTCGTCAGATCGATCACGTCCGTTCCAGGGGACTTCATGATATCCAATTGCTCCAAGGCCTATGCTCACCCGTGCGTTAAATAAATTGATGGTGTGAAGCTTATAACCAGAAAGTGTAAAAATATCTATGGCCACATCATCCAGGGGTTGGGTGAGCTCATAGATAATAAGAGTTTCACCTTCAAAGGGATTGGGGAAATTGCCATAGTCATAGATGGCTGCTGATCCAGCAACTACACCAGTAATTGCTACCTCCTCTGACCAGTTTCCCAGTGCATCACTCATCTGATAGGAGAGGTTGTGCTCACCAACATCGAGATCCAGCGCAACAGTGGCGCTCATGATTTGACCGGACTGCGTTGTATCACCCAATTGTGGTTCCACTGGAGTTCCATCAACTATGACATGAACACTTGCTGCATCCCATGAGAAACCATTTTCATCTTCTCCCAACAGATTGAGGTGACTGGATTCCAGCAAATAATCGCCATCAAAGAATAATTGTCCCTCAATCATCATTGACACATTGGGTCCAGTGTAATCTTGCTTTTGACCCATTGTGATCAAACCGGCACCATTTATCAAATAAACATCTGACTGAACTTGTTCAATATATTCCCAGCCTGAGAGATTGAGATCTTTCTGAAAGAGTTGTCGGGTCGATTCTACTCTGAGGGTGATTTCCTGACTTGAAGGTTCAAGCAAATAGATTATCGAATCCTGGTATAGTGTTACTCCTGGTAAAGCTGAAATAGGTTCAATATAGGGCCTGACTCTAACCCATGATGTATCACCTTGACCTCCAGAGATGCTTCCACTTGACCAGAGTTGGAGTGTATCTGCTGACTGCCCATCAAATGTGATGCCTAATCCAGGTTGAATCTGATAATATTCAGAGATCAAGACCCGGGTCAGGGCATTGTCACCCAGTTCAAGATCATTAAGAATATTCAATGAAGCGATTACCTCAACAGTATCAATTCCGAATATCAGAGGAAGGAATACTGAATTATTCCCTTCGTATATCTCGATAGTCTTATCTGTTATTTGATCTCCGTTTGACAGGATTGCTTCAACATGCAGGGCAGCCGTTGTCATATTTTGACCACCCAGTGAATAATCAAGATATACACCAGTAAGATCGCCTTTAACACCAACCCTTAACTCACTGACACTCAGAGTGATATCTCGTGGCAGATAGAGTGTATACGTCGTCGATGTTTGAATGTGAGTGCCCCCGGCGAAAGCCGAAAAAGAGTAGTAAGTGGCCGCGGTTCCTGCACTTAAACGGGTGGTATCTGCAAGCTCCCACCACTCTCCGTTTCTGATGAGTTCTATGCGGGTCTGATTAGATCCTGAAAGTACAAGAAGCATGCTATCAGCTTGTAGAGTAGAGCTGTGAAATTTCACTCGAATGGGCAGAATTGGAGATTGGGACAACTCCTCTGCTGTGGGTGGTTGATGTTCAAACCAGTCCGAAGATATTGAGTAACTCGCATACCCCTGGATAGAAGATTCATTTTCTCCCCGATCTAGAGTAAAGATTGTTCTTCCAATCCCCGCGGGTGCAGATGCTTCCTGGGAAATGATAAAACTTGAATTTGGTTGGCCAGGATATGTTTGGGGTAAGGACCACCAGGGTTGATTATCTGCATTAATTGGCAACAGATTAATGTCACCATCTATGTTTCCCACATAATTCAGACTTAGCTGCTCGGTGGCTTCGTAAATAGGTTTCTCTGATACTAAGGACTCATGCTTTTCAGGGCGGAGTAGGCGTGTAGTTGGATCCCCCAGATAATTGTATTGGAAGAGCATGGATGGTTTTAAATAATCGTATCCACTATTGGCCAGGAAATATTCCATACGAGCAATATTGATGATCTCCCCTACGGTCTTGTCATCCTCAAGCAGTCGTCTTATGAGTGGCTGCACCATGAGATAATCATTGATTAGCCAGCCTACACCAGAGGAGCCAAACCATCCAATAGCCCCGGTAGACGATTCTGAGACCACAACCTCGCCCAGTCCCCTGGTCTGTGCAAATGAAGCGGTAAAACAAGTCATAGAGGTGACGAAAGCTGGAGGTATATCTTCATCCAGATAGTTAATATCATCTCTTACAAAGAGAGATCTATCAGCCCACACAGCACCACCACCATGTCCCAGGAAATTGATGAGGAGCTTCCCCCGATTCCAATGCTCGATCAATGAATCCGTATCGCCCCAGAAGATTTGCCCCTCTGAGTCACGATCGATGAATATTCTGGAAGGCATATAGGCTGGAGGTACCGTATTCTTCAGGATGGACTGAGTCTGAATTTTGAAAGTTGTGTCGAATCCGGCAATGGTAATGAGTTCGTTTTGCCAGGTACCAAAATTTTCGCCTGAACCATAGTTAATCAGTTTGGTAATTGAGGTATTAAGATCTTCTATGTCATCGCAGGGAATCCTGCCAATGTGAATATCTGGAAGATAATCATCACCATTGATAAGACTGTACCAGTAATCGGCCTCAGCTGCGCCCCACCCATAGGTTTGCATATAGAAGGTAGGGATATTCTGAATTCGCGTGTCCCGCTTTGTCTGTTGGGGATTAGATATAGCATCACCAAATAGAACAGCATATTCTGGGTGGGAAGACCAATGGTTGTTCGCATATCGTAAAAAGGATTTGATGGCCAGGGGTGAATGGATGCCCCAATTGAACTCATCATATATATCTGCCACAGAGACAGCAATGGGATTCCAACCCTCACTCCGCTTGAATTCCAGGTAGGGCTCAAGATCTTCAACAAATTGTGGGATGGTAATGACAATCATATCAGCATCTTGCTCTCGTAACAGTGCCGTCGTGTCTATGATTGTTTTGAGAGGTTGCAATACTCCATCAAGACTGGATACCCAATAATCAGGTGTAGCCTCAGTGGAGTGATCCTGGAAAACCAGGGAGTATTCGGGTTCAGATGCATCCCAATTTTCCCGAATGGTAAAACCAGTTATTTTTGACAGCCCTTCTTTGTAGAGAACCAGTTCATGCGATTGAAATCCCTGGATTTCATATTCAAGATTGGTTGATGGGTTGATAAATGATTTTCTAAATCTCAAGTGGTCGTCTTGAGCTTTCAGAAGGTGCTCATAACCAATTTCAATCCAATTCAACACAATCTTATCATAATTCCCAGGCTCCGTGCTAACTGGGGCAAAGATTGCCAGTGTATTTTCTCCATTTGCTGAAAGAATATTGTGAGAAAGGTTCAGTGCCGAAGGCGAGGTGAGGACATACTCCTCTTGCTGTACCCAACTACCATCACCAATAGAGTTACCATTCATAAAGGCAAAGAGGGTATGACTTTTCACCTTCCCCGTATCGGTGTAGGTCAGACCGTGAAGGCCAAGGGATATATGCAAGTTTTCACTAGATCCGCGAAAGGGATTGGGTAGAAAATAGTTCACCTCTTTGGTGACACCAGAATTCACAGATTCCCAGAAATAGTGATCCCTGGTGATACTCGGCATATCGGTATCAACCTGCCCTAACCTTTCGAAATCATTATCCTCTTCTATATGAATCTTATCCCAAAAGGTAGTTGGTCTTACGGGTGTTAAATCTACTAAAGCACCTGATTCTTCAACGAAGCGTAAACCATCTGATCCCCCCCAATCAAGCCAATAGACATTAATATCGGAAAAAGCGTCGTAATATTGAGATTCACCATCAAAATATTTTTGTTTACCAATAAAATCAAAATAGTCACCAGAGTTAAAGATGTTGTCACCATGATCATTGACGTGAATCGCCTGTTCTTCATCTCGTTCTCTTAGAATTAGTGATCGACTGCCAATTTGATCAGATGGAAAATCATCCATTTGTGAGAGGGAATCATAATAAATGCGGTATATACCATCCTTGAGGACATGCAGTTTTAGATTACCCTGACCCAGCCCGGAGTTGTTTTCAGATAGAGTCCGATTGGGAGTATGAGAATATTGATTAAGATATAACTCTTCATTTTGAAAATGAGATGGTGATGATATATCAGTTCGAATATCCACAGTGATGCGCTCAGGAATGATCAATTGCCCCTCACTACCAGAAAATTCGGCACCCATGACATTCACGCCCCATAACTGATATCCTTCTGCGTCCTTGATATGCTTAAGATTAACTATTCCACTACTAGATGGGTATGATGGATCTGCTTGAAGTTCCATTCCTTTTGCCTGCTCCACATGTGAAGGTTGAGATTCAGGCACTGGAAGAATCTGGGTGAGGCCAAGATCAAAATCAATAATCGGTGGACCATAACGTGTGAAAATCATTTTGGATTTTACAGGAATTCGAAAACCATTATTGAGAACGGTCTGATTCCACCCGGTGTATTCAAGACCATCTCGATTAATAGCTATATCGTTGATATTTGGGATATCAATGGTCCAGATAATTTGGGAGTTAGAGTTTGCATTCCCTGCAGAGCCTGTATGCTGCACAGAGTCTGCTGAAAGAAAGGATCCTAGAATAAGAATCCATATCAGCGTTTGTCGCATATTAGATTATCAGGTTATTTAGTACTTTGCGCAATTGAACCTCATCAAGACCACGTTTCATTACTCCGTTATGGACATGTGAAAGGGTCCCCGTCTCCTCAGAAACTACCAGAATATGAGCATCTGTCTCTTCGGAGAGACCTAATGCAGCGAGATGTCGTGTCCCAAGCTTCATTCTGGCCCCGTGAGGCTCCTCTGATAGGGGAAGAATACATTTGGCTGACTCAATGACTTCGTGGCTGATGATGACCGCTCCATCATGTAAAGGTGATGTAGGATTGAATATGGATACAAGGAGTTCGGCCGAAACTCTGGCATTAATTGAAGCAGATTTTTCCTTGATGTGTTTTAGACCAACCTCGCCTTCCATCACAATCAGCATACCCCATTTGCGCTCCTGGCAAGTTACTATGGCATCTGATATCTCACCTACCATGGCGAGGTTCTTAACCCGGAACAGGTATCTAACAAAGGGGTTTTGACCCAGGTAAATCAGAATACGTCTCAGTTCTGGCTGAAATAGGATCACAACTGCAATAACCCAGACTGTGGAAAGATTGGACAGGAGCCAGGACATACCATGCAGTTCTGCCCATCGAACAATAACTGATAGGAGGATGAGGATGAGAATCCCTGATAGCAATTGTGCTGCTCGGGTCCCCTTAAATATCTTGTACAATGAATACAGTACAAAGGAAACAGCAAGAATATCCACCACATCGTATACCCGCACTGATAGAAAAGCCAGTGAGAATAATTCATAGCGCCAGAAATAGACGGTTACAATTGCAACCAGCAGGCCAAGTATGATAAAGAGAATATTTTTTTTGTCAGACACAGTCCAATTTAATCCGAATGTTTTTGAATGGCAGTGAAGATATCAAGAACTTGTCGTGTTTCAGCAACATCATGAACCCTGAATAATCTAACGCCTTGTGTATAAGCTGAGATCACAGCTGCTAAGGATCCCCCGATACGTTTGTCGATTGTTGAATTATCAATCATGCCAATAAATGATTTACGAGATGCACCCAGCAGCAGGGGTCTCATTAACTCTCCAAGACTGTGCATATTCCCCATCAATCTTAGATTGTCTGACAGAGTCTTCCCAAAACCAATACCAGGATCCAAGACAATCTGTTTGGTATCGATTCCAGCATTTGCAGCAGCTTGAAGTCTCTCCATGAAGTATGCTTTAATATCATCAAGGACATCACCATAAACGGGAGTGTCCTGCATGGTTTCTGGTTTGCCCTGCATATGCATGAGGATATAGCCAGCCTTCCTTTTACCGATGAGTTCAAACATGTCTAGATCACTCCCACCAGCAGAAACATCGTTTACGATATGGGCTCCTGCATCAAGAGCAGCTTTGGCAACACTGGACTTCTGGGTATCTATGGATATGATAGTATCGGTTTGTGATGCTAGTTCCGCAATGACAGGAACCACGCGTGTTATTTCTTCCACTGATGCTACTGGAAGTGATCCGGGCCGAGTAGATTCACCTCCCACATCAATGATATCCGCTCCCTCAGCCAACATTTGACGTGCTCGAGAAACTGCTTTTGAGGGATCAATGAATTGACCGCCGTCACTAAATGAATCAGGAGTTACATTTAGGATACCCATTATTAGTGGTGTATCTAGATGTAACTCCTGACCTTTAATCAACCATTTATTTTGCCCTATTTCATATGAGACTATGTCCTCAGTCATAGGAAATGGATGTAATTTACTCTTTTGGCTCTTCTGGGGCTGGTTCTGCCGAACCCTCACTCTCAGGTACTTTTTTCGGTTTTGCAGGTCTTCTTTTCACAGGAGCCTTTTTCTTAACTGGGGTTGGTTTCTTCACCGCTTCCTCAGCTTTTTGGGGCGTATCCTTACCTTCAGGCTCATTTACTGGAGCATCAGGCTCAGTAACAATTACAGGTTCATTTTCAACCTTGAGAGCAACAGGCTCAGCAACAATTGTAGATTCATTTTCTACCTTTGGTGCAACTATCTCCTGTTTTTGTGGTGGATTCGCAGACCGCTGTCTGGGATTGTTGGACCTACCCCGTCCCCGCCGAGGATTCTCACTTTTCTCAGTATTTTGGGGAGCATCCTTATCTTCGGGTTCCTTGACAGGGGCAACAGTCTCGGCATCAATTGCAGGTTTATTTTCAACCTTTGGAGCTACTGCATCCTGTTTTTGTCGTGGATTCTCAGAGCGTTGTCTGGGATTGTTGGATCTATTCCGTCCTCGCTGTGGATTCTCACTTTTCTTTACCAGATTAGGATCATCGTACTTCATCCCTAAAATTCCATCAAGCTGACGACCATCTATACTTTCTTTATCCAGTAGCAAATTTGTTATTTTTTCTAATTTGTCCTGGTTCTTAGAAATAATGTCTGTGGCTTTTTTATAGGCGGTATCGATAATCTTCCGAACTTCAGCATCGATCTTTTTTGCCATATCTTCGCTAAAGTCACGATGCATTCCTAAATCACGACCAATAAAGATTTCTTCTTTCTTCTGACCATAAGTCATGGGGCCCATTTTTTCGCTCATGCCCCATTCGGTGACCATTTTTCTAGCGAGAACCGTGGCCCGCTCAATATCATTCCCGGCACCAGTGGTCATCTGGTTAAGCACCACTTCCTCAGCGACGCGTCCGCCCATAAGGATGGCCAGCATGCCCTCCATATAATCTTTGGAAAAGTTGTAGCGATCATCTACAGGCAATTGTGCTGTGAGTCCAAGTGCACGTCCCCGGGGAATGATGGTAACTTTATGAACTGGATCAGTACCAGCAGTCATTCGGGCAACCAATGCATGACCGGCTTCATGTACAGCGGTGGTTTTCTTTTCTTTCTCAGTGATAACCATGCTGCGACGTTCAGAACCCATCATCACTTTATCTTTAGCATGCTCAATATCCACCATCTCAACACGCTGTTTTCTGTGTTTGGATGCCAGTAGAGCGGCTTCATTGATGAGGTTTGCCAGATCAGCTCCAGACATTCCTGGAGTTCCTTTTGCGATGATGTCCAGGCGGACATTTTTGGCCAAAGGAATATTCTTGGAGTGAACTTTAAGAATGGCTTCACGTCCCCGAACATCTGGGTTGTCCACTGAAATCTGTCTATCAAAACGTCCAGGTCTCAACAGGGCTGAATCCAACACATCTGGTCGGTTTGTTGCAGCAAGCAGAATAATGTTATCAGTGGTTTCAAAACCATCCATTTCCACGAGAAGGGCATTGAGGGTCTGCTCCCTTTCATCGTGACCACCACCCAAACCTGCGCCTCGTTGGCGACCAACGGCATCTAACTCATCAATAAATATGATGCATGGTGCATTTTTCTTACTCTGTTCGAATAAGTCACGAACACGGCTGGCACCTACACCCACAAACATTTCGACGAAATCAGCACCACTAAGGCTATAGAAAGGAACCCCTGCTTCACCTGCAACAGCTCTGGCCAATAAGGTTTTTCCAGTTCCTGGAGGTCCAACCAGAAGTGCACCCTTGGGAATCTTTCCACCAAGTTTTTGGAAACGATTTGGATGCTTCAGATATTGAACTATTTCTCTAAGTTCATCCTTGGCTTCTTCACAACCGGCTACATCTCTAAAAGTGGTTGCAGGCTTCTCTTGGTCAATGATTTTTGCCCGGCTCTTGCCAAAGGAAAAAATACCTTTCGTTCCACCACCGCCAGATTGCATGCGACGCATAAGGAAGAACCAGAAAAAGATGATCAGGAACCAGGGTAAAATCTGAAAGAGATAGTCTACCCAATCGCGAGTCTCATCTTGAAATTCATAGACAATCCCCATGGCATCCCATTCTGCAGTGACATCACTGTCAATAGTTGGCGATAGTACGACCCAGAATTTCATGTAATCTTTGCTAACACCATTAATCACAGTGGTTTCGGGGACTTTCAGTGTTCCATGGAATTGATTCTTCTTTAGAACAGCGGATTCAATTCTTCCATCTATAAGTAATTCTCTATACTCGGTATAACCCAATTTTTGGACATGTTCAGTATCCGTTTTTAAAACCTGGGCAAATATGAATACAGACATCAGGATAACGACCCACAGAAGCGTCGTTTTCAAACCTTTTTGCCAATTCTCATTCCCCTCACCTGGACGAGTAATCTTAATATTCGTAGATTTTTTTACGGGCTTGGACTCAGGTCTTGGAGTGTTTTTGTGTCTTGAATCCTTTTGATCCCTTTTATCTCTGTTTCCCCGATTATCTCTATTGCCCTTGTTGTCCCTATTATCACGCGGATTGCGGCCATCTGCCTTATTGTATGGTTTTCTCGGCGGTCTGCGACGTTGATTTGAGTTTCTATCATTACGACGGGGAGAATTATCCTGATTTCGAGGACCTCTCTCCTGATTTTTATTTGGTTGATTATCTGCGTTCATTGATATCCTTTTACAAATTCATATTTACAGGAAATGCCCAGATTGAGGGGAGGTTCCTGAATTTTTGGTCTAGATCCAATCCGTAGCCTACAAGAAAGCGGTCTGCAACTTCAAAACCAACATACTCAGCTTCAAATTCGAGCTTAAGACATTCAGGTTTAAAAAGTAGAGAGGCAAAGGCAACCGAGGCAGGTTGGTTCTCTAGAATTCTATGTTTCAAAAATCGGGCTGTCAATCCGCTGTCAATGATATCTTCAACTATGATCACATCACGATCGGTGATGATACAGCTAATATCTTTAAGTAGTCGAACTGTCCCGGATGATTGGGTTCCAGAATGATATGAGGAGACTTTGATAAAATCCATTTCACAATCAATATCAAGTCTTTTAGCAAGGTCTGCCAGGAAGAAGACAGAGCCATTCAAAACACCGATTAGTATCGGTACTTTACCAGCGTAATCAGTGGATATTTGTTTGGCCAGTTCATCAATTCTCTTCTCGATGACCTCACGGGAAAAGACTTCTTCCAAAACCTGGCCGGTATACTTACCCATATTTTCCACTACTCGCGTATTCATTCAAACGTTCCCTTTTGAAATTGAAACTTTATACAGTGCTTTGATCTATTTTCCTTGATTACTTCTATAGAAATCAATGCGGAATGGGCAGTACGAATACCAGGTATCCATAACAGTTCACCATCTCGTTCTACAATTGGATAATATTCTTTCAGATGAGGAGCAACTCGACTTGATTGCAGGATTTTGAAAACGGATATGGATCTTCCTGTAGCATCCACCACCATTTTGTCTCCAGGTGTAGCAACACGTGTGTTGTATGATTCAGGGTTGTGCTCATACCAAAAAAACGCTGGATCCTGAATATGATCTTCAAGAATTGAGGTGAAAAATTCAAAATGAAAGAATGGAAACTTGTTCTCACTATTGATTGACAATGGCGTATTAGACCATTGATAATCAGATTTTTTGAATAGCGTTATTCTCTCTCTATCGCGGCAAGCTGTTACCGATGTCGGAAGCTGAATTTCCTTACCAATTGCATCATCTCCAAACAACGATTTCAAAGCATTGAAATGATTGGATGAGATTCCTTGTGGCATCAATGAAATTAATTGAAAAGCTCTGTCAAAAATCGCCTTTTGGATCGGCGAAAAATAGTCGGGGAGCTCACCCAATCCTAATGCTATTTTCGAAGCATAATCCGATCTAAATCCTTTTATATCAACATCTTCTATACTTGTTTCTATCAATCTATTTATGGCCTGACCCTCACCTAATATTCCCTCCAGAGCGGTTCTCAGACGGTGATCAATATCCCCACTCAGAGCAGGAATTACATTTGCCCTGATATTATTCCTCAAAAAGGAGATATCTGCATTTGATTGATCCGTTCGATATTCAAGCTGATGATTTTTCGAATAGTCATTGATCTCTTTACGTGTGTAGCTCAACAGGGGGCGTATAAAATCGCCATTCCACGCGCTGATTCCTGATAATCCCTGAATACCACTCCCCTGATATATATTCATCAGGATGGTTTCAAACTGATCATCCAAATGCTGACCTGTTGCCACATAGTCATAACCGAGTTGATCCTTGATATCCATAAAAGCGGATCGACGTCTAACACTGCCCGCCTCTTCCAGACTCATGTCATTCAATTTTGCATAGGCCTTGATGTCTTCAGATATCACATGCACTGGATATCCAAGATCAGAACCCGCATGTTCAATGAATTCCCTATCTGCATCACTTTCTGTACCACGCAGCTGATGGTCAAAATGAACGATACTGATTTGGAGATCTTGAATTTCGGTGAGTAGGTGAAGGAGGACTGTTGAATCAATACCTCCAGAACAGGCGACCAACACCTTAAGGTTGGGCCTATACCAGTCCGATGATTGGTAAGATTGACGAAATGTGGTGGTATTCAGCATGATATCAAAGCGACCCTATTCAGATCAATAGAGTCGCTTTGTTTTCATTCATATTTTGTAAGATGATTAGACCTCGTCAAAGAACCAATCAGCTAATGATTGAATTTTCTGCTCATAAGAATTGGGATACATAAACCATGTTGCTGCAGAAATTGAACTTAGAAGTGAGTTACCATCTTGAGGAGTGAAACAGAATCCAACCAATTCCTTACCGCCATCGATAAGTTGAAGACTTGGCGAAGAAACCACCATCTGGTTTAAAATGCGACCATAATGTCCATGATCACGTCCAAAAGAAAAGACCTGGCTGGAGAGTTTCTTCTCTGTTATTGCAACCAGAGGGTTCTTTTCAAATATTTCCATCACCTGAGCCATGGTCATGGCCTCTTTCATCTTAATGTTGAAGTGAACAATGTGCATGTATTGTGTGTTCAATTTCATAGCGGATGAAAAAATGTTCACATCATACCCTAAAGTTTTAAACAGATTGGCTGCATCTTTTGCATGATGCGTACCATAGCGCTCCGAGCTATGATGACCAACTTCTGGAGCAGGGATAAAATCGTTGGCCTGACTTAGGTCATTGGCTCTACGAATCATTACAAAACGGCCATCCAGTAAATTATCTGGATCACCATTGTGCATACCTATGGTCTTTACCAGAGAGGACAGATTATGTGTATTGCATGAAACAACCTGTAAAAAACGATCTTCCCCCTGAATAAGAGCTTCATCATTGATTCCACGTGCATAAGGTTTACCAAAGCCAGTTTCACTCCCCTGGGCGATAAATCCCAGGGTATTGTGATCAAAATTATGGTAGTATTTGACTTTGTTTTTGTGTCCAACACCTTTGGGTGTGCAATCGATAACCACTGCGGCTCTATCAATTGCTTCCACTGTGGAAAAAGCAGGTGCTAAGCCAATATCCTGAAAGCCTTCAAACGCTTCCTGATCTGTGACAAGACGAGCTCCGCGCTTAAGTAAACGGAGAACCTTGGCGTGTTCGCTCTTTAGTGGAGTCCGTTTGTGAAAGGTGATTTCATCAATACCAAGACTTGCTTTATAGTCAGATAACAATCCTATTAATGGCTCACCAATTGTGCCCGTGCCTACAACGTGTACAATTTTCTTAGACATCTAGAACTTCCCCTATTTCTTTTGGTCAATAAGTTCTTTGAGGAGGGTCATCTCCTGATTTAAATGATCTACTTTTTTATTCATATACCAGATGAATCCAAAGATTCCTAACCAGATAAAGCCATAGGCCAGAAACAAATATACAAAGGCATCCATTTATAAGATCTCCATTTCTTTGAACTGCTTATTTAAAGTGTCTTCAAGTGTTAATAATTGATAACGTTTGCGAATCAAGTACACATACAGGAGTGTAAATGTTGCCAATGAAAACATAAATGCGAAAAACATTGGAGCGGCTAAACTACCATCGCTACTGGCCATGACGGCCTTGGGATGTTGGGTTTCCCACCAGCGAATCGAATAATAGACAATTGGAACATCAGTGAACCCGATAATTCCTACCACAGCAGAAAGGTTGGCTCGCTTGCTCCCATCGGGCAGATAGCGCCGCAGCATGAGGAAAGCCACATAGATGAGCCACAATATCAATGAGGATGTCAGTCGTACATCCCAGGTCCACCAGATTCCCCATACTGGTTTAGCCCAGATTGGACCGGTGATCAAAACCAGAGAGATAAAGAGGACCCCAATTTCAGCCGATGCCACTGAGATAAGCTCGTATTTGCGGTTCCTGGTTGCCAGATAGGCAACACTCCCACAGAAGACCACAAAGAAGGCCAGGAACCCAAGCCAGGCACTGGGAACATGGAAATAGAATATCCTTTGAGCAATCTGCTCGGCAGGATTGGAAGCCTTAATTTGTGGCACCCACAGGAAGATCAAATAGATGCTTACTGAAAAAGCGATAAACAGAAAAATGAGTAATATTTTATCAATTTTGGATCTCATGAATTGCCTTTAGTATTTTGAGTTGGTTTGATCATCCTAATCTTCCAGGATGAAATCAAATAACATATAGGAAAGGGTAAAAAATATAACATCAAATGCTCCGACCCGCAGAAGAAGTGGATAAAAAGCTTCTGTCACTTCACCACTCAAGACCATGCCTGTGAGGGTAACCGACCAAATGATGATGGGTGAAACCAGAGGCCACAGCAAGAGAGACAGTAGAATTTGTTGATTCCTGGTATGGACAGCCACTGCGGAGAGAATGGTTCCCAAGCTGGTAAACCCAATGGTCCCAGCCAATAAAACCGGTATGAGCCTGAACATTCCCAGAGAAAGCTGCAGATCATAGAAGATGATGAATATGGGAAAGATCAATGCCTCAAACATGAGCATGATGATGGTAACACTAAAAAACTTGCCGACATAAATCTGTCCACCATCAACAGGCATGAGGGCCATGGCTCGGAGATTTCCATTTTCCTTCTCCAGAGCAAAAGACTGGTTCAGGCCGAACATACCTGAAAAAACGAAGGCTACCCAGAGGAGTCCAGGTGCGATTTCCAGCATAACCAGCCTGGATACTTCAAAAGTAAAATTAAAAATGACAAAGATCAGCAAGGAGAATATCCACATTGCCAGAATGCTCTCTTTCGATCTGAACTCCATCCGTAGATCTTTTTTCAGAATTGATATGGCCGTTCGCATCATGAGTCTATTCCCCCAGCTTCTGCACTGAAGAATTTTTCTCGAATAGCATCTGGATTTGTATCGGTCATCAATCCGTCCATGACAATCTTATGCTTTGAAATAACAATATAACGATCTGATAGTTCGTTTGCCGTGTGAAGGTCATGGGTAGTCAGCAATATTGTGCGACCCATTTCCTTTTGTTTTTTTAGTAATGTGATGAGCATGCCAATTGCATGTTGGTCCAGACCTGTGAATGGCTCATCCAGAAGCAGTAGAGATGGTTCATGCAACAAAGCCCTGGCAATGGTCAGTCTTTGGGTCATGCCCCTGCTGTAAGTCGCTACCAGGTCGAAACGACGATGGGTAAGCTCAACATCGTTCAACACAGTCTCAATACGTTGCTTTGGATTAGGCACATTGTAGATGCGGCTGTAATACTCAAGGTTTTCAATGGCAGTCAAATTACCATAGAGAAACATCTCATGGGATATAACAGCGAGTTTGGCTTTGTTTTCACGATCGCTGGGGTCTGTCCCAAAAAGTTTTACTTCACCCTCGCTGGGTCTTGAAACCCCGCTGATAATATTAAGGAGTGTTGTTTTTCCAGCACCATTGCGACCAAGAATACTTACAAATTCTCCTGATTGTACAGAGAATGAGACACCCCTGAGAGCAATAATACGCCCAAAATCTTTGGATATACCTAGAACTTCAAGAGCTGGAACGCCCAAATTAATTTATCCGATCCAATGTTTTATACACTGAAACAAGCTGATAGAGAAGCTTATCCTTCTCATCTGCATCTGCGGCCGTATCACCCAATTTAGCATATTGTTTCAATAAATCAGATTTTTGCTTTTTCAACAAATCAATAGATTCCTGTTTCAAATCTTCGCTCTGTTGAGTCACTGACACAAACAAAGAAATAAGAAGTGCCATTACCAGGACACCTGCAAGAGCTAACTCAACACTGGAATCAATGCGATTTTCAATGACAATTTTTCCTGTATTTTGCTGCTGGGAATGATCATGATCATCTGTACCAGATTCAGATATACCTTTGCCTGAAACTTGAAATTCTAACATGGTTCCCGCTTTAACACCCTCAATGGCATAAATAGCCAGACCATTCTCGCTGTCCGTACCTTCACGTGAAAGACCAGGGGCTGAAATAGATAGGTCTATAGGCATGGTATAGACGTGAAAATGATCAATATCATAGCCAACCAATTCGGTTAGAGAGGTTCCACTGGGGTCATATGCAACATAGTATGACAGATCAATCTCAGATTTACCAGGCTTGATGGGGTTTGGTAGTACTTGACCATTATCAGTATCTATTGGACCTGTTCTAACGGGCATCGTTCCACTTTTAAAGGTCAAATTTTCTAGTTCTGTTACATTTTTCGGAACATGCACTTTTGCTAAACCAGGAGATGCAGAAAAAGTTACTGGAGGCGTAGACAAATTCTCAAGAACAATACGCTTTTGAATGTAGAGCTTATCCTCGAATCCATAAATTACAAAAAATGGTACAGAGGCATTCACATCATGAATGGTCTCACTGGATTCATACACAGTCAGCGAAGTTTCCCAGGCAGTTACACCAGGAGTTGGAACAAACATGGCTGAATAGTTGACGCCACCCAGAGTAGCGCGAACGAGATATTGACTTTGTCCACCTGCGGCTATATCACTGAAAGTTGTCGATTTGACTACATTTGAAGCCGAAGCGACTTCAGCCATGCCAGCAGTAAGATCAATGAGTGCTACACGACCAGCGTTCCCAGATTCGTTTTTTGTTCCATTAACAATATTAACACGGAGATCCCCGGCAAGACTTAACCCGGCTAGCAGTTGCAAACTCAAGAGTTGCAGAATTAATCGCGACTTCATGACAACCCCTTTCCGCATTTCATGCAGAATTTGGCTTTGGCAAGATTCTCTGTACCACATTCAGTGCAAAATACAGCAGTCTGGATTTTCGATCCCTTTTTTTTCTTTTTCTTCTTTTTACCTAGATGTTCTATATCGTTCTGTATACGATCCATGAGTTTACTGGATTTTTGGTTTTCCAGTTTCTCCATAACCCGACCTGCTTCACTGAGAAATGAAGTCCGAATAGTTTTGAAATCTTTTTCACTCAATCGTCCCATGGCAAAATCAAATTCAAGATCTGCAATATTGCCATAAACTCGCTGCTTTCTTTCTGCAAGTTCTTCAACTTCCATGTGGAGTGAAACCCAGGTACTATCTTTTTTGAATAGAGGCATGACAATCCATACAAGAAAGGCCAGCCCTGTGAGATAAGCTAAATAACTCATGATTCGGCTCCCCCCTTGGACTCACGCAGATTTGGCAGCATGGCGAATAAAGTTCCTATACCCAGAATAAAAGCACCGATCCAAACCATGGTTACAAATGGATTTCTATAAACCTGAACGATGACTTTTGTTCCATCATTGCTCATGCCTGAGAGCACTGCATATATATCCTCGCGGAATGTTGAATAGATGTCTACTTCCGTTGAGGGTTGCTCTGAAGCGAAATAGAATCTTTTCTCAGGAGTAATAACATCAATAAGTCGATCATTTCTGTACATTTCCAACTCAAGGGTTTGGGATGAGTAGTTCTCATTCTGATCTTCAGTTATTTTGATGGCATTGAAAGTGTAAGGACCCAAGTCAAACGAGTCTCCCTCACCTACTTCAGCACGTGTCTCAGAGTTGAAAGCATTTCCAGTAAATCCTATGAACATGACCACCATGGCAGCATGGATCAAATAACCACCATATCTACGGGTATTTTTTCTAGAGAGCATATACATGGCCACCAGAAAATTTTCACCGGAATTCTTTTTGCGGATGCTAGCACCCTTCACAAATTCCACAACAATGGTCCACATGACAAAAAAGGAAATAGCAAATGATCCCAGAGCCCAGCCATCGCGTATACCAAAGGCAAGCAAAACAACAACCAAAATAACACTACCTAATATAGGCCAGCCAAAGCTGCGCTTGAGGGTTTCAACAGAGGTATGTCGCCAGGCCAATAGTGGACCAACACCAGTCAGCAGCAGGAGTGCAAGACCGATGGGAATCATGATATTGTTGAACCAGGGAGGTCCTACTGTAATCTGATCACCAGTAAATAGTTCGCTAATGACAGGGAACATAGTTCCCCACAAGACTGCAATGGTAGCCAGAAGAAAAAGCAAATTGTTGAACAGGAACCCACTTTCTCTGGAAACAAGTGATTCCATCTCTTCATCTGGTTTTAGATCCTTGCGGCGATACAATAGTAGTGTGACACTGAAAATTATTCCCATGCTTAAAAAGATTGCGAACGCTGGTCCTAGACCGGAGTTGGCAAAAGCATGCACAGAACTCACGATACCACTACGGGTGAGGAAGGTTCCAAAAATAGACAGCAAATATGTGGCAATAACCAGAGCCATGTTCCATACTTTTAACATACCCTTGCGCTCTTGAATCATGACTGAGTGCAGGTATGCAGTAGATGTCAACCAGGGTAGCAAGGAAGCATTCTCCACGGGATCCCAAGCCCAGTAGCCGCCCCAACCGAGCTCGACGTAAGCCCATTTTCCGCCTAAAACGATACCCACAGCCAGAAAGCCCCAGGTGGTAAGCGCCCAGCGTCTGGTAGTATGAATCCATCCAGCTCCTAATTTGCCAGTAATCAGGGCTGCAATTGCAAAGGCAAATGGGACAACAGAACCGACATAACCAATAAACAGAATTGGTGGATGAATAATCATTGCAGGATGCTGGAGTAATGGATTTAAACCATGACCATCACGAGCGGTAAACTCCTGGAGAGTGTTTCCAAATTCCTGGTAAAGCGTCTGGAATGGATTTGAAATGAACACACTCAATATTGAAAAGAAGACCATGGTGCTTGCCATGACAAAGAGAACATATGGCATAAGATCATTGTTCTTATGTCGATGCTGATATGCGACAATGGCGCTGAATATGGTTACAATCCAGGTCCACAGTAGTAATGAGCCGTTGTGGCCAGCCCATAATGCCACAATCTTATAAAACAGGGGCAATGCAAAATTTGTATTGCTGGCTACATACTCGATGGAGAAGTCACTGGTAACCAACAGATATTCTAGAGCAAGTACAGCAAGTGTTGTTACTGCAAAAGCGGCATATGCGCCTCTTCTGGCAGCTTCCAAAAGTCCTCGGCGTTTTGTCACCCCTGCCGCTAGTGCGGTGAGTGCGGTAAATACGCTTACCGGGAACAGAAAAAATAAAAGGATATTTCCTAAATCAGCCATTTAACTAAATCCTAACTATATGGTTTTAAATCTCAGGGGAAGAATAATCGGCTTCATACTTTGAAGCACATTTAGCTTGTATACGTTCTGCA
>JADHVL010000046.1 GCA_016784025.1 Fidelibacterota bacterium | reverse complement strand
GGTCTTCAAAGAATCCTAATACCCAGGAGGTGTTCATGAAACTCAAAATGCAAGATGTCCCTGATGATCTCATCAGGGAAGAATATGTTAAACGCTACACGCTAAAAGCAGGCGCAAAATTGAATAGTTCAAGATCTGTGGCCAACCATTTGAGAGGCTACTTTTCCAAGTCCAAGACTAAAGAAAGTTTTGCCATGATTTACCTCAATTCACAGCACGAATTGATCGATACAAAAATCCTGTTCACTGGTACCATTGCCACTGCTGCCATCTACCCTCGCGAAATCATCAAGACCCTGCTAATAGATTACCCGGGAACTGCCGCAGTCATTATATCCCACAATCACCCCAGCGGCTCGAACACACCGAGCTCACCTGATTTCGCCATCACAAAGAAGATAAAGACTGCCCTGGAGTCCATTGATATTGAATTACTGGATCACATTATTCTGGGCAACAACTACTACTCATTTTCAGATCACCATCAGCTGTAACCCTGCTTTAGGGACTAGGGTACTCCAGGTCCTCATAAGCCAAAAATAACAAATCAACCTTAAACCAAAAAAAGTAAGGAGGTCACAACATGACCCTAGTCATGCAACGCGGCAGTGAAGCTGCTACCTTAGAGATGGTAAGGGAAGTTCCCCTGCCCAAAGCAACCAGAACCTATCAACCCGTTTCACATGAAAAACTCTCTACCATGCTGCTCCAAATGGCGGCCCATCTTCTGCCTGCCTTTTCCCACAGCAATAGTCAATTCGGGCTGTCTGCTGAAGGCAATAAAATGTTCGGAGTTCATACTCTGACATCAAGCGATACTGCTATGGGACTCTCCATCGGCTTTCGTAACAGCTATGATCGCAGCATGTCTGTGGGCATCGCTGTGGGTGCTTCCGTACTGGTATGTGATAACCTGGCTTTATGCGGGGATATCACAATTTTACGCAAACATACGCTGAACGTAATCAGAGATATGGAAAGCATGGCCCTGTCAGCGATTTATAAATCTCAGAAGGTTTATAATCAGATCCTGGAAGACGCTGAAGCCATGCGGGTCCAGGAAATAAGTGATGACAATGCACATCGCATGCTGGGCTTGGTCTATGGAAGAGGCATCATGACACCCAGACAGATCCCAGTAGCCCACCGGGAATGGAAAACCCCTCAATATGAGGCTTTCAAACCACGGACAGTCTGGAGTCTATACAATGCTATCACCGAAGCCTTGAAGAGTGCACCGCCCCAATCCATCATGGAAAAGCATCTGGGTTTACATCAACTCTTCTCTGAACAGTACAAGTTTATGGGGGTGGCATAAATGAATGGAAAAAGTTGGTATGTTTTCGTGCAGGCTGCTCTCATGCTGATTCATGAACTGGTTTCCTGGCTTCAAAATTCGCCAGAAACTCAAACCAGCAAGAAGCGTAAAGATGTACCGAAAAGCTGAAATGCTGGAGAGGATACAGCTGCGTCAATCCACTATAAAGGATTGGCTCAGCTGTCCCTTGATGTTTCGCTTCCGCCATGTTGAGAAGTTAAAACCGGCCTACAGAGGTGTGGCTGCCATCCATGGCAGCGCCTTGCACCTCGCCATACACAAGCTCCATGCTCTAGAATTTAAGGGTGATGTGAGGGAGTTGTATCGGGATGCCCTTCAAGAAGTCATGGTCCAGGACTCGGATATTCCCGTGGCCTGGAAAAAATCAAAAGAAGTGGACATGCAGGGGATGGAGGATCATGCCTTTGAAATCCTGACCGGCTATGGTGACTGGGAGGAGAATCGAAACTGTAAACTGCAGTATTCAGAGGTGCGGTTTAAGGTCAAAGTGGGTGGATATGAACTCACAGGAACCATTGATCAAGTCCGATATAATTCCAGTGGTGAATTGGATCTGGTGGATCTGAAATCAGGGATGCAGCGACTGAGAGCCATTTCTTTACACAATGATTGGCAATTATCATTGTATGCCTATGCTTTGAAATATGGATGGTTGTTAATCAATGGGTCGTGGGTTCGAACCCCTATTTCGGTTGATCGTGCTGTGATCTATCATTTGCGCGCTCATGAAAGATATAAGCGCAATTCCAAGTATGGTCAAGTCGGGGCAGAGAAGGGCAGACCCTTTATTATTTGCCAGAAACCGATTTGGGATCATCAGCGATTTAAACAGGACTTACTCAATATAATCAAGATGATGACCAGGGATTGGCCATTTCCCAACCCCAATTCCTGTGGGTTTTGTGCCTACCAGAGCATTTGTCAAGACAGAACCCTTCTACATGCCTCACCGCAGATAAGAAGGGTAAAATCTGATCTGGCTGAGCTTGGGATGTTAAAAACCACAGCAGATAAGGGATAAAAACCATGATAACAAAAACAGATAAAGCAAAAATATTGGAGGATCTGAACCAATCAGACTGGGATGTCACCCAGGAACTGGACATTCTACAGCAAAGGGTAAAGAAACAGGACCTGCCCAGACTGCGAATAGAACACCGCGAAGATGGGAAGCATCGATTCTTTATCGATTATGGTGAATCTTACATCAAGGGTGATAAGCAATATACCTATCTCCGGCTGGGTGAACTAAAAGCCATTGTCTATGAAGAACACCAGATCCGAGCACTCTGGCAGGAGGGTGAAGATCATCCCCGCTGCCACGCCATTGATGATTCTATCATGAGCATGGAACCACTGGCAGCCAGTTGTGCCGGGTGTCCAGAATCAATTCCAGGGTTTGGGGCTTGCAAGCCCAAGGTGAGATTATTTATCCTGGCCCTCTTAAAAGGGAAAGTAAAACCCATGGTCATGTCTCTATCTCCCACCAGCATCAAACCCTGGCGAGACCATCAGCTGAGGCTTAAACGCAGTGGACTGCCACCCGTAGCGGTAGTTACAACTTTTGGGCTGGAAGATATTGTAGCCGATAGTTTCCGTTGGGCCAGGGTACAGGTGGGTATTCAAGGAATCGCTTCACGGGAGCAACTGCTTCAGGCAAATGAAGCCCAGCAGGGTATCCATAGACTGAAAAACAGAGTGACCCCACAGGACTTTTCTGAAACTGGCGACCGGATTGAGAATTCAGACTAATGCAAAGGTTAAAAAAATAAGCAGCCATTATTAGTGTGTAGTGGCTGCTTTAACCCTTTGATTTCTTTTAGCATACGAGGTGGCAAAAGCCATGCAAATGATTACCCAATTACATCCAGGATGATGAATAATGAATTTGCAGAGATAAGGTGCCACAGGCCTGCTTAGGCTCGCCTCCCTGTTCAGAGACGATTTGTTTGATTTATGAGCAGGTGTTTCAGAAAAAATTTTGTGTTTGAATCAAAAATTCCGCCTAAAAATGGGCAAAATTTGTTGCTCAATGGGGGATCCCCAAAAAAGAATAGCCTTTTCAGGTATGAAAAGGCTATATATTAAAAATAATCTCTTGAGGGCCTACTCACAACCATTTATTCACTAAATATTCATATTTTTGTTTATGAGATTGTATCGAACAGTTATATTGGAGGAGTGATTTACTTGGGACAAAGTAAACACGGGTAAAGGACATTTCAGGGAAGGGATGTCTCAGGGATTTGCCATTTGACAGCTAAGTATTAACCATATCGCTGACACTAGGGAAGGAGCGTGTTTATGATGTAGGAGGCGATGACATGCTCATCAAGTGCAATGCCATCCTGTTTAGAAAACGTTTTACCCACCGACCCTTTGAGCGCCACAGCAACTCCCTTGGCCAAACTTCACTTCAATACCATCCAAAATTTAAATATAATTTTAGAAGATTTCTTGGGCTAGAGTTCAAGAATCTGCAGCCCTGTCTACATGGTACAAGCAGTTTTGGGTGCGATTCTCATCATCCATCTTCAGCTATACTGACCGGGTACCTTCAATTGTTACACGCAATTGTCAAGCTATCACCAGAGCACCAAGACATAGAGACATCCCGATTAACTCATATTGATGCACGGATTGTTTTTCAATTTGAGTGTGGATGGGCTAGAACCAGGGGGCAAGCCCCTGGTTTTGTCTACCAGTCTACAATCTCAAAGCTAAGCAGCT
The DNA here is from genome assembly GCA_016784025.1 of Fidelibacterota bacterium. Lineage (GTDB taxonomy): Bacteria > Fidelibacterota > UBA8477 > UBA8477 > JABMPR01 > JABMPR01. Next base: position 3,941 of record JADHVL010000046.1, on the reverse strand, counting down.
CACTCATGCTATTTTTGGGAGGACCAACTTTTTACTTCAATCCCAGGCTGGGTGTATTGTGAGTGTAGCTTTTGATTGGGATGACAATCCTGCACGTAAATTGTTCGACATTCATCTCGCCATGTTTTGGGAATACCCCCTGGTCATGCATAAAAGCTATGAGTACAAATCTTTTGGACCCAAAGAAAGAGCATATATTCGTTCAGAGCTTGGAAAACTCCCCAACTGCCCTCTAAAGGCTTTGCTCCTTTCAATACTGAAAATCGTGCAGCCACCGACGGGTTCGTTCAAGATCAAGAATTTTAAACTAAAAGACCATAGTGACAAACTCATCCATACCCAAGAGATCATGGCTGATCCCTACGTATTCTTCAGGGTTGCCGGTTTAACCTGGTTGAACACATCTTCCGTGGAAATATTCACCAACCTGAATAATCATTGCATACATATGGTTTATAAAGAGAAACATATCGCGCGCTTTCTCTATCAGTACTGGAACACTGGAACACAGCAAGGCTTCTCCGCTAAAAATAAAGCCGCCCTGCAGCAGCATATTCTGGATAGTGAAGACTTGACGCTGAAGTTCAAGCTCTTGGTAGAGGGAGCATGGGCTGATCTGAACCCATTGGATCAAGCCAAGATATATGATATCCCATTAAAACATGAACAAATACGGGCCTTGAATAGCCAGACGATTCAGAATGGAAGGCTGGCACTATTTAAAGACTCTAAAGGCATAAAGACAACAGCAGCCAGGCACGTCAGTACAAAATTTTTAGAAAGCACATTGAAGATACAACCAGAACTCATAGACCATGAGGATCGGGAGGGTAACGGATCAGACTCCGGTAACCTCCTGTCTTTTGGAATGAAAGGAGAAGATCATGAGTAAAAAGTCAAAAGGGATAGACCTGATAACCCGCATCGCTAATATCTTTCGTAACAAGGAAGGCCAAGCTCTTGATTTTGCAACACGGCCTTACTGGAAGCAGATTTATAATGAGATGAGCCGTTATGTGGTATTGATGACCAGCAGACAGATTGGAAAATCTACATTTCAGGCAACCAGGATATTGTATGAAATGCTTAGCAGAAGGGGTGCATCCATCTTGTTGGCGAATGCCAAGGAAGAACAGAGCAAAAAGTTCCGGCAGGAAAGCTTACTCCCTCAGATATTCCGAAATCCCAGGCTAAAGAGAGCTGCCTTTGGTAAATCCAGTATCAACAACGCCAAGATGATAAAGCTGAGCAATGGATCAACACTTCACTTGGAACACGTTGGGTCAAGTGCAGATTCGGCTCGAGGATCCAGTGCTCCCACCATCATCGTTGACGAAGTGCAGGATATCCCCCGTGGGAATGTGGATGTCATCATGGAGAGTGCCGCGAATTTTGCTGAAGTTTCAAAATACCGCTTTACGGGCACCTGTAAGGATGATAGAAACATCATGTACCAGTTATTTTTAGACACCTGTCAGTACGAGTGGATCATTCCCTGCGCATCCTGCAATCAGGATAACCCACCCATCGGGATGGAGCATATTGATCCGGAGCGTGAATACTTGTTTTGCGCACACTGCAAGGAACCGATCAACACACTGGGAGGTCGTTGGGTTGCTCAAAATCCTCAGTGTAAACGGGTGGGTTATAGGATCCCACGTTTGATAGATTTGCATACGGTGTGGCGGAATTCAGCCGATGGAATCCTGGATAAGTATGAGACCTATTCACGAGATAAGTTTCTAAATGAGGTGATGGCTATGCCAAGTGTTCAGGGTGAGGCATTGATCACCCTTCAAGAATTGGAGTCATTTTGTGAGGATAGACCAATCATGGACCCTGACAATGTCCCCAAGGAGGAAATATTGGGTCAGGCCATTATTGCAGCCGTTGACTGGGCTTACAATACGGTGCTTGGGGGTGTGTCACACACGATACTCAGTATTGCAAAAGTGGAAAATGACCATATCAAGATACTTTATATGAAACGGTTCTCTGGTCCCTATTACGAAGGTCTCAAGGGACCAGATTTAGTTCTTAATGAGATCCAAGGACTTGTGGCTGCATTTGGAGTGGATTGGGTCTTTGCTGATCATCGTATCGGAAACAAAGAAAATCTTAGGCTGAAGCAAAGAATTGGTAAGCGCATGGTGGAGGTAGAATACAGTTCTGGATCTCATCCAGTAAGATTAAAGAAGGACACGAGTAGATACTCCATTCCCAGGACTGAAAGTCTGGATCGCCTTTTTAATCAATTACGCGCAGGTCGCTTCATCTTTCCCAATGTTGATTCCTCCACAGAATACCTGACGGATATTCTAAACGTTTACACTCACTACAATGAGGACCATACCCGTAGGACCTATGAACGTAAAGGAGGTGCCTCTGATGACTTCCTGCATCTCTTGAATTATACGCTCATAGCAGCAATTCAACATTTTGGCGAGAAGATGCCATGGTTGGGCAAATACAGCTATAAGGATTAAACCAATCGCATCGACTTTCACGTTTCATTTCACATGTGGGGAACGAAGAGCCTTCATAGATATTTAATCTCTTGTATCAATGTGGAGAATGGCGTGCCATCGTCCACACTTTCGACTTTGAGACCTTTGACCTTTGACTAATTTGCACTGGATACAACACGAACTGAATTACAGGACTCTCACTTGAAAAAAATACTTATCACCGGAGCTGCAGGCTTTATTGGTTTTCACCTTTCAAGTAGATTGTTGAAAGAGGGCTACGAAATATTTGGGATCGATAATCTCAATGATTATTACGATCCCTCACTGAAAAAAGCACGACTCATCAGTCTTGGAATAAAACATGATAATCAGAATGTCATCCTGAGCAAGCCTGTGCTGAGCGAAGTCGAAGCATCGAAGGATACCGGCTTTCGTTTCCAACAACTTGATCTTCAAAACTATAGCGGACTGACAAAAATCTTTTCCGACTTCAACCCGGACATCGTCATCAACCTCGCTGCCCAGGCTGGTGTTCGCTACTCCTTAGAAAGTCCTAGATCATACATAGAATCAAATTTGGATGGATTTTTTAATATTCTTGAAGCTTCTCGACAACATGGGGTGAAAAACTTTATCTATGCCTCATCCAGCTCAGTATATGGCAATAATGAGAAGAGCCCCTTTGCTGAAACTGACAATGTGGATCACCCAGTATCTTTATACGCTGCCACAAAGAAATCCAATGAGCTCATTGCTCACACATATAGCCACCTCTATAGGATGACCACTGTGGGATTACGCTTTTTTACTGTCTATGGACCATCGGGACGTCCAGATATGGCCTACTATTTCTTTACCAAAGCCATCCTGGAAGGCCAGAAGATTCAACTTTTCAATCAGGGCTTAAACTTACGGGATTATACCTATATCGATGATATAGTTGAGAGTATCACGCGGATGCTGGGCAGGGTAGAAGCGCTGAGACCAGAGTCTGAGTCCCCTCAATACATGGCTACCAAAAGTCCCTTGTATCATATTTTCAATATCGGCGGCAGTAATCCAGTACCGGTTCTAGAATTTGTAGACGTTCTGGAAAAGGCGCTGGGTAAGAAAGCCAATAAAGAATTGGTGGGATTTCAACCTGGAGATGTCTTCAGCACAGAAGCAGATACAAAAGCTTTGGAGTCTTTCATAGATTTTAAGCCGACTATTAGCCTGAGGCAGGGTTTAACCCAATTTGTTGAGTGGTACAAAAGTTATTATAGCTAAACCCTGCCAGTTTTCCCTTCAGCCTTGCATTATTCCTTCCCTTCGACAAGCTCCGCAACTCCACTTTTGACTTTCAGACAAGCAACTTTGAACTATTTTCTTCCCAGAACATAGAATAGAAAATGAAAGAAATATTGGGGACTCATTGAAAAGAATAATAGTAACAGGCGGAGCAGGCTTTATTGGCTCAAACTTCATCCTGAA
>JADHVL010000045.1 GCA_016784025.1 Fidelibacterota bacterium | reverse complement strand
CTGGTTGAAGTAAGCTTCAGCCAATAAGGGAGTTAGATTAAAGTCTTCAGCCATGCGATTAATAATGGCATTCTTAACAGACTTTGATTTAAGTCTTTTCTCAAGTTGTTGGTCCATGATACCTCCGGGGTTCTGGCAGATAAAATACTGCCATTTTCCTTTGGTGTCATATGATACTAACTAAAAGTAAAACAATCAATCGACAGAAAATACAATGCTTCTGACCAAAATCAGGGGCTTTGTTTTACACCGGTCACTTTCCAATCACAGCTATCTATGTAAAGAGGAGGCTGAGCCTGTCGAAGCCTTCCAAGACTTTTCACTGTTCTAGGCATTTCGACAGGTTCAACGTCTAGAACGGACAATCCTGTTCATCGAAGATTTATCGTTGATGACCCACAGGAAAAATGAGTTCCCTTACAACATGACGATTTCCCTAGGATGTAGCTCTGCAGAACACTAAAGGGGATAAATTAAGTCATCAAATCAATTAATCACGATGACGGGGGCGTTTTAATGAAAATGGTACGGATCTGCAAGTTAGCTGATCAAAATCAACGGAAGTTCTGGTATTAAAATTTTCAGCAACCTTGAGGGCTTGCGCACTCACTTCAATAATGGAGTTACGCCAACCGAGGTGACGAAGTCGACCAGACTGCATTACGTGGGATATAAAGTCAAATCAGAAATCTGGGATTGCAGTTGATCTCGCTAAAACCAATGAATCTCAACTCAAACAAAAAGGAAAACTAAAATGAAAGCAGTTAAATATACAAGTTATGGCTCCCCTGAAGTTCTCCAGCTCGTTGAGTGTGAGAAGCCAGTGCCTACAGATAATGAAATTCTGATTCGAATTCATGCTACTACAGTTACAGCCACAGAGACTACCTTCCGAAAAGGTGAGCCATATTTCTCCCGTCTATTTACAGGACTCACAAAACCCAGGCTAACAACCCTGGGGGAGGAACTATCTGGAGTGGTAGAAGCTATTGGCAGAGATGTCACACGCTTCAAGGTTGGCGATGAGATTTTTGGGACAGCAGGACCAAAATTCGGTGCCAATGCTGAGTATCTTACCTCACCTGAAGATGGTGTTTTGGCTATCAAACCCTCCAATCTGGATCATGAGGAAGCTGCAGCCAGTGTAGATGGTTTTTTAACGGCGCTGCCATTTCTTCGGGATACTGGCAATATTCAAAAAGGTCTAAAAGTATTGATCTATGGCGCTTCAGGGAGTATCGGTGCAACAGCGGTTCAGGTTGCCAATTACTATGGAACCGAAGTGACTGCCGTTTGCAGCTCAGCCAATGTGGAATGGGTCAAAGCGCTTGGTGCAAAACATGTCATAGACTATACCAAGCAGGACTTTAATAAAACAGGAGAGACTTACGACATCGTTTTTGATGCAGTTGGTAAAATATCCTTCTCACAGAGCAAAAAGTCACTCACCCCTAAGGGCATCTTTCTTGAGGCAGGATTTTCAATGGGATTCCTCATCCAGGCACTCCTCACCTCAATGGGATCTGGAAAAAAAGCCAGGACTGCCGCTACGGGTTTAAGAAAACCAAAGGAAAGAACGAAGGATCTGGAGCTCCTAAAAGAGCTTCTTGAATCTGGACAGATCAAGCCAGTTGTCGATAGAACTTATCCCCTGGATCAGATCGCTGATGCTCATAGATATGTAGAGCTGGGTCATAAAAAGGGCAATGTAGCAATTGCAATATTAGGAAAAGCATAATGAAAACAATCGAAGTGAATAATAAGTCCATCCAGAGGATGGCAAAAATAGCCGCAGGCTTGTATCTGCTCATTACGGTATTAGCCATCTATACCCATTTTTATGTGCCAGGAGAATTGATTGTGGCTGGTGATGCTACCATAACTGCAAAAAACATAGCGGCGAACCAGGGTCTTTTTCGAGGTGGTATCTTCAGTGAATTACTCATCCTGTTGAGTGAAGTGGTGCTGACCATAATTCTTTATGTCATATTCAAGCCGGTAAATAAAACACTCTCTTTGATTGCAGCCGTCTCCAGGTTGACAATGACCACTATTCATGGCATTAATGTGCTGAACAGCATTTTCGTATTAGTCCTTCTAAGTGGTGCTGGATACTTGTCAGCGTTTGATCAAAATGAATTGAATGCGCTGGTTATGTTTTTTCTAGACGGGTATAAGTACGGGTTTGGTCTGGGCATTGTATTTCTTGGACTGCATGCCATCCTGCTTGGATATCTGATCTATGTATCTGGTTACTTTCCAAAAGTTCTTGGTGTTTTATTTATGCTCGCATCATTAGGCTATTTCATAGATAGTTTTTCACTATTGCTCCTGTCCAACTATGTTCCTGGTCAGGTCTTCATCGCAATTCCTATTGCTCTGGCAGAAATCGCATTCCCCTTATGGCTTTTGTTAAAAGGAATCAATTTTGAACATAAGGATTAAACATGAAGCTTGATCTTAAGCAACACAAATTCACCCGTAGCCAACTCGTAAAACATATAGCTGTTTTCCTTATCAAAACGGGGGCGGAAGCCATTCTAGATGTAATAGTCATGCCAGTAGCTCTGATAGCCGGGTTATTGGATTTTATTGCGGGACCCAGACATTCAGCGAATCTATTCTATAAAATGATGGATGGATTCCAACGCGTGGATGAATGGATAGACCAGTTTGGTATGCTTGCTCCAGCAGATATAGAGACAACTAGGGTGGGATGAATGTCAAAATTAAACAAGTAAAAGTATATCAACTGAGGATCCTGAACATGCTCAGATTGTAGAGGGACCACTTGACAGGAATCCCAAACAGGGGTCAGTCTGCGTTAAAAAGGAGGCTGAGCCTGACTGCCTGACGGAGTCCGCCACTTTCGGCGGGGCATAGCTACGACCTGGCAGGCAAACTCAATGTCCAGAACAGACAACTATGTGCGACGAAGTCCACGGGACCTAGACCGATCCCTTTGTTTAATTCCACCAACCATTGCTTAAATAAAACCTACTGAGCTTGCACTCTGCAACAGTTGAAGAAGCGCGAGACTTCCCCAAAAAAGCTGCCGCTCTTAACCTATTGAACCGCCGTTAGTCAAAACCCCTGATAGATTGGATTAGAAGGTGAACTATTTTCGCTCAAAAATGGAAAGTTGAGACTATTTAAATGAATCAAGCTAAAGCTAATTTTTTGAAACATATAATCTGGTTAGTACCATTATTGATGAATTTCACCGTTGGTCAAGCAGCTGATGGTGTGAAGGACATTCAAGGCTACATAAAAGATTGGTATACGGGTGAAAGGTTACCCTATGCGAATATTGGATTGAGGGAATCCTCTCAAGGGACTTCCTCAAATGTGGATGGATATTTCGTCTTAGCGAATGCTCCCACTGGGCTGTGCTCACTTCAAGTCAACTACATCGGCTATGAAAGCAAAATCATCGCTTATAACAACAATAAACTCATTGATGAATTGATTACCATTGAGCTAAAATCCAATGTCATGGATATGGATAAAGTTGAAGTAGTTGCTGATGCATACGAGATATTCAGGCCAGCAGAAAACATCAGTCAATTATCAATCTCTCCTCGAGAGCTATCAATTTTGCCCTCTTTTGGTGAAGTTGACATTTTTAGGTCCTTACAGTTGTTACCAGGAATCAGTGGTGTAAGTAACGGTAAGGCAGGACTTTATATTCGTGGTGGTACACCTGACCAGAATATGGTCATTCTGGACGGAATGACCGTCTATCATGTAGATCATATGTTTGGAATGTTCAGCGCCTTTAACCCTGATGCTATTAAAGACGTCCAGGTTTATAAAGGAGGATTCCCTTCGAAATATGGGGGTCGTTTATCAGGAATCGTTGAGCTGTCTGGAAAGACTGGTGGAGATCGAAAACAGCTTAGTTTTGGTGCAAACATGTTATCTGCAAATGTGCTATTTGAAACACCGGTTTTTGATGATAATGCCCGATGGCTTTTTTCAGGTAGAAGGTCTTACACCGATATTTTGCAAAGCCCATTTTATAATGGGATATACACCCTGATCACCGGGGATGAAGCTGCTGCAACAGGTTCTACCGGGGATATTCGAGGAAAATCTATTGCTCAAGAGGTGACCCCCAGTTTCTATTATTATGACCTCAATACAAAATTATCATTTAATCCAACCAATAAAGATTTTATCAGCTTAAGCGCTTATGCAGGAAAAGACCTTTTAGATAAATCTCAGGACCTGGAATTACCTGATAGAGGTTTTGCAACCACAGGAGGTGAGCAATTCAGTACACGAACCGATGAAAATCTAACAGATTGGGGGAATCTAGGGACGAGTGCAAAATGGGGACACCAGTGGGCTAGCCGTGGATTCACAAATTTCCTCGTCTCAGGCACAAAATACAATAGCAACTATGAACGTGAATTAAGTATTGCTGGTGCAAGCGTAGTGGGAGTTGACAGCTCTGGGGCTTCAAGAGGATTAGGTGGTTTCGCTCAAGATGAATACAATACAGTAGTCGATTTAACTGCAAAGCTGGATAATCAATGGCAAGTAAACCAGCATCATAAAGTTGAGTTTGGTACTAATATTTCCAGCATCCAGACAGATTATGAAGCATTAATTGCTGATTCAATTAGTCTTCTAGATATTCATTCCCAGTCACTATCTACAGCTTTGTATGCTCAAGATAATTGGGCGCTGGGACCACTATTGGACATCACCTTTGGTCTAAGGTCAACCTATTATGATCAGACCCAGCAGTTTTACCATACGCCAAGATTATCATTCAACTACAAGCTATCGCAAAATTTAAAACTTCAGGGAGCCTGGGGTCAATACTACCAATACATAAATAATATCACTAATGAGAGTGTTTTGCAGGGGAGTAACGATTTTTGGCTAACTGCAGACGAGAATATTTTACCAGGATTTTCTGAGCATTCAGTATTAGGGCTAACTTATGCGAATTCCGGGTACTTATTCAGTGTTGAAGGATATTATAAAACTTTGAATAATCTGGTCGAGTTCTCGCGCCGTTTTCAGGATAATTCAGATTATATGAATTATTTTTTCTTTGGATCCGGAGTGTCTCAAGGAGTTGAATTTCTTGCTCAAAAGAAAACCGGAGCATTTACAGGTTGGCTCTCATACACAATAAGTAACGTTGAAAATACCTTCCCCAACATGGCTGAAGGTGTGTCATTCCCTGCCAATCATGACAGACCTCACGAATTAAAGTTGATGGGATCATATGAACGGGGTCCCTGGAACTTTTCCTCGACCTTTATCTATAGTAGTGGCAACCCCTACACTGCTCCCGAAAGTCAATATCTCCTGACAATGTTGGATGGAGAAGACTTGAGCTATATCCATGTTGGAGAGAAAAACGCATACCGATTACCAGATTATCATAGATTGGATGTTAGTCTTTCCAGGAATTTTGAATCTGATTCCTATAATTGGGATGCTGGGCTTTCCATTTACAATCTATATAACCATGACAATGTATCATTCAGAGAATACGATCTCGATGTATCACCTATCATTGTTTCTGATGTCTCCATGCTTGGATTCACTCCAACACTATTTATCAAAGCAAATTTGAAGTAAGGACAAAATATGCGATTTTATAAACTCTTTTATTCTCTGGCTATATTTATTCTGATAATGGGATGTACTGAGGTCAGTCCACTAATCTCTGAAGAAGAGTTGGTGGTTGTACGGGCTTACATATATGCAGGTCAACCTATCGACGATATCCAGCTATCGCTCACCATGCCCCTGGATACGGATACGACGCACGCTCCTCCAATCAATAATGCACAAATATTCCTCATAAAAGATGATGAGAGATATGAATGCGAGTCGACTTCAGGCGATAGTGGATATTACCATTATTCTGGGGAGGACCTATTATTCTCAGCGGGAGATTCCTGTGGTATAGAGATATTGTATGCTGACGAATTAATAACTTCACAAACCGTCGTTCCTGAAAACCCCCAGGCTGTAAGTCTTAATCAAACAACAATGGAGATTCCTGATTTCAATGATAGGGCTGCAATGATTGAATGGCGCCAAGCTGGAGATAATGAAATTGAAGTAACCTGGGATAATCCGGGGAACGATTGGTATTATGTAAATTTAATAAATATTGACGCTAACCCTACCGCTATAGATTCATGGTTTGGAAGTGCTTTACAGGATTTTGTTTTTCCACCAATTAATGATGACAGTTTTGCTATAAGGTTGCCATTTATTACCCATTTGGGAAACCATCGGATTACGGTATATAAAGTGAATCAAGAGTACGTCGATTTGTATGAATCTCGTGAGCAGGACACAAGAGATTTAAATGAACCATTGACGAACATAAATAATGGACTAGGTGTTTTTTCAGCGTTTAACCAAACTAGTGTCACATTAAACGTAAAACTTCAATAGCCGTCGCTATCTTATTTATCTTTGTGATTGTTTAAATTGAATTATTGGTAATTTCGTATGTCAAATCAATTCTAGACGGGGAGGGTTATTGTAAAAGTGGAACCTTCATCTAATGAGCTCACAACAGCAACCTGTCCATTGTTTTTCTCCACCAGCTCCTTGACGAGAAGCAAACCCAATCCTGTTGATGGTTCTCCGGCAGTACCTTCGCTGTGATATTTTCTATCCAGATTGAAAATCGTATCAACTACATCTTCAGGAATACCTATTCCGTGATCAGTAATAGTAACGTGTACTATTTTATTATCCGGGCTCTTAAGCTCAGTTTTGACAAGAATCTCACCACCTGAATGACTGAATTTGATTGCGTTTGAGATAAGATTTCGTATCGCAGCTGAGAGCATGTTTTTGTCAGCGTAAACCTGAGTCTTACTATCCAACTCCAACTTTACACTGATTTGCTTCTGATTAGCTTGGCTTCTAAGATATTCAAAAGTGTCAGAGATGACTTTATCAATTGCCAGTGTCTCCAATTCAAACTGCATGGTTCCCAGTTGGAGCTTTGCCCAATCCAGAAGATTTTCTAGGAGCCCATAGATCCGCTTATTGGATTTGTGAACATTTACCAGAATTTCCTGAATTTCACTCTGGCTAAACTCATCAGGACTCTCTGCGAGAACTTCGGTTAGGGAGGCAGTACTACTTAGTGGTCCCCTCAAATCATGGGCAATGATTGAGAAGAATCTATTTTTAGTCTCAAGCAGCTCATTAAGTATTAATTCTCGCTTCTCTTTCTCCCTGTTTTCCAGCTCCAATTGTTGATTGGATTCTGCCAACTCTGAGGTCCGTTGCCCAACAATTTGTTCAAGATGCTGTTGATTATTTCTCAGATGCTCCTCAGCCTCAGCTCGGAGGACTACTTCAGTTTTGAGATCTTTAAATGCATCCGAATACTCCTTAGCTACCAGAAACGCCTGTCCAAACATGAAAAGGAGTAACGCATTGGGTGCCATAAAGGTGGTCGAAATAATGTCTAAGGTAAATAGTACGTCATTTATCACTGCAGCGAAAAGGATTAGAGTCCCTGCAAGAATGATTTTAGCATCCATTTTTCCATCTCGAGCTGCTTGCCAGATGGCCAAGAGTGGTATAAAGGAAATGGGGATAACCAGGTAAATAAATGTTTGAGCAAACTTGGAGATGAAGTAGGTATTTGAACTGAGCAAACTGATACTGAACACAGCTAGGATTCCCCAGATAATCCTATCAACATACCTGTATGTATACGATTTATATCGGTCTATAAAATATAGGACTGTGATAGGAACGACTAAAAAGAAATTCAAATACTCAAGCTTCATCTGTATATGCCATGAAGGGGGCTCAAAAAGAAGAAACGCGACATAATTAACTGAGAACATGGGTTTAAATGCCCAGAGTAAAAATATCACGAACTGTAAGTCATTTGAACATTTGGCACAGTTTGGACAATAAAATAAGAGAGACTTCCTTGGCTTCCTAATCATGTTGCGGACACCTCCTGGTGTCGCTGTTTGAGATTGATTCGCTTGCGCCCTGCAAGCGTTTTTTG
>JADHVL010000007.1:87500-154181 GCA_016784025.1 Fidelibacterota bacterium | reverse complement strand
TCCAAGAGGCAAGAATATCTGTACCTGAGTGATGAAGCAATCAGAATACTCCAGAAGTATGCAAAAGAAAAACCACGCCCCTTCAAGTTCACGCAGGATCAGCTGCGTCACCGCTATCAAAAGTGCTGTGATGCGGCTAAAGTTGATTCAACAATTCACGACCTCCGCAGGACTTGTGGTGCAAGGCTCATTGAGAAGGGTGTTGATATCTTCAGGGTTTCGAAATTCTTACGCCACAGCTCAGTGAAGGTCACCCAAGAACATTACGTTGACCTTCTCCCTGATGACTACTCACACATAGCTGATACGATCCAAGTATAGTGATAACAAACTGCCATTCTGTGTGATTATTTTGACACACTCATTATAAGCTATTGTTATTATTACTATAACACTGCACTCGAAATGCAGCGTACCTTAGGGTACCGGGGGTTCGAATCCCTCCCTCTCCGCTCTTCCTTTTAACACCTGACTTATGTCAGGTGTTAAGATCAGACCTTGATATAGCCCTTTTCCACCAATAACTCGGCAGTGAGAATAGCCCCGCCTGCAGCCCCACGGACTGTGTTGTGTGAGAGAGCCACAAATCGGATATCAAAAAATTTATCTTCTTCTAGTCGACCAATGGTCACAGCCATCCCTTTTCCATTATCTACATCCAGATGAACCTGAGGACGATCCGCTTCCCCCATAACCAAGATGGGTGGTTGAGGAGCAGAGGGTAATTCCATTGACTGTGGTTCTGCTTGGAACTCTGACCAAATTTTCGCAATCGTATCCAAATCAGGCACTTCTTTAGCAAAATTCAGATAAACCAGAGCAGTGTGCCCATCAATTACAGGGACACGGGTGCATAAAGCCGAAATTTCCATGGAGTAATCTGGAATAATTTTTCTGTCTTCCAACAAGCCCAGGATCTTGGAAGGCTCGTTCTCAGTCTTCTCTTCTTCCCCAGGTATCAGGGGATTGACTGTGATTCGACGCTCTGGTTCTGTGAGACCTTTGTATCCAGCCCCTGAAAGCGCTTGAAGTGTGTTGACCAAGATTTCATCAACGGGATAACCTGCCTGATTGAGTGCGTGAATCGCCACCAGATAGGATTGGACAGAGCAATTTGGCTTTACCACGACGAATCCGCTATCAGGAAAACTTCTATTTCTTTGTTGGATGGGAAGAATCTCCAGATGAGACCCATTAATTTCAGGAATGACCATTGGGACATCTGGCGTCCAACGATTGGCTGAGCTATTGCTTACAACAGGATATCCTTGTTCAGCATAAGCGAACTCAAAATTTCGGGTGGCCTGCTTGTCTCCAAGCTCAGTAGCAGAAAAGAATATTTTTACATGTGAGGGGATAGCATCATAGTTAGTGACATCACGCACCATCATGTTCTTGAACTCATCTGGCAGGGACGAATCCATTAACCAGCGTTCCCCCACTGCTTGTTCATATGTTTTACCTGCAGAACGGGGGGAGGCTGCCAGATCTACTATTTCAAACCAGGGATGTTCGGCCAGTAACCGTAAATAATTTTGACCAACAACTCCGGTAGCCCCCAATATTCCAATACCAATTTTCTTTTCCATCTTTAAACAGACTCGAATAATCTTCTATGTAGGGCTTGAATTGCCCTTTTAACGTCCATATCACCCACTATAAACGAGATATTCCGCTTAGTGGACCCTTGAGCAATAGCTTCCACATTGATGCGCTCTCGCCCCAGAACTTCAAATATGACACCAGCAATACCTGGTGTGGTTTGCATTCCTTCACCAACCACAGCAACCAGAGACAGATCACCCTCCACCCTGATTTTATCGATATACTTCATTTTAAACTCTTTTGAGAATTCACCCTCGATGGCCACTACCGCTTTTTCTGTTTCATCCGGTTTAAGGGCAAAACAGGTGGAGTGCTCACTAAAAGCCTGGGAGACCAGCATGACACTTATCCCCTTTTCAGCCAGACAGGTAAATAGACGGGCATTGATACCCTTTACACCGACCATTCCTGCTCCCTGGAGACGGATCATTGAGACATGGGAAACTGATGAAAGACCTACAGTAATTTCACCCCCGAGGACTCGATTCTGAGATATGCGTGACCCTGGGGCTCCTGGATTAAAGGTATTTTTAATGGTTATGGGAATTTGTTTGTAAAGTGCTGGAATCATGGTCGGTGGAAAGATGACTTTTGCGCCAGCGTGAGCCAGTTCCATGGCTTCCTCATAGGTCAATTCTGCAATGGAGATGGGTCTTTCTACTAATTTGGGATTGGCAGTAAGAATGCCATCCACATCGGTCCAGATTTCGATTTCATCAACATTAAGCGCTGCACCAAATATGCTTGCTGAATAGTCGGATCCACTTCGACCAAGAGTGGAGGTATTTCCATACTCATTGGCACCCAGAAATCCGGTGATCACCTGTAGACGACTCCGGTTCATGACATACTCTCTGATCCGATCATATGACTTCTGGTAGTGAACATAAGCATTGCCATAATTACTATCAGTCACAACCACTTTACGTGCGTCAAGCACTTCAGCATCAATTTTATTTTTTTTGAGATAGGAGCTGAGAATTTTCGCTGAGAATAATTCTCCATAACACAGGAGTCCATCCTTCCACATATTGAAATCTATACTGGGACCAGGACAATTGGTTAAATGGGCAGTGATTTGAGACGAATATTGACCGAAAGTCGTGACTAGGGCAAAATCTGAATCAAGTCCCAGCTCAAGGATGGCTTCTTCATGGACTTCATTGATGCCCTGCAGCTTGGGCTCCATATATTGCCCTTCACGGGTACCCACGGCAATCTCGATGAGCGCATCCGTAACTCCGCGCATGGCTGAAAGAACCACAAAGACCTCATCACCTGGATTTTGAGCATTTTCTATGATAGCTGCCACTTGACGGATGCTTTCTCCATTGGCAACTGATGAACCACCAAATTTCAATATTTTCTTCATTTTATTCTCTCAAATTCTGATTCGACAATCTTAATATGAATCTCAAGGGTAAAGAGGCAAAGGACTATCTGCATTTTTGAAGCATTTTCACAGGAATGGCAGAATTTATTTTTCAACCATCACCTACACAAAAACAAAAGGCAACCCATCAGGATTGCCTTTTAATCCTGATTAGCCAGAGATCAGCTAATTGTCATGAGCTCAACATGATCTTTAATCATACCAGCCAGCTGCTCCATCTTTTCATCATCATCTTTGGATAGCAATGAAACCAGGTTGTCCACTTTTTTGGCAGCCTGGAAAGTGTCCTGAGCAACCAGCAATAGAGGAACATTTGTCCCGGAGGCTCTGGCAAGAATATTTGGTGGAGGAAGGATATTGTTTGTCAGAATAATGCCAGCTGCCTGACTATCCAGGGCGGCCAGAATCATATCACTTCTATCACCACTGGTGATAACAAGTTTTGACTCCTTGTTGAAACGCTGCATGCGTAGTACTGCATCGGCAGACATAGCACCTACGAAAACGTCTTTGATGGTGTTTCCCAACCCCTTTTCTCCAGCCAATACCTTCGCGAAGAAAAGATCCGCCAGAAAACGCATGGAAGGTTTCGTGAGATTATCTGCATATGGAATAATCCCTAATACCGGGAGCTCCAACGCTTCGAAATGATCGCTATAGACTGCTTTGAAGTCTTCTACATCATGAACTTTGTTTATGATGACCCCAGCCAGCTTTACACCCCCTAGATCAATTGTCTTTTTGAGGGCACAGGCATCATCCACAATTTGATCGTTGGTTCCACTAAGTATTACCAGCAACTCGCCATCTAGATATTTGCAAAGGGAAATTGCATCGAGATGAACGGATAATCCTCGTGTGAGTTCGTTACCACTCTCGATGAGCATAATTTCTTTGCCCTGAGAATTGTGGGCTGCTATTTCACGTACTTTTTCCGCAGTGGTTTTTTCATCATACATAAATCTCAGTTTGGAGTGATCAAAGCCGATACTCATTTCTTCAGGTGATTCGTTTGCGTTCATTGCAGAGGTACATACCGCTGCATCAAAATCCCAAAGACGTTTTTTTCGATAGAGTAGCCTGTCACCAAAGGGCTTTAAATATCCCATTTTCTTGGAGGAGTTTTTAGCCATTCCAACGATGATACTTGTTTTTCCGGCATCTTTCCGGATTGATGTTACAATTATATTTTTCATTGGGGTGAATCCTTTTTATCGTCAGACAATAATACACGAATATCTACAGCCCGGGCGCCAGAACCTTGTTCATAGACGACCATGGGGTTGATTTCAATATCAGTAATTCTGGGAACCTTGCTGATAAGACTGGCAACCTTTTCCAGTGCTGTGATAATACTTTCAATATCTTTACGAGCTTCCCCTCTTACACCCAGCAGGAGTGGATATGAGCGAATCTCTTTAATCATTGATCTAAGTTCCCGATTCGAAAGTGGCACTGCCCTGAAAGCGACATCCTTCATCACTTCAACATAGATGCCACCGAGACCAAACATGATTGTGGTTCCAAAATTGGCATCTCTGCGAGCGCCAATAATAACTTCAGTACCAGCTGTAATTTGTTCAACAACTTCAATACCATCGATAATGGCATCGGGTACATTGGCTTTACAGGAGTGAATAATGGTCTGATACCCATCAATGACTTCTTCAGGGTTATCCAGATCGAGAAGCACACCACCGGCATCACTTTTATGGAGGATGTTTCTGGATACCACTTTCATGACGACGGGATATCCAATTTCATCGGCCAGCTTTACAGCGGCGTTAACAGATTGCACCACACCACCACGTGGGCCAGGGAGTTGAGCGGCATTCAGTAAGCCCTGCCCCTCTTCTGCCAGCAGGAAGGTTCGCCCGTCAGCTAGGGCACTATCAATGAGTGTATTGATGGCATCAACATCAATCTCAGCTGTAACTGGTTCACCGTCTTCCTGGGACTGAACCTTCCGTATGGACTGAATAGCACCCATACAGGATACACCGTCATAGACATCACGATAAACTGGAACGTTCTTCTTGTGCAGGGCAGTGATGGCAATTTCTGTGAGCTCGCCACCAAAAACAGAAAAGGTGATGGGTTTACCCTTGGCTTTGTACTTCTCATACATTTCATCAATCATCTCAGTCAATTCCTGAGAGTTCATCATGGCTGTTTCGCAATATAGTGCCATGACACAATGAATAGAATCGTCAACCAGAGCTTCTTGAAGGGCTTTCACATAATCAGCTTTGGATGCTTCACCAGTGATATCCACTGGATTTTTTGTTGAGCCAAACCCATGAGCAACGCTTTCGAAGGTTTCCTTCAATTTGTCCTGATCATCATAGAGTTTGATATCGTACTTTTCACAGGCATCCGTGGCCATAACGCCAACGCCACCACCATTGGTAATGATGATCCCATTTGGACCTTTGGGTACTACTGAATGTGAGAGAAATTTGCTCCATTCAAGCGCTTCCTGGATACTTTCAGCTCGAAGGACACCACACTGACGCATAATCGCATCAAAAACTTTATCCGAACCAGCCAGCGAACCAGTATGACTGGCTGCGGCAACGGCGCCACGCTTCGAGCGACCCGATTTGATGACAATAACTGGCTTAATCTTGGTGGCGCGCTTTAATACTTTAACAAGACGCTCACCTTCCTGGATACCTTCGATATACATGAGGATGATTTTAGTTTCTTCCTGAGTAATGAGATACTCGAGGAGGTCAGCTTCATTGATATCAGTCTTATTCCCAACCGAAATGATGGAAGACAAACCAATATTCTGGACAGCAGTTTTGCCTATCATGGCAATCCCCAGAGCTCCACTCTGAGTAATAATGGCCACATTGCCCTCACGGATATCCCGAGGACCAAAAGTTGCATTTAGAGCAACCTTTGAAGAATAATGCCCAAAAATATTTGGACCCAATATTCTCATATTGTGAGCTCTTGCGTAATTCAATACACGTTGCTCTTCTTCAAGATTTCCAATTTCTGAAAATCCAGATGAAATAATGGCCAGCATTTTCACATTCTTCCTGGCACAACTCACAACGGCGTCATACACAAAACGGGCGGGAATAGCTATCACAGCTACATCAACTTCACCTTCAACTTCTTCAATACTTCTGAGGATATCATATCCCAGAGCGTGCCCGCCCTTTGGATTAACAGGATATATATCTCCTTTGTAACCTACGTAAAGCATATTCTCCAGAATTTTGTAACCAATTTTGCCTGGTTCCTGGCTGACACCAATCACCGCTACAGAATCTGGTTCGAACAAATATTTTATATCAGGTTTTTCCACTATTACTTACTCTCCAGGAATGTCATTTTCATTTCATACAATCCATCTGAAATATGTTTCTGCACATCAAAGCCCATACTTTCAAACAGGCGCATCATCCGCGCGTTACTAATTATTACGTCTGCAGTAAATCCAAGCAGACCTTGTTTCCTGGCTAACAGAGTCAAATACTTCAACAACTCTTTGCCTATCCCTAATTCCTGGTGATCATCTCTAATAACAAAGGCAACATCAGCAGTATGTGTTGAACCGATAATGGCATATTGTCCAAGACCAACCAGGTGTTCCTCACCATCTTTTTGAGTAAAAGCCAAAAGGATGATTTCGGTGCTATAATCTATCACAACAAAATCCTGCAATCTCTCATGTGGCATGTCTTTTCGCTCAGAAATAAATCTCCGTTGCAGGCTGGCATCTGACAGCGAATAGAAAAATTCTTTTAAAAGGGGTTCATCACTGATCTTAACCGGTCGAATGAAAACCTCTAATCCACTAGATGTGGTTCTATAGGTTTCAACTTTTTCAGGATATTCGCCAGCTTTTCCAGCAATAAAGGCCTGATCCTGATAAATCAAATTCCGTTTCTTGGCCTTGCGAATCAATTCTGCTCTGAATTTAGGGTGAGCAATGGATATCAGCTCCATGGCTCGCTCACGAATATTTTTCCCATGCAGATAGGCAATACCGTATTCAGTGACCACATAGTGAACATCACCCCGATTAAGGGTTACACCAGCCCCTGCTTTTAGGAATGTTGCGATACGAGATACCTCTCCATGCTCTGCAGTTGAGGGCATGGTGAGAATAGTTTTACCTTTGTCAGCCAGGATAGCCCCGCGCATAAAATCCGCCTGACCACCAATTCCACTATAAAATACTTTTCCCAATGATTCTGCAGTGGCCTGACCTGTGAGATCAATTTCAAGCGCAGAGTTAATTGCTGTCATGTTCACATGTTGTGCAATTACCCTGGGATCATTGGTATAGTCAACGGTTTTGAATTCAATGAAGGGATTATCGTGGAGATACTCATATGTCGCCGCTGACCCCATGCTAAAGGTAGCAATGGTTTTTCCTCTGTTAATAGATTTTTTGGAGTTATCAATCACTCCTGATTTCATCAATTTAACCAGTCCATCCCCTAGCAGCTCAGTATGAACACCTAAATGTTTCTTCTCACCAAGATTTGCCAGAATTGCATTTGGCAAAGAACCATAGCCAACTTGGATCGTGTTGCCATCTTCAATTAATGTTGCGACGTATTTTCCAATTTTGTCTGCAACCTCATCATCAAGCTCATCTTCATATTCCAGCAGAGGTTCTTCATGGTAAATAACGTAATCAACATCTGAGATATGAATAAATCCATCACCATGCACCCGTGGCGTCCTGGGATTGACCTGTACGATAATGGTCTGTGCTTTTTCCGTGGCAGCCTTAACGATGTCAACACTGACACCCAGACTCATATATCCATGGGGGTCTGGACATGAAGTTTGAATGAGAGCCACATCAACGGGGACGTGTCCTCTCTGGAATAGTTTGGGAATCTCTGAGAGAAATATAGGTGTGTAATCGGCCAGTCCGCTATTTACGGCAGCTCTGGTGCTACTGCCGATAAAAAAGGAGTTGTGTCTGAAATTGTGTTTGTATTTCTCCTGGGTATAGGGCGCAAGGCCCAGAGACCAGACCTGGAGAACCTCAGCATCAAATACTGCTTTTGGTTCGCTTTCAATATATTCAACGAGTGATCTAAGGAGATATTGGGGTTCAGCACAAGCAGTATGGACAAATATTCTGTCCCCCCTGTGAATGGATCTGATGGCTTGATTTACGGAAACAAATTTATCAGCATATTGCTCTTTTAAGACAGCAAGAGCCTTTTTACTTGGTGATTCATTTGCCATATTTCAAACTCACTTTCTAGCGTTCATTCTCCAATAAGGAGAAGTGCAAATAAAGTGCCTTCTGCTTCGAATAGCAAAAGATTATTCAGATAATTGTTAGAATTGGATAAATATTTTGTTTAAGCAGAAAATTGGGTAGTTGAAGCTCAATTTTCCATATGATATTTTTCTATTTTCCCTAGAATTTCTGGAATTGACTTCTCACAGCACTTGTAGCCCTCAAGAATAGCTCGCTCTGCATGATCAAAGTCGAAAAAACTCATATCCCCTAATCGTGGGGAAAGAAGCACGTCTGGGGTGTGGGACTGTAGGTTCATTTCTTCTATTTTCTTTTGCATGATATTAATGGATGACCCAAGCACCTCAAATATGTGTGGTGAAGGTGCCTCTCGGGTGAACCATTGATCGATTTTTGAACCCAGGGTCTTCCCCCTTGATCCAAATCTATCTGTCCACGACTTGATTACCTCTAATCTCTTCTTCTCCATCTTCTCTGAGTTTTTGACCCAGGCTGCATCTTGTGGAGGATTCTTTTTATTGGTGCTCCGTTCAGAATTGATGTCCACAGCAATCACAATATCTGCACCGGCATTCTGACACACATCAATGGGTAGAGGATTGACAACCCCTCCATCCACTAGCCATTCATCATCAATTAATTTTGGAGTTAGCAGGCCTGGTACGGCCATACTGGCCCGAAGTGCCTGTGTGATGCTGCCCGTAGAGAGGGTGACTTCTTTCCCTGTGAACATATTGGTTGCAACCATGATGAGGGGAATATTCAAGTCTTCAAATTGATCAATTCTGGTAAAGAGCTCGATGAGTTCAGCAACTTTATGACCCTCAATAAACCCAGAGCGGGGAAAGGCCAGGTCGAGATAAGATAGTACCGCTTTCCAATCCATATCCAGGGCGAATTTCTTGACCTGTTCTAATCCTCCACCAGCATAGGCGGCTCCAATAAAAGAACCTGCACTGGCTCCTGTAATGACACCTATTTCCACTCCGTGTTTTTCAAGAGCTTCAATAACGCCAATATGTGCCCAGCCTCTGGAAGCTCCGCTACCCAGGACCAAACCAATTTTTGGCGCATTCATTATCAGTGTATCCCGTTTTGACTTTCTTTTCGTATTTGATGGAGGGCACTGGCTCTGACTCTCACTTCTACCAGAATATGGTCCTCTTCATAATCAATATTGAGAACCTCAGCTGTGCGATGTAGCGAAGCCAGAAATTTTTGTTGCGAATGATCGAGTTTTAGAGTTTCTACCACATAACCACTTTGCCGAACTTCAATTATTTTTTCTTCAAGCTGTTGGATATTGACCTGACGTAGAGCTGACACAGGAACAGCATCGCTATATTCCTTCAGAGCTCCTGATAGGGTTTCCTGGCCAGTAATCAGGTCAATCTTATTAAAGACTGTCAAAGTCTGACTCTCGGATACACCCAAATCCATTAAAACTTCATTGACGGTCCTCAGGTGTTTTTCATACTGCGGATCGCTAAGATCAATGACAATGAGAATTAGATCTGCCAGTCGAACCTCTTGTAGCGTACTCTTGAATGAGGCAACAAGATGATGAGGCAGTTTATGAATAAATCCCACTGTATCACTTAGGAGGATTTCATTATCGAGTACTGTTATTTTTCTAACCGTAGTATCCAGGGTGGCAAACAGCTTATCTTCAACCAATACACCAGCATCGGAAAAAAGATTCATGAGTGAAGATTTCCCCGCATTGGTGTATCCCACAAGTGCAACCTTAAACATATCTTCGCGTTGCTTCCGTCGAGTATCTCGCTGGGTTTCAATTTTGATCAGCTCTTTCTTGAGCTGGGATATTCTATTCCGGACCAGGCGGCGATCAATCTCAATCTGGGTCTCTCCCATACCACCACGAGTTGAAGTAGCTCCACGCTGTCTTTCAAGGTGTGTCCAGGCTCGAGTAAGTCGAGGAAGCAGATACTGAAGCTGGGCCAATTCTACCTGTGTTTTGGATTCCTTGCTGCTGGCATGCCTTACAAAGATGTCTAGAATTAAAATACTTCTGTCTATGACCCGCGCTTTATCAAACATTTTTTGTAAATTTTTAGTTTGGGCTGGAGAGAGCTCATCATCAAAGATGACCAGATTCACCTTTAGCATTTCTACCTTGGCAACAATTTCTTCAATCTTGCCCTTGCCAACATAGTGCGCAGCATGAACTGAAGTGCGTTTTTGAATGACCTCACCACTTACGATGGCTCCAGCAGTAGTTGCTAAAAGACCCAACTCAACCAGGTTTTCTTCAACATCAGATACTGATTGTTCTCCGTGGACGACGCCTACGAGTAATGCTTTTTCTTTTTCGACCGTTGTTTCAAACATGTTGCCGCCAAGTTGCTTTAATTCTGGCTAAATAGGTCTCTGCCAGCCATAAGAGGAAAATCACCAAAAAGAGGAAGGGCCAGAGAGCCAGACTAGAACCTTGATCCAATATCTCATTCGTTATTTCAGATGCATCAGAACTTACGAATATATCCGTATCCCCAAATGAATAAACAGGTCGATGTGCCTGTGCTTCATGGCTTGAGATGTTCACTGCCATGGACTGCAATACCTGGCGTCCCCTTGATAACTTGTAGATACCTGGTAAATTCGTATTTGGGTAATGGAGCACATAATTCAAATCAGGTGATAGAAAATCGGTTGTGCCATCTGGACGTTGGACACTAAAGGGACTATTGTCGCTTGCCAGTGGTGGTGGGAAAAAGTTGAGCGTGTCACCGACAAAGGCATTGTACAAATCTGTTTGGGCTTTGATAGCCTGAGATTGAGCCAACTGGATGATGAGGGTTGGGAACATACCCAGAACAGGCAGATTATTGGCACTCATACCAAAGTCCGTGTTGAACCAGACGATCCTACCTTCTTTCAGATTCCTGGATCCCATAAAGGGTTGATCATCAAGAAACCGAACCCAGGTCTCCCCCAATTCATCTCCCCCGGTTTTGTATCGCTTGAAAACCTTAAGCCGATTCTGATCAATAATCGTCCGGAGAGGGGTTGTGTTAAAGGTTTTGGTTGCAGAGCCTGTGAGGTAGAGCCCAAGGGGAAAAGGATTGATCTCCTCAACAAGTTGAGATTTGAATCCCAATACGTCCATCATAGCGCTGCCACCATTTCCAAACAAGACCAGCTGCCCACCAGTACTCACAAAGGTTTCTAAGCGTTCCCAGTTATAGGATGCAAGCATATGAGCAGCATCAACGATGACAGTCCCTCCCCTACTTAGATCCATATTGTCTATTTCGTTGTAATCCAAAACTCGAATATCCAGGTTTAATTGTTGATCTTCAACAGAGGATTTTATGAGCGTCCAAAAGTCTGGAATTTGTTTAGATCGCAGAATTTGAACTGGAATGTCACCTTCTGCAGGCAAAATAAAATGTCTATCGTTGTTATAGGCTGCTTCATCACTTGGAAGAATCAGTCGACCACTTTGATAACCACCCTCTTCAACACGAGCTGTCATAAGAACCGAATTTTTAGGCTCTTCAACCACAAGTTGATTCTGTCTTTTCTCGTTGATCAACAGCTCCAGGCTAAGCGCTTCTTGAGATTCGATTGAACGTCCTAACTCGATGCTCATATCATATGTATCGCCAAGACGAATCCCTTGTCCAGGAAGTATGATATTGGTTATGGCAGCATCATTATCTACAGGGGTAACCAATAAATATTTACTCCACCCGTCGAGTTCTTCCATACGATCCCGCACATCCTGGCCGTCCCCGATCCAGAAAATGGACTTTCGTTCATACCGATCTAAATCGATTTGCTCTGAAAATGCCGCCATAAAATCATCATGATAAATATCTCCAAACTCAGCAGCAATCTCATCCATAGAATCATGGAGTTGAAGATCGGTTAGACCACAGTAGGCAACATTGAAACCTTTGGCTTTCAGTTCATCACTAAAAACTTGTGGCATAGCTCGGTCTATATTTTCAATATTTGATTGGTTTGAAGCTGTATTATCGATGGCAAAAATCAGTAGGTCTATACTGCCTGAATTCAACCTGAACCCAGTACTTCTATCAAGCCCGGGTCTGGCGAAGGCGAGGATGATCAGCAGAATCATCAGGGTTCGGATGATGAGCAGAATGAGCTGTTTAATATTAAATTTTCTAAGCGCGTCCTGCTCCAATAACTTTAAAAATTTCAGGGATGGGAAATCAATAAGCTTACTTTTCCGTTTGGCCAGTAAATGGATGATAATGGGGATTGAAATCAGTGGTAAAAACCAGAGAAAGATAGGATTTAGGAAGGTCATTTTTGGATTGCGAACCTATCTATAACAGACTTGCGAGACTTAATAAAGTGCCTGACAAAATCGGTATAAGGAAATTATCATCCAAATTCATAGGGTAAGCCTCGGCCAGGGTGACAATAGCTGCAATCAGGAGACTAATAATAATACTATCAGGAAAAAATATTGCAAGTATGACAGCTGTGCTGATAAAAAATGCTGTGCTACCCTCCAGTGATTTTTTCAGGAACTTATGTTTCCCAAAGGGTATTCCAATCAAGGCTGCCAGCGTATCTGATATAGATAGGATCAATAGGGCTGGGACAGCTATCTCTTTTGGAAAGAGAAAAATGGCCACGACTGATCCTGTAAAAACGTAGGTTGCCCCTGTTAAATTTTTCTTTTCATGCTGTCTCAGAGCAGATCCAAAAATTCGCATGAACAGTTTCTCAATACTACCGGATTTTAGTCGCAAATAGTCGGCCGTAAGAAAACCCAGAGCAAGAACGATGACAATCTGAAGTGTGAAATGTCGCTCAAAGAAGAACCAATATGATAACGGGATGATGCTACTGCTTAAATGAATAGCCTTACGGATAAGTTCATGACTTCGAAGCTTGGATAAACTCATTTACCTGCAGTAACTAAGGTTTGGAGGGTATTAAAATTCTCTCCTGGAGAAGCATGCTTATTGAAGACAGCTGAACCAGCTACGAAACGGCTAATCCCCTTACCCAACACCGAAGCTATGGTTGTCTTATTTATCCCGCCATCAATTTCCACCAACACATTGTTATCCACTAGCGCCTGTCGCATTTGAGGGAGATCATCTAGGACTTCCGGCATAAACGACTGACCACCGAATCCTGGTACGACAGACATAATAAGCAATTGGTCTATTTCGCCCAAATAGGGGTCAATAATAGATAGCTTTTCATCAGGATTAACAACGAGGCCAGCTTTTGCTCCTAAGGTTTTTATGTTTCTAAGAGTATCCTGGACAGATGAACAGGTCGAAGGATGAACCAAAACAATATCAGCACCGGCTTTGATAAAATTTTCAATGTATAGATCAGGCTCTGAGATCATAAGATGAGCTTCCAAAACCATGTCAGTCATCTTGCGCATGGCCTTCACCAGCAGAGGTCCAAAGGTCAAATTGGGGACATAGTGACCATCCATGACATCGAGATGCAGAACTTCCCCACCACTCTCGGCCACAGATTTGATCTGATCCCCAAGTCTTGAAAAATCGGCGGAAAGAACTGAGGGTGAAATTTGTGCTGTCATATTGAATGCCACTAGAAACCGTCAGTAATCATGAGATCGACTTGAATAATTCTTTCGCGAGGAAATTCTTTTCCTGCAACTACTGATTGTGAAACCACAGTATTGGGTAATAAATCAGAGTTTTCAGTAGTTTGAACCTCTCCTAATAAAAATCCTTGAGATTCCAGTGTTCGTCTTGCTTCTTCAAGTCCTTTGTTCAGTAGATCAGGCATGGTTTTCTTTAGATTTCTTTTCCCAAGACTCACTGTGATGATAATTGAATCCCCTGGTGCTACCGGCATGCCAGCCAATACGGATTGCTCCATCACCACGGTACGCTCATATTGATCTGAAGAATCTGTCATGGTTTCCACCAGTATCAGACCGAGGCGATCCATGGCTATAATGGCCTGTCTTTCCGTAATAGCAATAAGATCAGGCATTTCCAGTTTTGCCGGGGGTAGGTTAATCGTGAGTTGAATCTTTCTATTTTCCTTTACCATTTGACCGGCTTCGGGATACTGATCCATGATAAATCTACTGGGTATATCTCGTCTGAAGATGGTATCCTTTATGGTCCATTCCAGCGTCCGTTCTTTGAGAATTTTTGTGGCTTTATTCAGGTCAGTATGAGTCAGACTGGGTACTCGAATCTCATCATTCCAGTTCACATACAGGGGTAAAATGACATTGTTGAATGACAGAGCCACCACAATTCCAATCCCTGCAAAAATGAACAAATAATCTCTTATTAATTTCATAACGATTTTCTAATTTTTACTGCAAACATTCCATCCATACTGTGACGCCATGGTAATGTAGACAACGCACCTCTTTCATCAATGTATGGTTTAAGGATTTCATCATCAATAGCTTCAACACTGGCCTGATCTAATTGTTCTAGCGCCGAATCGATTAGCTCCCAATTTTCATCAGGTTCCAGGGTACAGGTTGCGTATACGAGCAACCCGCCAGGTGCTAAATATTTCCAGCTGTTGGTGAGGATCCGGGACTGAATACCTACTAGGGATGTGATATCCGATTCTTGACGTTTCCACCTTGCATCGGGACGGCGATTTAATACGCCAGTGCCAGAGCAGGGCACATCCAAGAGAATTTTATTAGCAATTGGCAAGGGTGCCAGTGCTGCATCCAACTCTTGTACTTCAACCTGTTTTAGCCCAAGTCGTTGAATATTCTCCCTGACCTTGACCAATCTTGTCTGGCTGGCGTCGCAGGCTATGATTTTCGCCTTTCCCCCAGACAATTCCGACATAAAGGCCATCTTCCCACCGGGGGCTGAACAGGCATCAACGATAATATCCCCTGCTTCAGCTTCAAGTAAGGAAGCCACAATACCTGCAGCGAGATCCTGGAATGAGAACCAACCCGCATGAAATTCTTTTGTACTGAACAGAGATGATGCGCTTCCGATTTCATAGAACACATCTAAAAGGTCTGATTTATTGTACTTAATGTCCAGACCATCTAGAAATGCCTCAAAATCTTCTGTACCGACATTTTGGATGTTTCTTCTGATCCATGTTTTGGGAGCCGTATTATTATGGCTGCACAGGGCTGACACTTCATCTGGAGTATATCTCGATATCCATTTTTCCAAAAGCCACTGGGGATGTGAGGTTTCAATGGATAAACGCTGAATATCATCTTCAGATTGGTTCAGCACATCTTCCAGCTCAAGCGTTTGAAGTTTACGCAGGACAGCATTCACAAGCCCACTGGCCTGGGATTGTTTAACCCGTTTGCTCAAAGCTACTGTTTCATTGATGGCTGCGTGTTCAGAAGTGTGCATGTATTTGAGCTGAAAGGCCCCCATTCGAAGCAGGCTCTTGACTGAGTGTTGAGCTTTACGATAGCGACCTTTATAGGCGATCCCAATCCAGGCATCCAGTTGGAGTTTCATCCGGGTCACGCCATAGACAAGCTCCATAATCCAGCGTTTTTCCTGTTGGGTTAGCTCCCGTTGCTGGAGATAAGTTGAAAGGAGTTCATCAATCCCTGAAGAAGGGGACCTCTCAGCTGTGAGAAGTGTCTTATATGCCAGTTCGCGAGGTGTATTAGCCAAGAGTTTCACCAGTTTTGATGGGGTAGCCCCGTAAGTATGATGCTACATCCATGACTTTCTTGCTCTCAGGCTGGATAGACATGATCTCAAGAGCGCCCTCTTTGCAGGCCACAGTAAAGGAATCTTCTGAAATGTGAATGATACTGCCAGGAATCCCATCACCAGAAACTGCCCTGGTTGACAATATTTTAAGTAAGTTACCATCTCGGTAGGTGTAAGCACCTGGGGTGGGCGCAAAAGCTCTGACGCGGTTGTGACACTGCTCAGCACTCTCATCGAAATGGATGAGACGGGTTTCCGAAGTGACTTTTGGGGCTGGACTTGCCAGGCTGTTGTCCTGCTCCCCGGCGACGGCAGTCCCCCTGGCAATAAGGTTTGTGGTCTCAAGGACCAGATCAGCTCCCATTTTGCATAATTTTGCATATAGAGTATGCAGATTGTCCTCTGGAAGAATGGGAGTTTTAGCCTTTTTGATAATATTGCCTGTATCCACTCGGCGTTTGAGAAAAAATGTAGTTAGACCAGTTTCAGAATCCCCATTGAGTAAAGCCCAGTGTATGGGGGCAGCTCCCCGATATTTTGGAAGCAGGGAAGCATGTAGATTAAATGATCCGTATCTGGGGATGGAAAAAACAGTTTCAGGTAGAATTCTAAAGGCCACAACCACAATCACATCAGGAGCATATGTTTTCAGGTTCTCAATAAAATCAGGATCTGTGAGTTTTTCTGGCTGAAGGATGGGCAAGTTGTATTTCAGAGCTGCTGATTTCACAGCAGAAGGCTTCTCACGCCGTCCTCTCCCCTGCTGTTTGTCAGGAACGGTTACAACAGCCTGGATAAGATGGGGACTCTCATGCAATGCTTGTAAGGCTGGAACTGCAAAATCGGGCGTTCCCATGAAAATGATTTTTAATGGTATAGGATTATTCATTTTATTTCAGACCATATTGAAAAGCTGAACAGATAAGCAGTCGGTTGAGAATCCACACCCCGGTGAGTAATATTGTATTTGATGGGCGTTCAGGCTACCCTAAAGCTCAAAGTTTTCAGATGCTTCGACTTCTATTTCCCCGCTGGCAATCTTTTTGAGCGTATTCTTGAGGAGTGATTTCTTCAATGAGCTTAAATGATCAATAAAAAGTGTCTTTTCAAGATGATCATATTCATGTTGAATCACTCGGGCAAGGAAGCCATCAATTTCTTCATCATAATGTTTACCATTCATATCCTGGTAAGTAATTCTAATAGTGGTGGGACGGGTAACGATTTCACGTATTGTGGGAACGCTCAAGCAGCCTTCTTCGTATTCATCTTTCTCATCACCAAAACCAATAATTTGGGGATTGACAAAGACACGCCGACCCTCTTCCTCATCAATGGGTGAAAGATCGATAACAAATAAACGAATTGATTTATCAACCTGTGGAGCAGCCAGACCAATACCTTCGGCTGCATACATCGTTTCAAACATATTGGCGACAAATACCCTCAGATCGTCATCAATCTGTGGAATCTCCTCAGTCTTGGTCCTGAGGACGTCTTTGCCATAGGTTTGAATTTCGAACAGCATGGTTCTATTTAGTTTTCACCGTTGTTACTGCAGCTCTACCAACGTGAAGTTTGGTATCAGTGGCTGTTTTCACCAATAGAATATCATTGTCCTTGATACCTTCGATGGTTCCGTGAATGCCACCAGTAGTGACAATATGGTCACCTTTTTTGAGTTCTGTGCGCATTTTTTCAGCCTCTTTTTGACGTTTCGTCTGAGGTCTGATGAGTAAAAAGTAGAATACACCGAACATCAAAATAATGGGTAGAAAACTTAAGATTGGGTTTCCGGCTTCTCCACCTGATGGTGAGGCCATGAGCATAATGTTTGCGATCATAATAATGTAAAACTCCTCTATAATTAAAAAACCGCGCTAATCTAAACGGGGGTTAAGATCATTCCAACCTGCATCACCTATCCATCTCATTAATTCCTGACGATTTGCACCATATTTTGCGAGGTCAACATGAAAAGCCGATTAGGATCAACGAAAAGCTACAATATTTCAAGGCAGTTTTCCCACCACTCACCAAAACTCCGTGATTTATACACAATGGCTTCTATGCTGCAAAGAGCTGGGGCGACAGCAACAGTCGTCTCTACTGCCTTATAACGCACATCCATTTCAATCCATAAAGCTTCAAGTTTATTTGATGCCTGATTAGCTACTGCGGCAGCTGCACCGAAGGCGAAGCCGAGATCTTCATTTTCACTGTTGCGATGACCCTGGATTCTGATTTTTAGTGTTCTTCCATACATAATATCATCAACCACCTCTGCGGAAATGATAGTTGGAGCTGTCCTATTCCGTGCAAAATATTTTTCTACAGTACTGGATAAATGCCGATCCTGAATCTGGGCTGAGAGTAGGATTGGGACTAGCATCAAGATTGAAAATAAATGTTTGAAGTAGCTATTCAATGGACGACCCTTTCATGAGAAATTGATGATATTCATGGTGCAATAATAGGCTGAGTTTACATCCACAAGTCATAGATTTCCAATAATTATTTTGACAAACACTTGAGCAATTATTCAGGACAAATAAGTCACTCCCAACTCTGAATAATGATTCAATATTCACTTGCAGCCACATATATTGATTCTATATTAAACAGTAATGATTACTACTTAATTAAATGGGGTGAACCCAAAACAACTAGAGGGAGAAATAAATCATATGTTAGTTACAAGACCAGCACCAGATTTTAAAGCAACCGCCATCATGGGCGACAATTCATTCAAAGAGATCAGTTTAGCTGATTATAAAGGGAAGAAAGTTGTCTTATTCTTCTATCCCCTGGATTTCACATTTGTGTGTCCAACTGAAATTCTAGCTTTTAACCACCGTCTCGCTGACTTTGAGAAACGTGGCGTTCAGGTTATCGGTTGTTCAGTTGATTCAAAGTGGAGTCACTATGGTTGGAAGAACACCGACATCAAAAATGGTGGTATCGGAGACATTCAGTATCCAATTCTTGCCGATATAGAAAAGACGATTGCCAGATCATATGATGTACTCAAGGGTTCAACACCGGCTGCTGTTTTGACAGAAGATGGTGAAGAAGAAACTACAGTAAATGGTGATGTCGCTTTAAGAGCTTCTTTCCTGATTGATGAAGAAGGAATTGTTCGTCACGCCGTAATCAATGATTTACCACTTGGTAGAAATGTTGATGAGATGCTGCGTATGGTTGATGCTCTTGCTTTTAACCAGGAACACGGTGAAGTTTGTCCTGCTGGATGGCAGGAAGGTGATGACACAATGCAGGAGAATTTTGCTGGTGTCGCTTCATATCTTGAGAAAAACGCAGATAAGCTTTAAATCACGATTCTCTGATAAAAATAAAAAAGCTCCGATTTACTCGGAGCTTTTTTTATGCAAAATATGTGGGACCAATTAAACGGTCATAATATCCTCTTCTTTGGTCTTAACCGCATCATCAATCTCTTTGATATATTTGTCAGTCATTTCCTGAACATTTGCAGTGGCTCGCTTAGAATTGTCTTCTGAGATTTCAGAATCCTTCTCGGCCTTTCTAATATGATCATTGGCATCGCGACGGACATTGCGGATACCGACACGACCTTCTTCGGCCAGCTTATGCATATGCCTGATAAGCTCCTGACGACGTTCATCATTTAAGGCAGGAATGGGAATGCGAATATTAACACCATCATTTGCGGGATTTAAACCCAGGTCAGCTGCCATGATTGCTTTTTCAATCTCTGCCATAAGACTTTTATCCCAAGGCTGGACTACGATGAGACGAGGTTCAGGAACGCTCAAATTTGCGACTTGATTCAGGGGTGTTGGATTACCATAGTAGGGAACTTTAATGTGCTCTACAAGGGTAACAGAGGCCCTGGCACTACGCAACCCGGTAAACTCATGTCTTACGTGCTCAACAGACATATGCATTCTGTGATCTACATCTTTAAATAATTCATTCAGCATGATTTCCTCCAACTACAGATCCAATGGCAGCGCCTTGTATCACTTTTAATAAATTTCCTGGAATTTCCATATTAAAGACATGAACCGCAAGATTATTTTCGCGGCACAGTGCGAAAGCTGTCTGATCCATTACACGTAAATTTTTATTCATTACTTCATCATAACTCAAGTTGGGTAAATATTCGGCTTGGGGATCCTTTTCAGGATCAGCTGAATAAATACCATCCACGCGGGTACCTTTAAGGAGTACATCTGCTTCAATTTCAACACCCCTCAAAGCTGCAGCAGTATCTGTGGTAAAAAATGGGTTGCCAGTACCAGCAGCAAAGATGACAACTTTTCCTAAAGAGAGTTCCTGAA
This sequence comes from Fidelibacterota bacterium, assembly GCA_016784025.1. Lineage (GTDB taxonomy): Bacteria > Fidelibacterota > UBA8477 > UBA8477 > JABMPR01 > JABMPR01. The sequence continues at coordinate 133,937 of JADHVL010000007.1, read as the reverse complement.
GCGCTTTTCTTTGAGAGAATGGTGCAGCAATTTCGTTCATTTCAATAGCAGTAAGGACACTGGCCTGCATCCCTCTACGTTTAATCGCATCTCCCAAAGCAACTGCATTTATAACGGTTGCCAGCATACCCATATGGTCAGCGGCAACTCGATTCATGTCTTTGGCTTTTTGAGATAATCCACGGAAGATATTGCCCCCCCCTATGACTATTCCGACCTCTACACCCAGCTCAACGACAGCCTGGAGGTCTGATGTCATCTGATCAAGGACATGTGTATCAATAGAAAGAGCCGAATCACCTGCCAGCGATTCACCACTTAGTTTAAGGAGTATACGCTTGTAGATTGATCCGGCTGACATATTTCCGCCTAAATTTTTTAGGATTATTCTGCGCTGGTGACGGACTCTCCGACTGCAAAACGCTGGAAGCGTGTAACAGACATGTTTTCACCAAGAGATGATATAGTCTCATTTAGCAGATCTGTAATCGTTCTTTCAGGATCTTTTACATAGGACTGTTCCATAAGAACAACTTCTTTGTAGTATTTTTCCAAACGACCAGTAACAATTTTTTCAACAATGGCTTCAGGTTTACCTTCATTCAAAGCCTGGACTTTGAAGATCTCTGCTTCTTTATCCAAAGCATCTGTAGAAACCTGTTCACGTTTTACAACTTCTGGACCGGCAGCAGCAATATGCATGGCAATGCTATGACCTAGTTCCAGAAACTTGTCAGTCTTAGCAACAAAATCAGTTTCACAGGCGATTTCAACAAGGGCGCCCAGTTTACCACCAGCGTGGATATAACTGAAAACCAGACCTTCTTTGGTGGCACGACCCACTTTTTTAGCGGCTTTTGCCATTCCTTTTTTACGAAGGAGTTCGATTGCCTTTTCAATATTACCATCGGCTTCACTAAGTGCACTTTTGCACTCCATCATGCCGACACCAGTTTTATCGCGCAGCTCTTTTACCGCAGCAGCTGTTATAGCCATTCTACATAATCTCCAGGTTTATATTTTTCGGGTCTTAAGCGGTTACTTCTTCAGTTTCTTTTACGTTGGAAATACCCTTTGCTTCCAGAATAGCGTCTGCAAGGGTTCCCATAAGTAAACGAACAGCCTGAATGGAGTCATCATTTGCTGGAATTGGAATATCAACTTTGCGTGGATCAGTATTTGTATCAACAACAGCTACAATGGGAATTTCCAGTCTAAGAGCCTCAGCAATAGCGATGGTCTCTTTTTTTGCGTCGACTACAATGACTACATCAGGAAGACGTCGCATATCCTTGATACCACGATGCTGTGTCTGTAAACGGCTACGTTCACGAGTACGCATCAAGAGTTCTTTTTTGGTCAAGGTCTCTGCAATACCACTGGTTTCGTCTTTTTCAAGTAGGTGTAAGCGCTTGATAGATTTTTTTATGGTCATGAAGTTTGTCAGCGTTCCACCTAACCAGCGTTCAGTAACATGGAACATACCACAGCGATCGGCTTCTTCTTCCACAACGGTTTTTGCGGCCTTTTTCGTAGCCACGAAAAGAATGGATCCACCTTTTTTAACTGTAGAACTCACCAGATCCACGGCGTTGTTCAGCTGTTCTATTGTCTTATACAGATCAATGATGTGAACACCATTTTTCTGGGTGAAGATATATTCAGCCATGTTTGGATCCCAGTTACTGGTCATATGACCAAAATGGGCTCCGGAAGCGAGTAGATCCTCTAGTGAAATATTGCGCATTAAAACTCCTGAAAAAACTTTTTAACGTTTTGAGAACTGATAGGCTTTACGTGCACCGGCCAAACCGTATTTCTTACGCTCTTTCTTACGAGCATCACGGGTTAGCAGACCGGCTTTTTTAAGCACTGGCCGTAGTTCATTATTATCACCTTGCAAAGCACGCGAAATACCGTGACGAATTGCATAAGCCTGTCCGGACAATCCACCGCCATTAACATTGACAGAAATATCATAACGACCTGAATTCTCTGTTAATTCAAGTGCTTCGTGAACAATCATTCTCAATGTTTTACGACCGAAATAATCATCGAGCTCGCGGTCGTTAACTTTGATAATGCCCTTGCCAGGGGTCATATAAACGCGAGCGATTGAGCTTTTGCGTTTTCCGGTAGCATAAAATGTAGTTGATGTAGTCATGGACTAGCCTACCTCGAGTGGTTTAGGTTGTTGTGCTTCATGAGGATGAGAATCACCCTTATAAATTTTCAATTTCTTAATCTGGACACGACCAAGACGGTTATGTGGGAGCATACCTTTTACAGCATGTTCAAGAATCCGTTCTGGATGCTTCTCGCGCAACTGTTTCAAAGAAGTGAAACGAGCTCCACCTGGGTAGCCACTGTGGCGAAAATAAGTCTTCTGTTCTTCTTTATTTCCTGTGACCCGAATTTTTTCTGCATTTGTAACAACGATAAAATCACCGCTGTCAAGATGGGGAACAAAGGTTGGTTTGTGCTTTCCCCTCAGGATTTGAGCAATCGTAGTTGAGAGTCTACCTAGTGTTTTATCAGTAGCATCGACAATCCACCACTCTCTCTCGATTTCACTTGCTTTTACATTATACGTTTTCAATTCTATTCCTTCTCATTCATGGCTTATGACCACCTACGGTCACAAAAAAGCGACGTAATCTAACCGGCGCCCTGTGGCATGTCAAACATAATTTCCTAGTGAGAAAACCGAGGATTTTCAGTCACTTCCCGAGGTTTTTAGGCTTATTTCAAAGCTGGTACCTTGGCCAGGTGCAGACTCAACCGTGATATCTCCCTCATGGTATTCACGAATGATACGTTCTACGAGACTCAATCCCAGACCCCAACCGCGTTTTTTTGAGCTCCAACCTGGCCTGAAGATGTTTTTGTGATCTCTGAGGGGAATCCCTTCCCCATTGTCCCTTACCATGATTTGAACCCAGTTACTACGTTGAATTACCTGGACTTGAATCATCCCTTCATCCCCTTTGATGGCATCAACGGAGTTTTTTAACAGGTTTTCGAATGCCCAACCAAACAATTCTGCATGGGCCAAAACGAGAAAATCCTCGGGACAATCAAATTCAACGCTTATGGTTTTGCCCCACTGGGGTATGCGGCGCTGAACGTATCCAAGCACTGGTTCAACCAATTCTTTAATAGAAAGACTCTCTAATTTTACGCCGGCACCGATTTTTGAGAAGCGATCTGCAACCTGATTCAGTCTCTGAAGATCACGATCCATCTCTTCAACAATTTGACTGGTTTGGTCTCTATTTTCCTCTTGTCTCAATAGTTCTATCCACCCCATGAGCGATGAGAGCGGTGTCCCCAATTGATGCGCAGTTTCCTTTGAGAGTCCAACCCAAATACCGCGATGTTCGGCTTTGCGTATAAATTGAAATCCTGCAAAACCCAGCAGGATAAACCCTCCCATGATGCCAATTTCGATAAATGGGAACCAACGTAAAGCCTGGATCATTCCTGAATCTTCATAATGAATCAACATGACGGTTTCATTGTCAAATTCTACAGGAACGGGATCATTGATAGAATCCATCCTGCGTAGAGCCATTTGGAGAACATTCATTCGCTCATCAGGCTCCAGAGTCTCCTCAAGATCTATTGTATGATCCTGAATTTCGACAATTCCATGGATATTTTTTTTGGTTAAAATCATGGGGAAGTTGACTGCTCGCATGATATTCTCTACAATTTCATCAAATTCTTGTCGTTCTATTCTTCCGAAGTGAATCTGCATGATTTCCTGATCGAGATATTTGACAGGAATCGCTTCGTTTTGAGAATCCATGGCTGCAGCTGACTTGAGGAGGAATGCTTGAAGATCAGCCTCGCTCAAAGAATCAGGTACACTCACATTGCGATGGGCATAGATAATTGGTTGATCATCCTCAACAACGGTAATAATTACAGGGAAGCTGATGTTGCGGATAATCTGATTGAAGGCAAAATCCATATTAGGCGAATCAGCTGATAGCGCAGTGGCATATAGATTTGCATTATAATTCAAAAATTGACGCTGTTCATTCAGGTAGGCTTTGCTTTGCAAGTCAGCCGAAAGCGCATTCGCCAATAGTTTCGAATTGTAGTTCAGGAAACGAAGATTGTCATCGCGTAATTCTCGCACAATCCAATTTGTATATAGCAGGGATCCACTAATTATCAGAATGCTGAGGACAAAAAGCCCCAGCTTAATATTGGTAGTGGACCTGAATTCTCTCATTACTCTTGCTCTGGATATTGCCTACTTCTATAAAACAGAAAGGCTCCAAGACCCAAAATGATAAGGGCTGATAATAGCGTAATTCTAAAACCTGCTCGGACGGCAGGTGGTTCATACACAAACCTCAATATATGCTGCCCAGCAGGAACTGGAATACCACGAATCAATTCATTTGCTGCAAACATTTCCAATCTGGTATCATCGTCCATATAAATTGACCATCCAGCGGGATAAAAAACTTCACTGACGATTAAGAATCCATCTTCATTATTATCTGTTTTTAACTGGAGTGATTGAAGAGAGTGTTCCTCCACAATTGCCGTACCTACACTGTAGGTAGTATTCCCAAGAGTTCCCTCAGGATCAAGGACATAGGCTATATCAGCAGGACTGGATAGGGAAGCATCCATTTTTGAGCTCATCTCGTTTGAATTGCTTGCTGTAACAATCTCTGGAACGAACCAGGCTCTGGAATAGTCATCTATGAACTCATAAATCAGCACTTGAGCTCTTTGTCCCCTGACAATATGCAGCGGTTGATCGATCAACTTGAAGAGCGGATCATTCATTGGAAAAGGTGAAACCAAATATTTTACATTCAAATTTCTCAGTAAATCCAGATGCCGTTTTCTCAGAGCTGGATCAACATCTCCAATGGGTTTGGGAGATGCTCCACTTTCGGTTTGAGAGTAATACTTCAGCAAGAAGGTTTGTTCAATCTGGGTGGAGTTCAGGAAATCCTGGAGGATCTTCAATTTTGCAGGACTATAACCACCAATGGACTCCAGACCATGCAGAGCCCAGCCATTTGATCCAAACAGGGTATGGACAGGAAAAATCCGTCCTGGATTTGCTGCTGTGAGTTCTTTTAATTTGCGAATCGCCGGTGTTTCCTGCTCTCCAGCCTGGACTCTCTTTTTTGCAACAGCGTTTTTTGTAAAACGTAGATCCACATGTCCCAACTCGACAACAACAAGAGCAATCATTACAATCGAAAGAACCATTCCCTTAATTTTTTGAGCGAAATAAGCCCAAATCACCGCCAAACCCAGGGTTCCAATAAACAGACCTTTGATCAGGCTGGAGTAAAACATATCGATCCGGGCGCTACTCAGTTGGGGGTGATATTTTGGTGAAGCGATCAAAGCATTTGAAAAAGCTCCTGTGATCAATCCTTTAAAAAGGAGCACTATAACGAAGAGACCACCCATGACACCGGCCGCGATAAGTATGCCCTTTACCAATTCTGCCCGCCGTTTCTCATCCAGATTAAGTAGTGTGTATAACCCAATGCCAGCCAGAAGGGCTGCCATGAGCTCCATTAAAATGAGAATCATAGAAGGAACTCTGAACTTATTAAAAAATGGGAGCAACTTGAAAAGGACGTCATATAGATAGGGCCAATAGCTTCCAAAACTTATCATCAGGGCCAACAACATGGTTGATAGCAGGAATACTTTCTCCTTGAGGTTCTCTTTGTTAAAAAAGGCTGCAGCCATGAGAATGAGAAGCGTTATTCCAATGAAATCGGAATGTTCGGTAAAAGTGCGACCACCCCAATAGGTTTGGCCACCAAAACCAAACCAATCAGAGAAAAAGAGTGCTATAAATTCATAGGGTGGAAAAGACCAACTCGTGGCATAACCATATTCTAGTCCCCCACCAGCGCTACCACCTCGGATAGTATGAGCTACATAGGCCAGGGAAGGGATGTAAAGGACTGCCGCCAAGCCAATTCCGAGAACAAGACCTCCCAGCAAATACCCGACTGAGAGAGGAAATTTTTTCCAATTTTTGCCCATTGCCCTGAATATTACTTCAATGACCACATACCAACCTACAGCCATCCAGCCATAGTAAGCAACCTGGACATGTCCCCTTTGAAGTTGAAAACCAGCCACAATGGCAAGGATTATCAAACCTTTCAAGTCGGGTTGGTCAAATATCCTCTTGGTAGCATAAATCAACCAGGGTAGATAAGCTGCGGTCATCATCTGGGATCCATGCCCGGCTGAGACCATGACGATAAAGAAAGGAGTCAACATATAGGCAAATCCACCCAGCAGGGCTGGCAAGAAACCTACTTTGAGACTCCGCAATAAAACATATACACCCATGGCAGCCAGGAGGTAGTGAAGCATCATGCTCCATAGTGCGGGCATGCCAATTTTATTAAAGAGACCCAATATAAAATTCGGGAAATACACCCATTTCGTGTACATCATGCTACTGAATGCTGGCATACCAGAAAAAATGTAAGGTTGCCACAGGGGATACTCCCCTGTCTCACTGTGGTATAGACTCAGTTGTCGGGTCATGCCTGTGGCTGCTGTTGTATCACCCCCACCAAAAATGTATCCTTTGAAAAAAACTGCGGAGAATAAGACGATAAGAATTACTAGAAATATTCCTGCTGCCTTGACAATATCCTTGCGAATAAATTCTGAAAACATAGTGAGTCCTTGTGATACACCAGAATGGTTAAGGTTCATTGAAGGATATGGAATCTCCTGAACAAGAAAAGTCCAGACCAAGCTTCATTTGCTTCGAAGCTAAACCCATATTGGTCTATGGAAAATGATTTATCGGCTGAGAATCGGTTGAGTCTTCGGACTGAGGATTATTTGTGTAAACACATCCTTAAGCACACCTCAATTATCATGGAAATAATTAACTATTCTGCACCAAACCTAGTTTGCCAATAAATAGTCGATTAAAACCATCACATCAGAAATAGTTATGATTCCATCTCCTGAGATATCAGCACATCTTTCATTAAGATTGTTAACTGGCCTTCCAATGATGTATTGGACAAGGGTAATTAGATCTGATATATCTGTAATTCCATCACCATTGGCATCTCCCCTCGTCAGGCACGCATTTGGTGAAATGTCAGCGACGATGATATCTGCCCCATTGAGAAGGGTACCATGATTCCCCCATGTGGACAGATCATCAGCAACTTGATTATCAAAGTTATAATATGCTGCCAACTCCGGTTCATTTCCAGTTAAAGCCTCAAACATATCATTTTGAATTTGCTCAGCTGATTTGGGGATTGACCAAATCTTCAGCTCATCGATGTATCCGTGGAAATATCCAGCTTCATAAAGCACTGAATGAAAGTGTCGACCTATCTCCACATGATCAATACTATAATCAAAATCACCAGTCTGAGTATTCACTGCGGTTGAAACCAATACGCCGTCCAGATACAGATAAATGCTGTCTATCCCAACCACACCTGTGTAATGGTGCCATTCTGCATAATTGCTGGCAGGATATTCAACAATATCATTTGATCCATTTGTACTTCTGATATTGAACCGTATCATGTCACCCACCGTTGGGGCTTCGGCATTCAGGATGATGACTGCGGATCCGGTCTCGGTTAAGTAATCACGTTGAGTGAAAAGCGTATTTTGTTGGTCTAAACCACCACCAACACCGAGCATTGCTGCCCAGACTTCAATGGTAAACTCTGATGTATATATTATTGGTTCAGGGATACCAACATAATCATCTATACCATCCAGATAGAGACTATAGCCTAAATCGATATTGTTCAGATTCATTTCAATGATGTGTGCGTCATCCATAGGCGTCCCATCATGCCCATTTTGAGTCACATCGATGAAATCCTCAGATTCAAAATCCCAGTGCGCAAGAAGAGGTAAATCTATGTATTGTATGAAGGCATTTTTTGCATCTAAGATGTCAGAGCGGTTCAACGCCCCTCCCCAGATGCGCAGATTATCTATGTATCCATTGAAATAGCCAGCAAGATAACTTGATGCGTGATAATGACGGCCAATCTCAATCAACTCAACACTTTGATTATAATTTCCAGATTGTGTATTTTCCACAATATCAACTAATTCGCCATCGAAGTACAGATACACACTATCTGTGCTCACGACACCTGCATAGTGATGCCATTCTTCATAATTGCTGGCAGGATATTCGACGATATCGTTGGGTCCTACTGTACTTCTGATATTGAACCGTATCATGTCGCCCACTGTGGGGCTTTCGGCATTCAGGATTATGGATGCAGCACCAGTCCCAGTTGAATAATCCCGTTGAGTAAAAATCGTATGTTGTCCGTCGAGTCCACCGCCCGTTCCGTTGGTGTAAGCCCAACCTTCAATTGTAAATTCAGTACCCTCAATAATTGTTGAAGGCAAGCTGACATAATCCCCATCTCCATCAAGATGAAGGACATGATTTTGCCCAAGTAACCATACTGAGGTTATTAAATTCAGCAACACCCATATTGGAATCCGAGTTCTCATAAATTTCCCCATCATTTAGATAATCTGATACGATAGCCTAAACTTAACCTGTAATATTAAAGTTTTAAGTACTCTTTTTTGTAACAAAAATAGTTCTTAAAATTTTTGGTAATAATCGATGTTTCCGCTTGCCAGAAGTTTCAATTGTTAAATTTATACAGCAATCCTGAGTTATCCCCTTTTACCTTTTACCACAGGTCTAACCTTTTAGCTTAATTCGTCCGTATCACCCAGGTGATATTCAAAGTGGAGATTCAGGAAATGATATACATTCTGTATTCAAATGATTATGAGGTGTTTCTCGGTGGGAACTACTTGCCGGAAAATGATGTCCTGATTAGCACCACTGAAAATATACTCAAATCCTGTGAGGAAATTGGTGTACCCATGACCTTCTTCTGTGACCTGACCTGCCTCTGGCGTTATCGCGAATTGGGTTATACTGAGTTTCCAGATGCAGTGGAACAGCAATTGGTGCAGACCATCAGGAGTGGACATGACGTTCAGACCCATATCCACCCACATTGGCTTGATACTGAAATTTCTTATGGAAAGAATGGCAGTACATCTTACAAGGTTGACCCCTCCAAATTTCTTATGGGAAACTGGTCTCCAGAGGATGGAACCAGCTTACGCGATTTTTGTGTAGGTATATATACAAAAGCAAAGCAGCACTTAGAGGATTTATTAATTCCTATAGATTCCAACTATGAATGCATGGCCTATAGAGCTGGTGGATATGGTGTCCAGCCCAATTCAGGAGATATTTATAGTGCACTTCAAAATTCAGGCTACAAGATTGACTCTTCCATAGTTCCAGGTATGACCTATGAGACCGAGGTGAACCGCATTGACTTCACCAAAGTGCCTTCACTAGGGAACTATTCAATTGATCCAGACAAGGGCTTAACCCGGGCTTCAGATACCGGTGTGTTTGAGATTCCGGTTTTAGCCTTGAGGAAGGGTGAAGCTAGATGGCCGCTGGCAAAAGCGTTTTTCAGAAAAGTGATCAAATCATTTCTATCTCGTGAAAAGCGAAAACGACTGGGATATCCCATCCAGATGAGTCATGCACCAGCAAAGGATAACACACTGACCCAGCAACTCCTGGCAGAGTTTAAGATAATTAGAGATGGTTGGTACATGCTTGAATTGGGTGAGGACGCCGATCTGATGATGGATGTGGCCACTCGATATATCGATCAATATAAAAACGATAATACCGATCTATATGTATCAATCAGTTGTCACTCAAAATCCATGAATCCTAGAATACTTAAAGCTTTTAAGAAATTCCACAGGCAGCTTGATTCCCTTTATGGGTCACACTTGAAAGCAATTACTTTCAAGGAAGCCGAGCAGTTCCTGAAGCAGGAAATGAAAGTGTCATAATGAATATAATCAAAAAACTCATACCCCTATCTGTACGCAAATCTATTCGTCCTCTTTCCAGTAAGATACGCTCCTTTCTGAGAAACCTTCACAGGGCGCGGATGGATAGGTCATCGCTTGCCGATCTGAAAGCTGACCTCTCCACAGCAGGTTTTGCACAAGGAGATATTCTGATGGTCCACTCAGCCATGTCAAAAGTAGGTAATGTGGATGAGGGTGCAGAAACCATCATTAAAAGTTTTCTGGAAACGGTTGAACCTTCTGGGACCATTATGATGCCTGCCTATGGATCAGCAGCAGACGTTGAAGAAGGCATGAAAACTGGTGACATTATCGATCTCAGGACCCAGAAATCATATATGGGGAAGATTACTGAAGTTTTCAGGACATGGACCGGTGTAAAAAGAAGCTCACACCCATTTTCCTCAGTATGTGCAATCGGTAAGGATTTGGACTATATGCTTGAAGATCACTGGAAGGATCCGAATATCAGTCATGCCGATTCACCCCTGGGAAGAATTGTTGAAAGGGATGCACAGATCGTCGGTATTGGTGTTACGATTGCAGTGGGCATGGCGGTTTCACATGTTCTTGAGGATACTGATGAGACTTTTCCCATTGAAGTCCATTCTCCTGTCTTTGAGGCAAAATATATTGATCCTGATGGGGTTACGGTTACCCGTGACATCATCCGATTTGACCCCGAGGTTTCTAAAACACGTATTGGCAGCCCAAATACAGAGTGGATAAATAAAATGCTCACTGAGCATTTTTCAACACTGGGTGTAATGCGACATTTTAAATTTGGCAATGCAGATTCATGGGTGATGAATGCTGCTCCAGTGTTTAAGGAGCTAAAAAGGTTGGCGAAGAAAGGAATCACCATTTATCTAACAGAGGCACAATGGAAAGCCATGAATGGTGGCAATTCCTCTATTGATTCCTGGCAAGCTCAGGATTGATCTTAATCCTTAACATGATTCGACTTATACAAGTCCACCACTTAAATCTATAGATGATCCCGTAATATATTTTGTATTTCTAAGGTACTCTACAGTAGAGAGAATATCCTGGGGTTCACACAAGAAACCGGCCGGTATTTGAGCCGTAATTTTTTTTCTATATTCTTCCGGCACTGAACTGATCATTCCAAGCTCTGAATAACCCAGATTAATATTATTAATGGTCACATTGAGGGACGCATTCTCAATAGCCAAAGATTTTGCCATTCCCCAAAGGGCAGCCTTTGAAGCTGCATAGGCACTGATACCTGGCGTAGGTTTTACAGCCACCACTGATGAAAAGTTTATCACCCGGCCAAATTTTTGATCGCGCATTAATGGTAACAAAGCCCGGATAAAATGATAGCTGCCAAACAAATTGGTTTCCACCACCTTTTTCCATTCTTCAGGATCACTTTTATGGGTGTAGGCGCTGTATGAAATTCCTGCACAATTAATCAGGGTAATTTGATTGGCAGTTCCAGCTATATTCTCAATAAAATCAGTAACCTGGGTGGAATTGCAGACATCTATTTGAACAAAATTGTCAATATGCTCTTGAGGAACAGTGCTGAGGTAAGTTCCAACTATTGGTTCGGTTCCCCTATCCATATAAGATTCCATCAAATATTTGCCTATCCCCTTTGATGCCCCTGTAATAATAATCATGCTATATCTTTCGTTTTATGCTTATGACCAACGTAATATTGACGCACCATAGGTCCAACCAGAACCCACAGCGGCAAAAAGTAAGGTGCTTCCTCTATGCAGCTTCCCACTCCGATTTGATTCATCCAGGAGAATGGGAATGGTGCCACCGCTCGTGTTGGCGTATTTATCCATATTCGTCAGGACCTTTTCCCAGGGAAGCTTTATAATTTCTGCTGTTTTTTGCAAGATTTTAATTGAAGGTTGATGTGGAATCATATAGTCAATATCATCAACTGTAAGTCCCGTGTCAGCCAGCACCTGATTGATGGCAATTGGCAAAACCTTGGTGCCTGTATTGTATACTTCACGGCCGTTCATTTGGAAAAAATGCAGTCCCTGTTCCACACTTTCGTGGGTGGATGGGATTTCTGATCCCCCAGCAGGTATAGTATAGTTCCATTTTCCCCTGCCATCGGTGTAGAGTCGAAAGGCCAGAAAACCTTCATCCTTATCCCCATGTGAAAATATTGCTGCTCCAGCACCATCACCAAAAAAAACAGCATCTCTTCGGGTCCAGTCCGTGATTCTTGAGAAAGTATCCGCACCGATAACCAGGACATTATCATACACACTGGTGGCGATATATTGGGAGGCGACTGACATTCCATAGAGAAAGCCACTACATACTGCAGCAATATCGAAGGCAACGGCATTATAGGCTTTGATTTTATCTTGAACGATGGCTGCAGTTGATGGAGCAAGTCGATCTGGTGTAGCTGTGGCAACGATGATTAAATCTATGTCCGATACGACAAGTCCGGCATTTTCGATGGCATTGAGTGCGGCGTTGGATGCCAAGTCACTAGTTGCCTGATTTTCTGCTGCAATGCGCCGTTCTTTAATACCAAGATTCTCATATATCCAAGCGGCATTGGTATCAATTTTTGTTTCCAAATACTCATTGGTGATAACTTTTTCTGGAAGGTATGACCCAGTGCCTGTAATTTTAACTTCGCGTACTAATTGTTTCATTTATATAAAAAATTATTCCTCTACTCAATTTGTAATCATGATAGAATCTTTTGAGCTCGACTATTTCTCAAGCACTGACGACAAAACCTCTTTGAAAGTCTGGTATATATCCATTTTGACGTCGGGCAATTTTAGGGCGATGGTCCTGGATATTTCTGTGCGTTGGTTCCAAAGTTGATCAAATTTTTGCTGGAGAGAGTCCAATTCAAGTTTATCCACTGGCATATCCCAGTCTTCCAGGCCGAATAATCCCAAAACACCTCTATACTTGTGATGCCAGCCAATGGAAATGGTTGGTTTCTCAAGTGAAAGTGCTGCGATTACTGTATGGTACCTGGAGGCGACCACCACACTGGATTGCGCCACCACGCCCTTTATCTGCATGGCAGTTAGACCTGTGGGATTGACAAGTTTGCATTTCTCATTGGCAACCAGATCGCTAATTTTCTGGGCGATTCTTAAATCATCATCTTCTGGTACAATTGCATTGGGTAACAGGGTCACATTTATTTCATATGTGTCTATGACATGCTTGATAAAATTTGAGATGGTATCCAGATAGGATTGCTCGTCACTTGCTCTACTGGTAGCCTGGTGACTCACTGAAACCAGAACATTGCCCTTTGAGGTACCCGAAAATACCGGTGGATACTCATCAGGAGGTAGTAAAAATGCCGTATCTGCTGTGAGGTATACATCTGATGTGACACCAATCTTATTCACTTCATGGAAGGACTTCTCATCGCGTGTCATCACTTTGTCAACGCAATGCTTAAGATAGAAATATGCGAGACGTCGATTCCACTTCAAATCAAAGGGTCCCAGCGCCGCAGTGGCTTTAACAACTGGAATACCATAAATCTTCCCTAGGAGCAATCTCAAACCTTCTCTGAAACGATTGATGAACGTATTTTTTCCCAGAAAATCTGTGAACATGATTCCCCAGACATCGACAATGGCATCAGCATCTTTTAGAGCCAGATGGGACTTTTTATAAGATGGAAATGGGAAAAATCTAAAGAGTCTGTAGAATAATCCACCAAGGGCGAGGAGGTTTTCTTCCAGGGGAAGAACATCAGCCCCATACAGGTGTTGTTCCTTATGGTCTTTTGGATATTCTCCTGCCTGGGTGAAATACTTAAACTCCACATCCTCATGATAATTCCGGATGGCCTTTTCAGTACTTACAAACAGTGATGGACCACCCAAATTTGAATTTAATCTTGCACCCATTATCACAACTTTTAAAGTCACGATACTCTCCCTTTTCAAACCTTTATAAAATATTTCCAAATTTAAGTAATACTCTTCGGCTAAACTGTACCAGTGGCAGCAATTTAAGCGTCAGCCTATTCTTTGGCAGGAAACTCATGATGTGAAACCCAAGGTTCCACATATAGCGAATGTTAATAGTCTGTTTTTTTCCAACATAGTGCGGCGTGGCTTTACCCAAAAAGTTGAGGGCTTTTAATCGGGACTGAGCCCCATTCTTAAAATCCACATTTTGACTTCTGGCAACTTCCTCCGGATCAGCTTCCTCTAGGACAATAGCCCCCATTTTTGCTGCAAGCTTCAACAATTCGTCACCAATTTTATTCCTCACCACTAGCATGGATTTGCCAACTCTTTCTTTGGCGATAAATTTCTTATTCCATGGGTCCGCAAAGGAAATATCTGCTAATTCTGCTGTGAGGTCATTACAGGTAAAACAGCGGGGTAATTGGAAATCATAGTGAAAGGCAGAGGAAAATACAGCACGTCGTTGTTTGTCTGTCTCAGTGGTTCCTCGCTTTATTGTTTTCTTTTCACCATTCTTCATTTTCAAAGAAAACATTCCGGGCCAGCCCATTCCTCGATAACGCAATTGTGAGACTTCTTCAGGGTTAATTTCATTCTTTTTTAAGAAATATTCAGTGCCATGAAAGGAATTGGTGTTTGCGCAGTATAGACCAAAATGATAAAGAATTTTTGTTTTGAGCCTTGGATTAATCTTTTCTAGTTTTCTCACACCATGCAAGTGACAGGGTAGACCAACAACAGCATATCGGCCATCTGAATTTGCGATCTCCGTCAGTGCATCCCCCAGGTGTGCAGGACAATACTTGGAGCCTGCAGCTGCCTTAACTTCTTCCGTCGTTCGGGCGATAATCCCACGTGGTTCCAGACCAGTGTCCATGGTGATTACAGCCACCCCCTCTATGAGCTTCTGTTCCAGGGCGAAAATAAGCAGGCTTGTGACCAAACCGCCAGAGCTGGAAGTAAATCTTATATCGTGATCGGAGGCATGGGCGTAGTAACACTTGTCGTAGTTCCCCAGAATGGGTGAATGATTCTGACCCTCAATAAATTTTTCCGATAATTTTGTAAAATTAACCTCAACCCCGGGGCACACGATGACACATTTACCGACTTGGGCTTCCTCACAAAAATCACAAATGGTCTCATCAATGACAGGAATAAACATACCTCTTTTTTTATCATTGATGACTGTGATTGCATCGACATGGCATGAGGGCTGGCAGATGCCGCAACTCATGCATAAATCAGAGGTGACCACAGAGGTAACTGTGCGATGATCCCTGAGCATTATTTTCAGGTACTTTTTGGGATTTTTGATCCCCTGGCGAAGGTGAAGATAAAGGGTAGCATTAGTAAATAATATAAGGCCATGACAAGGGCATAAATATTAATAAAGGTGGAAAATGCAAGTCCAAAGTAATCCACAATCCCTAGAGCGATGATGGTCAAAGTTAAAAATCCAACCTGCCAGGTTAGAGATATGTATTGCTTGTTAAAAATATTATTGATGGCGCTGAGTGGGGAAACCACAAATTTAGCTGCCATCATTGGAATCAGGTACCTGGCATATAGCCCTGCCTGTTCCCAATTTTTACCAAACACGATGCTGAACAAATCCTCAATAATGAAATACAGGAGGCCAAATCCTACGATGCTCAGCATGGTCAGTTTCCAGAATGTTGATTTCAATGTTTTTTGGGCACTGCCTGATTCATTCTTCTCGCTGGTGGCTTCCTGGAAAAAAACCTGTCCGATTGAATTCCCCAAAAAACTCATTGGCAGGATCAGGATGCGATTGGCAAAAGAATAATACCCCAGCAAAGCTACAGAGAAAATGGATGATATTGATATATTCAGCACATTTTGAGTCAAGGTATTTGAAAGTACGGCAGCCACTGAAAACTGTGGAAATCGCTTATATCTTTTAAGTAATGTTTTTATCGAATTCAGAGGAGGAAAAGAGAGCCGAGGTATTCGTCCTTTGAGATTGGTAAATAGCACTACAATTTGAGTCAGACTTCCCAGTATTTGGCCAAGAATTAAACCGAATGCGTCCCCTTTCAGGGCACCTGAAATCAACTGAACACTTCCATTGACCATGGATTTAATAACTGAGACTTTTGAGAGTAGGGAAAATGCATGAAGTCGGGTTGCCAGGATGTTTAAGATATTAAATGATGCCAGAAGAAAGGTCAGAAGAGGTGTAAAATAAATATATGTACTCAAGGCCTGGTTATTAATGGTATTCATTATCAGGGGATGAAAGAGAAGAATGGCCAGTAACATAATCAAACTGCTAATTGCAGCAAATATCCATGAAAATACAGTCAGATGCATCGCCTCTTCATCAGTATCAGGCAGCATAATGGCTTGCTCATATCTCCCACTGGATATGACGGATATAAGAGTTGAAATAGAAAGGAAAAGTGCCAGAATACCGAAGTCCTCAGGAGTGTATATCCTGGTTAAAATAGGACTGATCAAGAGTGGGATAGTTTGCCCGATGCTCACCCCTGTTGCCAGAGTCAGAACATTTTTATTGAACCTTGAACTCACGCCTCTCTCCTCGACAGCTCTCTTTGAATAGCCCCACTCATATTAAGAGCAATTTCATCCCAGCTGTTGGCCATGGCCAGGCTTCGTGAAAGTTCTGGTTGGTGATTCTCGAAGGCAGATTGTATCTGTGAAACAAACTCAGCATATGATTTCCCTACAAAAATGACCTTGCTTAGGGCATCAATTGTGGATGAATAATTCATGGAAACCACCGGTTTCCCCGCTGCGCTATACTCATACAGCTTGTTGGGATTAAGAGGCTTGGTTAATTCGTCAACCACAAATGGGATGAGGGCAATTTTGAAAGTCTGTACATAGGCTGGTAAATCCTGATAGCTGACCTTCCCCAGGTAGGACAGGTTGTCCAATCCATTAAATGCTGGCTGATTTTCAAACCATCCCGGCCGAATTTCGGGGCCAATAAGGACAATTTCATGATCAGTGTTGGCCAGACAAACCTCACGGATAAGTCCTGGGTCCAGCCAATCCATAGCACCGGCATACCCCAGAATGGGTCTGGAAACATTATTGAGCCTGTCTGGTGTTGGCTGTGGTGTGGAGAAATGATCAAAGTCTACCCCATTCCCCAGCAAATGAATATTCCTGGCTCCCAAACTCTCAATGCTACTACTGATCTCTGGACTCACAGAAAAGCAAAGCTTGGCAACAGTCAGATAGGCCCGGAGATATTCTTCCAACCATTCAGGTGTTCCTGGAAAATCCAAATGAGCATCATTGGCATCATAGAAATGTAGATTTGCCTTTTGCCTCGCTGCGATTTTTCCCCAGAAAGCAGAACTGAGACCGATGACCCGGTTACCACCAGAAAAGCCCAGCAGGCCTGAGAAGAGCTTAAAATACAGAGACCCCACCATGGCAAATATCCAACGCACGACTCTGAGATTAAATAAACTGGCAAGGAGTGGTTGAGGAATGGTTTTCAAAAAGGGTATGGTTAAAACAGTAATATTCCCATGCCGCCGGGGAAGCCAATTCTGTTGCTTTCCAATTACGAAAGGTTCGATAAACAGGATTTTTATATCCGAGGGGAATCGGTTAAGAATCTGCTGCTTTCTGGTGACCAGATAGTCCCACTTTATTTCAGAGAACCAGATCAATCTCTTCATAGGTGAATCAACTTTCAGCACCGTTACTGCTTCCACGAGGTGTTCTATTTTTTAGATAAATGAATACGTATTTGAAGCTGAGGATCAATTGAGATATAAGAATTGAAATCCACTGGTACCATTTCGTATGTGCTGCAAATATTCTTAACAGACCATCAAGTTTTCTTTTCAATTTAGAAAGGGCGAATTCTCCACCCACAGAGGCTGACACCTTATGGTAAATTTTACTCTCAGGTACAAACAAAAGCTCATAACCTGCAGCTTTGGTACGCAACGAAAGATCCACATCTTCGCCATACATTTTAAATGAGAGATCGAATCCACCGAGCTCAACAGCCAGTTTGGTTGGCATCATGAGACAACAACCTGTGATATAATCTGTAATCATCGGTTTGGTCTCAAGTACGGACACATTTTTTCTGATATGGAGATGCTCAACTACTCCAGTCCACAAATTGACGATTCCCCCACCATACCAGATAATATCTGGTGTAGCAGAATAGCACATCAGCGGGGCCACCATACCTATTCCCTGGGAATATTCAAATCCTGCCAGTAATGGTTCAAGAAAATCGGGTTCTACAGTGGTATCATTGTTTAAAAAGACAACATAATCAAAATCATGGCTCTGCGCCCAATCAAGACCGGCATTATTTCCGCCACCAAAGAACAAGTTTGATTCAAGTTCAATAAGTTCAACCTCACCAAATTGTTTTTGAATGCGTTGGACTGAATCATCAGTGGATCCATTATCAATGACCACAATCTCTGCATTGGTGTATGTTACTTCTTCCAGCGATTGAACACATTCAATGGTATCATCTGCCCCATTCCAATTCAGAACAAGGATACAGATCTTTGGATCAGGCATTTTGTAGATCCTGTATAAGCTGAGAACAAAAGCTCTGCGTTGAATACTGAGATTTTGTCGCTTTTATATTTTCAATCATCCTGTCCTGATCACCTTGGAGGAAAAAGCTGAGTATGGCTTGTCCCATGGCTTCGGGGTTCTCTGGTTCCACCAGATAGCCTGTCTCACCCTCCTGAATATATTCTCCCAAACCACCAACCTTTGTGGCGATCACTGGACGATCCATTTGAAGTGCGATTCCAACTATTCCGCTTTGAGTTGCAGTGCGATAGGGCAAAACCAGGACGTCGGCTGCTGAGAAATAAAGCGGGAGCTCACTATCGGAAATAAATTCATTTCGAAATATGGTGTAGGAGGAAATTCCCTCGGATTTAATGAGATCCACATATTTTTGTGAATCTTCATAGGCTTCACCTAGAATGAGTGCCGTATAATCATCAAATTCGTGTTTAATGGCACCCAGAGCTTTAATCATAATATCCAAGCCCTTATAGGGACGGATGAGCCCAAAATAGAGTACTATAGGATGATCAGGTAAGTGGAGCTTCGCTCTGGCTTCTGCTTTGCTATGGCCGGACTGATATATTTCATAGAGGGGATGAAATAAGGTAGATGTGTTCATCCCTGGCCGATGGGTCTGCACATCTTTTGTAACCGATTTGGACATGGTAATGACATGGTCTGCCCGGGAAAGAATCCTACGCGCCATCCAGGAATCAAGGAATGATTCCTCATGGGGTACCAGATTATCGATGAGGATGGCAACTTTTATGGATTTTTTGCGCAGCTTTCCGGCGATATATCCAATAAGAGGGGCAAAAAATGGATTCCAGTAGCGAAAGATAGCCCATTCAGAATCGAAGTCCCTGATCTGCTTGACTGCCTGAATCCAGGTGAGAGCATTGATGGAATCAATGATTCGTTTGGAAGGAAAATCTGAGGCTCTGTCCCCAATTTTGTATTCTGTTTTTCCAGGAAAAAGAATTGAAGGGTATTGACGCTTGAAATTGATGAACTGGACCTGGTGGTCTTTGCTCAATTCCTCATAGATAAGTGCACTTAGGTCGGAAATGCCCCCGCGATACGGTGGACCAACGCTGATTAGAGAGAGTCGCACAGAAGGTTAAGATCAGTCATCACTGCGGATGACAGGCTTCTCCTTATGGAGTGAGCTGGTTATGAGTTCACCCAGAAGTCCCATTGAAATAAACTGGCCCCCTATGATTGAAAGCAGCATTCCGATGTAAAATATGGGACGACCGCCTATCCATTGCCCCGTTCCAAATAAATACTGTCGAAACCACTGGACACTTAAGAAGGCCAGGATTCCCATTCCCGCAACCAGCAATATCATTCCTGCCAATCCAAAGAAATGCATGGGCTTCCGCATATAGGTGCCCAGGAACATGACAGTGAATAAATCGAGATAACCAGTAAATAGTCGTTTTATACCGTATTTGGATTCACCGTATTTCCGTGCTCTGTGGGAAACCACTTTTTCGGTACAGGTGAAGCCCTTTTGTTTGGCCAGAACGGGAATGTAGCGGTGCATCTCTCCATAGAGCTCTATATTTTTCACAACTTTGCGGGTATAGGCTTTCAAACCGCAATTGAAGTCATGAATGGGGATACCTGACAGGGATGAAACAGTAAAATTGTACAGCTTGGAAGGCCACCGCTTCCCGATGGGATCATGTCTGACCTTTTTCCATCCAGAGACCATATCCCAACCTGAATCAAGGATTGCGATGAGTTCCAGAACTTCCTTAGGATCATCTTGAAGATCGGCATCCATGGTGATGACATAATCACCTTCACATTTTTGAAATCCTGTGTTTAAAGCTGTTGCTTTGCCATGATTTCTTTGAAATCCAATGGCTTTTACCCTGGGGTCTTCACTGCCTAATTCATGCATGATTTGAAGCGATTTATCCTGACTCCCATCATCGACAAACAATACTTCAAACTCATGAGTTGAGGGCTCCAGCGCTTGTCTGATTTGGTTATACAGTTCAACGAGGGATTCTTCTTCATTGTATACTGGAATGACCAGGCTGATTAAACTCAATGTGATTTCCTTCTAGTGTTCATTTCTTCAACTTTAAAACGAAACATATATGCTTTAGTTCCTGAGTCTCATTCATTTCAGCTTATCTGCGCGCATGTAGTAGATATAGGCCTCATTAGACTTTCCAAGATACTCTAAAACGTCTCCCATGTGCATTAAAACCTCGGCATTGTCCGGGTTGATGTTCAAGGATCGGTCTATGAATTCCCGGGCAAGTTGAACGTGACCCAGTTTGAAATATATCCACCCTGCTGTATCCAGATAGGGCGCATTATCGGGTTGAATAACCAGTGCCCTTTCAACAAACTCAGCAGCATGTCGCAGGGTGTCTTCACTGACATCCCCTTCTGTTATCAAATATGCATAATTATTTAAGGCAAGATCATCTTCACCATTGATTTGAATGAGCTGGAGATAGGTCTCTAGTACTTCTTCTCGCCGGCCGAAAAGCTCAAGTGTATTGGCTATCAAATGGAGCGTTTGCTGATCGTTGGGTCTTAGCTTCAGGGCGGCTCTCTGTGCGTCCAGAGCGATCTGATAATGCACGGAATCAGCGTATCCTACAGCAATATCATGAAGTATACTTCCCATGAGTCGGTGTAAGAAGAAATCTTCAGGAAAAGCTGGGAGATAACTCTCTAAAACATCACGGGCTTGATGAACATCATCCACGTCAAGATAGGTCCAAACCAACATGGAAACGGCATTGGCTAATTCAGGTTTGATTTCCAGAATATCCATAAGAAGGGAGCGTGCAGTTGTTGACTCCCCTGCATCTATCAAAAGCTGGCTTAATTTTAATTTTAACTCCCAGGCATCAGGATATTCTCTTACTACCTTGGTGAGGTAATCAACGGCGGCCATTTCACCGTGCATCACTTTTACCAGGTCGGTTTTCATACTTTGTAAATCCATTGAATATGGAGCAACTCCTATCAGAGAATCCATGAGTGCTTCTGCATCAAAAAATCGATTCATTCCCAGAAAAAGTCTGATCTGTCGACCAACCAGGTCTGTTTTTGTCGGCATACGTTTGATGAGTTTGCTATAGAGCTCAGTGATTCTGTCGTAGTCATTGGCACCAAGGTAAATGGATTCAGCTCTCTGCAATGCGGCGAGACGATCAGTATCCAACTCCCAGAGACGGAAGAGAAATTCGGCCTCGCGGATGGTATCACCCAGTGCATGATGAATCTGAGCCGATTGAAGAATGGCGTAATCATTGTTATAATCTATATCGAGGACACGCTCAAAATAGCCGAGAGCCATTGTATGCTCCTGGTTGGATTGGGCGATTTCCCCTAGCAATTCCAGAGCCTCTACATTTCTAGAATCATATTTAATCACATTTAATAGGGAGGAGTGGGCCAATTCTTTCCGTTGGGACTGAAGATATAACTTGGCCAATGAGAAATGGATATCTACTGCCTGGGGATCGTAACCAATGGCTGCTTTATAGGCCTGTATTGCCTGCTCGATTTCACCAGCGGCTTCAAGGTCCATTCCATCCATAAAGGCATCGATGGCTCGGGTGTCATAGGTCTTTAATGAATCAGCACCATGGAGTGATGAAATCAATGTAAAGATGATTATGGCTGCTAGTCTGCCCACGGTCCGTTTCCACATAATTCTAAAGGCTTTCAACTCCCTTGAGTTTAGATGGTTCAGTGGGAAGCTTTTTACCATAGAATTTCAGTATGAGAAACAGGGTAGTAATGCTCAGTGCATAAAACATAACCCCCGTCAAATAACCAGCACCTGGAATCAGACCGATGGGAAGAAAACCAAACAGAATGGAAACCCCACCTACTGTGAGAGCATAGGGAAGTTGCGTTTGAACATGGTCTACATTGTCTGCACCACTTGCCAGAGAGGAGAGAATGGTAGTATCTGAAATAGGTGAACAGTGGTCCCCAAAGGTTGCCCCACTAATGATGGCAGAGAAGGTGGCCCAGAACATCACGTTGTGGACATCTCCTGTCAATTGCACAGATAAAGGCACGATGAGAGGAATTAATATGGACATGGTTCCATAGGATGTGCCTGTAGCAAAACTAATGAGACCGGCCATTATAAAGGTCAGAGCAGGTAGTAGTCCCGGCGAAATCCAGTCCCGGGTGTGATGGACAATAAAATCAGCAGTATGAATGTCGGTACAGACGCTACCCAGGCTCCAGGCCAGGATGAGGATAATAACGGCGAGAAACATGGTTCTTGCCCCCTCAAACCAGCTTTCCAGAGCTGCTCTCAAGGTAAGGAGCTTCTGTCCCAGCGCCATGAGGATGGCGGTGAACGTTGCAATGTAACTCCCCCACAACAAGGCCTTGCTGGAATTGGTATTGTCCATAATGATAAGAATCTTTTTCAGAAAGCTTATATTTTCAGGGAATACATCCGGCATGCCAGTGACTACCATCCCTATCATGGTTCCAAAAATGACAATAGCGACTGGAATCACCGCATTATACCAACGGTGTGGAATTCCTTCGGGCATGGCATTACGCAACAATGAGTCGTCAGACAGGGGTTTGGCTCCCGGTCGTAAAATAGCTCCGGTTGTGATGGCTCGCTTTTCGGCCTCATACATGGGACCAAACTCCCGTTTCATTGTTGCATTCATAAAAACGAAGATGATAGCGAGAACTGCATAATAGCTAAAAGGAATTGCTAAAAGAAAAATGAGGTAGGCGTTGGTGTGAATACCCAGGATTTGCAGCTGACCGTCCAACAGAGACATTGCGAAGACAATCCAGGTGCTAATTATTCCAATGCTGGCCACTGGGGCGGCTGTAGAATCAACAATATAGCTTAGTTTCTCTCGACTGATGCGTAGCTTGTCTGTAAAGGGTCGCATGGTATTTCCCACGAGAAGACTATTGGCGTAATCATCAAAAAAGATAAACAGTCCCATGGATGCAGTGGCTACTTGCCCTCGTACTCGGGTTTTGGCAAATTTTGCTGCGATAGCCACAATCCCTGCCAGGCCCCCATTTCGTTGGACAATTCCGATAAGTCCACCAAAGCCAAAGGTAAAAAGTAAAATGGTAGCATGGCCTGAATTGGCGAGATTATCTACGATATACCCGTCCAGAGAGCTGAGAAAACCCTTCATGGGATTGTAACTCATCATAATGGTTACACCCACCCAGATGCCGGCGAAAAGAGAAATCAGCATTTCTTTGGTGAGTAAGGCCAATACAATAGCCAGGAGTGGAGGTAATAGGCTCAGCCAACCGGGAATTGATGTTACCTCGCGAGATTCAAAGCCACCTTCATTAAGTGGATGTTCCAGAACAACATTTCCCTGGATTTTGACATCGGCACTGCCTGCTGGGCTAGTGATGTTAAACGAGCCTCCTGAAAGTCCCTTGACAACAACAGGATTCTCCATGCTGGCTTGAGAAAAGCCCCCCCAGTCCATTTCAAATGGTACATTTGATAAAATGATTGATGGCAGGTTGATATTTTGAGCCAATACTGGGTTTCCATAACCCATGAGGAGGGTGACAACGAAGAAAAGCGACTTCACAAGATTCAAGCGCGTGATTTGGGCACCATCCCTTTCTCGTATTTAACGACTTGATCTCCACCTCGACGCTTAGCAGTGTACATGGCAGCGTCTGCTGACTGGATTAAATCCTGCATGCTCTCACCATCACGAGGAAACTCTGAGAGGCCAATACTGATTCTATTTTCAATATTTGTTTCATTCATTTCGAATTGGTGTTCACGAACTGCTGTACAAATTCGTTTTGCGCTAGCCATACAGGCTTCGGCATCAGCGTTCACCATAATAACCACAAACTCTTCTCCCCCATATCGGCCAGGAATGTCACTTGTACGAATAGTTTCTCTTATGATTTGTGAAATTTCCTTGAGGACAAAATCACCGACGAGATGCCCATAGGTATCGTTTACTAATTTGAATTTGTCAAGATCAAGGAATAGAACCACCAGCGAATTCTGATAACGACCAGCACGGGCTAATTCTTCCTCAAAGCGCTGTTTTAAAGCTCGAATGTTGTAAAGATGAGTGAGTGTATCGATGGTGGCGTAATTGTTGAGGCGCTCATAGAGGCTGAAGCGAGTCAGTGCTGCTCCCAAACTTTGGCTTATCATCTCGAAGATGGCCAATTCACTTTGCTGAATAGGATTTTCGCTTAAAGATTCAAGCACTAGAACTCCAGGGCCATTTTTGATTTTTGCCAGAGGAAAGCCGATGACCTGACTATATGGATATTCCTGAAAATCTCCGGTTCTATATATTCCATCAGGGTCAGGTTTGCTGCTTTTATTATAGATGAAGTGATGGCCAGTAAGGATGGTTTTACTCACAAGGGAATTGTAAACTGGATAACTCATGCCTTGTTGTAAGCCTGTCTCATCTCCTTCAATGGAATCAATCATAAAATATTCAGGTGTGTTTTCGGGACGAAGAACAAGTACAGCTCGGTCAAATTGAATGAAGTATTTACCGAAGCGGGTTATTTCAAAAAGAAAATCAGTTTTTGTGGCAGCGACATTTAAATGGGTGTTCACTTCAAGCATGACGGAGAGGTGATCGGATCTATCCTTGTAACTCTCCACCAAATTTGAAGTAACCGAGTTTACAGCAATGCTGGCGGCCACTTCATCGAAGACTTCCAGATTAATCATACCCCGATCAACTTCTTTTGGAAAAATGGCAAGCAAAAATCCTTCTATGCCATCGGACTCACCCAGGGGAGATAGCACAGAGTATTCTGCCCAATCAGCAGGTTCCGTGGAGAACATGGCGGCATTTTCCTGATTTTTTATAAATTTGCTTTTTATCTCTTTCGCAGATGTCATCTCCATGATAGCTGGGACATCCGCAGGGATGGTGTCGAAGAGGTGCGCTTTGTTTGTAGGCATCTCCTGAAGATCAAATTCCAGAGCGGTATTCTTTGTGTAAAAATAGACATTTACGCCTGGATAAATAGTATAGAGGATATTGAGCAGATGACGAATCTGAGATTTAAAGAACGGCTGCGTATCCATATTCGCTAAATCAATATCAGTGAGCGCCATGATCGAACCTTTCCCTGCTGGACTTCATCGAAATTTTCCTCGAGAAGATATCTATTTCAGAAATTCTTAAGAATACGTCATTTCAGACGATTTACGCCATAGACTTAAAGTTAAAAGTTAAGAGTACCAAAATCAATTGATACTCCTCTCCTAACAAGGATAAATTGAGATTTTATCTAGAGGGAAATTGTGGAGCTAAAGTTTATTTCTTTCCACTGACCAATTGCATTGATTGGTTCTGGGAATTAATCGTCGAATTCTGAAGCGTTAAAGAGTCTACGGGATGGTTTGCCGAACTATCTGAAATCTCAGCAAGTGATTCAGTAGGCTGATTTGGTTTGATCTGTTCCCCTGCGAAATTCGATTGAATACCAGTTTTCACTGGAGAAATGGGATCAATCATGATATTGATACCAATTGCTACGATAAGACCGGCAGCAATAGCATACCCCGCCACTCTTGAAGAGGATGAATGGTAAAATTTTTGCCAAACAGTTTCCTGGTTTAGCGTTTCGATCCGTGATAATAGTGTTGAGTTAAAATCGGATGAAGCCTGGAGAGTAGGAAGTTTATGGAGCGTTTCAATAACACCAGCTAATTTTTGATAAATTTCACTGCAGGAGGAACATGAGGCAAGATGAGTGTCAACCCGTGCTCGGATTTTAGATGATAACGAATTGTCCTGATATTCGGTGAACTGTTCGCAAATAAATGTGCAATCTGTGTTTTGCATGCCTAATCTTCCTCGATGTATGGTGCTCTAACAATAGCGTTTTTGGCTATAGGATTACTCCTTTAAGTAGCTCAATGTATCCTGCAATTTCAAACGTGCTCTATTGACACGTGACTTGACAGTGCCCATTGGGATGTCGAGTATTGTACTGATGTCTTCGTAAGAAAGTTCCTGAATATCTCGTAAAATAATTATGGTTTGAAAAGGTTCTGGAAGCGCATAAATGGCCTTCATTATTTCTTCACCAGCATAACTATTAAAAACAATACCTTCTGTGTCTTTACCCGGATCAACTGGCGTAAATTCATTGTCATCAAAAGAAAGATCTGACATTGTATATGTTTTACGACGCTTCCGTTTTCTCAGTTCCGAACGTGCCAGATTACCAGCAATTGTGTAGATCCAGGTAGAAAATTTTGCGATTTCGCGATAGGCATGTTTGTTCTTATAAACCTTTAAAAAAGTTTCCTGGACCATGTCTTCAGCATCTGTCATATCGTGGAGAAAGCGATAGACAAAGTTCACCAGACGATCCTTATAGCGATCAACCAATTCAACAAATGCATTCTCATTCCCATTCTGGAAGTCTGCAATAAGTTGCTCGTCTGTTTTTAGCGGCTTCTCACTCATCCTTAAACAACCTTTGATACCCATTCAGTAAAAGCAGTTAGTGTATCCATGGAACCCAATCTAAACTTCAAGTCCAGATTTGCCAGCTCCCGTGTGGCTTCCTGTAATTCTTCTAGAGTATAATTTTTTGATACAGACCCCAATTTGCTTAGAAAAAACCAGGATGTGGCACCCTGACTGATAGTTTTCCTGGCCTCTGGTGATTCCCTTAGGGCCATGAGCTGAATAAGACAATTATAAAGGAGGGAGACCAAATATGGCAGTCCTTCCTTCCCTTGATGATCAATTTCAACCAAGGTCTGGATTGCAACCCGACGATCCCGATTGAAGATTGCATCGATAAACTGTGAAGCCTGAGCATTTTCTATGGCCCCGGCCACCTGATCTACTACTCCTCGACCAACCGGCTCAGATACATCTTCCAGGAAGAGTGTAATCTTCTCAAGCTCATTGTCTATGATGGCTAATTCACCACTGCTCAGTTCGATGAGGCGATATATCCCGGCTTCATCTATCTTAAGGTTTCGCTGAGTTGCCATCTTACCCACCAAAGCAGGTAATTGTGCTGCTTCCGGACTGGTCATAGAAACTACTTGAGCCACATTCTGTATGGCGTCAAGCCACTTTGCCTTTCTAAAATCGCTGACTGAGTAATGGGCCAGTACTACGGTATCTTCAGGCAAATTTCCCAGCATTTCAGAGAGTTTGGTTTTGACTGCGGTCCCTGCATCCTGAATTTCATGAAGCATGATAAGACTTGCAGAAGAAAAGAGACCTCCTCCCCCAAGCAAATTGCTTACATCCGTTGCAAGTTTGAGCTCTGCACCCCAGCGTTGAACCAGGTTGGCGTTTTCACCAAAGTGTTGCCTGAAAGTCGATTGAAATTCCTTCAGAAATTTTCTATAAAGGTAGTAGTCGGAACCCATGGCGAAATACAGACCACCCAGTTTCCCTGCCTGTAGATCAGAAATTACCTGACTATAACTTAATTTTGGGGACATGGTTAAAAGTAAAACAATCCTATAATGGCGATGGTAAAACAATACCAGGCGAAATAATGAAATTTACCGCGTTTCAGCAATTGAAGTAGCCACTTCAGGCTAAATATTCCCACCACAAATGAAACGATTAGTCCGATTAGCAGAATTGAAACTTCGTCTGATGAAATACCCACCTTGATGAGATCAAGAAACTCGAGAATGGTAGCAGCGACAATGAGAGGCAGCACCATGATAAAACTGAATCGTGCAGCTTCCTCCTGCTTAATACCCAGCCCCAGAGCCATGGAAATAGTAGATCCTGAACGAGATATTCCTGGCACCAGAGCCAGAGCTTGAGCAAAACCGATGAGCAGAGCCTTTTTCAAGTCGATTGGTTTGTCAGATTTCTTGAAAAACATGGTTGATAAGAGCATGGATCCTGTAAATATGAGGGCTATGCTAACCATGAAAGGCTGGGAGAAGAGTTCGCTAATCTGATCTCGGAGCAGCAGTCCAATAAAACCTGCCGGCAACATGGCAACAATCATCAAGACGCTTATTCTAAATCCATCATTATTTTTATACTCTGATGACCAGGTCCCAGGTTTCACAAGCTGGGTAAAAAATACTCGTCCCAAATTTAAAATATCTTTCCAAAAGATCACTAGAACCGCTAGAAAGGTTCCGAGATGAACCACCAGCTCAAAAGCAATGCTGTTTCCGAACGAATGAGATCCCAAGAGGGCTTCGCCTAATACGAGATGACCAGAACTTGAAACTGGTAGAAATTCTGTAAGACCTTGTACAATGGCCAGGATTGCTGCACTAAGAGGACTCATTTGTTAATTCCTATGACTGACATCATTCTTCCAGTAGTTCCGCCATCGCGACGATGGGAAAAAAATAATTCATCATCTCTATAACTGCAAAAAGGTAAGATTTCAATCTGATTTGCTGGAACCCCCAATTGAATGGCTGTATCTCTCAAATGGGCATTGTTATCAAATAAAAACCTTCCACTATTTAGATGTGGTGATAAATACTTCAAAGCAAATTTATCACTAAATTCCGGTCCCACTTCAAAATTGGCCTGAGACAAACCAGGTCCAATGGCCAAATGTAAGGACTCTATCTCGACACCCATTTTACTGTGCATTTTCTTCAGGGTTTGTCCAAGAATATCTAGCTCTGAGCCTTGCCATCCAGAGTGAACAGCCGCTACTATTTGCTCTGACCATATGAGAATAGGTGAACAATCGGCAGTGAGGACACGCAGGAATATACCTGGCTGAGTTGTAATCAGAGCATCTCGACCTGCATATTCACCAGGAGCTTCAACAATTTGAATTCCATCCTGACTCACCTGAAGGGGTTCAGCCAGCTGAGCTTCATCAATCCCGAACTCTTTCAAGAAGATTTGACGGTTTGCAGTAACATTTTCTTTACTATCACCCCGTGAAACAGACATATTCAATCCCTGGAAGGGGTTTGGACTTAGTCCGCCCAGCCTATTTGAGAATCCCAGCGAAATTTGTGCGGGGTAAGATAGTTTTTGAGGTTTGATAACCCCTATTCGATCTCCGATGTTGACTCCGTATCAAGACTATCCGTACCAAGACTATCCATGGAGAAGAATCCGGAATTATCATAGTATCCTGTCAATTCAAAGGAATCCTCAACGTAATCCATTAGAAAGACCAGATCATTCTCGCGTCTGGTAGCGCCACCCCACTGTACCTGATGAATCAGGCCTTCATAATTGGGAGAGTTTATCATGGCCTCCCAGAGTTTATTGCCAGAGCCACCGGCATATTGGGCCGCTTCAAGCAACATCCCCATCACATCGTAGCCCATCAAATCATACTGCTCAGGACGATGTTTAAATATGCGAACATACTCATTGGAGAATGCAGGGCTGATTGTTTCAAATCCCAGTCTATCTCCAGCAACAATGGTTAAATCTGTGATATAACTTGCGTCTTTCTTCAGAATGTCTTTATCCAGCCAATTCTCATCACCAAGGATATGAGTATTCAGATTATTGCTGGCAAGCTGATAGAGGATATAACGCATATTGCCTTCATGGATGGGGAAAAATATTCCATCGATGTGTGACAACTCAACGCCTAACGAATCTCCCCGTGTAGGTCTGGACTTCTTGAAAATTGGATTGAGTTGCTCCTCATACGCATTTACAGAATCCCCCTCAGTAATCATTCCAATGAGTAAGGAGTCCAGACGCAAAGAGTCTGCTTGAAATTTTATGTAGAGTTCTTCGAGTCCCTGTTCTCTGATTCTTCGAAAATGAACCCTGCTGAGGTCAGTGGGTTCACCCACATACCAACCCTGATATTGGATAATACCACCCAATTCATCGACTCGCAGGGCAAAGTTATCTGCGAACTGCTGTCCATACTCAGTTGAGGGTGCGATAATGGCAAACGTTTCCAGTCCCAGGATCTGCACTGCATATTCCGCCATAGCAATAGCTTTACGTTCCCTTGTGGAGCGGAATTGAAAAATACCCTTGGATAAGTTAGTCAAATGATTTTCAGTAGCAGTTGGAACAATGATGGGTATGGAGTGACCCTCCAGGACTGCAGCTGTACCCTTAACATTTTCATTGGTTAAAGGACCAATCTGAGCAATAACCCGAGGATCATCTCTCACCTTTCTGGCAATACTAATTGTTTCAGACAATTTGCTCTCATTATCGTAGATATGCAGTTCAATACCTTGATCAGTACTATCCATGAAATTCATCGCTGAAAATTTTATCCCATCCAGCATGGTTCCGCCAATTTCTCCTAGCGGTCCAGTAAGTGGCAGAACGACAGAGATATGCAATGTGTCAGTTTGACTTGAACCAAATCTATCATAGAGGGAAATGGCTTTCTTACGTAGATCATCATCCTTGATGTAGGGACGCATATTGAAGAGAATACTGATTGATTCTCCCCTATTGCCGTCCATTAAAAAACGTTGGGCTACCAGGAGTGCAACATATTGTCCAGTCCGGTCAATTGATCTGCCAGCCAGGGCATGTAAATCATCCTGGTCACAAGCAGTCCCCACCAATGATTCTGCCAATTCACGGGCAGCTTTTCTGATTTTTTTATCCTTCGTCGTAATGGCAGAAGAAGCAAAATACCAGGCCGCTTCACGGGCATCACCCAGATCAAGGTGAATCTCACCAAGGAGGTATTCAAGGTCATCCAGGTATTCACTCCCAGGATAAGATATGGAAAAGTCTCTGGCGAGCATGAGCGCTCGTTGGCTAAAACCCAGCTTATTATAACATTTGATTCTCATGTAGGACGAGGCTGAACGCTGAAGATTGAGTGAGACTTCTTCATCAGCCAGTTCTGCAAAAACTCGCAGAGCCTCCCAATATGCGCCTTGATTATAAAGTGAAACACCCTGCTTAAAATCTGGACGTGCTCCAAAAATAATGAGCGGGACGATGAGTAGTAAAAATAGTTTCCGCATGAATTACTCCACCGTGACACTCTTTGCTAAATTTCTCGGTTGATCCACATCGCAACCACGTTCAACAGCAACATAATACGAGAGAAGCTGTAGAGGTATCACGTTCAAAATGGGGGCTGTAAATGATAAGGCAGGGGGCACATAGAGTACGTGGTCCGCAATATCCTTTATTCTGGTATCCCCTTCTGTAGCCAGGGCAATCACTCGACCATGTCTGGCTTTCACTTCTTCGATATTACTGATAATTTTATCGTAGGTTTTATCCTGGGGAGCAATTGCCACGATAGGCATGGACTTGTCAATCAGGGCAATGGGGCCATGCTTCATCTCAGCGGCTGGGTAGCCTTCAGCATGGATATATGAAATTTCTTTGAGCTTCAAAGCCCCTTCAAGCGCCACAGGGAAGTTGACACCACGACCCAGATAGAGAAAGTTCGCAGCATCAGCGTATAGTTTGGCTATTTCGGCGATTTGGTCAGCTTGTTTCAATACCCACTCAACGTTTTCAGGTAGTTTTTGCATAGCCTGACTGATCTCAAGGCCATCTGTTTTACTCATACCCATCAAACGGGCCAGTTTTAAGGTAAGCAGAGACAATACTGTCACCTGGGAGGTAAAGGCTTTGGTGGAGGCGACGCCAATTTCCGGCCCAGCATGAATATACACACCAGCCTCGGTCTCTCTGGCAATTGAGCTCCCTACGACATTGCAGATACCAAGTACAGTTGCTTCACGAGTCTTGGCTTCCTGAATAGCGGCTAGAGTATCCGCCGTTTCTCCTGACTGACTAATGGCGAATACGATGGATTTTGCATCAACCAGGGGTTCTCGATAACGAAATTCACTGGCATACTCAACTTCGCATGGTATCCGAGCGAATTGCTCAAACATCATCTCACCAATAAGCGCGGCGTGCCAGGATGTCCCGCAGGCCGTAAAATAGCGTTGATCTGCATGTAGTATTGAGCCAATCATATGATCTATTCCACCGAGGAAGGCATCTCCAGTCTCAGGGAGTAAGCGACCCCGCATGGCATCATAAATAGTCTGGGGTTGGCTAAAAATCTCTTTTAGCATGAAGTGTTCATAGCCACCCTTCTCTATTTCTTCCAGGTTGAAAGTAATTTTGTGAATTTTTTTGTCTATGGGCTCATCAGAACCAGAATAGGTCGTCACTCCATCAGGGGTAAGTATACCTATTTCCTCATTATCAAGGTATATGACATCCTTAGAATAACTGAGAATGGCAGCCACATCAGACGCCACAAAGAATTCATCTTCACCCACTGCCATAATGAGGGGTGCACCTTTGCGAGTACATACAATTTTTTCAGGTTCATCTGTGTGGATTACAGCCAGACCATAAGCACCCACAACATGTGAGAGTGCCTCCCTAACGGCATGTTCCAGGTTTCCGTGATATGCCTGACTAACCAATGCGGCTATTACTTCTGTATCTGTCTCGCTGCTAAATTCGTAGCCATCGTTAATCAGTCCATCTCTGAGTACTTTGTAATTTTCGATGATACCATTGTGAACCAGCGCTACTTTTCCGTCCTGGCTGGTGTGGGGATGGGCATTTGAAAAAGTGGGAGGACCATGTGTAGCCCAGCGTGTATGGCCGATAGCCACGGAACTGTTCGTTTTCTGCCGGGCCAAAAGCCCCTGCAATTCCTCGACTTTGCCAGTCACTTTTTCCAGAATCATTTTTTCAGAATCCATCATGGCGATACCGCAGGAGTCGTAGCCCCTGTATTCCAATCTCTGCAAGCCCTGAATGACAACAGGAATTGCATTATTCTTACCGATGTAACCAACTATTCCACACATAATTTACCTACTATAGTTTTCTGCTAACAAATGGAGTCAGGAATTTAATGCTACTCCCACTCAATAGTTCCAGGTGGCTTGGAGGTCACATCATAAACAACCCGGTTTACGCCACTCACTGAATTAACAATTTTGCTGGATATATCTGCAATGATCTCATATGGAATTCTGACCCAATCAGCTGTCATTCCATCCAAACTGTGAACCGCCCTAATGGCTAGCACGTTTTCATATGTACGCTTATCCCCCATAACTCCCACTGTTTGAATGGGAAGTAAAACGGTGAAAGCCTGCCATATTTTGTCGTACCACCCAGTTTCATAGAGAGTGTCTATAAATATTTGATCAGCTGCTCTTAATATGCGTAAGCGATCCTCACTAACTGCACCCAGACAGCGCACTGCCAGACCAGGACCAGGAAAGGGATGGCGACCAATAATCTTTGCAGGCACATTCAATACCCGACCTACTGCCCGAACTTCGTCTTTAAACAATTCCTTGAAAGGCTCTATAACCTTTAGGGACATCTTTTCGGGAAGACCACCCACATTATGGTGGCTCTTAATAGTTACGGCATGTCCGGTTATGGCTCCACTCTCTATGATATCAGGATAGAGTGTGCCTTGAGCCAGGAAGTCAATTCCCTCGATCTCACGAGCCACTTCTTCAAAAGCCTCAATAAAAACTCGCCCAATAATTTTTCGCTTTTTTTCTGGTTCAGTTACTCCTTCGAGCTCTGAGAGGAAAGCGTCAGTATAATCATGTTGATATATTTTTACATGGGAGGTTTGAAAAAGAGATTTTACTTCTTCGGTTTCATGGTTACGCAGGAGGCCATTATTGATAAATACCGGCACACAATTGTCACCGATGGCTTCATGCATGAGGAACGCTAATACAGAAGAATCCACTCCCCCACTTAGACCGAGTAATACTTTCCCTTCACCTACAGTGGCCTGAATTTCTTTGATCGCATCTTCAACAAAGCTGGATGAGGTCCAGTCACGATTGAAGTCAGCAATTTTGAATAAAAAATTACTGATAATGGTTTGACCCTGTACCGTGTGGTTCACTTCAGGATGAAACTGAACACCATAAAATGCTTTTGATTGATTAGATATACCAGCGATCAAATCACCACTGGAGTGGGCTATAATATTAAAATTTTCAGGAATACTTTCTACGTGGTCACCGTGGCTCATCCAAACCTGCGATCCTTCACTCACCCCCTCAAATAAGGGACTTGGTGTTGGGAATGAGATTCCCATGGGACCGTATTCTCTGGTTTCCCCAGGAATCACATTGCCTTTGAAATGCTGAGCCATGATCTGCAAACCATAGCAAACACCAAGTATGGGTATCTCTAAATCAAAAATTGCTGGATCAACCTGGGGAGCTTGCGCTTCAAAAATGCTATTGGGACCACCGGAGAGGATCAAAGCTTTTGCGCCCATGTGTTTTATCTCAGTTGCGCTCAAATCGGAACGCTCTATGCGACAGTAGACCTGCTCTTCGCGAATGCGACGGGCAATGAGCTGAGTATACTGAGAGCCAAAATCTAAAATCAATACTAATTCATGCATGGTCAGTTACCCTAAATTCAATTCCCAGGATTCTAATGCTTGCATATAGCCTGTGTTGGTGAGTTCATAGTGAAGTGGTGTGAGTGTCACGAATCCTGCTCGCACAGCATTCTCATCCATATCTGGATCAGAATTTTCATAAGTACGGGTACCGGACAACCAATAATAGATACGTTTACGAGGATCTTCCCGTCTGTCCATGGTTTCTTTATAGGTACCACTTCCCTGGCGGGTTACGGAGAAGCCTTTAAAAGAACTGTATTCTCCAGCCGGGACATTCACGTTCAGAAGTGTGCCTTCAGGTAAACCTTCCTTGAGAATTCTTTCGGCCATAATATGGGCGACCTTACCAGCTGCGGTAAAGTCCTTCTGCACAAATGAATCTAATGAGATAGCCATGGATGGAATACTCAGTATGGTGCCCTCATAGGCGGCAGAGACAGTCCCTGAATAGATGATATCTA
Source organism: Fidelibacterota bacterium (assembly GCA_016784025.1). Lineage (GTDB taxonomy): Bacteria > Fidelibacterota > UBA8477 > UBA8477 > JABMPR01 > JABMPR01. The sequence continues at coordinate 98,644 of JADHVL010000007.1, read as the reverse complement.
CACCCACATTTGCACCCTGGTTAATACCCGATATGACTAGATCTGGTTTTTCCACCAGCCCACCGTTGATTGCCAATTTCACACAATCTGCCGGTGTTCCACCGACAGCCCAGCCAAAATGCTGGTCATCTTTAAATATTTCGGTCACTTTGAGAGGATCTGAAATGGTTATCGCATGACCCATGGCACTCATCTCTGAAAGAGGTGCAACAATAGATATATCTGCGAAATCCGATAGCGACTCAGCCAGGGTTACGATTCCTGGAGCATTTATCCCATCATCATTGGTAAGTAGAATTTTAGGCTTTTGCATGAAGAATATCTAAAATTTCTGCGACTTGCTTCTTGAGATCATCTCGGGAGACGATCAAATCAAGGAAACCCTTTTCTAACAGAAATTCAGCCCGCTGAAAACCTTCTGGTAAATCAGCACCAATGGTCTGCTTAATAACTCTCTGACCAGCAAAGCCAATGAGTGCTCCTGGTTCTGCAATATTTACGTCACCCAGCATGGCAAAACTTGCTGTAACTCCACCAGTGGTAGGATCAGTCATTATGGAGATATATGGAATTTTCGCATCTGCCAATTGGCTGAGCTTGGCAGAAGTTTTAGCCATTTGCATCAAGGAGTAGGCTCCCTCCATCATACGTGCTCCCCCAGATGCCGAAACAATGATTAGAGGTATTTTCTTTTCTCTGGCTAGATCAGCAGATTTTGCCAGCAGCTCACCCACAGCAGATCCCATGCTGCCACCAATAAAGGAGAAGTCCATCACGGCCACGACAATTGGTTTCTCGAAAATGAGTCCTTCATAAACCTGAACTGCCTCATTGTGACCTGTCTTTTGCTGTGCAGCAGTGATTTGGTCACTATACTTTTTTTGGGCTTTAAATTTTAAGGGATCAAGGGGCTTGATGCCTTGGAAATGCTGTTGACGACCATCAGTATCCAACAAAAGATCTATATAGCTGGCAGCGGGAATTCTAAAATGATATCCACACTTGTAACAAACATTGTTGCTCTGCATCAACTCCGCTTTATATAAGATCTGGCGGCAGCTGGGACATTTCACCCAGAGGCCTTCTTTTATGTCCTTCTTTTCAGAATTTTCAGTCTGAATATTTTTATCTTTTCGTCGAAACCAACTCATTCAAAATCCTCGATATTTAACAGGTATTTAACCCTGATACATAATAACCTACAAAGCAAGTTAGACCAATTTGTAATTCATATAATCCCAGCCTAAGGGATTCATATATACATGCTATTCCGTAGCTACCTCAGAATTGAGGGGGAACCCACTTTTTTGCTTCATAGACGGCATTATAAAGAGGTTCGAGCTCATCCATGTCACGTATACCCATATCAGTGCGAGATTCGGCTAAAAGGGCGACAAATGAGGCCTTTGCTTCAATATGTACAAATTTCGATTGTACCTCTAGAGCCTCTGCTCCCTTTAGCCAGGTATCAAAACCTCGATCAGCCTTACCAAAATAGTGGTCTATCTGCCCTTCGTGGAGCTGATCCCAGGCCCCGTATTTAAACTCAGGTGTGATAATTGTTTTGGAAGTCGAAAAATCATAATCAGCGTAATGCACAAAATTTCGATGGGAGTAGATAACCGCCCGTGACTTTCCGCTTAACTGGTCCGCCATCCCATAGGCCAATGCGTCAGTGGTAGGAATCGGTATAAGTGGCAGTTCCAGTGCCACTGCTAGCGCTTTCATGGTAGCCAAACCAATGCGCAATCCATTAAAACTTCCAGGTCCAATGGCTATTGCCAGCGCATCTGGATGCATTCCTACTGACTTACAATAATCCAGGGCTTCTTTTAAAAAGGGGGATAACTTTTCAATATGTATCTGTCCACCCGTGGCTTCTTTCTCCCACAGAACTGTGCCCTTATCTGAAATGGCTACAGAACATATAACAGAGGAAGTATCGCCGGCGATGATCACAGGTTTAGCTCCAGGGCTCGCGGTGAATGGATCAAAATTTCCCGTCCATTTTCTTCACCTTCAATGACACGAAAACTCAAACCAAATGCATCCTCGGGGATGGCTCCAGCAACGATATCTGCCCACTCAATGATAACGATGGCTCCTGAGTCAAAATATTCCCAAATCCCCATTGAAATCAATTCTTCTCCACTATTGAGCCGGTAGGCATCTATATGAATGATATCCTGATGTGCACCGTGGTATTCATTGATATAGGTAAAAGTCGGACTTAGGGCATACTCTTTTATTTCGAAGAAAGTGGTCAATCCCTGAGTAAAAGTGGTTTTTCCACTAGCCAGGTTTCCGCTCATGGCGAGGATATCACCGGGCTCAAGTTGAGCTGCTAAACTTTGGGCTAGTTGATTCGTTTCCTCAGGGCCATGGGTTTTAAAATGGTATTGATGGATCATTTGGGTTCCAGATGGGCCAGAGGAATAATCATTTCCCACATACTCAATCCACCATGTTGGTAAGTATCGGTAAACTTATTTTGATATTTTCGGTAATTATTGGGATAGAGGAAATAATACATTTTCTGGGCAATGGCCAGCGTATCATTTTGAATGGTTGAAGGGATTCTGAGTCTGCCAGGTTTATCCAGAAACCAGGCATCTTTGGTGCTGGGCTTCAAGTTGCGACCCTGTTTGAACCTGAGATTGGTGGAGGCTTCACGATCAGCAAGAATTTGAGAGGGTTGTTGGACTCTTACACTGCCATGATCAGAGGTAATGACAACATGAAAACCCATTTTTGCCGCCGTGGATAGCACATCTTTGATCCAGGAATTATTAAACCAGGCTCTCACGATCTCCCTGTAGCTGGCCTCATTTGGCAAGAGTTCACGCAGGAGGGGTGAATCAGTTCGGCGGTGAGCCAATAGATCAACCTGATTGACCACAAGCGTCACTAAATTCTGGCTGCCCCAGGATCCAAATTGTTTTCCAAATTGAATGCCTTCACGGTTAGTGATAATCTTTTTATATTTGGCTTCTGGTTTCAACTCCAGACCGGATCTTTTAATATTTTCCTGCAAAAACGCTGCTTCATGACGATTGAGGCTGTGTTCATCAGTTCCCCCCCACCACTCTGGATGAAATCTTTGCATATCGTCGGGAAAAAGACCACTGAATATGGCATTGCGACTGTATTCAGTTGTGGTTGGTAAAAGCGAAAAGTATCCATCACGTTTAATCTGATAATCATTATAGAGGAGTGGTTCCAGTGTGAGCCACTGATCCCAGCGCATACAGTCAATAATCAGCATGAGCACTTTTTTATCTTGTTCCAGGAGTGGTTTTACAGCGGTTGAGAAGACATCTGGAGAAAGCGTGGGGCGTTTGTCAGCTGAAACATTGACCCAGTTTTCATAATTGGATTTTATAAACCGGGTGAATCGATCGTTGGCTTCGTGTTGCTGTTGCAGAAGCATCTCATCAAATCCAAGATCAGGATAATCATCCAGCTCAAGCTCCCAGGCAGACAACTGGTTATGGATATTTATCCAATCCGCAGGGCCAGGATTGTCTTCGATATTGAAGGCGAGATCTGCGAAAGCACTCATGTACTGACCTGATACGGCGTCCTGTTTGATTTGTCGATTTTCCAGAGTTTTGATGATGGCAAGCAATATCTGTGATGGATTTACAGGCTTGGTGAGGTAATCAGAAATTTTGCTCCCAATGGCCTCTTCCATGAGCTTTTCTTCTTCATTCTTTGTGATCATGATGATGGGAAGCGCAGGAAATTCAGCTTTTAGAATGGACAAGGTCTCAAGCCCATCTTTGCCGGGCATGGTTTCATCCAGCAGGACGATGTCGAATCTGTTATTCTGACACAGAGCGATGGCATCGTCTCCATTGGTCACTGTTGTGACCTGAAAACCTTTACCCTCTAAAAACATAACATGGGATCTGAGAAGATCAATCTCATCGTCAGCCCATAATATTTTTCCCCGAATTTGTTCAGTAGTATTCATGGCTCCAAAATATGTGCAGATCAAGTTGAGCAAACACTAATCTTTGAAGGAAGCAGGAGTATATCTGTTGGACTATTTCTCGGTAAGTCTCCAAGAACCGTCCCAATCTTCCCCGGGTGGATCCTCAAGAAAGATTTTGCAGCGATCTATATAGACACGACTGGGATTTGTGTTTCGACCTGGGAACATATCTTCCAGGGTATCTGAATGTATGAATGCTTCCAAGGCTGCCTCAAACTTTTGAGATCTAAAAAGATCCAGTGCTTTGTGATATGCTTCCAGCAACTCTGCATATCCATCAGGAAGGTTGCCTTTGGTTGACATGAGTTCGTAGACATATACTGGTTCATTTTTTCCCTTGACGATGGCATAGTCAAGTTGCCGCCATTCGAAGCCATCCCTGGCGACAAGATAAGTTGATTCAGCGACCTGAATGTATATTCCATACTGCTTTGCCGAAGACTCCAAGCGTGCTGCAGTGTTCACAATATCACCCATCATGGTATAGTTCATACGCATGGCGGATCCCATATTTCCAGTGACCATATCACCGGTTGCGATACCGATGCGATTCTGCATATTGTGGACGATATCAGGCCAGCGATCTCCCTCTGACTGCCATTTTTTCCTCAGGACATCAAGTCCCAACTGCATATTAATAGCTGTAAGGCACGCCATGTGTTCGTGATTTTCAACGGGTACAGGAGCGCCATAAAATGCAACGATGGCATCACCAATATACTTATCTAAGGTACCCTTATTTTCCAGGAGAATATCAGTCATCTCAGTTAAGTACTCATTGAGTAATTCCACAACCTCCTCGGCGGATAATTTCTCTGAAAAGGCCGAAAAACTTTGAATGTCAGTAAAGAAGGCGGTATGTACTCCAGCATCTCCTCCTAGTTTTGGTTCCTGTTTTTCTTCATACATCTTATCTATAAGTTCGGGTGCTATGTATGTGCCAAATGTATCTTTCAAGAAATGTTTATCTCGCTGTTCAAGGATGAACCTGTACAAAACATTGATTAGATAGGTTAATCCCATGACAACTAGTGGGGCCATGATTGGGACAAAGAGGGTTTCACCCGGTGGAGGAATCAATATACTTTCTGAATTGCCGCTAATCCATTTGAAGAACCACAGGTGATCTGTGGTAAACATGCCAACGCTGATGCTAAATAAAACAGTCGCTTCCAATCCTATCATAATGGCTCCCCAGAGTGGGTCCAGGAAGGCAATGATCAGATAGGCAAGAAGGGCACAAATGATGACAAGAAGAATGTGTGTCAGGGCTGAATCAGACGTGAATTCAATGGTGTTTCCCAACACATGCACAAAGTTTTCATCCAGGAGTGTCTGGGTCGCATTGGCATGATACTCAAATCCCGGCATGAGTGTCGGGGCTCCGAGATAATCAAAAAATGCTGTAGACTTATAGTCATGCATGACCTCAACCGACACACCTATGATGCAAATCTTATCCTTAAAAGGGCTGGCCATTACTTCAAATGTTGGATCCATCATTGCCATCATGCTGTTGAAGCCACTTGTCGGATCAAAGTTGGACATCCAGTCTGTGTCTTCCTCAGCGGCAGGTAGGTCAAAATCATCCGTATCAATAATCCAAACAAGGGGGAAGCGTTGAAAGGTTTGCCAGGGTTCGGATTCTCCAATTCGAGCATGGGATGCCGGCCCGTATATATTGGTAAGGAAGCCGGGATAATCAGATCCGTAGGTTGGGATAGTAAGAGGACCGTAAGTAAATTCACCTATATCAAAATCATAGGTCAAACCGGGATCATCATCTATCTCAAGAAAATATTTGACGGCTTTCACTGCCAGAGAAGGACGCCACACATCCGGTTCATGAGCCATGGCACCAAATACTGGATATCTACGCGTAAAATGGTCCTTATCCTCATCAATATCAACGAGACCGTGATCTGGATTCACTTGCATGATGTGTTCGTTTGGCGTCACCAACATTTGTGGTGGAATGCTTGATAGTTCAGTCTTGATGGTAGAAGCCATGACTATTTCGGTACCCTTACTCCGGGCATATTCAATGGCATCGGCAATTTCTACATCGCCATCACTGTAACCTTCAGGGAGGACACCGTTAAAAACAGACAAAACATTAGCTGTATGGGCATCACGGGAATCGAACTGAATATCAAATACAATTACCTTGGCACCGGCATTGGCCAGATTCACGATGGCAGCGTCCCAAATCTTTCCACGGGGATAGGGCCAACCATAGTCAGCTAACAGGCGAAAGCTCTCATCATCAACATCAATGAGGATGACATCTAAACTATCATTTGGATTGTCCTGGTGGGCTGCCCAGGATGAAAGTGGACCCCTGACCTGATAGCTGTAGTCCAGCATTTTATAATTAGCCAGATCAAACAGTCCAATTACTTGTACCAATATTGCTAAAACGATAGCGATAAAAGTAAATAAAACTCCGATACCGTGTTTTTTCAGCATACTATTCCCCGATTTTTATTATTTCGGTTGTTTAAAAAGTCATCTCAAGTCGCGCTGAAATCGTATTATCAGAATAATCGGTGTAATCACTGACATACTTGCGCTGTTCGAAGCTTCCAATAACTCGAGATTTCACGGTTGAGCTTCCAATAGTGATTGGCATGAATGTGTACTGGGCATTTGCCTGTAAATTTGTTTGGGTTTTCAGGCTGGAGACCAATTCTTCTTCTACATATTTTTCAGATTCAAACGTCATGTATTGAAGGCTGCTGCGTAACACCAGGTTACCACCAAATAGTCGATACCCCGCTCCTAAACGATAGGTATTAAAGGTATTGGTTTGATGATTGGGATCCGTTGTTTCATAAAGCTGATTGCGATTATTACGAATGGAAAGGGTTGTGGTAAGCGGGATCATCCAGTCGGATTTGAGATTCAAACCATATAGATTTGAAGTACGCAGTAAGCCTTCTCGACCAATTACAATATTATCCATATTTGAGCGCATCATGTTGAACGAAACGGTATTATCCAGTGGACCCGTTGTTACCAAATAGGTGATATTAACATTGGAACTTAAGGATTCGTTTAATTCCCTATCATCGATGATGATGAGTAGTGTATCATCACCCACATACTGTGTGGTATGGGTGGTATCATTAACATTATTGTTTCTGGTAAAATATTTCATATTGGTAGTAACAGTGGGAAGTCCACGACCAGGATTGAGTGTTAGGCCACCGCTATATGAATTCTGAGCAAGTCGAGGATCGGTTTCTAAGTCTTGTGAAATGGTGTTATTCTTATACAGCTCCCATCCCAGATTCAGATACAGCATATTGTTTAACATACGGACCTTATCTGTGATCTTCCAGCCATTCCAACCCTTACCATCAAGACGAAGAACGGGGCTACCCAATGCTTTATATCCAGGACCCACGTGGTGATAATCCACATGGATGAAGTTGCCGTAATAATTCATTTTGGCTGCAAAGTGCAGGGCCAGCGTGGTAAGAGCTTTAAACGTATTACCTTTATCGAGATTGTCCAGATCAATTGGCAGGGTCAAATTTTCGTTGAGGATGAAATACTCCGCCAAATTTTGTGGGTCAAACTTACCATCGGTGAGCAAGAAGTTGAGTCCCATTCCAGATACTGCATCATCCAGTGTGGCCAGGGGTAAATCGATTGAACCGGTTCCGAGTGTATCATCAGCAGTGGAATCTGATAGAAGCCCATAGGTATCCAGGTCGTCTCGAGTAAGTGCTCCATCTATAATATTTCTGTTGTAGAGGGAAAAGGCTGCGCTGCCCTCCAGAACAAATCTATGATCATCAAGCGCCAACTTGATGTCTGATCCGACGACAATGTTATCTTCAGGATTATTTCCACTCAAAAAATATTGAATATCGCGAGATTCACCATTGAGGGTGTAAGTATCATCCCCAAATCCAACCACCACCGTTCCATTGTCAGTGATAAATTCTTCAGAAAAAGTGCTGGCGTCCCAATCGTCTGGTCTCAAGGGGACTGTATTGATACTATCCCGGGTGTGTACATAAAACAACCCTAGTTGGAAATTTTTGCCTGATCCGAAACTGGGTCGGATGGCAAACAAGCCTCGTTCAAAGCTGTAACCTGACCTTTTCCATTCAGAGCCTGTGGTATCAAACGAAGCCGTACCAGTGACAGCTCGAGATGTTTGTCCAGAGACCACATGCAAATTAAAGTATTTAAAACGGGCATCAATATTGTGGCCGCGAACTCGTTTGCCCCAGAGGGCGAGACGGTTCATCATAGGAGTCTCATCACCGAAGGCGTATTTCAACCACGAGGTTCTGACTTTCATACCATATCGATTTTGTGGCTGCAGACCGGCGTCTTCCTTTGAGGTTATATTTGCAAAAAGTTTAACTTTGGCCCAATCAAAATTGACATTTGTTGAAAAATCTACACGGGTGACGGATTGAGATGTGGGTGTATAGTTGGCTACTGAAACTGAATCGCCAGCAATAACTGTATCAACATTAGCTGAACTGATATTAATTAAATCTGCTCTATGGCTCACATTTAAATTGCCATTCACTTTCATATGAAAGATCTGTTGAGCCTGGCTCTGAACGTCAAAGCTCCATGATGTTGACGACAATCGAACACCATAAATATTAGATACTTCTATAAAAATGGTATGCTTGCCAGCACTTAGGGCATCAGGTTTGTAAGTGATTAGATCTGTAGTGATCATCGAATAAGCGGTTACATCGGCATTATCAAATGTCACTCGAACCGAATTGATATCGACATTATCGAGATTAAACAGAGAGACTGCCACAATCATGGGATCCCCGAAAGACATGATTGTACCTGGGTCCGGTGTCAAAATAATCAGCTGCCCAAAGTTCTCACCCCCTCCACCAGATGCAACATCAGCAAGACTTGCTTCTGAAACAGCGACAAACTGTGGATCGGAAAGTGGATCACTACTTATTGGGAAAGCAACCAGGCCACCATCCATAAGGCTAACGACAATTACATATTCAATACCTGGAGCGCCTATAATTTCTCCTGGCAAATCACCGGAAAGTTTGACATCTCCTATGCTCATCTCTGCTTCGAGATATCCCACTTGTCCAGCGAGACGATATAAAACCTTGGCAGATTGAATATCATCCAAGTCGCCAGTATAGATAGCATCAAGAGTCAGGGTGTTACCTTCAACGGCTTCCCGAGGGGCAATGTGGATCAGTTCGCCATCAGATTGAAGGGCGAAACCATTTATTCCAACCCCCACCAGCAATATTGCAAGTAGTCGCTTCATAATATGTTAATCCGTCTAGGCGCTTATTATTCGGCGTATTCTATGATTATAAATTTTTCTGAATTGGTTTCATCGTTGACCATACGGATGCGAAGTTCATGGATAGTACTACCTGTCTCCTCGTCTTCTTCATCGTCGTCTGGATCATCGGGGATATCCTCGTCATTGGTTTCTTCAACCTCTACCGATCCATCGGGATTTGAGGTAGCCGTTTCGTCTTGTCCAACATTCTGAACGGTACCACTAACAAGATTCTCAACCTCAACCACTCCTTCGACAACAATGAAGATATCTCCATTTTCGTCGCTCTCAACCCACCATTCTGTTCCCTTCACGGAAGCAACTGATGTGGGAGTAACAATTCGAAATTCGCCCTTCTGCTTGTTCACAGTGGCTTTGACAGTTCCATAATCCAGGGAGATAGTTTTGGATATTTTTCCGCGCTCAACAGCAGCCAAAATCTCCATTTCGGAGTTCCCTTTGACCTTGATCTGACTTTTATCATCAAGAAAGAAAATTGCAACAAACCCATCGTCACCTGTTTTTATCCAGTCATTATTCTTTAGCTGAGTTCCCATGATTGCATTGGGAGAATATTCGTCTGCGTTGAATTTTTTATGAAAGGTCGTTCCGCTTGATTTTGCTATTACACCAATCGGCTCTTGCGCCACGGCGGTCATCGACACGAGGGCAAGAAGAATGGTAATTAAAGAAACTTTTGAAATAGTCTTCATTTTAAACCCCTATTGTGTCGTGATGCTCTCAATTTCATAGGCTCCGCTCATAAGCTGAACCAGAAGCGCTCCGAAATCGGTTGTATTTAAATTTTCCCCGTCAAGGGTAATCTCGGCACACTCACCATATCCCTCTAAGGGGCCATTGGAACCGAATAAGACATTATACTGGCTATCGCCGAGCACATTTCTTAGTTGTTGCTGGCATGGTGTAATGCTCTGGCCAGCCTCTGAAATGGTAAATCCATAGATTTCACTGAAAAATTCCTGGTCATTCCCGGTGGTACTACAAACTTTTTTAACCTGCCAGGCGTAGGCCTTCCCAACTTCAAGTGGCCGACCATTAACGGAAGAGTAATCCAATTGTGCATTGGTTCCCACAGATACAAATGTACCATTATCTGGATAGGGATAAGAAGCTTCACTTTGCATGGCATCTTCTGGCGAACTGTGTTGAATCGGGTTGTATTCACAGATTCGAATGAAATAGTTATCACAACCTGTGGAGTTCCATTCAAATACAGGATAGGTGTCACTTACAAATTCATAACCAAGAGATGGAAAAATGAGATCAATATTGGCAGGAGCAACAATTGAAATCTGTTTATTGGGTTCAAAACCTTCTGGAGTGAATGTATAGCCTGGTGCATCTACTAAAAGGGTGAAGGAGTAATTACCTGAAGGCATTGAGCCAAGGGTCATGATAGTGTTGATTAGGCCATCCATCTCGTCAGAATCAATCATATCAAGAGTAAAGCTATCAAAATTGATCTGATTACCGGCTTCGTCATTGATTCCCCGGCTCTCGACATTTCTGTCCAAATCTCTATTTGTAATATAGATAGGAGCCAGTAATGTCATGTTTACCTGAGCATTGAACAACACTTCGTTGTTTAGATCCAAAGACGGGACATTGGCGGTCATATTCAGGGTCAAGTTTACATTCTCAACGGGATAGGATTCGTCATCAACAGAAATGCGATATCCAAAAATGAGTGGATTATTCTGACCATTCTCAAAATCAAAATCCGTCAAGTAAATAATGTCCCATTCCGCCAGGTCTGGTTGAGCAGTTACGACAATGTTTTGTCCATGACTAATACTAGCCATTAATAAAGTGAGTGTT
>JADHVL010000007.1:0-85000 GCA_016784025.1 Fidelibacterota bacterium | reverse complement strand
GAAGCTTATCCCCCACTGCCTGACTGCCGGTAAGCATGTTACGGTATTCGGAGTTTGATTGGGTTTGGTAATCTTGTGGGACCCCTAGCCCATTCAGTGCTCTACCCCCGTAACACTCGGTACCGACGCTAGCCCTAAAGCTATTTCGAAGAGAACCAGATATCGCTGAGTTTGATTGGCCTTTCACCCCTTACCACAGTTCATCCAAACGGTTTTCAACCCATCCTGGTTCGGACCTCCACTGTATTTTACTACAGCTTCATCCTGACCATGGTAAGCTCACTCAGCTTCGGGTCTACCCCATGTTACTATTCGCCCTATTAAGACTCGCTTTCGCTACGGCTCCGGATATGTTCCTTAACCTTGCAACATAGGAGTAACTCCCAGGCTCATTATGCAAAAGGCACGCCGTTCCGGAACTAAATTCCGGTTCGACCGCTTGTAGACATACGGTTTCAGGCTCTATTTCACTCCTCGTCAGAGGTACTTTTCACCTTTCCCTCACGGTACTAGTTCACTGTCGGTCACAAGAGAGTATTTAGTCTTGGATAGTGGTCTACCCAGATTCAAACGGAATTTCTCGTGTTCCGCCCTACTCGGGAATAATTCCCAGGAAGTCCAAATGTTTTCATTTACGGGGCTATCACCCTCTATGGCAGACCTTTCCAGGTCCTTCAATTAACAATTGGATTTTTGACTTCCCGACGGGTCTGCAAACCCATCTAGAATTATCCCACAACCCCTGAACTGCAACACTTGCAGGTTTGACACAGTTCAAGTTTAGACTGTTTCCGTTTCGCTCGCCGCTACTCCGGAAATCTCATTTTGATTTCTTTTCCTGAAGGTACTAAGATGTTTCAATTCCCTCCGTTGACTCTACCCTCCGTATATATTCGGGAGGGAGTAGTACAGCATGACCTGTACTGGGTTTCCCCATTCGGAAATCCCCGGATCAAAGATAGTTTGCATCTCTCCGAGGCTTATCGCAGCTTACCACGTCCTTCATCGTCTTCTTGTGCCTAGGCATCCACCGTACGCCCTTAGTAGCTTGATCAAATAATACTGATCATTTGTATCTGTATTTGTATTCTAATATCTAATGCGCATAATTGCGGCTACTCATGTATAAATACATTAGTATTCATTACTTTTTCCCAACTTGTCAAAGATCTCGATAATTCCTAAGAACTATCAATGTGGAGCTTAACGGGATCGAACCGATGACCTCCTGGTTGCAAACCAGGCGCTCTCCCAACTGAGCTAAAGCCCCTTTGTTGTTATAGTGGGCCTAGATAGACTCGAACTATCGACCTCACGCTTATCAGGCGTGCGCTCTAACCACCTGAGCTATAGGCCCATAACTCGCCGTCTGTATCCAGACTCAAATCCAACAAAGGATCATTGTAAAAAAACAATATATATATAACCCAAGCTTCGCTCTGCGAGCTATGCCGGGGTTCTTTTAATAACTTCCATTGGAAATCATTAAAAGAAAAAGGGTATGCAGGTTTTGGTAATATGCTCAACCTAGCTGGAGCTTGCGCTCCGCTGGCTCCTTAGAAAGGAGGTGATCCAGCCGCACTTTCCAGTACGGCTACCTTGTTACGACTTCGCCCTAGTCATCGGTCTTACCATTGACAGCTCCTTCCCCGAGGGGTTAGGCCACTGGCTTACGGCACTACTAACTTCCATGGCGTGACGGGCGGTGTGTACAAGGCCCGGGAACGTATTCACCCCGGCGTGCTGATCCGGGATTACTAGCGATTCCACCTTCATGGGGTCGAGTTGCAGACCCCAATCCGAACTTAGACCGGTTTTTTGGGATTGGCTCCACCTTGCGGCTTCGCGACCCTCTGTACCGGCCATTGTAACACGTGTGTAGCCCTAGCTGTAAGGGACATACTGACCTGACGTCATCCCCACCTTCCTCACGCTTGCGCGTACAGTCTCAATATAGTGCCCAGCATAACCTGATGGCAAATATCGATAGGGGTTGCGCTCGTTGCGGGACTTAACCCAACATCTCACGACACGAGCTGACGACGGCCATGCACCACCTGTGACAGTGTCCTCGAGCAAGCTCTTGGAGGGTTCGGCTTTCACCGAATTTTCACTGACATGTCAAAGCTAGGTAAGGTTCTTCGCGTTGCTTCGAATTAAACCACATGTTCCACCGCTTGTGCGGGCCCCCGTCAATTCCTTTGAGTTTCAGCCTTGCGACCGTAGTCCCCAGGTGGAGTACTTAACGCGTTAACTCCGGCACCGAAGGGGTTGAATTCCTCCAGCACCAAGTACTCATCGTTTACGGCGTGGACTACCAGGGTATCTAATCCTGTTTGCTCCCCACGCTTTCGTGCCTTAGTGTCAGTATCGAACCAGAGAGCCGCCTTCGCCACTGGTGTTCCTCCTAATATCTACGCATTCCACCGCTACACTAGGAATTCCACTCTCCTCTTTCGAACTCAAGACCAACAGTTTTGGAACCAGGTCCGCAGTTAAGCTGCGGGATTTAAATTCCAACTTATTGATCCACCTACGCACCCTTTACACCCAATGAATCCGGACAACGCTTGCGCCCCTCGTATTACCGCGGCTGCTGGCACGAAGTTAGCCGGCGCTTTCTTCTAAGGTACCGTCACGAATCAAGCTTATTCAACTTGAAACCATTCTTCCCTTAGGACAGATCTTTACACTCCTTGAAGCGTCATCGATCACGCGGCGTTGCTGCGTCAGACTTTCGTCCATTGCGCAATATTCCCCACTGCTGCCTCCCGTAGGAGTCTGGGCCGTATCTCAGTCCCAGTGTGGCTGATCATCCTCTCAGACCAGCTACTGATCGTCGCCTTGGTGAGCCATTACCTCACCAACTAGCTAATCAGACGCAGACCCATCCAAAGACAGTAGCCGAAGCCACCTTTGATCACAAAGACCGAGGTCAAAGTGATATTATTCGGTATTAGCACCAATTTCTCGGTGTTATCCCAAATCTTTGGGCAAGTTGTCTACGCGTTACTCACCCGTTCGCCAGTTTAATAAAATTCCGAAGAATTCGTTCTCCTTAGACTTGCATGTGTTAAGCACGCCGCCAGCGTTCGTCCTGAGCCAGGATCAAACTCTCCATTGTAGTTTGTTTATGACTCTATTTCATTTTACTATTTTTAACTCATTGTAATTGTCGGTATCGTCAAATGAGATACCTCATATTGACCTAGACCGTGCATACCCAATTTTCAAATATCAAGGAGAAATATTCGCATTCTCCGCTCTCATTTTCGAAAGCTCGCAAATATACTTGGGTACCTATGCCACAGCAATACTAAAATTCAACTTTTAATAAAAAAATTGAGGCTGTTTTGCCATGTGATACCCGTCTCCTGTCATAAAGCGGCGCGATAATAATCTGCTTACCACCTCTTCACAACAATTATTTGTAAATTATCTCAGAAATATTACCTATACCCTTCTGCTCACACCTAACAACCATATAATGATCTTGCCTGTAAACACAGTAAGATGTTGTTAATAATATGCATAGGGAGATAGTTATCATCATTATTTCCTGTAGTCTCCAATCCCCTCAAACGCCACATAATCATTTCATGTCCATTCCCAGGCAAAACTCAATACTTTTTGCCCCAGGAGGAGGCGAAAATTATTTATACTTCGTTTAGGATTTTACAGAATTGTTTCAGGCCCATGGAAGTGTACTTGCCACCGTCCATCTAGCCTGTGCGAATAACAACGCAATGTTGAGTCAATTTGCTGGTCCAGATACAAAAAAAAGGAGCCTGAATCCAGACTCCCCTTTAATCATTTTTATGCCCTGATGTTCAGGCGAAAACCTAGCTACTTCAGAAGGGTCATCTTACGAACGAGATCGCTATTCTGAGTCGATAGACGATAGAAGTAGACTCCTGCATCAGCAGGCCTTCCCCGAAGCTCTCCATTCCATTTGACATGATAACTTCCACTAGTCATTTGAGCGGAAACCAATTCCTCTACTACCCTACCGCGGATATCCAGGATCTGCAGTGACACGTGGGTGGCTGCACCTATATCAAAGGCTATTGAGGTGGTTGGATTAAATGGGTTGGGGTAGTTTGCATATAATTTATGACTCACGGGCAAACCTTGATGCTCCTCAACACCAACAGTTATGAGCTCCACTCCCGTCCTGTGCAAATTACCACGGTGGGTTGGCCAATAGCTTGCAGTTTCCCCATTACTTGATATATCCATCACCAGCAAGTTGTCATCTGAACCTACTATGATTTCCAGATCGCTATCACCATCCAGATCAGCCACCGAAGGTGATCCTTGTATATTGGCTGAATTCTCAACAGGGAAACCACCAATATTTGATCCATCCAGGTATAGTCCATATAGAAAACGATCATTTGACCCGATAAACACTTCAGCCACACCATCATCATCAATGTCAGCTATGGCAGGTGAGCTATAGATGGCACCACCAGTGCTTACTGGCCAGCCTGCGAGAAATGTACCGGTATGATCAACGGCATAGATGAGACGGTCAAGCCCGCCAATGATAATTTCCAGATCTCCATCGCCATCCATATCCGTAACAGCAGGATCAGCTTGAATATTCTGTGAAGCACTATTAACAAACCACAACTCATTACCCCCACCATCATAGGCATGGAGCTTATTGTCATCACTTCCAAAAAGTATTTCAAGTGACCCATCAGTACTGCCATCGATATTGGCAAGTATCGGTGCGGATCTAACCCGATCAGCAAGGATAACTGGGAAACCAGCTGCCTCTGTTCCATCGAGGTTTATGGCGTGGAGACGATCACCCCAGGTGCCTACGACAATATTTACAACACCATCACCATTTACATCACCAATCGCTGCACCCACAGTTATGTTACCCTCCAGAGTCAAGGGGAAATTCTCCAGCGCTGTACCATCATGGTGCATGACTGCCAGTTCATCATTATAAGAAACACTGACAATTTCAAGATCTCCATCACCATCAAAATCATATAAACTTGATGGTGCGAGCATAAAGCCCGGGGCCTCATGGATGGATTCTGCACTACCATCATGCTGTACAACATATAGGTTGCGATCCAGGCCACCTACGACCACTTCCAGATCACCGTCATTGTCAATATCGCCCACTGAAGGCGTTGCCTCAGCCAGGTAGTTCAACATAACCGGAAAGCCGGCAATTTCGTTCCCATCTGCATTTACAGCATGGAGGAGGCTATCATAGGCAGTATAAATGATTTCATTGCTTCCATCACCATCAAGATCCACTACGGCATTGCCACCTTTAATAATGGCGGAAGCTAGCGGGAAATTCGCCTGCCAGATACTCACATCAATACCAAATTCCAGGGTGACGGTGTAGGGATCATCGGAGCCATCATTTGTGGTCACCACGAGCTCCATAGGCAATAGGCCAGAGGGAGAATCTTCATCCACAGAAAAACCATAACGGTCGAGAATATTCACGCCAATATTGCCATTATTAATATCACCATAACTAGCAGTACTATCGGTAACGGTTAGATATTCGGTGTTACTACGAAGAACTGTAGTCACATCAAGTGCATCAAGCCAACCCGTACTATTGAACAGGTTTATGCGCATCAGTGCAGATTCACCAGGTGAAAGCAGTCCGTCCCCATTGTCATTGGTTAGTGATAGGCTATATGAGTTATAGGACAATAGAGGAGATGTTAATCGGGCAATAGAATTAAAGATATTGACTCGACCTGAACCCAATTGACCTGCAAAATTTGGATTGATATGATCAATGGAGTCTGCACTTGACAGAAGATTGTCGACCAGCCAATCATTGGAGGCTTCTGGATGGGTAGCTTTTAACAACCCAAAACAAGAGGCTACCAGGGGTGAAGCCATAGAGGTGCCATCCCAGGATTGATATGATCCAGCAGTTGTATATACGGTACTCCGAATATTTTCACCGGGGGCACTGATACTGATGCCTGAAAAGTATCCATTTTGTCCAGGATTGCCTATCTCATCACCATAGTTGGCCCAGGAAAAATTATCAGAGCTGCCCAGGGCGGTTACGGAGACAATTTTGTCATATCCAGAAGGATAATGAGGTGTATCTGATGGAGTCCCATTATCATTACCATTGCCAGCAGCGGCAACAATAAGTGTACCGTAGGTATCATATACCAGATTGGCATTGGCCTGGTCAGTGGCACTATACCCTGTTCCTCCCCAGGACAAATTTATGATATCAGCCCCAGCTTTGGCTGCGTATAGTATCCCAACCTGTCCAAGGTTAATACCTCCATCACTTTCATCATAGAGTACCTTGACACACATTAATGAACCATTAAAGATCGTACTGGCTATACCTGTACCGTTATCAGTGGCAGCAGAGAGAATGCCTCCCACATGTGTACCATGCATTTTGTTGCCAGAATCTGCTGGTCCTGTAAAGGTACCCATAGGGTCATTGTCAGGATCATTTCCGCTAGTCGTGCCAGCGGGATCCCAACCAAATAAATCATCTATATAACTGGAGGCATTGTTGTCCCAGTCATCTGCATCGAGACCATCCATAAAGGGCGAGGTTGAGTGTAGAGCATCTTGAAGATTTGTGGTACCATTGCCATCATAATCTGTCACATAGCTACCAACTTCTTCAGGAGTAACAACCCCATCTGAATTTGAATCAACAGCTACAAATATGTCAGTGGGAATTTCAGCTTGATTGATCCAGATGCGATCCTTCAGGTCTGGATGAGTATACTGCACGCCTGTATCAACGCTGGCCAATACGATGGCCCGATCACCAGGCAACACACCACCTGATATATCAAACAAATCCCAGGCTTCAGGTGCTTTAATTTTAGGGAGATACCACTGGTTTCCGAACTGTGAATCATTGGGTGTATAGAGAGGACGATAAATCACCTCTTGTTCAGCGTACAATACGTTAGGATCCGCATGGAAGTTTGCAATTACCTGCTCAAGATCACTGCGTCCAGAAACCAGGCTGAGACGATATACGTTTGAAAGGATGATATCACCATCCATATCGTCTGGAGTAGAGCCAGGAAGATATTGTTCCATGACCACAATTTCCCGCAAGGACAAGAGTCTATCCAGGCTTGATATTCCAGTTACCGGGGCACCACTTTTAAAATCAATCTCTTCAACCGCAATATCTGGTTGCAGACAGATAAGGAAGCGATCGCCATAATAGGCCGATTTTTCAGGGGATGCGGCATAAACCAATGATGCCATTAGAAGTAAACTAGTGAGTATAAAATTTTTCATGCTTTTCCTTATCCCCCAGTAAACAAAACGAGCTGAATTTCCTATTCTGGATCTTCAGCTCGTTTAGTCTTTAACTAACTTTTACTATTTGAGCAATATCATCTTTCTTGTGAGATGTACATTGCCTGTGTTCAAAGTATAAATATAAATACCTGAGCTCATATGAGATCCATCGATACTGAGTCTATATGAACCTGCGCTCTGGTGTTCTTGTACCAGAACATCTACTTGCTTACCACTGAGATCGAATACCTTTATCTCAACATTTCCAGATTCGGGTAGAGTATAGGCAATCTCGGTACTGGGATTGAAAGGGTTGGGATAGTTCTGGTCCAGGCTGTATGCCGTAGGTAGAACACCTTGATCAAACGCTTCAATTCCAACCTGAACAAAGGCTGTATCCACATCAATTCTGAACATCAAATTATATTCCAGACCCAGTCCGGACATATTGTCCCAGATGATGCTGCCATCGGTTTGAGTGAGACCGTAATAAGAGTTACCACTATAGCCACCATCAGTATCAGCACCAACTGAAGCAGCACCAGGCAATTCTTTAAGACCAAAATAAACCGAACCACCGGTGACCCAGATCGAATCAGTGGTCACGTCCTCTACATTCCAACCTGTTACAGCAGCGTTCTCACCAAAAATTTTCATTGAGGTGTGAGGAGTGCCATTTGGACCGTCATCGTCCCAGACCTGACCAATAAAAGGAAAGGCTTCTGTATCATGAATATACACCTTGAGACGTTTGAGAAGTGTTGGATAGCCTTCAGGTGTGAATTTTACAGCCTGGTAGTTTCCAGAATCAATATTAAATCCAAATTCAGCAGTACCATCATCATAGGCAATTTCAACAACAGACTGCGATTCAGGCATGGCTGTCACTTCATCAGAAAGAGGTCCTTCCATGCCATCAGAAATTGCAGAGACAGCATAATAATACATGATACCGTTGTCTGCAGTAGCATCAGTATAATAGGGCACATTGAGGGGAGCAGTATTTAGAGGTAAGCCAAAAGCAGTACCAGCTGTTCTACGATACACGTTATAGGTGAAACCACCCTCTGAAGTTGTTATACCAGCTGCATAGAGGGCATAATTTCCGTCCATGCCAGTACCGGTGAGTGATAGCATGGTACCTTCTGGATGCCATCCATAAGCTTCACCAGCATATTCACTATCTGAATCAAGAGCTACAAAAGGAGCTGTTGTATCTGTATAAGCCCATCCGACATAAAATCCGCCCTGGACACTGATATTAGCTGGACTCAGGTCAAATTCCTGAAGCTCATCCATGGCTGCCGCTGTTACTGGATCACTCTCATAGATGATTTGCGAGCTGCCATTCCAGACAGTTACAATAATGGGAAGAATGGAGCCAGGAGTTGCTGTGTTACCACTGCTTAGTACATAGGAAAAGGTATGGAGAGTTGTGGTTTGTGCCGCATTGTAATGTGCAGCCCATGCTGACCCAGCAACTTCACCACCAATCCATGGTACTGAACTTGAGATAAAAGATTCCATGGTCTCATCACCCCAGGAAAAGGTAACTTCCTGTGATTCATTTAGATCGGCCCAGCTCACTGCTACTTGTGAATCTCCAGGGTCTGCGGCTAAGCCACCAGGAACGGGTAAGGAGCCTACAAATACGAGGTGCCATAAATCGCCAGCAATTGGCACATTTGAGGCTGCAACCCAACCTTCACTGGTTTCACCATCGTTGGTGACAACTCCGGCAATATCAATATTATCGATGATCCAACCAAACATGCCAGCACTTTGTCCAGTGCTATATGAAGGATCTGAAGCAAATGCAAAACGAATTATTACTTCAAGATTCTGATAACTCGAAGGAATGGTAACGATCACATCTTCCCAACCAGCAGATGCTCCGCCCCAGCCACCAATGCCGGCTCCTTCGCCAAACTCAGAACCAAAACTATAGAGCGAAGATGAATTATAAGCTGGTAAAACATCATTCAATACTGTCCAACTGCTTCCACCATCAGATGAAATTCGAACATTCATGCCATCCCAACCATCATAGGGAGTGGTTGCACCAGCAGGATCTTCAACATTTCTATTCTGCACGAAGGTTACGGTGTTGACCTGTTCCACAGGTAAGGTCAGTGCAGGTGAATCTAAAACTTGATACCAGTGATCATTATATCCACCAGCTGTACCAATATCTGGATCATTCATAGCCCAGGACTGTCCAGCAAATGCACCAACGGTGGTCTGATGAAAATGTGCTGGTTCAGCAGTACCATCAACAGATACCCAACCCGTTAAATCTTCGTCTTCAAAATCGGCAAAGAAAACAGAAGCACCATCTACATCAACACTCACATCATCCAGAAAGATGCCCTCACCACTTGGTGTATCTGCATCAGTCTGCATATACCAGCGAAACTGGACATCGCCACCTGCATAATCACTGATGAGTCCATCAACGGTATAGCTCTGTACAAAACTGCTCCAATCGCCAGGGGCATCAGTATAAACATAATTGCTACCGTCAGGATCGCCATAAGGATTGGAAATGGCATACCAGGTAGCACCACCATCGGGAGTTACTTCGCAACCCCAATAATCAACGTCAGGAAATTCATTAGGATCAGTAAAACTTCCACGGATAAAAAAGTCAAAAAATACAGTGGTTCCTGCAGGTAATGTGATAACTGGAGAATACATGTAATTCAGCATATTCGTAATAAGGCCCATGTTTTCATCTTGGCAGGCCAATGCAAAATCACCGTTTCTGAGGTCTCTTAAAGCACCTGCTTCATGGTCTTGAGTTGCACTGTTTGCAACCTGGTGTGTACCCTTAATCATTAACAGATTGTCGGTATGATTGAGTCCTTCAATCGATCCGGCAAACGCCGACCATGCCACGAGTGTAATCATTAAAACTTTAAATAGCGACTTCATCTTTTTTCCCTTTTTTTTCCTGTATTTCTGATCAAACTAATTTCAAATAATCTTTTCATTTTCTACTAAAAACCAAATCCAACAGATACCTGCTGAACCATGCCTAATATACCATAATTTGAATATGAATAGTCAAATAACAATTTCGTGCCGTACAGATTATAATTTAGACCAGCACCGATGGAAAAACGTCTCAATGAGTATTTGTCTGAGCCATAATAACTATCCCAACTGGTGGCGGTGAATTCAGCAGTTTTTACTGCCAGGCCATCTTCGAAGTCTTCATTGGCATCACGTACACCATTATCGTTCCAGTCGATGTAGGGTTCTCCCAGATCATACTCACCATTAAGAACATATTCGAATTCCTCGTATTCCACAGGCCATTCATATTTCAACTTATAACCACCCCTGAGAAAGAGCATATCATCGAAACTATATTCAAAGCCAACTGCACCCCTTAAAACTGCATCAAAGGGATCATTGGCATCAACCAGGAGACTTAAGCGGTGCACTGGTGTGGGTAGCCAGGGGCTCTTGCCACCTAGCAAATCCATACGCAGACCAGCTCTAAATACCAGAGGAAGTGGCCATTCTTCAGTAAGCAAGCGTGTGGTAAGCACGGGACTACTCTGAAAGTCATCATTCACGTCAAGTGGTTGATTTAAATCGGGACCATCAAATCGACTCCCAACACCAAAGTTTTGAATGGACATACCCAGGACCATACCATAGATGCCCAGATCAAAATTGGACCCGATATCAAAGGCAAAAGTACTGGCAGACTCACGATAAATTGTCTCTCGGATCATTTTTGCCGAGACACCTACAGAAAGTCTATCTGTGAGGCGACGTGCAAAGGCCATTCCCAATGCCAGACCGGTTGCCTGGAACTGTTCCCCTGTACCATCAGGAAAATCGAGAGTAGTTACCTCCATATCACCGGAATTCATATACTGAGCTACAAGACCCAGGGTATTGCCTCCTCCAATAGGTATGGTGAAGCCTAAGAAACTATTGGTAATACCAGCATAGAGCTCATTATTACTCATATAGAGTTCAGGGCCCATGGTGGTGGTAATTCCAGCTGGATTCCAGGCCATGGACTGTGGCCCATGAGCCAGTGCAGTATAAGCACCTCCCAGAGCGGCACCTGCAGCACCATATTCTAGTTTAAGAAATTGGCCAATTGAAGTAGCTACCTTAGAGAAATCATCTCCAGGGTAAACTGTATTCAACGAGTCCTGTCTGGTATCTTGTGCCTGCATCAGGCTGGGGATCAGCAGCATAAAAATGATTAACAGCTTGAATGAGTTTTTTATTTTTGCAGTCCTTGCAGGAGCGTATAAAACATTTGAATTCATCATCATACCCTCCCTATCTGATCACGGCAAATTTGCCGACTTGTTTTTCATGGTTTGGTGTTTCAACTACATAGACATATAAGCCTGGAGCCACCTCTTGTCGATTCATGGAACGCAGATTCCATGATTCCTGACCTGAGAAAATGTCATCATGCAGGATAGTATATACCAATTCCCCGGTGAGAGTGAAGATCTTGATCACACATTCATCTGGCAGATGGGTGAAGTGCAGACTCTTGTGATTCACATCCGTTTCCCAGTCAGCAGTGACGATGTATGGGTTTGGAACCACCATCACCTGCTCCAGGATGGATTGAGTTACTTCACTCATATCAGTCACTGTCTCAGCCCGGAAGGTGAACATATCTCCATCTTCATATGGCTTATCAATACGCAAATGAGTCACATCACCAGTCTCGGCATGTCTGATGGTAGGATTGCCGGAGAAGGTTCGAGTTGTATCCCATGAGAAATCCAAGAACCATGTGAGTGCCCTGTCAAAGGTTGAATCATAACCAAGCACTTGAGATTCTACGAAAACGATTCTCTCACCTGAAACAAAGTCGGGGACATTTTGATCTGGAGAAGTGCCTGGTATTCCATCTCCAGCGAGTGATAACCTTACTTCGCGATAGGGATCCAATTCACCATTATTGTTTATATCTTCACCATCATCAAGAATATTATTATTATTGCTGTCCTCACCAAATCTTGTGTTACGAACTCTAAATGGAAGCGGAGTTAAATCATGATCTACAGGCAAGTTGGGTCGATAAAATATCATATCATAGTTTGGGTTTTCCCAATCCCAATGGATCTCATAATCACATGGATTTGGGGGGAGCGTAGTTCCCATATTGATCCCATACTGGGGAGCTTCATCACTGCCTTTATTTTGCCAATAAACGGTATCTACCGTTGACAGTGCTTGATTTTCCAGGTAGAACTGAAATCCGCCCCATACTTCAGAAAACATGGTTGATGTTCCTACTTCCCAGTCTGTGAGAACTGTATCCCCTGTGGCACTATCAACAACGGTATAAACTGGATCCAGATAATAATATGGGTTGTTACAACCCTGGTAACATTTAGGGTCGGCATTGATGGTAATGAAATAAGTATTGGAATTCACTTCAACTTCGCCAGGATTGGTAGGAATCACTTCCACCTCACCAGTTCCAATTGTCCAGGGTGCTATTACCAGCCCCCAGGTTTCAGGTGCGTTGGATGGTCGTGCATCTGGAGTGACATTCACAAATTGTGGCAGGAAGGGGCTATTTCCTCTGAAATTTTCCAGAGATTCCAGTGGATCCCATTCACCAGTAGGATTCGTATACGAACCCTGGAGCGTATCCATACCAATATCATAAGCAACCACAGAATATGAGTAAGTCACACCATTGAGAACGTCAGTGTCTACATAACGATGTTCCAGTCCAGTATTTTCTCCAAGATTGAACCAGGGTGCAACTGGGTCGGGACCGGCATATTCCAGGCCATAACGAGCGTCATCTTCATCGGCTGTCAGATCAAACTGAGCCAAAGGCTTCCAACCCACTGCCTGTCCATCTGTGTTATAGATGATATCATTATGGGGGTTCCCCCAGCTTGAGCCACCATCTGTGGATCTATAGATCTTGTAACCTTCGAAGTCTGCAATTTTAGTAACAATATCTTTTGAACTTTCAGCTTTGGAATCCCAGTACAGAGTAACTCGTCCATCATCTGCTACGGCAGAAACTGTGGGAGCATCTGGCGGTGAGAATCCCTGATATTGCAAATCGTACATGATTTGGGCCATCTCTGCATTTTTAGCAAGATCTGGGGGCGTATCAAAGTTTTCGGTATCGTTGGGTGGATCACCCATTATTACTGCAAATGAAAAATAAGTAGTGTCCCCTGCTGCCAGATCAAAGGGACCTGCAGACATAATAAATACACAATCCAGTCCCTCTTCCCCATCTTCAGCGCTGATTTCCAATAATCCTTCCAGGGAATCAAAGTGAGGATTGAGTGTCCCATCAATATCAGGATGGAAATACCAGTCATTGTAAGAATTATTCAAAGGATTAGGTGTATTGCCGGCAATGCCGCGCCATTCCCAATCTTTATAATTGCGATTTTCAAGACTGACATAAGAGGTATCACCAGCCATGAGGGCGAACATAATCATTTCTTTATCCAGGGACCCCGGGCAGCCACCAGCCCCAGCATAGCCATCGGAGCAGCTTGGACCGCCACCCTCATCTTTTAGTACACCGGGACGCTTATACCAATCAAACCAATGCCAATCGGTGAGCCCAAGAGCCTGACCCTGTTGAATATCAATGGCTCCATCACCATTAATATCCAAGTTCTGTGAAGCCAGGGGTGTATCCAGAAGTTTAAGGGCAGAATAAGCTAAATTCTCGGCGCCATTACTATCATCATCCCAATCCCAGATGAAAGCCATGTCATAGGTAGTATCAAAAGCCATCATATCATCATCATTGGTACGACCCGTATATTGGCCATTCTCGAGACGTGAATATGAATCTACATCAAAATAGAATCCTCCATAAGCACCTTGATAATCAAATCCATGTACAAGAGGATCACCCACAAAGTTGCGATCCATTAATTCATAGGTGACAGTGCCATCTTCTGCAGTCGTAGGTATCCAAACCACATCGGCAACATTATCGCCATTGGTATCCATGGGAAATCCCTTGTAGGATTCATTCACTATTTCAACCGTAAAAAAGGCGATATCTTCGGCATAGGAGCGACCATAGGAGTGAGCGTTCACTGTGACATGCATGCCCATGGCATAACCCTGAGTCATATCTTCGTCGCGGGAAGCCAGCCTGTCATCAAACTCCATGTAAATATCCTGGTCACCAATATGTCGACCAACGATTTCCTCACCTTTGGTGGGACCTTCCGTTTGTACAGCCCAATCCCCTGGCCAGGTTCTCACTTCTATACCGTCATCGTTGATGCGCATGGGCCACGAGTCAGGGATATCACTTGAAGCCAGCAATGGGTAGGGATCGCCAGTATCAGTATAGATGCCACCGTAAATCTCGCCGGCCATGACATCACCACTGTGGAGATAGCCGTAGTGGTTCTCAACGGATTCCCAATCGACCTGTTTTTTATCCTGTACGCGATCAAACCAGGATTCAGATACGGTGGATCCCCAATAAACCAGGGTGTCCGTTGTATAATGGTCAAGTCCTGGGACATAAGGTGGACGCAACGCCCAGGGAGTCATAGCTCCAGTTGAGTCTCTGCCTGGAACACCGAGGATAAAGGATACATCAGAAATATACTGATAACCCTTATAGAGTCCTGAAGGTGAGCTCTTATCATCAAATTCAATAAAACTGCCATAATTATGAGTGGCAAACTGAAGTTCTCCCTTGCTCATATAACCTCGGGCACGGTTGAGAACCGGGTCAAAGGCAGATGTCTTGCCCAGACCAGGAGCAGGTCGAATATTTGGTTCGGCTGCATTAAGCGAATTGGGAAAAATAAGGAATGATACCAATATTAAAAACAAAGGAGACCATTGAGACCAAGGAGTAATTACTTTTTTCATCATATCACCTAGAAATTCACTTTAACGGTCAGATCAATCTGACGGGGTCCTGAATAATAATACGGTCTATCATAGATAGTCAACGAGCTGCTTCCGTTTGCGATGGCTCTGGTAGCATCACGGCCGGGATCCGTTGCACTTCCTGTTTCTTCATAAATATCTACGATGTTCTCCCGATTCAGGAGATTACGAATAATGAGACCAGTGGATAAATTTAATCCAGCATAACTGACGGTTTTTCTGATGGCCATATTAGTCTCAATAAACCAGGGCATACGCTCAGAATTTGTGGCTCCATTACGATTCAGATTGATATCAAAGGGTGTGTATGGCGCACCTGAGATCCCAACCAGGGTCACATGGACAGCCGTCTGATTAAGAGGAAATACCCCGAAAACCCGTGGGGAATTCTTCTTATTAAATTGATAGCCACCTGTCATAGTCAGATTGTGAGTACGATCATAGGGCATCAACACCTCTTTCTTGGGCATGGATTCAGGTGTGTCTGAAGACCGATAACCCTGCCAGGGATCAGCCCGGTTGGCTGTAGCCTGGGAAAGTGTGTATTGAATATCTGTGGACCAGGCTGTTCCACCCCGTTTGATAAGGCGCAAATCCAAACCGCGCGCTGAGGCATAATCATAATTCACAACCACTGAATAGCTATAAGGGAAAGCCTGAACACGCTCGGTGGATCCAAGATCAGAATAGTCTTTGGACCAACCTACCACACCCAACTTCCAGAATTCCACAAACTCCCAGTTCAAACCGAACTCATAGGCTGTAGAACCTTGAGCTTGAACATGGCTATTTCCCACAATGGGAAGTGCTGTGGTCAAATCATTTGCATCGTTAAGATAGATATTGCGATAGTCCAGATTCTGATAGTAACGACCATAACCAAAAGTAAAGGTGGCTTTATCAGTAATAACGTGAGAAATACTCAGACGGGGTGACCATAAGACATTCCAGTCCGTAGGTACTGACCCAGAAGTTTTTTCACGAGGATCTGCCCAGGAACTATCCAGAGAGTTCTGAATATCAAAGCGGATACCCGCATTAATAGTCATCCAGGGATATTCAATCTTATCCTGGAGATAAGCGCTGATCTCAATAGGAGATTTCTCCCCAGTCCCATAGATAAACTCTTCCAGGAATCCATCGCGTTCAATGGAATCAGGTAAACCATAGGTTTCACCATAAGGTGGATTTAACCAGGGTAACTGTGTTTCATCAAAGGTGATGAGATGCCTTTTGAGGTCCACCCCACCCCGTAGCTGATGATGCTTATTCACACGGCTGGTGATATCAAATTTAATTTCATCAGTGACACTCTTGGTGTGATGACGATAACGATCTGCTCCACCGGATCCATACTCATAATACATGATATAGTATAGTGAATCGCGCATGGCTGCGAACTCATCTGAACTCATACCTGCTGGTGATGAGAAGCGCTCATAGGTTGAATCAGGATAGTACATAAACTGGAAAGGTGTGTACTGACCCTCAGCAAGATGCTCACCTAATTCATCGCCATAACGCCAGGTATGGATTTTTCCATCCTTATCAGAATATTCAAGGGAATCCAATGGATCAATAAGATTGCCATTTGAGAGTCTTCGAGAGGAAACCAAAGTTCCGTTGTCATTAAAATTTTCTTCCAGGAAAATATCTTCGATCTTGATCCTATCGTATGGTCCAATTGCGATTTCTTCGCCATGATCCAGGATGATATGCAATTCGGTTGAATCATAGCTGGCGGTACCAATATGGTTTGGTCCACGCCAGTAATAGGTGATCATGGTTCTTAAGCAACCTGGTCCCCAGGATTCAAAATAGATTTCTTTATTTTCATCGTTAGCAATAGAAACTCCAGGACCATATTTTTGGTCATTCTCATAAGGAATATCACAATCTCCCCTGTAATCAACTCCATTGTGGAGACCACGAGCTTCTGTACCGATTTTATATTCTACCCAGTCTGGATAGCCATCGCCGTCCATATCACCATCTTCAACATCAATTTCCATCTCCTGGGTGAAACGAGATGCACTGAGTGTGTAATACGTTTTTTCATTGAGCTGGTGACGAAATTCTAAATGAAACCTTTCTGAGAACTTATGATTCACATTCTTGTTCTCTTCATAAAACTGATTCCAGGGATTAAAGGTCTTGAATTTTGAATCCACCATCCAATGTGAAAAGTTCAGGAATTTGTATGAATCAATTTTCCAATGTATCTTCGTAAAGATATCAAAGGTTTTGTCATACCCAAAGGCTCTCCATCCCGCATAACGATCTAACCAGTGCACTTTATTGGCCTGGTTAATTCTATTACCTGGATCCCCTTCGATATACACTTTGTCATCAAAGTTAAACACATCATAGGAACTGCTGGAGTAATCGGCAGCAACGTGAAAAGTAAGGTTGCTCATCCCAGGAATGACTGGACCGGAAAAAGATCCGGAATATTCTTTATAGTCTCTGAGACGATCCTGCTCTGAACTCAAGGATCCAAGATTACTGCCCTTCCATTCAAAGGTTCCTTCGTAATACTCGCCGCCTGTGGCAGTAATGATGTTTACAATTTGAGACATGGCATCGCCATATTCAGCATTGAATACACCAGTTTGAGAAATAAGATCCTGGACAGCGTGTGTTCCAAGTCTTGTGCCTCTACCAAAACCTCCACCATATATGGGATTTTCAATATACATACCGTCAATGGTGTAGCCAATCTCACCTGAACGGCCACCCCTGACGTGAATTTGCTCGATTCCACGATCAGCAAAACCAGGTATACCATTTTCGGCACTTTTGATCTGGATGACACCACTCTGGAGGGTCAGCATCTCAGTTAGATCACGAGATGGTAAATTTTGAATTTCTTCAGCGGTACGGACAAGTTTTTTCACCGTCACATCTTTTTCAACCAGGGGTCGATCTGCAACCACGGTGACTTCCTGACCTGCGATGACTTCTTCCTCAAGAGAAATGTTGAGGGGTGTTGTCTGATCCATAACCACGCCCACCTCACTATATGTGACCCTGGCATATCCAATCATCCAGACCTGAACACTATGGACACCAACTGGTACATTTTGAATGTAAAATTCACCTTCGAAGTCGGTAGAACCTCCCAGGCCCAATGCCGCAATCATCACCTGGGCACCAATAATGGGTTCACCAGTATTGCCATCTGTAATTCGTCCTGAGATTGTCCCTACAGTAGCGGACCAGGCCATAGTAACACTTAACAAAACCAGACTGAATTTTAACCAAACGCTTCTCATGAAATCTCCCTGCAGCATTGACGCTATCTTCACATGCATTTTATAAGCTCAGCATGGTAGAGCCAGCAAACAAAAAGAGGTCAGCTAAGAAGTGACCTCATCTCGATGGGAGTAAAGGGATGTTTTGATTTGCTTAAAACATCCCTTCACACATTCAGATGACCTCTTTATCAATTCAGAGCAATTATTTAACTAGCAACATCTTTTTAACATCCTGGAATCCCTGAGATTTCAGAGCGTAAAAGTATGCGCCACTTGCCAGATTTTGTCCTTCAAATGTATACTGATGATTTCCAGCCGTCAGGAAACCCTGGTGCAGGGTCTGCACAGCGCGGCCAGTAATATCATAGACGGTCAACTTAACCATCCCCGATGTTGGGATACTGAAATCGATGATAGTTGAGGGATTAAAGGGGTTGGGATAGTTCTCTCTCAACTCAAAGCTGACAGGATTAACTAGGTCATTATCCACATCCACACCAGATGCTGGAGCTAATCTAGTTTTCAAAAAGTAGACATTATTCAGATATGCAGCAAAGGTTTCATCGTCTGGAACGGTTTGTTGATTATAATCAGGCATCTGATACATAATATATACTTCACCATCCACACCAAATTTATTCATGTGGGGATAAGTCTCATCCAAATCTGGATCAAAGGTGAGTGTCTGGTTAACAGGTTCATCCCAGGTTGCACCGTTATCATTTGATACAGAAGCCATGACGTCATAATAAGAGTAAGAATCTTGGCCAATTGTAACTGTGTCGGACACAGTATAGTAGGCCATATAGAGCCTATCTTCGACCATAAGATCGGTTGCCATGGTGACACCATTTGCTTGCCAGCCACCATCACCATAGACTTGCCATCCCAGTTGCATACTGGCTATGAAACCGATGCTTACATCAATCCCCCCACTGCCGAGAGCAAAAGCTGCATCTTCAGCATGAAAATGATAAATACCATTCTCTTCGGCCCAATAGGGATATACACCATCTGGATCAGAAGGAAGTACGGGGGCTATTACGTGGAGACCACCGTCGTCATCTGTGGTAACTTCAGTATCATATCCAATGAAAGGAGTCCACCCTTCTTCGAGGTGTGCCCAACCGCCTTCACCATCATCAATACTATCAGGGAAGACATCCCAGAAGTAATCATTGAGGGTATTGTCAGCGATATAATACCAATCACTCCAGGTTGCACCAAAATCATTGGTCCTTTTTATAAACAGTGTGTGATTGCCAATTTCTGCTTCAACACCCCAGAAGGAAGTCAAGGCATAGTATCCGACACCATCGTCATTGATATCCATGTTTCCATTTGAAGTATAGTTGGCATCAGCTTCAAACCTGAAATCCAGTGAATTCTCGGCTATAATTGTGGGGGCAGACATGGGCAAGGCAGTTCCATCCCAGGGACCATCGGATTGTCCACGGAAATGAATACGGTCATTATTTCCAGACCAATCGGAGGCAATTACATTCATCACATAATTTCCATCAAGATCCACATTCTGTGTTGGGACAAGAACCCATGAATCGTGGGAAAGGGGACTTGAATGGATATCTACACCAGGAAACCAGAATCCACCACCATAACCAAATAGATCAAAAGTGTAATAAGGACGTCCCCCGAATTCACCACCGCCGCCACCATACTCATTCCAGAGTACGACAGGAAAGTCTTCTGCAGCCAGAGCAGACGGATAACGACCAGCATCGGCAAGGCCAAAATTCAAGTTGGAATAAGTTGTCCAGGTTTCACCAGCATCGTCTGATGCGGCCATACCGATGGAGCCAGAGGCTGTACCATCAGTATACTGACGATAGCCCATGATAATTTTATCATGGTCGTATGGATTTACTGAAATGGGATTGGTCTCAGAGGCAACCATTCCATAACCATTTTGAGAAGAGTCGACAAGGACAGAATTGCCTTCGCGCAACCCTGTTGTAGTGCCTGCCTGACCTGGAGTAAGGGTAATTCCTTCACCCTGGGGTTCAATCTGTTGAACAAATACTGCTGATACAACCTCATCAGGTCTGTGCAAATTTGCACCATATAATCCTATGGAAAATGCTCCTATCAGGACTATTGTAACTAACTTTCTCATGTTGCTTCCTTTCACTTACATCAACTCATTTCAAGTTTATCGCATCGACTCGAATCATAATTTCCCCCCCTCCCTATTGCAAGATCAAATCGGGGAGAAAACGATTACAAAAATAGCACAGTATACATGCGTTAACCAAATACCATTTGCGTAACAACCACAGCAGCAATAATGCCTGCCAGATCAGCCAACAGGGCGGCTGGAAGCGCATGCCTGGTTTTCTTCACACCTACAGAACCAAAATAGACGGCCAGGATATAGAAGGTGGTTTCAGTGGAACCTTCCATAATAGCTGCCATACGGGCCGGTATGGAATCTGGTCCATAAGTGTTGATCAATTCAGAAACAATTCCAATGGCACCACTCCCACTTAAGGGACGCATAAGTGCCATGGGAATCACCTCACCAGGCATCCCAATCCAGGAAGTCAGTGGGCTTAACAAGCCAGTAAGTAAATCCAGGGCACCTGATGACCTGAAAGAACCTATGGCAACCAGGATAGCTACAAGAAATGGAATGATTCTGATAGCCACATTGAATCCTTCTTTGGCTCCCTCAGTGAAAACCTCATAAACTTTAACCTTCTTGTACCAACCATGTCCTACAATGGCTAAAATCAATAGTGGGATGGCGATGGCTGATACGCCATTAATGACTCCTTGAAACATATCAGACCTCCTTCCCTTCTACTTCTACTTCTACTTTTGGCATTTGGTACTTGGGAAGCTTTTGCAAAATCTTGATGGCTATAATTGCCACTGTGGTGGACACGCCTGTAGCCAGAATCACAGGCCCGATAATTTCAGCAGGATTGGAAGCATTGGCTGCAGCCCTGATTCCAATGACTGTGGCGGGGATAAAGGTTACTGATGAGGTATTGAGGGCCATAAAAGTTGCCATGGCATTGGTGGCAGTATCTTTGACCTTATTCAGTTTCTGTAATTCCTGCATGGCTTTGAGTCCCAGGGGTGTAGCGGCATTTCCCAGTCCCAGCATGTTTGCGGCAATGTTCATCACCATGGCACCCATGGCAGGGTGATCAGGTGGGACATCAGGAAATAGTTTCACCATAACCGGGCGCACCGCTCGTGCAAACAGCTTGACCAGTCCAGACTCTTCAGCAATTTTCATGAGACCCAGCCAGAGGGCCATAATACCAATGAGCCCCATGGCCAGATTGACTGAAGCCTTGGCAGAATCAAAGAGACCCTTTGTGAGAACTGTGAGGGGGACAAAGCTGGGGTTCATAACCAGCCCTTCAGCACTACTATAATCCAAACCCAGGCATTGAAATCCGGCTACCAGAATTCCACCGGCCATCAACACAATCCAGATGGTATTAATCATTTTGATTTCCTTTATGAGATCTTGAATCTTTTGATTTTGCTTTTTCCATATATTTATCAATCATCTTCTTGCGACGCAGACGAAAAATAATGGCAAAAATCATGATGCCGATGGCATAGCCAATTGCAGCAGCGAGTGACATGTTTATCTCCTAATTGGGTTTAAACTAATTGAATCAGGGATGAATAAAATCAGTTAATGATTTACAGAGAAAAAAGGTTGGGAAGGTCGCTCCCATAACGGTTAGGTCAGATTATGTGATTGGTAATAGATGACTATTTATATCAGGTTTCGCAACTTGAAGTGAGTTTCACGCTCCAAGTGGACCTTTGCTATCTTTTAGGCTGGAGAATAGCCAACTTTAGGATTTTATTCCCCAGGTCAGGAGCCTCTATGTGGACAATATAGACACCACTGGCAACGGGCCATCTATGGTCGTTGAGAAGATCCCAGTATTCATAGGTGCCGATCTCATGGTCAAAGCGTCGGATCAAAGCTCCACCCAGGCTATAGATGCGAATGGTGCATTCCTGCTCAGGTAGATTGCTTATGGTGACAAATGGCTCTGAGAAACTGGATTGTTCCTGTTGATATCCAAAATATGGATTGGGAAAAATCTGTATCTGATCCAGAGCATCTTCATCAAAGACCGTCCCTTCAACTTCTGTGGTCCAGGTGTATTTATCTATCCCGGCTTTTACTGGATTCAGGTGATAGAATGTTATCACATCACCAATGGAGAACTTCGACTCCTGACTGAATTGCCAGAGCCATCCGCCATAAGAACTGTTAAAAAGCGAATCAATTTCTGATCCATATATTTCATAGTCACGATCAAAAACAATCACCCAATCCAGGTCAAGGGTATGTTCCCAATCCTCTTTGGTCGTATCTTGATTACCACCACTCCTATTATTGTCATTGATCCCCACACAGAGTTGGATATTGCGTTCAATATCCCAAATTTCATAGGGGACATGAGTAATGACTGGATTATAACCAAGAGCGGCAGCATAAAGCGAGGCGTTCTGACCTGCATCAGTAAAGCGTATTTCCAAATCAGACTGGAGAAACTCTACATCGGTTGAGCCACTTCCGATACCCAAAACATCTACGAGGCGGTCACCCTTGTATTCACCAATGCTCCCCCAACCACGACCCTTAACAAAAACCCCATGTATGTTCTCCCTGGTAAGCATAAACCAGGTCTCCTCACCAAGCTCTTCGCGAATATATTCATCATAATAGTAATTACCGCCAACCAGGGTATCAATGTCAACCATCTCAGTCATGCTGGCATCTGACCAGGCCAGCAAATCTACTCCTCCCGGCGAAACAGCTAACAACTCCAGGGTTTCAAACGTACTGCCCTCGATGTCGACTGTCTGTGACCAACCATTCCTATATCTTGGGGTTTGGAAATCAATATCGATAATTGATAGTTCGAATCCGTCGAAATAATAGCGTTCCGCTTTATTTTGATAACGATCATATCTACTATCCCAATTTCTAAGTAGGTTCTCAAACCTCGCACTCCGAAAAAGCGTATCCGATGAGAATGTGCCATTACGAAGCAAGTGCCAGCTTCCCATTGCGTTACTTGAATCATATTCAAATCCAATTTCATAATCCAGACCGGTTAGTTGGCTGGGATCCTGGATCTCAACAGAAATTATCACTTCACCATGGTCTGGTCGATTAACTGTGAGTGTATCACGGGGAGCTGCCCCCTCCCATTTTACATGCGGGCGAATGCTGACAATCTGCTTCTCACTCTCCAGCGTCTTTGGCAAGGCGTCTGCATCGTAAGCATAGGCTGATAAGGCAAAATAATAGGCCTTGTTGTTGATTAGTGGTGCGTCATCATTCAAGGCATCCTCTTGTATGGAGGTGAGGTGTTCCAGTCCAGAATCAGTACCCTTCTGAACGACACGGAATTCTAGAAAACCAGAATCATTATACTGCTGATCATAAATTATCCCAATATTATTGATCAGGTCATAAGTAGCCAGTCTGGTCCAGGGACCAGTTGCTGAAGCCCCTTGATAGATATTATAGCCCTCAAATTCATAGGTCCCCGTAGCAATTGCCTCATACTCATCTGCTCCCTCATACCAATTGAGAACAATCTCCTGATCGTGGGAACTTGCAGAGAGTCGTGGCATTTCCATGGCATAAGTCTCAATTCCAATATCGAATTCGTTCTGGACATAGCGACTCACATATTTCAGATTGGTAACCGCATCAAGATGGTCAGCCCCATCCACTATTATCAATGCGGAGTGTATGATCTGAACTCCAGGTTCACCAAAATCAGCTCTCCCATTGTTATTGATATCATCCCAGGGTGGCAGATCAAAGGGACCCGTGCTCATGAGATTTCTCCGATCACCTGGCGGGTTATCAGGAATTTCCGTCCAATCAGATGGCGTATTGGGATCTCCTGAATATAAAAACTTGGTAATTGGTTGGGCATCATCAAACCACTCATGGAAGGACAAACCCTGAGCAGTCAACCCTTGCATATAGTTGTATGCTTCATAGGCAATTTCAGGATCATACAATAGACCATCACCACCAATAAAAATTTCAAAAGCAGTCATTCCTAATGTTCTGCGTTGGGGAAATGCGACATCATTGTTCCATACCGTATCTCCCATTGATTCTATCATGGGACCCTGAAGGAAATCATATCCCACCGCTGGTGGCGTTATCCCATAGTCGCGGTCAGTGGCACGTCCATTGTAATAGTAGCCCACTGACAAGACCGTATCACACCCTGTATAATCATCTGTGGCATCACCTAGATCAACATCCGACCAATAGCTGTAGTAGGCATTTTCAATTGGTTGCCCTCCCTTGTTTATCAGAGTCACAGAATGGAATTGAACATCCTCATATATCGGATCATCCGACCGAGTGTAGACCAACACCTGAGCTTCAATGCCAAGTGGAGGGGTGTGAAACGGTTGATAATTTGCTGTGGTATCCCAGCCATTCATGACCCACCAGGCTTGTGTGTCACCCAAAAATAATGGTGGATCTTCACCGGTAACCAGCAGACCATCTGGGGGATCATAACTGCCATTCCCATCGAAGTCTTCATAGCTCTCATACGCTTCCCAGAGGCCATTGTTATTCAGATCGGTGAAATACTCGCCATCGTGAGCCGGGGCGCCATCTGAAACCGGCCAGGTGGCAAATTCACGGTTATAGTCCTCCGATGAGGGGTCTGAAGAATTTCCCTTTTGAATATAGTAGATCTGATGATCAGGTGTATTGAGTGGTGTGTCGCTGGTAGGTAGTCTGGTTTGTGTATCGTAAGGAATAATACCAGGTGTCCATTCTGATGTGTACTCGGCCGCAGCGCTGCGGATTTCACCATCGACTTGACCAAGAACCCAAATACCAGAGGCAAAGCCAGCTGTTTTCCCCGAGCCAGCAGGCCACTCCAAGCCATCATTGCCTGTAGGTATGTGACTCACGAGATGACCATTATTCCCTATAAAATTTCTGATATTGTTGCCTTCGAAAAGTTCGAATTCACGTGTAGATGGTTTTGGCAATGTTTTGGAGTTATCATTCTTTGACAACACATCAGGACCTGTGAAGACCAGGAGGAGTATTCCCATACTTAGCCATCTCGGCTTTAAGCTATAAATCATGGGTGTTCGTCTCTATCTCTCTGGTTGAAAGACAGCCACTTTCAAGATTTTATTCCCCAGGCCTGGTACCTCGATGTGCACAATATAAACACCACTGGCTACAGCATATCCGTGCTCATTGAGCAGATCCCAATATTCGTAAGTGCCCACCTCATGATCAAAGCGTCGGACCAAGTGACCACCCAAACTATATATGCGAATTTTGCATTCCTGCTCAGGTAGATTGCTAAAGGTTACAAAAGGCTCTGAAAAGCTGGATTGCTCCGATTGATATCCGAAATATGGATTGGGAAAAACCTGGATCATATCCAGTGCATCTTCATC
Organism: Fidelibacterota bacterium; assembly: GCA_016784025.1. Taxonomy (GTDB): domain Bacteria; phylum Fidelibacterota; class UBA8477; order UBA8477; family JABMPR01; genus JABMPR01. The sequence continues at coordinate 59,075 of JADHVL010000007.1, read as the reverse complement.
ATAAGTCATTCCAGCCACATCAGTGCTCCACCTATACACATCTACCCCAGCCTCTACAGGATTCAAGAACTGGATGAATACCACATCACCAATTGAGAATTTGGAAGTATGCCTGAATTGCCAGCACCAACCTGAATTGGGATTATTGAAGAGTGATTCTGTTTCAGCGCCATAAATCTCATAATCACGATCAAAAACCATCACCCAATCCAGGTCCAGGGTCTGCTCCCAATCTGCAACGGTAGTATCCTGATTACCACCCGTCCTGTTATTGTCATTGATCCCAACACAGAGTTGAATATTGCGTTCAATATCCCAAATTTCATAGGGGATATGGGTAAGAACAGGGACATAGCCGGCAGAGGCGGCATAGAGCGAAGCGTTCTGACCTGCTTCGGTAAAACGTATCTCTAGATCTGCCTTGAGAAATTCAAGGTTGTTGGATCCCCCTCCTATACCCGGTATGTCAGCGAGGCGATCACCATTCTGACCACCAAATTTAGATGCAAACCCCTGAATGATAACATCATGGTGGTCCGCTCTGATCAAATCGAAGTATGTTCGTGATCCGACTTCTCGAATCTCAAATCGATCATAATAGTGGTTAGATCCATAAAGTGTATCGAGATGGACGGTGTCAGTCATGGTTGCGTCAGTCCAGGCCAAATGATCCACACCTCCAGGAGAGACTGCCAAAAGTTCCAGCGTATCAAATTGGGTTTCTTCAAGGTTAACCTTCTGTTCCCAACCCGTCTTATACTTTGGTTCTTGAAAAGAAATATCACTTATGGATAATTCAAAACCATCGAAATAGTAACTAAATGATAATTCTTGATAACCATGACTCCAATGCCAGTCACAGAGTAAATTCTCAAACCACTCACTCCTGAAAAGAGTATCTGCAGACAATGTATTGCCACGGAGTAATTGCCAGCGTCCCATAGAGGTGCTTGAATCATACTCAAATCCAATTTCATAGTCTGATCCTGTTAATTGACTGGGATCCTGGATCTCAACAGTGATAAACATCTCACCATTTTCTGGCCGATTAATAGTCAGAGTATCCCGGGGAGCTGCACCATGGCGACTTACATGCGGTCTGGCACTGATAATTCGTTTCTCGCTCTCAAGTGTCTTTGGTATGGCTTCTCCATGGTAAGCATAAGCCGACACGGCAAAATAATAGGCTTTGTTATTGGTCAGTGGCGCTTCATCATTCAAAGCATCGTTCCAAATGGATACGAGACGTTCCAGTCCAGAATCATTTCCCTCCTGAACCACATGTGTTTCAAGATGTCCAACATCATTATATCGCAAATCCTTGATGACTCCCACTCCATTTGAGACATCAAATGTGGCCAGTCGGGTCCAGGGACCAGTGGCAGAATACCCTTGATAAAGATTATAGCCCTCAAATTCAAAGGGCCCTATTCTAATAGCTTCATAGGCATCTGCGCCCTCACTCCAATTGAGAATGATCTCTTGATCGTGAGAACTTGCAGATAGCTGTGGTTTCTCCATGGGAATTGTCTCAAAGCCCCTGTCAAAGCTAGTTTGGGTATACCTGCTAACATATTTCAGATTGGTGACTGCATTGACGTGGTCAGCACCATCCACTATTATCAATGCAGAGTGTATGATCTGGACTCCAGGTTCTCCAAAATCTGCCCTCCCATCGTCATTTGTATCATCCCAGGGGGGTAGATCAAAGAAACCCGTGCTCATTAGAGCCCTTCGATCACCTATGGGGCTGTCATCAAATTGAGTCCAGCCTGAGCGCGTTGCCGGATCACCAGGGTAGAGATAGGTTGTCACATTGCCTGAAGGATCCAGGAATGGGCCACCTGTCTGACCTTGTCTACCATGCATATAGTTATAGGCTTCCCCTGCCGTTTCAGGATCACTCAATAGACTGGACCCATTAATAAACAATTCAAAAGCAGTCATTCCCAGTGTCCGATGGTGGGCAAATGCTACATCATTGTTCCAAACCGTATCCCCCTCTGATTCTATCATGGGACCCTGGAGGAAATCATATCCTACCGCTGGTGGTCTTAACCCGTAATCCCGGTCACTGGCTAATCCATTATAAGTATATCCCAATGATTGGCTGATATCACAACCCGCATAATCATCGTTAGGATCACCTATATCACAATCGCTCCAACAACCATATTTAGTATATTCAATGAGCTGCCCTCCCTTGTTGACCAGGGTCACTGTGTGGAATTGTACATTTTCATAGATGGGGTCCTCACTTCGAGTATATATCAGGACCTGGGCTTCAAGACCCAGAGGTGCTGTATTCCATAAATTATTATGTCCCGTGGTATCCCAATCATTCATAACCCACCAGGCTTGTGTGTCACCAATAAACAGGGGTGGATCTTCACCAGTGACCAGCAGTCCATCAGGTGCATCATAGATGCCATTTCTGTCGAAATCTTCGAAACTCTCGCCTGAGTCCCAGACTCCATTGCCATTTAGATCATTGAAATATTCACCATCATGTGATGGTGCACCATCAGATGCTGGCCAGGTAGCGTATTCTCGATTATAGTCCTGCGATGAGAGGTCTGAAGAATTTCCCTGCTGAATATAGTAGATCTGGTGTTCTGGTGTATTGAGTGGGGTGTCACTGGTGGGCTGTTTGGTTTGTGTATCGTAAGGAATGATACCAGGTGTCCATTCAGAACTGTACTCAGCTGCTGCGCTGCGGATTTCACCATCGACTTTTCCGGTTACCCATATCCCAGCCGCAAAAATAGTTTTATTGCCAGAGCCCACAGGCCATTCACAGCCTGAATTACCCGTAGCCTGATGAGTGGTCAAATGTCCATCGTTCCCAATCCAGTTACTGATATTGTTGCCGGAGAATAACTCTAACTCATGTGTGGACGGCTTTGCTAATAAATGATGTCCATGGTCCTTTGTATAACCATTTGTGACGAATCCCAGAATCAGTATTGCCAGGAATAATCTGTGTTTTGAGTTATAGTTCATTGGATTCAATACTTATCTCTCTGGTTGAAAGACTGCCACTTTCAGGATTTTATTCCCCAGGTCGGGTACTTCGATATGCACGATATAAACGCCACTGGCAACGGGCCATCTATGCTCGTTGAGAAGATCCCAATATTCATAAGTCCCCACTTCGTGATCAAACCGTCGGACCAGGGTACCTCCCAAACTGTAGATGCGAATGGTACACGCCTGCTCAGGCAGATTGCTCATGGTGACATATGGTTCAGAGAAACTGGATTGTTCTGACTGATATCCGAAATAAGGATTGGGGAAAATCTGTATCAGATCCAGAGCATCTTCATCATAGGCTGTGCCGGCCACTTCAGTGCTCCAGCTGTATACATCGACACCTGCTTTAACGGGATTCAGGAATTGGATGGATACTACATCACCAATGGAAAACTTTGATTCATCATCGAACTGCCAGCACCATCCTGAATAAGGATTATCGAAGAATGAGTCAACCTGGGTACCATATGTTGCATAATCACGATCGAAAACGATGACCCAATCCAGACCAAGGGTATGTTCCCAATCCTCCTTGCTCGTATCCTGAATAACACCTGATGTGTCCGTATCCAAAAAAGCCACACATAGCTGCCTATCCCGTTCCATGTCCCAGACCTCAAAAGGCACAGTTGTCAATTCAGGAATGTGGCCAGTTCGGCTATCATATTTTGATGCGATTTGACCAGAACCAGTAAAATGCAGCTCAAGATCAGATTGTAGAAATTCAAGATTGTTGGATCCCCCTCCTATACCCGGTATGTCAGCGAGACGATCACCACCCTGGGCACCGAAGTGTGAGGCAAAAGCCTGAATACTAACATTGTGTGATTCCTCTCGGGGTATATCAAACCAGGTTTGAGTTCCCTCTTCACGGATAAAAAATACATAACTATCCCAATGATGTTCAAGAGGTCCTAAAAAATCAATCAGAGAGATCGTATCACCCTCCACGATCATTAGACTATCAACCCCACCAGGTGAAACAGCTAAAAAGCTCTCTACCCAGCTCGTGTCAGCTACTACGTTCTTGATTTGCTCCCAATGCTTTTTGTATGCAGGTGGTTGAAAGGAAATATCGTCTATACTCAAATCAAATCCATCTATGTATACCTTTTCGCCTGGGAAATGCCTATCCCGATACCAATCTATATCAGTCCAGTCACTCTGTGTAGCGGTATCCTGAAATGAGACCGACCTCCGCGTCACATGCCAACGGGCTAAGGCTTCAGTTGAATCATATTCGAACCCCAGTTTATAATTTAGACCAGTTAGTTGTCCTGGATCCAGCACATCCACCGTAAGCAAAACCTCTGATTGCCCATTGTGCTCCACTTCAAGGGTATCTCTCACACCAGCAGACGTATAGCTTTTGTGTGGACGAACTGGATGAATATGCTTAATGCTCTCAATTGTATGAGGTAAGGCGGATTCAGAATATGCATATGCACTCAGGGCAAAATAATATTCCTTGTTATTGATAAGGGGCGCTTCATCATTCAAGGCATCCTCCTGAATGGATACGAGATGTTCCAGTCCAGAATCAGTACCCTCCTGAACCACACGGAATTCTAGAAAACCAGAATCATCATATTCCTCATCATAAATAGCTCCAATATTATTGATCAGGTCGTAGGTAGCCAGTCTGGTCCAGGGACCCTCTATTGAAGCTCCTTGATAGAGATTATAACCCTCAAATTCATAAGACCCCGTAGCAATAGTCTCATACTCATCTGCTCCCTCATACCAATTAAGAACAATCTCCTGATCGTGGGAGCTTGCAGATAGTCGTGGCATTTCCATGGCATAATTCTCAAATCCATGGTCAAAGTCGTTCTGGACATAGCGACTCACATATTTCAGATTGGTAACTGCATCCAGGTGATTTACGCCATCCACTATAATCACCGCAGAATGAATGACCTGAACACCTGGTTCACCAAAATCGGGCCAGCTGTTGCTATTCATATCATCCCAGGGCGCTATGGCAAAGGGACCCGTGCTCATGAGACTTGCTCGATCACCTACGGGGTGATCATCATATTCTGTCCATCCATTGCCAGTGACAGGATCGCCTGGGTAGAGAAAATTGGTAACTGGTTGAGTGTCATCGAATCGTTCATGCCAGTGTTCGCCCTCAGCGGTCAAGCCTTGCATATAATTGTAGGCTTCCAGGGCAGTTGAAGGAGCATACAATCGAGCGCTACCGCCGCGAAATAATTCAAAAGAAGTCATTTCTAATTTTCGGCGTTGGGTAAATACTATGTTATTGTTCCAGACCGTATCTCCCATGGATTCTATCATGGGACCCTGCAAAAAATCATATCCTACTGCTGGTGGTGTTTGCCCATAATCTCGGTCGTTGGCACGTCCATTGTAGCTATATCCCAATGACAGGCTGGTGTCGCATCCCGCATAATCATCGTGGGCAGAGCCTATATCGCAGTCGATAAAATAGCCATAATAAGCATCGTCAATTGTCTGTCCGCCCTTGTTTATCAGGGTCACTGTCTGGAACTGTACATTTTCATAGATGGGATCATCACTCCTGGTATAAATCAGGACCTGGGATTCAAGACCCAGAGGAACTGTACGCCACATATTATGATGCGCCGTGGTATCCCAATCATTCATGACATACCAGGCTTGTGTGTCACCAATAAACAGGGGTGGATCTTCACCAGTGACCAGCAGACCATCAGGTGCATCATAGCTACCATTCCTGTTGAAATCCTCAAAGCTCTCATTCGTCTCCCAAAGCTCGTTGCCATTGAGATCGGTGAAATATTCCCCATCGTGGGCTGGTGCACCATCCGATACTGGCCAGGTAGCATATTCACGATTATAGTTTTCAGATAAGGGGTCCGAAGAATTTCCATGAGAAATATAATAGATTTGATGATCTGTCGTATTTGGTGGTGAGTCACTGGTTGGGAGTTGTGTCTGTGTATCATAGGGAATGCTGCCAGGTGTCCATTCTGATCTGTACTCTGCCACAGCACTACTTATTTCGTTATCAATCTTGCCAATCACCCATATTCCAGAATGAAATATTGCTCCTTTACCTGAACCTGCAGGCCATTCACCAGCACCATTACCTATTGCATGGACGCTCACCAGGGCACCCTGATTGTCCATCCAATTGCTAATATTGTTTCCCTCAAAGCGTTCATATTCTACTGTGGAGGGTTTTACCAGAGTGTTTGAGTTAGAATCCTTTGACAGCACACTCGGCGTTGAACATAATAGTAATAATAATACGGTAATTAAGCATCTGTGTTTTGGGTTAAAATACATTGGATTCAGGGCTTATCGATCCGGTTGAAAAACAGCCACCTTCAGAATTTTATTCCCCAGCGCGGGCACCTCGATATGCACGATATAAACTCCACTGGCAACAGGCCATCTATGCTCGTTGAGAAGATCCCAATATTCATAAGTCCCCAGTTCGTGATCAAAGCGCCGGACCAGGGTTCCTCCCAAACTGTAGATACGAATAGTGCATTCCTGTTCAGGAAGATTGCTAATGGTTACATAAGGTTCTGAAAAGCTGGATTGTTCGGACTGATATCCGAAATAAGGATTGGGGAAAACCCGAATCATATCCAGCGCATCTTCATCATAGGCTGTTCCGGCCACTTCAGTGCTCCACGAGTATACATCTACCCCAGCTTTTACTGGATTCAGGAATTGGATAGACATTACATCACCAATGGAGAATTTGGATTGGACATTGAACTCCCAGCACCAGCCTGAATAGGGATTGTTAAACAATGAATCTACTTCAGCGCCATAGATCTCATAATCACGATCAAAAACCATCACCCAATCCCAGTCCAGCGTATGTTCCCAATCTTCAAGTGTAGTATCTTGAATACCACCACTGTGATTGTTGTCCCTGATCCCAACACAGAGTTGAACATTGCGCTCGATATCCCAAATTTCAAAGGGTATCTGTATTATCATGGGCACATACCCAGTTGCCGCTGAGTATAAAGAGGCGTTTTGACCTTGTGCTGTAAAGCGTACTTCAAGATCAGATTGAAGAAATTCAAGATCGGTGGAACCACCTCCGATACCCGGTATGTCAGCGACACGATCACCACCCTGAGCACCAAATTTGGAAGCAAATCCCTGGATGAGAACATCATGTTGGGTAGCCTTATTCAGTATAAAATAGGTTCCATCACTGCGCTCTTCGATTTCGTAATAGTCCCAATAGTTACCTGGACCAAAAAGTGTGTCAAGATGGACCAATTGGGTTCCCGAGACATCGTAGGCCAGGGAATCAACACCACCATCTGAAAGCGCCCTTAAAGTTAAAGTCTCAAAGGCCGTTCCTTCAATATTGGTGGTTTGTTCCCAGCTACTTTTATAGGTGGGGGGCGAAAACGTTATCTCTCCAATGGATAATTCAAATCCATCCAGGTAATGTTGTTCAGCATTTCGCCTTGTGTTTTCATCAAACCATGCGCTCTGAATCATGGTATCCTGTGGTGATGCGCTGGTGTTGATCAGATGCCATTGCCCCAGGGATCGAGTGGAATCGAACTTGAATCCAAGCTCATAATCCAAATCCTTCAATTTACTGGGATCCAGGACCTCAATAGATAGGCTAACTTCGGCCTTCCCAGCATGCTCTAATTCGAGCATTTCACCCACATTTGCAGAATTAAATTTTTTATGAGGTCGAACTGAAATGACCTGCATCTCACTTTCAATTACACTGGGTAGAGCATAATCAGAGTAGGCATAGGCATCTACAGCAAAATAATAGGCTTTGTTATTGATAAGAGGTACACCCTCATTCAAGTAGTCTTCAGTGATGGAGACGATATGTTCAAGGCCGGTATCGTCTCCAAACTGTACTGCTATATTCTCTAAAAAGCCATACTCATCAAATCTTCGCTCCTGAATGACACCGATTCCGTTTATCTCGTCGTATACAGAGACTAAAGTCCAGGGACCTTCAAGGGATTCTCCCTGATAAAGGTTATACCCCTCAAATTTATAAGTGCCCCGTAGCAGAGTTTCATACTCCTCTGCGCCTTCATACCAGTTGAGGATGATCTCCTGATCGTAGGCACTTGAGGATAGCTCTGGCTGCTCCAATGAATACATCTCAAATCCATTATCATAGTCGTCCTGAACATAGCGACTCACATATTTCAAATTGGTGATGGCATCAAGGTTGTTGGCACCATCCACTATGATCAGTGCGGTGTGAATAATCTGAACACCGGGCTCACCGAAATCAGCCAGACCATTGTTGTTTGTGTCATCCCAGGGTTCCATATGGAAGGGACCGGTGCTCATGAGAATTCTTTTATCGCCAAGCCAGTAACTATTATGAGCTGTCCAGCCAGTGTTTGCCACTGGATCACCAGCTACATGAAAAGTGGTAATATTGCCCCAGGGATCTACAATTGGCAATCCTGAATCATGATGGAGCCCTTGCACCATGTTATATGCTTCTATCACATTTCCAGGATCAGGAAAAGGGTTGCTCTTCGTAATCAGGATAAAGGCTGTCATATCAAGTGTGCTCACATCTGTGTAGGTGCTGCCCTCATAAAGCGTAGTTTCACCAGGTGAATTGACTAGAGGTCCCTGGAGCAGATCATAACCTACTGCCGGTGGTCTTAGCCCATAGGTCCGATCCAGGGGGCGGCCATTGTATATATATGCCAGCGATAAGCTTGAGTCACAGCCACCCATATCATCGGCGGCATCACCCAAATCCACATCCGACCAAATTGAGAAATAGGTAGAGTCAATGCTGTGACCCCCTTTATTGACAATTGTTACGGTTCTGAATTGGACGTTCTCATAAATTGGATCGTCTGCCCGGGTGTACACCAAGACATGTGCTTCCACACCCAAGGGTTCCGGCTCCGTTTCCGTATTCCACCATAAACCATGGAGAGTTGTGTCCAAATCATTCATGACCCACCAGGCCTGGGTTTCGCCTGAAAGAAGTGGTGGATCCTGACCAGTATTCAAATATCCATCAGGAGCATCATAGTCTCCATCAAGATCGAAGTCCTGGTAGGGCTCGCCTGCATCCCAGGTGTTGTTGGCATTCAGATCTGTGAAATATTCACCGTCATGAGCTGGTGCGCCATCGGATGCCGGCCAGCTGGCATATTCACGACTATAATTTTCAGAGTCTGGATCAGAGCTGTCCCCTTCTCTAATCGAGTAGATTTGATGCTCAGTTGTATTGTCTGGAAAGCCACTGGTGGGAAGGTGGGTTTGGGTGTCATAAGGAATGGTGCCAGGCATCCATTCGCTTGAATATTCAGCTACAGCACTGTGAATTTTTCCATCGATCTGGCCAAGAACCCAAATACCTGAGGCAAATATAACAGTTTTTCCAGATCCCGCTGGCCACTCACCACCAGAATCGCCGGTGGGAACATGACTGGCCAAATGTCCCTGATTGCCGATCCAGTTGCTGATATTATTGCCAGAGAATAACTCAAACTCGACGGTAGCGGGTTTTGCCAATAAGTGGGGTCTATCATCCTTTGCAAAGACATCTGAGACCAGGCCCAGAAGCAGTATTGCCAGGAATATTCTTTGTATTGAGTTATCGTTCATTGGACACCCCGCTTACCTATTCCGGTTGAAAGACCGCCACCTTCAGGATTTTATTCCCCAGGTCGGGTACCTCGATGTGGATAATATAGACACCACTTGCAACAGGTGAGCCATGCTCATTGAGAAGATCCCAATATTCATAGGTGCCTAGCTCATGGTCAAAGCGTCGTACTAAAGATCCACCCAGGTTATAGATGCGAATGGTGCATTCCTGGTCAGGCAGATTGCTCAAAGTGACATAGGGTTCTGAAAAGCTGGTTTGTTCTGATTGATACCCAAAGAATGGATTGGGGAAAACACGAATCATATCCAGAGCATCTTCATCATAGGCTGTGCCTGCCACCTCAGTACTCCACGAATATACATCCACCCCAGCTTTTACTGGATTCAGGAATTGGATGGAGACTACATCGCCAATTGAGAATTTGGATGCATTATTGAACTGCCAGCACCAACCTGAATAGGGACTTCTGAATAGTGAATCCGCTTCATCGCCATAGATCTCATAGTCACGATCAAAAACAACCACCCAGTCCAGATCAAGCGTATGCTGCCAATCATAAAGTGTGGTATCTTGAATGCTACCACTCCTATTGTTGTCATTGATCCCAACACAAAGTTGAATGTTGCGCTCAATATCCCAAATTTCAAAAGGGACCTGCACCATCACTGGCACATAGGCATTTATATTGGAATAAAGGGACGCATTTTGACCTGCCTCTGTGAAACGTAACTCCAGATCAGATTGGAGAAATTCCTGGTTAGTGGAGCCACCTCCAATACCAGGAATATCAGCGAGGCGATCACCCCCCTGAGCCCCAAATTTGGAAGCAAATCCCTGAATGAGAACATCATGTTGGATTGCTCTGCTCAGAATAAAGTAGGTCTCAAAGGTTTGTGTAACTTCAAATCGATCGTAATAGTAGTCAGGTCCATAAAGTGTATCGAGATGGACAGTGTCAGTCATGGTTTCATCTGTCCAGGCCAGTGAATCAACCCCACCAGGAGCGATCGCCAACAGCATGAGAGTCTCAATTTGGGTTTCCACAAGATTAACCGTCTGCTCCCAATGGGTCTTATACTTTGGTTCTTGAAAAGAAATATCACTCACGGATAATTCAAAACCATCGAAATAGTAAATGGGTGGAGATTCTTTATAGCCATATCTCCAATGCCAGTCACGGAGTAAATTCTCAAACCATTCACTCCTGAAAAGAGTATCTGGGGACAATGTACTGCCACGGAGTAATTGCCAGCGTCCCAGGGAAGTGCTTGAATCATACTCAAATCCAATTTCATAATCCGCTCCAGTTAATTGACCTGGATCTCGCACATCAACAGTGATATATATATCAGAATTGCCTGTTTGAGTAAGGGTCAGGGTATCTCGGGGCGCACTCCCTCCATAGTTGAGATGAGGTCGGATACTCACGATTTGTTTCTCGCTTGATATGGTTTTAGGAGTTTCTTCTTCGGCATAAGCATAGGCAGACAAGGCATAGTAGTAGGCTTTGTTATTCATAAGGGGTGCATCATCGTTCAAGGCATCGCTTGTCATGGAGATGAGATGTTCCAGACCCGAATTATGACCGACTTGAACCACACGAGATTCAAGAAATCCGGTCTCATTATATTGCTGATCATAAATGACCCCCACCTCATTTAAGACGTCATAGGTTGCCAGTCTGGTCCAGGGGCCAGTAGCTGAAGATCCTTGATAGAGATTATAACCTTCAAATTCGTAGTTTCCGATTGCGGTGGCTTCATACTCCTCTGCTCCCTCATACCAATTGAGGATAATCTCCTGATCGTGGGAACTGGCTGACAGTTGAGGTGCCTCCATTGAGAATGTCTCAAATCCCCTGTCAAAGTCAGATTGAGTGTAGCGGCTGACATATTTCAGGTTGGTAATGGCATCAAGGTGGTCTGCACCATCCACAATAATCAAGGCGGAGTGAAGTATCTGAACACCGGGCTCACCGAAATCAGCTCTCCCATTGTTATTGATATCATCCCAGGGTGGCAGGTCAAAGGGACCTGAACTCATGATACTTCTCCGATCACCAACCGGATAACTATTGAGGGCGGTCCAACCGTTGTCCGTTACGGGATCACCAGCTACATGAAAAGTAGTGATCTCACCCCAGGGATCCGTTATTGGTAATCCTGTTGAAGGCAGAAGTCCTTGCATCATCCGATAACATTCAACCACATTTTCGGCATCAGAAAAAATATTAGATTTCGTTATCAGAATAAAAGATGTCATATCAAGAGTGCCCAAGTCTGCATGTGAAACACCTTCATAACTCACAGTATCCCCCGGTGATGGGACTAGGGCTCCCTGAAGCAGATCAAATCCCAATGCGGGTGGTCTGATGCCGTAATCACGATCATGGGGGTTACCATTGTAAAAATATGACAGAGAAAGGGTTGAATCACACCCACCTGCATCATCTGTGGCATCACCAAGATCATTATCACTCCAGTACCCATAGTAGGCTTGATCAATTGGCTGTCCGCTTTTGTTGATCAAGGTCACAGTGTGAAATTGTATGTTTTCATAGACGGGATCATCACTCCTGGTATAAATCAACACCTGGGCTTCAAGACCCAGAGGCGTTTCATTCCACAAATTGTTGTGTGCGGTGGTATCCCAATCATTCATGACTGACCATGTCTGGGTCTCGCCTATGAAAAGAGGAGGATCTTCGCCAGTAACCAGCAGCCCATCTGGTGGATCATAATTGTCATTTCCATCATAATCCTCAAAGCTCTCCCCTGAATCCCAGATGCCATTGCTATTTAGATCTGTGAAATACTCGCCATCGTGTGCTGGAGCACCATCTGAAACTGGCCAGGTGGCATATTCCCGATTGTAAGCTTCAGATGCTGGGTCTGAAGAATTTCCCTTTTGAATATAGTAGATTTGATGATCCGGTGTATTAAGTGGTGTATCATCAATAGGTTGTTTGGTTTGTGTATCGTATGGGATTGTACCAGCTGTCCATTCAGAAGTGTACTCAGCTGCTGCACTACGGATTTCCCCATCAACCTGACCAAGCACCCAAATACCAGAGGCAAAAATAGTGCTTTTGCCAGATCCAGCAGGCCACTCACACCCAGAATCACCAGTGGGAATATGACTAGATAGATGTCCCTGATTCCCAATCCAGTTGCTGATATTATTGCTAGCCAACAACTCAAACTCACGGGTTGCGGGTTTTGCCAATACGTGGATTTCTTCGTCCCTTGCAGAACCAATTGTAATAGTCCCCAGAAGCAGTATTGCCAGGAATAATCTGTGTTTTGAGTTATCGTTCATTGGAATTCATGCTTATCTCTCTGGTTGAAAGACAGCCACCTTTAATATTTTATGGCCCAGGTCTGGTACCTCAATGTGGACAATATAGACACCACTGGCAACGGGCCATCCATGCTCGTTGAGAAGATCCCAATACTCATATGTCCCCACTTCGTGATCAAAACGTCGGACCAAAGATCCACCCAGGCTATAGATGCGAACAGTGCAGGTCTGTTGAGGTAGATTGCTCAGTGTGACATATGGTTCGGAAAAACTGGATTGCTCCTGTTGATATCCAAAATAAGGATTGGGGAAAATCTGTATCAGATCCAGAGCATCTTCATCATAGGCTGTTGCGGCCACCTCAGTACTCCACGAATACATATCTACCCCAGCTTTTACGGGATTCAGGAATTGGATAGACACTACATCCCCAACGGAGAATTTGGAGGCAGAATTGAACTGCCAGCACCAGCCAGAATAGGGATTATTGAAGAATGAATCCACTTCTGATCCAAATACTTCATAGTCACGGTCAAAGACAATCACCCAATCCCAGCCTAGGGTATGCTCCCAATCTTCATGGGTAGTATCCTGAATGCTACCTGATGTGTCGGTATCATAAAAAGCGACACATAGTTGTCTATCCCGTTCTATGTCCCAGACTTCAAAAGGCACTGTTGTCATTTCAGGGATGAAACCAGTTCGGCTATCATATTTTGATGCGGTTTGACCTTGCGCTGTAAAACGCACTTCAAGATCAGATTGGAGAAATTCAAGATTGGTGGAGCCGCCTCCGATACCCGGTATGTCAGCGAGGCGATCACCTCCCTGAGCCCCAAATTTGGATGCAAAACCCTGAATGAAAACACTATGAAACTCTTCAAAAGGAATATCAAACCAGGTTTGGATTCCCTCTTCGCGAATTTCATAGTCTGGAAAACGACGTCTTGACACTGGTGCAAAAAATTCGTCTAGTGAAAGAGTGTCTCCATTTACAATGAGCAAACTATCCACACCACCAGGTGATACAGCCATATAACTCTCTACCCAGCTTGAGTCACCTCTCACATTCAGCGTTTGCTGCCATCTCGTTTTATATTTTGGTGCTTGAAAAAAGATATCACTCACAGACAATTCAAAACCATCGAAGTAATTAGTGGGGGGTAAATAGTGTGAGCCAGAGCGGCTATTCCAGGTATTGAGTTCTTCAAACCACTCACTCCTGAAAAGTGTATCCGCTGGGAATATGCCGCCGCGGACCACGTGCCAGCGTCCCAAGGCAGTGCTGGAATCATACTCAAATCCAATCTCATAATCCAGACCGGTTAATTGGCTGGGATCCTGAATCTCCACTGTGATAAACATCTCACCACCGGCTGGCCGATTAACAATGAGTGTATCACGGGGTGCTACCCCAGCATGACTTAAATGAGGTCGGACACTGACAATCTGCTTCTGACTCTCTAAAGTTTTTGGGAGAGCTTCACTGCTGTATGCATAGGCTGACAGGGCAAAATAATAGGCTTTGTTATTGGTCAGGGGTGCATCATCATTCAAGGCATTGCTGTTAATGACCAAAAGATGTTCCAGACTAGTATCATCCCCTTCCTGAACCACGCGAGTTTCAAGATACCCATCTTCATTATATTCCAGATCATATATGACTCCCACACCATTTGAGACATCAAATGTGGCCAGTCTGGTCCAGGGACCAGTGGCTGAAGCCCCCTGATAAAGATTATAACCCTCAAATTGGTAACTGCCTATTTTGGTGGCTTCATAATCATCTGCTCCCTCAAACCAATTGAGGATAATCTCCTGGTCGTGGGAACTTGCTGTCAGTGGAGGCGTCTCCATGGCATAGGTCTCAAATTGCCTGTCAAAGGCTGAATGGGTAAACTTAGTGACATATTTCAGATTGGTGACAGCATTAAGGTGGTCAGCTCCATCAACTATTATCCAGGCCGCATGAATTACCTGGACTCCTGGTTCTTCAAAATCAGGGCTGCCGTTGTCATTGCTATCATCCCAGGGTAGCATGGTGAATGGACCACTACTGATCACATTTCTTCTATCCCCGACGGGGGCATCATCGAATTCTGTCCAGCCGTTCCTGGTGACTGGATTGCCAGAATAAACAAAAGTTGTTGTATTCTGGGATGGGTCCAGGAACTCATAAAAAGGTTCACCCTGCCAGCCCATCCAGCCCTGCATGATATTGAATGCTTCAAAGGCGTTCTCTGGATCTTGGAATACGGCGCTGCTTCCATGAAACTTGCTGTGGGCTGTCATTCCCAACACGCGATGTTGTGCAAACGGGACATCATCATTCCAGACTGTATCTCCCATTGATGCTATCATGGGACCCTGGAGGATAGCATATCCGATTGCTGGTGGTTCCAATCCATAATCTCGGTCTATAGCGGATCCATTGTATGTAAAAGCTAAATCAAGGGTGGTATCACAACCGACGTAATCATCTGTAGCATCACCCAGATCTGCATCCATCCAATTGGCATAATAGGTATTCTCAATGGTTTGCCCCCCCTTGTTGATCAGGGTTATGGTATGGAATTGAACATTTTCATAGATGGGATCATCACTCCTGGTATAAATCAGGACCTGGGCTTCAAGACCCAGGGGGGCTGTACTCCACAAGTTAGCATGTGAATCAGAATACCAGTCATTCATGACATACCAGGCTTGTGTGTCACCAAAAAACAGGGGTGGATCTTCACCAGTGACAAGCTGACCATCAGGCGGGTTATAGCTGCCATTCCTGTCAAAATCTTCAAAGCTCTCTCCAGAATCCCAGACGCTATTGCCATTCAGATCAGTGAAATACTCACCATCATGAGACGGTGCACCATCAGCTGCTGGCCAGGTGGCATACTCTCGGTTATAGTGCACAGATGATGGATCAGACGAATTGTCCTGATGAATATAGTAGAATTGATGGTCAGGAGTATTTAGGGGTGTGTCACTTGTGGGCTGTTGGGTTTGTGTATCATAAGGAATGGTTCCAGGTGTCCATTCAGAAGTGAATTCGGCGGCAGCGCTGCGGGTGTCACCATCGATTTGACCAAGAACCCAAATACCGGAGGCGAACACAGCTGTATTTCCGGAGCCTGCTGGCCATTCAAAACCAGAATTTCCCAGGGGGATATGACTTGATAGGTGTCCCTGATTCCCCATCCAGCTGCTGATATTATTACCTTCAAACAATTCAAACTCAATAGTAGAGGGTTTTGCCAGGCTTGTTGGATTATCATCTCCAGATAAACCGATTGAGCAAAGGCCAACCGTGATAAGAAGATATCTAGTTATGTTTGGTATGAATATTCGCATGAATCCCACCCCTCAATTGCTGGTAAAGGGTAAAGATATGATTTGTGTGGGCTTACACTAGAATATTATTGATCAATTAATTTGCTAAGTTCACCTTATTCATATACTTCTAGCATAAAAAAAGGCCTCGCCAATGGCAAGGCCTTTTTGTAACTCTATAAAACCAGAATTATTTGAGCAACATCATTTTCTGAGTTGCGCTAAATCCTTCTGTCTGCATGGTGTAGAAGTACAGACCTGATGGTACTGAATGACCAACAGCGTCTAAACCGTTCCACTGTACAGTATAGCTGCCTGCAGTCTGGAAACCAGAAATCAGGGTAGCAACTTCCTGTCCTAACATATTGTATACAGTCAGGGAAACGTCAGAAGCGTTTGCCAACTGGAATTCAATGTTAGTTGTAGGATTGAAGGGGTTCGGATAAGCTGCGCTTAATGCGGAATTCTCAGGAACAGTTACATCGTCCACTGAAAGAGTCCAAATTTCAAACCACTCTAATGATTGGGTCTGTGCTGATTCATAAGAAAATCCCCACCATGTATATGGTGATGCATTGATACTGATAGGATCGAAACCAAGAACAACGATTTTATCATCACCGGACATTCTGTTCAGACCAATAGCCATTCCATCAGCTAAGGTAACCATGTTTTCTGAACCAGCATCAACAACGTCAAATCCGTCTAACCAGTTTACGCCACCAACTTCATATACAGGATCATACATAAGTGTATCACCAAGCGCAGTATGAGCAGTATAGAGTTCACCAGTTAAAACGTTACCATCAACAGCTTCAACAGGAGTAACATCTGCTGAAGATGCAACGATATCGTTATAGATATGAGCAACACCCAGAACATCATATTCGAAATCACCAGCTACATAATCCTGATCAATCCAACCAGTCCAGGCACCAAAGAACTCGTCACCAAACATACCGTAATTTTTAACACCAGTTTCTAACCAGGCTGCAATTACTTCTCTATTGTCCCATGCAGGACCATTACCATAATGAGAAATTTCATATATGGTTGTATAGGCTGCGGCTAATTCTTCAAGAATTGGACCATCCCAAACATCATGTGGGAAATCAGCAGTGCTATAATTGGTGAAATCACTGATTCCAAAGTAGTATGCGTATGGATAACCACCAGTTGCGCCACCATTAAATACTACCAATGTTGGAGCGGATGGTACAAATACGCTATATGATTGTACCAGTGTGCTATTCGTATTTCCAAGAACATCAGTTGCTTCGAAATAGTAATCAACATCTCCACCTGCGATTCCAGGAATGTCTGCACTAAAAGTATCAACTTCAGCAGTCATTGCTACAGATACATAATCTGCGCCATCAACGGAATACATCAGGTTTGCACTGGCGACACCAGCATCTCCACCAGATGGGTTATCATCAGTGATGATACAGGTAGCAGTACGAGCATCTTGACTTAAAGTTACACCAAGTTCGTTCCAACCAGTAAGAA
This sequence comes from Fidelibacterota bacterium, assembly GCA_016784025.1. GTDB lineage: Bacteria > Fidelibacterota > UBA8477 > UBA8477 > JABMPR01 > JABMPR01. The sequence goes on along the minus strand of JADHVL010000007.1, from coordinate 41,302 downwards.
CTGGAGCACGATCACTTGTCAATGTAACATTTACACCCCAATCCCAAACGTAGGAACGGATGTACCAACCCCAGTCATCATTACCTAGACGACCGTCAGGACTCGAGATTGTACCATAAAACTTCAGTGAAGGTTGTGGATCAACATGGAGTGTTGCTGATAGGAAACCAGCCTGATAGTCACCATCATCACCCTGTTCTTCAAAACCGTTGAAGCGAACTACAACAACAAACTCATCTCCAGCGAGGAAAGGATGGTTTGTACCCATGGCCTCAACCAGATCAAAGTTTACAACGCCACCATCATCAGCATTTGGTTCTAAAGAAATAGAACCTGAACCGAAGGCAGGCCATACCTGTGCACCCAGTGGATCATAATCCACGTCAAGAGCACCATCAAGGTCATTCACACCACCACGAACCCAGTTGGTTCCAGTAGTTTCGAAACCTGAAGTCTCATCATAGTATCCGAGCCAAGCATCGCCAGAAACGTCAGCGATACCTTCAGAATCAATTTCTGGCCATGGATATGCAGCTTCATAAATCCAGATTGACATTCCGCCACCTGAGAATTCAAACAGGTTTGAGAAATTGAAATCGATTGAGTTGATATAACCATCAGCAGGAGCAACATAATATTCCATGAAATAGTCATTAGTTGATCCAACGAAGTTAGTGTTAGGTGTGATTCCATCCAGCCACGTCAGTGTAGCGTCTGTATCACGGGTATCCGTGTCCCGGGTATCCAGGGGTTGAACATTCCCATAATAGGGAAGGGCGTCCGAGTTGCCATTACCTTCAATAATAGCAAAGAGACTTGTTGACAACACCAATATAGTTGTCATTACTAGTAGCGTTTTTACGCGGTACATACACGTCCTCCTTTTGGTTGTGTTTGTGTATTTTTGAACATTTAGAATCCTACTCTAAAACTAAGCCATGAATTTGTTGAGAACAAATACGATGGTCTCATGGCATAATCAATCTTAAAATTTGTTGAGCCCATATTCAGTTTCAGCCCTAAACCAAGGCCACTACTCCAAAGAAACTCCTCATTACCTGAATAAAATTCATGGGTCTCAGGATCTTCGGCCACAGCATATGAACCTCGTAAATAAACCATATCCATGAATTCGACTTCAGCACCGAAGGTATACTGGTCAAGTGAAAAGTTATCATTCAGGAAGGCTGCACCAAGGGTCACTTTTGTCGAACCAGTGTTCAATAATCCGTAGGCAACGGCAATTTCTAACTGGGTAGGTAACTCAAAAGAAGACAGTGGAATACGCCAGGGTTCATTACGTGTCCCAGGTTCTGTACCTGGAGGTGTTACGGTTTGTTCAAGATCTGCACCATTGAAAAGCATATCAGTTCCCAGATTTCTTAGGGTCACGCCCATCTTGAAACCATCTTCTGAGGTACGATATTGCACCCCTGCATTAAAGGCAGCACCAGAAGCACTAACCCGCATGATTTGCTCAGATATGAGATTGAGCTTCATACCAAAATTAATGCGATCCGTCATAACTTTGGAGAATAGGACACCAATTGTCATATAACGGGGTGAATAATATTCGCCTGTTCCGTCAGGGTGATCTGTTGTCGTTACTGGTATCTCGCCAAAATCAATGGTTTTCAGGGTCGCACCTAGAACACCAAATGATCCCACGCGACTGGCAATACCTGCGTATTCAACGTTGATATCAGCTATATAATTCATATGTGAAAAAATAGCTTCACCATTCCCCTCCAATATTGCCACACCAGCTGGGTTCCAGTAAGCTGCTTCTATACCAGAAATGACAGCACTATAGGATCCGCCCATGGCTGTACCTACTGAACCGACAGGAATTAAGAGTTCCTGTGCGCCAGCAGTACCGCGGCGTTTATCACTTCCTGCAAATGCAATGCTCATCATGATTGTAGCAACCAGGAGGAACATAAGTACTTTTGAGGTTCTTGTTCTTCTATTCATAATAGTCTTCCTCTGCTCTAATCTTAATAAACATCAAGGCGTTCTTCAGGTTGGAAGACCGCTAATTTTAGAAATTTGTCTCCAACTCCATCCACCTCGATATGCGCTATATACATTCCACTTGCAACGGGGATACCAGAGTTATTGGTCAAATCCCATTGTTCAAAGGAGGTTCCGGAAAATCCAGTACTTCCATCATTGTGCTGGATGGATCTCACAAAATGACCACCCAAAGAATAAATTCGTATGGTTGCTTCGATTGATTCATCATCAGGCAAATGAGTGAAGGTCACAAATCTATCCAGAGGTTGTCTTTCTTCAACATTGAAAGCAAAGTATGGATTTGGAAAGACCTGTAGATCTTGCAGTTGCTCTTTCTGCTGAGCAGCCGTTGCGTCTGAGAGTACAGATGGTCTAATCAACCATCGATCGCCAGCATCATCTGGAACGTATAGCTCCCCCGCGGGATCAATTACATAGCCAGGTTTTACTGGGTTCAGGAAGGTAATCTGCACTGCATCTCCCACAGTAAACTTGGAAGCAGAATTAAACTGCCAGCACCAGCCTGAATTGGGATTGTTAAAGAGGACGTCTGTAGAATCTCCAAACTCAGCATAATCCTGGTAAAAGACAACCACCCAGTCCAGATCAAGGGTGTATTCCCAGTTTTCAAAGGTTGTGTCTTGATTACCACCACTCCTGTTGTTGTCATTAATACCAACACAAAGTTGAATATTCCGCTCTATATCCCAGACTTCATAGGGGATATTTATGATTGTGGGAACATAACCGGAAGCAGCAGCGTAGAGAGAGGCATTTTGACCTGTTTCAGTGAAACGAATTTCCAGATCAGCTTGAAGGGTTTCAATATCTTCGTTTCCTCCACCAATGCCAGGTATATCAGCTAAACGATCACCACCCTGGCCTCCAAATTTGGATGCAAATCCCTGAATAAGGACATCATGTTGAATTTCCTTAATCAAATCAAAGTAGGTGTCCAAGCCAACTTCTCTTACTTCAAAACGATCATAATAGAAAGTAGCTCCATATAGGGTATCCAGATGGAGGGTATCAGTCATGGTTTCATCCGTCCAGGCCAGTGAATCAACACCACCTGGAGAGATTGCTTGATAAGTAAAAGTTTCAGTTTGAGTTCCGACCTGATTGATGGTTTGCATCCATGCTGTCTTATATTTTGGAGCTTCAAAAGAAACATCCGCAACAGAAAGAACAAATCCATCGATGAGATCTGATTCATATGAGCCCAGTTCAGATGAAAAGATCAGGGGGTCATCATAATCAAGGAGCACATCATTGGCATCAGTTTTACCAAACATCCAATAACCAGTCTCATCAGTAGAATCCATGAGGAAATCTACGGCGTAAGTCTCACCAGTTAATTGTAATGGGTCAAATACTTCAGCGCTTACTGACGCTTCAGCTATACCAACGTGATTGTACATGACACTGTCACCTGTGGCAGCCTCTAAAACCAGCCCCAGAGCAGGCGCATGTGGCCTGACTGTTATGGGTCGTTTCGAGCTTTCAACCGTTTTCGGTGCTTTTGTGTCACTATAGGCATAAGAAGCAACAGCATAATAGTATTTACGACCGTTGACCAGGTCAATATTTCCACGGACAAAATCGCGACGTAAATCAATCAGGGTTTCAATACCGGTATCATTTCCAAACTGGACCGGTGCTTCCAATATCAAACCATTTTCTGGATTAAAATTTCTATCCAGAATGGTGGTGACACTATTCACAATATCATATGTGGCAACCAGTGTCCAGGGACCATTCTCTGATTCACCTTGGTAAACATTGTATCCTTCGAAGTTATATTCCAACTCAGAGAATGCTTCTACATCTTCTCTACCTTCATTCCAGGAGAGAATAATTTGTTCATCTAATTCACTGACCATAACATTGGGTTGCAGTGGACTAGGCAATACAAACTGTGCATCATAGGCGCCCTGAGCGAATTGATCAAAGAATTTCATGGCATCAATAGCATTGGTATTATTGGTACCTGCTGCAATGATGATAGCTGATACAACTTCCTGTACACCAGGTTCACCGACCTGTGGGAATCCATCACCATCTGAATCTATCCAGGTAGCCATATCAAAGGGTCCTGAATTCATCAAACTACGGCGATCACCTACTGGGTTATCATCATATTCCGTCCAGCCACCCCGAGTATTGGGGTCTCCAGGATAGAGAAAATTAGTAATTGGTTGGGTGTCATCCAATCCTTCATGCCAGAATTCGCCCTGTGCTGTCAAACCTTGCATGTAATTATAAGCTTCTTCAGCAGTTTCGGGATCATAAAGAAGACCATCACCATTGATATACATAACGAATGAGGTCATAGGTAGATTCCTGAAATCTGGAATCTGAGTACCAGAGACCAAAGCTGTATCTCCTGCGGAAGGTACAATGGGTCCCTGGAAAAAGTCATAACCTACAGCAGGTGGTCTTGATCCATAATCACGATCTGACTGGCTACCATTATAAAAGTAACCCACTGAGAGGGAAGTATCACAACCTACATAATCATCTGTTGCGTCCCCTAGATCTGCATCTGACCAAATTGACAGGTACATATCATCAATATCACCACCACTTTTATTGATCACCAGCCATTTGACAAACATGACATTCCCAAGGGGATCATTACGATCAAAACCAAAGACTGTGGTCTGTACTTCAATTCCAAGGGGTTGCGTTGACCATAAGTTACTATGAGTATTTGGCTCAGCGTCATTGATCACAAACCAGTGCATCTGGTCTCCGATCATATCGGGTGGATCTTCCCCACTCACCATAACACCATCAGGACCGTCATAGACACCATCAGCATCAAAGTCTAAGTATTCTTCACCGACATCCCAAACACCATTGGCATTAGCATCTGTAAAATACTCACCATCGTGGGCTGGAGCGCCATCGGCTGCTGGCCAGGTGGCAAACTCACGATTGAAGTTTTCGGAGTTTACATCACCATTATCAGTTTTATTTATCGAGCTCACCTGAAAACGTGCGTCATTGGGAGAGTCAGGTCCAGAAGAAACACCTGTTACAGGATCATAAATGACGATTCCTGGTTGAAATTCAGATGTATACTCAGCAGCAGCTGATCTAATCTCACCATCAACCATACCAGCCACCCATAGACCGGAAGCGAATACTGCGGCGTTTCCAGAGCCTGAAGGCCATTCCAATCCAGAGTCACCTGTTGGGATATGGCTCACAATATGGCCATTATTCCCTACCCAGGAACGAATCTGGTTTGCATCGTAAAGAATAAACTCAAGTGTGTTCGTCTTTGTCAATCCAGAACTATTCCCTAGCATTCTCACATCAGCATTCATGGATGTGGCTAGGAAAAGGACTGTTAACACCAGTGCAATGTATTTTTTCATATGTCTACTTTCAGCGTTCATTTTATCCCCTTTTCCTATCTACCCATGAAGAAGCGGACACCCACCAGGAAGGTTCTTGGGTTCTCATAATTAAAAGGATGAATCATTCGCATACGATACAATTCCTCAGAATTGGATTCATCAGACAACCAGGCTTTTCCTTCATCTGTAGTAAGCCAGCCATCATTATCTGCTTCGCCAGTTCCATCTTCGACATCGCGAACATTAGATCGGTCCAAAACATTTTTTACCCATAGGTAGGTATTCACCTTGAATATGCCGACATGAAAGTTCTTGTCAAATTTCATATCCATCTGATAAAACCAGGGCATGACACCGGAGTTCAACCCAGCAACTGGTGTATCTGAGGTACCGGGGAAAACCGCGCTTTTAACAGCCATTGGCGTATAGCGACGGCCACTTCCAAAGGTAAACAACAGATTTGCACCTGCTTCAGGAATCCTGTCCTTGGAGGTGGTTCGGAAATCAACATTGACAGAACCAGTGTGGCGCTGATCAAAATCAAGTGGGCTAACAAATGAGGGATAATTCCCAGACTGCCAGGCAATCTTGTACTGTCCAGCCCCGGTTGATCCGGTTCCACCAGCATATTGAAGGGTGTAGTTTACCATCGCCTGTATATATCCAGTGCGTCTAAGATTAAAAGAAGCTGAGAGACCTTTAATGCTTCCATAATCTCCATTCACATAGCTGGCGTATACAACGGGAGAGGCATCCTGTACGTTTCTAATCTGCACATATCCTGTCATCTGTTTGTAAAAAACAGTCATATCAATACTGGCAGCATCACCCAGAGCTTGTTGAAAACCAATTTCATAGGAAGTTGTTTTAACTGGATCCAGTTCTGGATTTCCAGAAGTAGTATAATTTCCCTGACTCAAGTTGGACGCGAATCTCGTATAGCTGAGAAACAAACGATTCAACTGCGGTTGTTGGACATATTTACCATATTGAGCATGAAATACAGTTCTGTCAGTAACTGGGAAGGCCAGACCGAGTCTTGGACTAATCAGGTGGACTGGCTTACGAGCAGTTAGCTGTTCTGTACCAACAGCATCCACGGAGTTACCATCAAGGTCAAAGGTTTCTTCATAACTACTATAGTCACCATCGTCATCCATAAATACCTGGGAAGCAATTGCGCCTGTTTCATCAAGGACAATATTCGCGGGATCACGGAATTGAAAATTGTTTGCAGCTATATAGTCATAACGCAGACCAAGATTCATGACCAGATCATTCATCTCAATCTTGTCCTGTACATAGACCCCACCAACAGTGGGACGACGAGGTCCGTCGCGGTCATCAGCCAGTTGACTATTTACAAGTTCAGAACCATCTATGGTGTAACCCATATTTTCTGCAAATGCATTCTTATAAGCCTGGAACCAATAGTTATCAATATAAGGTTGGTATTCAGTATACTCACCCAAGGACAGATCACCATTTGAGAGTAAAGTATCAAATGCAGCCTGATTATGTGGTGTGTTATTAAAAAATGTGGAAGCTAAACGCTCTGGGGATCCCAGACGATAATAGCGAATAAGATATTGTCTCAGCTCTCCACCAATTTTCAACTCATGAACACCCCTCTGCATTTTGAGGTCAGTATTCATACCCCAATAGCTGGTCTGGTTTTTGACGAAAGAACCAAAAATAGTCCCTGGAGCCATAAAGTCAGCATAGGCTCCCGAAGTAATAGGATCTGTTCCGTTCTGACGAAGTTCAGGTTGATATACCAGGTTACCATCTACTTCTTCAAATTCACTCTGGTGATCCATGATATATTTGATGGGATCATATTCATTCCCCAGCATCTGTCTAAGATCAGTATCACTTAAGCCCTCAAGAGCTTCAAGATCCTCAACGGGGAATTCTTTAAGACCATAATTGAAAAAATCATCCCAATGCTCTTTATGACCGGTATTGTAACCATCAGTAAAACTGGAAACCTGAAAATCCCATAAGGTTTTCGAATTGATAGTCCAGGTGCCTCGTGCATAGCCGGCTTTGGTCAAACTTTCCCAGTATGGGATGCTTTCGCCAGCGAAGGCTGCTTTATCGTAGGAAGCAATGGTCGTTGCGTATGAATACCAGTTAGTTTGGGAAATATTTCCACCAACTTTGATCCTGACATTCCTTTTAGCGTATAGAATATTTCCTGTACCTAATAATTTTGTTTCAGAATTGTTTGGGAGTGGACCAAATTTAGCTACAACATCGTAATCCGCATAGGACTTGATTCCATTAGAATCCAAATCACCCATATAAGTGGCTTCAGGGTGTGCTCCAGATGTGGTACGTCTATCATAGTTATATTGGTATTCCATATTCGCATAAAATGTCAAATCTTTCATAATCGGACCATTTATGGAAACATTGTAAATATTTTGTCCATATGAATACGTGTCCAGAAAACCAGGATCATCTCTATTCAAAAATTCGTCGGTAGCAATTTCACCAGCGAGATTCAATTTTCTACCACCGGTTTTGGTTGACATATTTATCAAACCAGCAGTGGCTGATCCATATTCAGCATCAAATCCACCAGCCTGGAAAGATAACTCTTCCAAGGCCTGGCTTGACACTTCAGCAGCATTGGGCCGAGCTACTCTACTGTAGTCATTTACCTGATAAACTCCATCCACATAGTAGGCTACCTCTTCAAGGCGTCCACCACGGATATGCAAGTTGTTTCCAACTTTTACTGCACCAGTCTGGAGGGCAACGATTTCGTCGGCATCACGTACAGGCAGATTATCAATATCTTCACTGCGAATGGTACGACGTTCGTTAGTAGACTTCTGATCAACTAAGGGACGTGTTTCAACGACAATAATACTCTGACCCTGCAAGGCTTCAACCTGCATGGCGATATTTGTGGTTGTTGTCATATCAACAACAACACGCACTTCCTGTATTGTCATTCTGGCATAACCAATAAATGAAGCATCCACGGAGACGATACCAGGGGGAACATTCAGGATATAAAAATTACCTGAAAGATCGGTAGCGGTTCCGTAATTAGTACCCTGAATAATTACATTTACACCGGGTAGGGGTTCACCGGTTACTGCATCAGTTACGACACCGGAGACTTTTCCAGTGGTTCCAGCAAAAACGAGCTGTATTGCCATTATGAATATGACCAGCCCAGTCATCAAGTGACGATATTTCATTCTAAATTCCTCCACTAACGTTTCTTTAACGCATCGACACGAAGAATAGTCTAAAATAAATGGCCTTGCAAGTTTTTTGTGGTACTCTTGAAAGCCTTATTTATCAACGGTTATTGTGAATAATTACCATTGACAATAAAACCATAATCGCTCTAAACCTAAGCATAGAGGGAAATGGCTGTATCATGACTATTTCATAGATGAGTACATAATGTAATATTTATATAGTGTCACAAATCAGTGTAATTCACGACAATTGAATATGTTTGGTAAATCGAAAGAAACAAACTTCCAAGCGAGGAGAAGACCTTCCTGGTCCTCACTTTCAGGCCTTTAGCCCATTCATACTAGTGATTTTTTTTGAGTAATTTGCACATACCTGGTAGGACTCCAGTGCTATAACTGCCCGCTAATGTAGTAGATTATGAAGCGACGGAGTGGTTAGCTTAGTCGAGGTTGCTTCCCGTCAGTAACCACAGCCTTGGTAATCATGCATTTTTTGATACCATCCCAGTCAGGCAAGTCAAACATAATATCCTGCATAACCTTTTCCATGGATCTGCGCAATGCTCTGGCACCTGTACCAACCCTCTGTGCATCATCAATAATGGCATTCAGTGCCTTTTCTTCAATGACCAGCTCAACCCCTTCCAATTCAAACAATTTTTGGTACTGTTTGACCAGGGCATTTCGAGGTTCCAGCAAAATAGCATGCAAAGCCTCTCTGGTGAGATCTTCTAGAGCTGCCACCACAGGCAGCCTTCCAATAAGCTCAGGGATGAGACCATATTGAAGCAGATCTTCCGGTTCTACGACCTGTAAGAGATCAGCACCTTTTAGTCTGGATTCCTCATCGTCGAAAGTGGAGAAACCCAATAATGTCTTCTTTCGTCGACGACCGATGATCTCTTCAATCCCCTCAAATGCTCCACCTACAATAAACAGAATATTTTTTGTATTGATTGAAACCAGGGGCTGCTCAGGGTGTTTACGACCTCCCTTTGGTGGAACCTGTGCCACCGTGCCTTCCAATATTTTTAGCAAGGCCTGCTGGACACCCTCACCAGAAACATCTCGTGTAATAGAAGCATTGGCAGAACGACGGGAAATTTTATCAATCTCATCCACATAGATAATTCCGGCTTCAGTGGCTTCAACATCATAATCTGCAGATTGCAGTAGACGGACCAGAATATTCTCTACATCCTCTCCTACATAACCAGCTTCGGTAAGAACCGTGGCATCAGCAATTGCAAAAGGAACATCAAGGAAACTGGCAAGTGCTCGCGCTAAAAGAGTTTTACCAGTTCCTGTTGGTCCCATGAGTAGAATATTACTTTTCTCGAGATCAACATCCTGAACATCTTCTTGAACCATGATACGCTTGTAATGATTGTACACGGCGACTGAAACTGCACGTTTTGCATGTTCCTGACCAATGACATAGGCATCAAGATGAGATTTAATGACAAGGGGTTTGGGTATTTCGTCGATGGAAGAAAACAATCTAAAAGATTTGCTCCCACCAGGAGATTCATCTTTAACTATTTGTTGAGCTTGATCAATACATCGCCCACAAATATTTGAACCTGTTGGACTGGCGATTAGCATGCCAGTTTCTTCCTGGGGTCTTCCACAAAAGGAACAAGATTTTACCTGCTTTACTTTTGCCAAAGACTTAACCCCTTTTTTCGAATATCTCGTCTACGATTCCATAAGCAACAGCTTCGGGAGCAGACATAAAATAGTTTCGATCCGCATCCTTCTCGATTTGAGAAACACGCTTTCCACAAAACTTGGCCAACATTTGGTTCAGTTTATGTTTGGTCTTTTGAATTTCTTCAGCAGCAATCACAATATCTGAAGCCTGTCCTTCAGTCCCACCCATAGGTTGGTGAATCATAATTCTTGAGTTGGGTAAAGTGTAGCGCTTGCCTTTTGCCCCAGCTCCAAGTAGCAGTGCACCCATGCTGGAGGCTTGTCCCACAACAATAGTTGACACATCCGGCTTGATAAAATTCATGGTGTCCAGAATGGCCATACCAGAAGTAATAATACCACCGGGAGAGTTTATATAAAGGTTGATATCTTTTTCACTATCTTCCGCCTCAAGAAACAATAACTGTGCGACAATTAAAGAGGCCACATTGTCATCAATAGGTGTGCTGAGGAAAATGATCCGTTCCTTTAGTAGGCGACTGTAAATATCATAGGCTCGTTCTGAACGACCTGTCTGTTCTACAACCATAGGTACAAGTTGATCAATGAGAGTGTGCATGGTAGCCTCCTATTTCTTTGCTGGTGGCTTTTTTAACTTTTACTTTCGCAAAAGACTCGATGTGAGCAAATATCTTTTTCTCCAGGATATCATCTTTAATCTGCGGAAGATATTGTTTATCTCTATAAAGCGCTTTCATCTTTTCTGCATCACCAGGCATTTGTGCAACGAGCTCATCAAGTTTTATTTCCACATCTTCATCTGTTACTTCGATTTTCTCTGTGGCGATGAGTTTTTTACGAATGAGATACCAGGATAATTCCCAGATAGCTCGCTCTTTGTTCTGTTCCCGAACTTCCTCTTCGTTGACATCAGCACCGCGCTCCTGACGAACCCGCTCAACCAATTTACCGAGATAGTCCTCGATCATAACTTCAGGGATTTCCAACTTGGTTTCTTCAACCAGCTTGTTGGCCAGGTTTTGATCCTGGGCTCTCAAGACATCATAGTCCAATTGTTTCTGGATATCTTCGCGACTGCTCTCTTTTAGAGCGTCCAGAGTTTCAAATTTGGGATCAACCTGTTTCGCAAAATCATCATTCAATTCTGGAAGAATGTGCGTCTCAACTGCCTTCACCTGCATGCGGATATGAAGATCCTCGGCATCCTTGGTCTGGGCCGGGATATCAAAGCTTACCTCATCTCCCACTTTGGACCCCATGAGTTTTTTGCCCACCTTGTCACCAAACACACCATCACCAATTTTAATGTATCGATCGGCGACTTCACTGCCTTCAATGAGTTGACCCTCGGCATCGAGGTATTGGAGATCACCCTTAAGTAGATCGCCATCAACAGCACCATCATCGCGAATTTCAACTTCGGCAAAACGCTCCTGCAGATGTTCCAGAGCATGGGCAATATCTTCATCGGTAGCAGTATATTCGTTTTTGGTAATTTTGAATCCAGCCTTATAGTCAAACATCTTGAATTCGGGTTCAACCTGAAGCTTTAATGAAAATTCCAGATCCTTACCAATGTCAAATTCAGACATGTCTTCAATACTACCCTGATCAATGGGAGACAGTTCATTATCCATGATTCCCTTGTAATAGGCAGCCTGGACGGTCTCATCCAAAATTTCAGCCAACACGCTATGTCCGTAGGACTGCAGCATAATTTTTCTGGGAATTTTCCCTGGTCTGAATCCAGGTCGATTAACCTGTTTATTTAACTTGGTCAATTTTTTCTCGAAACCGGGTTCCATTTCGGACCATTCCACCTGAACTTTCAAAGTTCTTTCGTGAGGTTTCCCAACTTCAATCTTGATATCCACAAATCTCTCCCATTCAATCTATAGTCAAGCCAGATCACTTTTTTATGGCTGGCATCATTCTAAAATAGCGAGGCAAGATAGTTGGGAACGTATGCAAGTGGAATGAAAATCCGCGCCAGCTTTTCAGCGATTTATACTACTGGGGATTTGCCTGCATCCACGTTTGGGATATTGTTTTGTACCTGGATAATTTGCAGTTTCCACGATGGGCAATAATGACGCTGAACAGAAGGTAAATATACTTGGTCTCATGACCGGTAGTTCCGCAGACGGTTTGGATCTATGCCTGGTGAGTTTCGCCGGTAGGGATCGATCCCCTGTTTATGAAGTGCTCCATAGTCAGGAGGTTCCCTACCCAAAATACCTTCAGGACAGTTTCATAAATCCCCTTGAATTAAGTGATGCTGAAATTGCCCAGCTTGATGGTGAGTTGGGCGCATGGTTTGCTGCTGAGATTGCCAAGCTCAAGCTTGACTTTGATTTCATTGCATCACATGGGCAGACCATCAAACACGAGCCTCCGAACTTCACACTACAAATTGGTAATCCAGCTGCCATGGCAGACACATTTAATTGTCCGGTTATCTATGACTTTAGAACTGCCGATGTAGAGCAAGGCGGACAAGGCGCTCCGTTAATCCCCATCGTTGATCAATATCTACTACAACAGGATAATTCAGATGTTCTGGCACTCAACATAGGTGGTATTGCCAACCTCACCATTGTACCAGGGCTACATAATTCTGCTCCTGTGCTGGCCTGGGATACAGGTCCGGGCAATACCTTAATGGATAAAGCAGTACGATTATTTTCACAAGACAGGCTGAGCTATGATGAGAGTGGGAATCTAGCCGCCCAGGGAAAACTAAACCTCAAACTATTGGATGAATTGCTTGAGCACGAGTTTTATCAACGCAATCCCCCACGCTCTGCTGGACAGGAACAATTTGGTAAAACATATTTTCAACAAATACTAAAACAGTTTTATCCTGCCAGCGATGAGGAGTTTAAAGATTTAATTTATACCCTCACAGTTTTAACTGCTAAAACCATAACTGGGAACATTAACTCTTTGTCTACGGACTACTCCCCTACTTCAATGTATGTAGGTGGTGGTGGTGCTTTCAATAAAACACTTATGAATTTACTGCGGGCAGAACTTCCATCGATTGATATAAGTGAAATGAATAGAGAGGGAGTAAACCAGAGTAACAAAGAGGCTTTTGGATTTGCTTATCTTGGGTATCTATTCTTAAGTGAATTAACAGCAAATCTACCTGGCGTAACCGGCGCTGGAAAGGCAGTCATGCTAGGCAAGCTGTGTAAGCCACATCGTAGTTAGTCTGTGGTGGGAGCCTCTTCCAGATAGAGATCGGTTAGCTGCTGGGTCAGATACTCAAAGGCATCATCAACGCTATCTGTTCGATAACATAGATCGAGATCAGAATGGCTGATAGTTCCAAAATCTGCCAGACCCTGTAGATCAATCATTTTATCCCAGAAACGATTTCCAAATAACATGATGGGCATGTGCTTGCTGATCTTTTTGGTTTGAATCAAAGTTAGGGTTTCGAACAGTTCATCAAAGGTTCCAAATCCACCTGGAAAAGCAATCAATGCTTTAGCGAGATAAACAAACCAATATTTCCGCATAAAGAAATAATGGAATTCCATTTCCAGCTCGCGACTGATATAAGGATTTCCAGATTGTTCAAATGGTAAGGATATGTTCAAGCCAACTGAAAGTCCCTTTGCTTCTGCAGCACCCCGATTGGCAGCTTCCATAATTCCAGGACCGCCGCCGGTTGCCACAATAAATCGTCTCTTACTCTGTTTTAATTTTTTCGACCAGACTGTCATTTTATAAGCCAGTTCCCGAGCATCTTCATAATATCTTGACATCCCCAGATCTCGTTCTAACTGCTCCAACTTTTCAACACTGCTTCCATCGGCTTTGGCTTTTTCGATGGCCTGGGTTACCATATGTTTTGGTTGGGTTCTCGCTGAACCAAAAAATACGATGGTGTCTTGAATCTTATTTTTTCTAAACATTTCCTCTGGTCCAACATATTCGCTCATGATGCGTAATATGCGACCCTTGGGACTATGTATGAGTTCTTGATTGTCGTAAAATTTTTCTGTGCGCTTTTTCATGTTCTCTTTTCCTAAACTACTTCTATAGGTTCTTGTCTACTTTTTTTAAGGACACGAAAATAGTCTTGAAATGTTCAATTCATAGTTGAAACGAAAAATACCTATTTCCTCAATTCAATGATGTCTATAGGATATTAAAAGAAATGGAGCTCACTACCGGTGACAATTCCACGGGTTTTCACAAGGAATAATACCTGCCCAGTCTTCGCGAGTCCGACAGGATGCGGCGATCTCGATCCATCCATTACCCAAGAATTCTGAGATTACCCGCCTTCCACAAGTATACAGCACGGCGGACAGGCTTCGTCGCAAGATCTTCGTCAAGACCCAAAGGTGCAACTTCAAAGCTACTCGAAACACTTCAACATATGATTACATCTTACAACGAATGTGACGAACTGAATTAAGCCCCCTATGGCTTCGACGAGCTCAGCCGCCGGGTTCCTGCTGCAGGACATTGAGCCTGCCAGCCAGGTCGTAGCTTGAACCCAGCTAACAGCGTCGGTAGAGGCGAAGACTGGTCGAAGGGCGAGAAGGCTGGAACTGTCTAATTGTGGAAGGGGAGAAACGTAAAAACCCCCGACTAAGAGGATCGTCAGGGGTTTTATCAATTAAGGAGGACCCGGCAATTCTGTCTGAAAATCACCGGGTCGTGAGAAGGCTAATCTGCTTTTGGTAGACCCGCTGTAGAGGCGAAGCCTGTAGCTAATTCTTCATCTGTGGGACGATAGTCAGTCAAGTTTCCTGCGAAGTATGCATCGTAGGCTGACATATCAAAATGTCCATGTCCACTAAGATTAAAGAGGATGGTTTTTTCCTGGCCGGATTCACGCGCTTCTATTGCAGCATCAACCGCTCCCTTGATGGCGTGTGCAGATTCGGGAGCAGGAATAATTCCTTCTGTTCTGGCAAATAAGGCCGCTGCATCAAACACTTCGACTTGCTGATAAGCGTAGGCGTCCACCAGACCTTCTTTAACTACATGAGAAAGCAGGGGCGCCATACCGTGATAGCGCAATCCACCGGCGTGAATTCCTGGAGGCATGAAGGTGTGACCAAGAGTATGCATGGATACCAACGGAGTCATCTGTGCCATATCACCAAAATCGTAGGCGAATTTTCCTCGTGTGAGAGTTGGACAGGCACTGGGCTCAATCGCCCTGAAATCAATATCGGCGCCATTGATTTTGTCTCTTAGGTAAGGAAAAGCCAGACCGGCAAAATTACTTCCCCCACCTACGCAACCGATGACGATGTCTGGTTTATCTCCGGCAATTTCCATCTGTTTTTTTGCTTCCAGACCAATGACTGTCTGGTGCAGCAGAACATGATTCAACACGGAGCCAAGAGCATATTTCGTATTGTCCTTGGTTGCAGCATCTTCCACTGCTTCGGAAATAGCAATACCCAGTGAACCCGTATTGTCTGGATCGTCAGCAAGGATTTTTTGACCGAACTGAGTATCCATACTTGGACTTGAGACAATCTTCGCGCCCCAGCTTTCCATCATGGATCGACGATAGGGTTTTTGGTTATAGCTGACCTTGACCATATACACTTTTACCTCAAGACCAAAAATCTGGCCGGCCAGAGCCATAGAACTCCCCCATTGACCAGCGCCAGTTTCTGTAGCGATCCGTTCCACTCCCTCTTGCTTATTATAATAGGCCTGTGCAATTGCTGTATTGGGTTTATGGCTACCAGCAGGACTCACACCTTCGTATTTAAAATAAATTTTCGCAGGTGTTTTCAGGGCAGCTTCAAGACCGGTGGCCCGAATGAGGGGTGATGGTCTGTACATTCTCAAACCTTCCATGACTGGTTCAGGAATGGCAATTTCACGCTCCATGCTCATCTCCTGCTCAATGAGAGCCATGGGAAAAAGGGGTGCCAGATCATCTGGTCCCAGAGGTTGCAGGGTTCCAGGGTGCAGTGGCGGCAGAGGGGCTGAAGGCAAATCTGCAGCAATATTATACCAAGCTTTTGGCATGTCGTTTTCTGAAAGAAAAATCTTCTTCACGGTAACTCCTTGGGTTCTTTTCTAGGATTAGTTTTTAACGAAAGGGAACCCGGCTACTGTGCCAGATCCGCCATAATGTGTTAATGTTTGTAGTGAAAGTTTTGAAGAGCGCATCATTGGTCTGCCTTCTCTTCTAATGAATTGAGCAGTTGCATGAAACCATGGTGACCATACTTCAACTCTCTAGCTCCTCGGGACACGGTTCCAATGGCAACCCCCAGTTCTTTGGCAATTTCTCTTTGAGGTAAACCTTTGTGGAGAAGCTTAATAATCTCCCACCTCAGGACCAGATCTTCCAGTTCCTGAGGTGTGAGAAATGCCTGAAGTAATTTACCCATCTGTTTCTCATCGTTTAAGGAGGTAAGAATATGCGCCAGTTCCGTATGAGTAAATTCTTGTTTCATTGCACTGATACATTAGAACATTATTTTCGCTATGCAAGCCTTTTTGATTCAGAAACAAAATGATTTTTTCACCTCAAGCAAATTTCGATTAAGTTGAATCATGGAAAAACCTGCTGCCATTATCACTGCTAAAAATCTCACCAAAGAATACGGCACTCTCAAAGCTGTCAATGATGTGAATTTTAAGATTCAACCGGGAACCTGTTATGGTTTTCTTGGACCCAATGGCGCTGGTAAAACCACTGTGATGCGTATGATCTATTGCGTCACACCCCTCACATCAGGCATACTCACTGTGAATAGTGAGAATGTCATGGAAAACATGAGCGCTGTTAAAAGGGGTATCGGAGTAGTTACCCAGGATGATAGTCTCGACTATGATTTGAATGTGATCAATAATCTGCTGGTTTATGCTCGCTATTATGATCTCACACGAGAACAGGCTGTTCGCCGAGCCAATGAGCTGATAGAATTTTTCCAATTAGAGGAAAAGCGAGATAAGAATGTCCGCACCTTGAGTGGGGGTATGAAACGACGGCTCCAAATAGCCCGTGCGCTTATCAATAAGCCCAGCATTCTAATTTTAGATGAACCGTCAACAGGATTGGATCCACAAGCCAGGCATCATGTCTGGGCAAAATGTCATGAGTTGATAGAGCAAGGGGTCACCCTGCTCCTCACCACCCATTATATGGATGAAGCAGAACAACTCTGTGATCGAATTGCCGTCATGGATCAGGGTAAAATCATCAAGGAAGCCTCTCCCTGGGATTTGATAAAATCAGAAGTGTCTCCCTATGTGGTAGAAATTCGTGGTGAAGAACAAGCCCGCCAAAAGATTCTGTCCGCTGTGTCTGATCAGATTGATTTCCATGAGGAACTATCAGATCGTCTCCTGCTTTATACGCCAGATGCCACTCCCCTCCACGCCCATATTCAGGACATGAATATCCCCGTGAAGACACTGCTTAGTCGACGTTCATCCCTGGAGGATGTCTTCCTTAAACTGACTGGAAGGGAGCTCATCGATTGAGAATAAAAGCTCCTAAGGTCAGAGTAATGGCTGCTCTCCGTGTCTGGCAGAGAAATGCCACGGTTTACAAAAGAACCTGGAAATTAAATATCCTGCCCAATTTTTTTGAGCCCTTCCTCTATCTCCTGGGTATGGGTCTGGGTTTAGGCGCCTACATCACTGAAATGGAAGGCCTGCCCTACATCAACTTTATTGCTCCCGGACTATTGATCTCAAGCATCATGTGGGGTGCGACGCTAGAGACAACCTATAATGTCTTTGTTAAAATGAACTTTGATCGGATCTATGATGGAATCCTCTCCACACCCGTCAATCCCAAGGATCTAGCACTGGGAGAATTATTCTGGGGGGCTACACGTGGAACTATCTATGGGGGTGCCTTTTTATCCATCCTCTTTGTCTTCGGAATGGGACTCCACTGGGGCATCCTGCTTATTTTTCCGCTCATATTCATTATTGGGTTTATGTTTGCCACCATCGGGCTTTTGTTCACATCAATGATTAAAGAGATCGAATTATTTAACTACTTCTTCACCTTGTTCCTGACACCCCTCTTCTTATTCTCAGGCATCTTCTTCCCCATGAGCCAATTGCCCCAGGCCGTGCAAATCATTGCCTGGTTTACACCACTGTATCATGGTGTTGAATTAAGTAGGGGAATTTTTAATCAGGTTTGGAGTTTGGAATTGCTGGAGCATCTCGGCTGGATAATCGCCGTTACATTGCTCAACACCATCGTTGTGTTGCGAGCCATTCATAAAAGGCTTTATAATTAAGGAATTGTGTCGGGGGCAAATCCAAGCCAGGATTGACTGAGCGTCGTTACACTCCCTCGTCCTACTTCGTTTCGAATCCTGGCTTGGATTTTTCACAGATTATATTTTCCTGCGGAGTCGGGCCTGCCCCGGCGAAGCACATTGCATAGCTTTCCGCAGAACAAACAAAACCCCAGATTCAATTGATGTTAAAGGGCTAGATTTCCCTGCGAAGACGGGCCTGTCCCGGCGAAGCACATTCTGTAGTTTTCCGCTGTATTAACATACTTCCAGATATAAGAGTTGTAAGAGGGCTAGATTTCTCTGCGAAGACGGGCCACAGGGATATTGAGTTGCTCCCGGTATTTGGCCACGGTGCGGCGGGCGATGGGGAAACCATCACCTTGCAATACTTTTGAAATGGCTTCATCAGAAATGGGATGGGACTTGTTCTCTTCCTCGATGATCACTCTGAGACGCTCTTTTATGCGTCTGGTAGAAATATTTTCACCATCCTCAGCTTCAATTCCTTCACTAAAGAAATATCTCAGCTCAAAGGTACCCCAATCGGTCTGGGCATACTTACCACTGGTAACACGACTGATGGTGGAAATATCCATACTGATATCTTCAGCAATATCTCTGAGGACCATGGGTTTTAGGTGATCTGATCCCAATAAGAAGAAGCCCTTCTGGCGTTCTATAATGGCATTGATCACTTTTAACATGGTAATGCGTCGCATCTGGATGGAGTTGATAAACCACTTGGCAGATTCAACCTTCTTCTTCAAAAAGAGTTTCGTATCAGTATCAAGCTTCTTCTGATTGGACAACATATTCTTATAACTGCCTGAAATACGCAATTCGGGGATAAAAGAATCATTCAATGTGACCACAAACTCCCCATCCTGCTCGCTGATATAGAAATCCGGGGTCACATAGTTGTTTTTAGGATCCAGATAACCATCACCCGGTTTTGGATTCAGATGTGAGATTAACTCTTCTGCCTCCCTCAAATCAGTCTTAGTAAGGTGAAGTTTGCGCAAAATTCTCTCAAAGCGCTTATTGGCAAACTCATCAAAATAATCTCTAATGATATAATGTGCTGGTGTGTTGGGATGAATTTTTTGAATTTGAATCAATAAACATTCCTGGAGAGAACGGGAGCCAATTCCCAGGGGTTCCAACTGAGTGAGCTGTCTGTGTAATTTTTCCATGAGGCTTATGTCAACTTCAAATTTTTCAGCCATGAACTCAAGCTCAACGATGAGATATCCCCGTTCGTCGATACTCCAAATCATCTCTTCCAGGATGGCTCTTTCGTCCTCTGGAATAAGTAATGTTGCGATTTGGTCTAGGAGTTCTTCAGATAAGCTGGGCCGATAGGGGTTTTGAATTTCCACCTCTTCAGCGCTCTTATCATAATATTCCTTGGCTTCGTAACCATCATTGGAGAAATAATCTTCCAGATCGATATCTGGCTCTTCTGTTTCAGCCTCTTCTTCAGGATTTTCCAATTCCTCTACATCTTCCTGTAACTCCAATAAAGGATTAATCTCAAGCTCTGTCTTAATCCTCAGCTCCAGTGCCATTGATGGCAATTGGAGTAAAGTCGACAGCAGAATTTGCTGTGGCGTTAGGGTCTGTTTTAGTTCAAGATGTTGTGATAGTTCCACAGTTCTTATCGATCCAGTCTGAAATTGCTTCCGAGATAGAGTTTTCTTGCCTGTTCATCATTCGCTAGAAATTCAGCATTACCTGATAATAATATTTTACCCTGAAATAGCAAATAGCTACGATCAGTAATGGAAAGTGTTTCATGAACATTGTGGTCAGTAATTAAAACACCGATACCCTTGGTTTTCAGAGCCAACACAATTTGTTGAATGTCTTCCACGGCAATAGGGTCAACACCGGCAAAAGGTTCATCCAGTAGAATAAAATTCGGGTCAGTTACCAGAGCCCGAGCGATTTCCGTTCGACGTCTTTCCCCTCCACTTAATTGGTGACCCTTGTTCTTGCGAACATGACCAATGGATAATTCATCCAGCAAATGTTCCAGTTTCTCTTCCTGTGCTGCTTTATCAATATCCAGGGTTTCACAAACCAGCCTCAAATTATCCTCAACACTCAGTTTTCTAAAGATGCTGGCTTCTTGTGGTAAATAACCAATACCTGCCCGAGCACGTTTATACATGGGTGATCGGGTAATATCCTCATCCCCGAGGAATACAGATCCTGAATTTGGTCTGATCATTCCAGTCACCATATAGAAGGTGGTGGTTTTACCTGCCCCGTTGGGACCTAATAGACCAACGACTTCTCCCGTCGTTACTTCAACGGAGGCATCGTCAACTACGGTGCGCTTGCCATATTTTTTGAATAGGTTCCTACCGCTCAGGGTGGTTTCAGTCATTACCAAACTCACGATAGGTTACGCCAGTGGGTTGCTTGATTGTCCAGTTTTGCAAATTGGCATCAGATTTAAATCCAACACCGTAAAGCGTATCAGTCAGCGTTGTGAGTATGATGGGTTGATCCGTATAAATTGATTCATCATTCTCATGCCAGTACAAGATGCTCGTTGAGAGTGTCATACCTGAATCTGACTCCACAAACACATTCCCCCTGGCGGTAAACAGATGTTTTCTTTCATCAATATTGCCAGTATCTGCTGTCATGATTGAGCTGTGTTCACCCTCCAGATCAAAAAAGTCCAACTTGACCTTCCCGATAAATAGAATTTCACGGGGGTTATCATAGTGTGCGGAATAGGCTGCACGGGCCTGGACATTTTCTTTTCCCACAGAATTAATCCTGATAACAGGATTCCAGCTTTCCTGGCTAGGAGTACGGCCTTCTGGTGTTTTTTCAGCGTCTAGAGACTGCCCGACTGGATCACAGGCCAGGAGAAGAATACCAGTAAAAACCAACGAAATGATTTTGAACATCATGGAGTCAATCTAAACAAGTCTTGAAACAAAGTCAGGAAAAAAGCTGGCAAATCGATTATTTTGGCATAGTCTTAGATTGAATGCAAAAAATGCACCATTAGGAGAAGTAGCTTGAAAAACTTTCGTCAAAGCCTTGCAGATAAAGTCCTTGTTTTTGATGGAGCTATGGGGACCAGCATTCAGCGCTTGAATCTCACTCACGAAGATTTTTGGGGTAAAGAAGGTTGTAATGAACTGTTGGTTTTATCAAAGCCAGAAGCAATTCAGTCCATTCATGCCGGATTTCTGGATGTGGGTTGTGATGTTATAGAGACCAATACCTTTGGCGGTACACATGTTGTCCTGGGCGACTATGATCTTTCTGAAAAAGTTTATGAAATAAATTTAAAAGCAGCTCAACTGGCCCGCTCTGTGGCTGATGAGTTTTCCACACTGGCACATCCCAGATATGTCTCAGGTTCTATGGGACCGGGGACTCGCCTACCCTCACTGGGACACATCTCTTATCAGGAACTTTACCAGGCTTATCGGGAACAGGCTGCCGGTCTTATTGATGGAGGTGTCCATGTCCTTCAGGTAGAAACGGTTCAAGATCCATTGCAGGCGAAGGCCGCCTTGAATGCAGTATTCCATACACTGAGAGAAAAGCACATTGATCTACCAGTGATAGCCTCAGTTACCATGGAAACCATGGGAACCATGTTGTTAGGCACAGATATGCTGGGAGCACTCACTACGCTGGAACCCTATCCCTTAGATGTGGTCGGTCTGAACTGCGGCACAGGCCCCAAAGCCATGAGTGAACATCTTCACTCACTTGCAGCCCATTCACACTTTCCCATATCTGTGATTCCCAATGCAGGACTGCCTCACAATATTGATGGTGAAATGGTTTATGATCTTACTGCCCCTGAGTTGGCCCATGATCTCAGCCATTTTATTAGTGGCATGGGAGTCAGTGTGGTCGGTGGTTGTTGTGGAACCACATATGAACACCTCGAGGCAGTCGTTGAGCAGGCCGGTCGACTCAATCCGGCTAAACGGGAACCAGTCTTTACAGCCGGCGCAACGTCACTCTACTCCGTATCCTCTTTTAAACAGGAACCTGCACCCCTTATCATCGGGGAGCGCACCAATGCCAATGGATCAAAGAAATTTCGGGAATTGCTCCTGGCTGGAGATCTGGATGGCATGGTGAGCATGGCCCGCGATCAGGTTGCTGAAGGTGCCCATATACTAGATGTTTGTGTGGCCTATGTCGGTCGCGATGAAGCGGCGGATATGGATGAATATATCAATAGACTCAACAGTCAGATATCAATACCCATCATGATCGATTCTACTGAAGTGCCTACGATCCGCGTCGCCCTGGAGCGTATCACGGGTCGAGCCATCGTGAATTCAATTAATCTGGAAGACGGTGATGCCAAAGCCGAGGAAGTCATTAAACTTTGCCGTGAATTTGGTGCCGGTCTGGTCTGTCTCACCATCGATGAAGATGGTATGGCCAAAAGTGCTGAGAAAAAACTTGAAGTCGCTCAACGTATATATGATTTAGCAGTGACCAAACATGGTCTCCGAGAGAGTGATCTCTTTTTTGATCCCCTTACCTTCACATTGGCTTCAGGAGATGAAGAGTTTCGTAAATCTGCCATAGCAACACTAGATGGTATTAGACTTATCAAAAAAGCTTTTCCACAAGCTTTTACCAGCCTGGGTGTTTCCAACGTTTCCTTTGGTCTTAAACCTGCCACTCGGCACTTACTAAACTCTGTCTTCTTGAATATGGCTATCGATGCCGGTCTGGATGCCGCCATTCTGCATGCTGGTCGTATTCAACCCTTCTTTCAGATCAAAGAACAGGACCGAAAAGTCTGTGAAGATCTCATTCTTGATAATAGAAAAGGTGATTACGATCCACTGGTGAGTCTGTTGGAGTTACACACCGATCTGGTGGCTGCAGCCAAGAACAAAGTCGATCTCTCTTCCCTGCCATTAAAAGAGCGCCTCATCGCTCGCATCATCGATGGGAATCGATCCGGTCTTGAAGCAGATCTTGAAGCTGGCCTGAAGGAATACTCAGCTCTGGATATCGTCAATAACATTTTGTTGGATGGGATGAAGGAAGTAGGTGAACTTTTTGGAGCTGGAAAGATGCAGCTCCCCTTTGTGCTCCAATCTGCCGAAACCATGAAGGCCTCAGTGTCCTATCTTGAACCCTTTATGGAAAAAACGGATGCCTCTGCCAAGGGTAAGATTATCCTGGCGACTGTGAAGGGTGATGTCCATGATATTGGAAAGAACCTGGTGGACATCATACTCAGCAACAATGGCTTCAATGTGGTCAACCTGGGGATAAAAGTATCTGTGGAAGCCATGCTGAAAAGCTTTCAGGACGAAGCTGCTGATGCCATTGGGATGAGTGGTCTCCTTGTAAAGTCCACCATCATCATGAAGGACAATCTGGAAGTTCTCACGGAGCATGGGATCACACCTCCGATTATCCTGGGAGGGGCAGCTCTCACCCGTGCATACGTGGAACAGGATTTACGCAAAAACTATGCGGGATCACTGGCTTATGCCCGTGATGCCTTTGATGGATTAAAATTCATGCAACAGATCGAAGCTGGTACCCTGGAACAGGATCTTGCAGCTGCTCAGACTGTGAAAAAGAGCAAGACTAGAAAAGCTCCAGTAAAAGATATTGAGATTCTACAGCCTGCGGAGCGTATCCCTGAGCCACCTTTTTGGGGGCGCAAAGTTGTAAGTGATGTGAGTCTTGAGACCATCTTTCCCTATATCAATCAGTCCGCTCTGTTCCGTGGGCAGTGGGGTTTCAAACGGGGTAAGGTGAGTGCCGAAGAATATTCCAGACTTGAGCAGGAAACTATTTTTCCCACGTTTAATAAATTGGCGGAACAGGTGGTCACAGAGAAACTGTTATTTCCAAAAGTCATTTATGGGTATTATGCTTGTCAGTCAGAGGGTGACAGACTCTGGATATATGCACATCCTGATGATAAAAAGCCCCAACACTTTATTGATTTCCCGCGTCAGAGTGATGCTCCAGGAAGATCCATACCAGATTATTATGCCAGTGTGGAATCAGGAAAGCGTGATATACTGGCCTTCCAACTGGTGACAGTGGGAGCCCAAGCTACCGAGTACGCTCAAACATTGTATAATGACAATGCCTACACCGACTATCTATATTTTCATGGATTTGCCGTAGAGACAGCTGAAGCGCTGGCAGAATACTGGCATAAACAGGTTCGGAAAGAATTAGGTATGGCAGGAGATGACGGTGAAAGTGCGAAAGAACTTTTCAGACAGAAATATCAGGGGAGTCGCTATTCATTTGGTTACCCCGCTTGTCCTGACTTGAAAGATCAAGAGCTCATATTCGAATTGCTGGATGCTGAGTCAGAAGGGATTACTCTGACTGAAGAATATCAGATTGTACCAGAACAGAGTACATCAGCCATTGTCGTGCATCATCCCAGAGCCAAGTATTTTTCAGTCTAGTTGATTACCGCTTAAATCCATCAGCATATCCCAATTCATCCCTAAAGTAGAATTCCATGATGAGAGGATGATCCATTCGACACGCTTTTCATCGGTTGCTTGGTCAAAATTCTCGACTCCCGCTGACTTGTCACGGTTTTTAAGGGAATTTTAAGCCTGAAAATTGATCCACCTGGTTTAGAATCAAGTAGTTCAAGTCCAATGTGATTGATGTCCAGATAACGTTTGGCCAAGGCCAGGCCCAGACCGATACCCTGAAAATCCTTTGTAAAACCCTCACTGCCTTGAGAAAACGGTTCATATAATCTTTCTCTGAACTCATATGAAATACCAATCCCCGTATCCCGAATATCTAGTAGAATTAATCCCGGGGCATTGTTCAGGCTAATCCAGATCCCGCCTTTATCAGTGTATTTTACAGCGTTATCAATAAGATTGTACAGAGCTTTGGAAACTGCATTTGCATCAAGCTCGACCAGGTCGGAGTCAATATTGATATCCACTTTAAAAGCCAGGAGTTTTTCCTGGGCAGCTGTTTCAAATCTAGAGCAAACGTCCTGGAGCAACTGCTCCAGATGGTGTTCACCTGACTCTTTCAAATACAATCCAGATTCAATTGATGAGATATCTACGATTTCATCCAGAGTATGTTTTAGTCTATCACTCCCTTTATAAATCAAATCGATATATCCCCGCTCTTCCTCACCAAGATGTTGCTCTAACCTTAATTCAAGTAGTTGAGCATAACCAATGATGGAAGTAAGTGGTGTGCGGACCTCATGGGAAATATTATCGATAAAGACGGTTTTTAGATGATTCGCTTTTTCAGCTATCTCACGAGCTTGAATAAGCTCCAGTTCAGCCTGTTTCAAACTGGTAATATCCGTGGCAAACAAGTGGAATTGTTGTGTGTCAGGATTCATGTTACCATTCCAGAGTAATACTTTTTCGTCCACATTTACAATTCGGGGTGGAAACTGGCTTTCATGATCAACTGGATGTTTGACAAAATTGGATCCCAACAGGCGGTTGATATTTTCTGCGTCAGTTAAATTTTTGTCTAACAGCCTTTCTGCAGCCGGATTGACATATGTGATCCGATGCTTAAAATCAATCTCAAGAACAGGTTGTGGGTTTAATGATGGGAAAACCTTGAGGATACTGGCTTCCCGTTCATCAATAATTGCACGACTAATCCTGGTCATCAAGAGTGGCAGGGTGAATGGAACAACAATTTTTATCGATCCCGAGACGGGATTCACAATAAGATCATGAAGCATGTAGGAAAAATGATCTACATCCATGAACACCCATGAACTGATTTGCATGATGAAATGCAAGCCAAAACCCACCAGCAAAGACAGTAGATAAGGCTTAGCAAAAATATACTTGATTAAACCCCATAATTTTTCTCTCATCCAGAAACTCCATTTCAAATCGACAAAAGCCCCTGCTCTTGTGCCTGCGGTATTTTACTTGGAACTCTGGCTTGCTTCTGTCTGATAAAAGACAGTTGATCATTTCTGAAGGGAACATCGTAATAGGTGAAATTATTAAAAAAGGGTGGGAGTACCAGTTGAGTACTGTACTCACTTATTGGGACAGTTTTTATTGTTACTCTTTGGGCTCCCTGGGTTCTAGAACACTTCGGCACGCTCAGTGTGACACCTCAGCCACCGAGAGACTGGACATTGAGCTTGCCCGCCAAGCCGGAGCTGGTCCTTGAGCTTGTGGAAAGGTGCGAAGGCTGGTCGAAATGTCCTTAACCATGATAAACACCCCTGGCTTCGACAGGCTCAGCCGCCAGAATCGCCAACACACACACCAAACCCATTAAACTCATCAAACTCATCAAACTCATCAAACTCAAAAACTAACCCTAGCCCCAAAAAAAAGGTAACAACGGCAGCATGTAAGAAGTAAACCGCGTCTCATAGTCATCAGACCAGTAGTACTCGTAAATATTCTCATGGTCCAGCGCATTGATCAACTCCAGATACCATTCAACCTTGTAATCCCCAAATAAATCCCCCAACATGGACATACGGAGATCCAATCGTTGGTAGACAGGATATCGTGCAGTATTTTTCTCTTCAAAACGAATTTCTCCATCTGCATCTCGAAGTACATGACCCTGGCTATCATATCTGGGAGGTGTCCAGGGAAAACCGCTGCCATAGCTATATTGAATATCCAGATACATCCTGTTGTAAAGATTATATCGGCCCACCAGTGAGAAAGTATGCCGTTGATCAAATTCACGATAATAGTAGTAAGGCTGCTCCCCCTTTTCCTTGGAAACGCTATATGAGTAGCTGAGCCATCCTGATAATTTCGAGTTGGGCAGGTCACGTTTCTGCAGAAATACTTCTGCCCCATAGGCAAAACCTTCTCCAGAATTATCAGGGATAAAATTGTAAGTCGAATCATGTTGAACCACCAGGTTCTTTAGATCCTTGTAATAACCCTCAAGTTTGGTCACATACTTTTCAGAAGGATGATACTCGATGCCAAACAGACTGTGTTCAGCCTTTTCCGTACCCAGAGTAATGGTTTCAAACAAATTCCACTCAATGGATCTCTCAAAGCGTTCAAAAAGTGAAACAAAATTAGGGGCTTGATAATAGTGTCCCCAACCCAGATGCAGCGAGGTCTGGTAATTCAAATTGTAGGTTGCAGATAAACGCGGGCTATATACCCATTCCTGAGTATAGGTTGAATAATCCCCTCGAAAACCTGCCAAAACAGTGAGAACCGGTGGAATTAGAATCCATTGATCCTGAATATACATTCCGCTCATGGAGCTGGCATTCTGAAGCCGAATATCCCGGTCCAGGATGGCACCATCATCTACGCGTCGATCATCAGGATTTTGCTCATAATAGGCGCTGGAATCCATGGTCATGGAGATACCAATATCAGTGATAAGATCAGAAACCGTTATTCCCGTTTTCAATGTGTGTCTGGGAGTCAAAATATGAGTGAGATCTTCTCTGATCTCCATTTTTCGCATATCGATGACAGGCGAGTAGTGAAAATCACCTGCTTTGAGATTCATGGTCCAGGTATCATTAAAACGGGATAGAGTCAGGTTTGATAGTGACACATCACTAAAGGCGTTCATCCAACCTACGCTGGTCAAACGACTATCAATATTGTTGCTTAAGGTAAAGAAGTCTTCATCCTCAAACAGATCGAGATCTTCACCTTCCCCGTCAATTTCAAGCTCGGTTAAAATCATCTCCTCCCGGGAATCAGAGAAGTTGACGCGGATCTTCTGCTCTGGGGAAAGATCATAGACCACTTTGCCTTGAATGTCTTTGAAATTTGGGAAAACCGTACCGGTGGGGACATCAGCCATTCGATCCAGGAGTACATCATAATAGGTGCGACGACCCGATAACAGCCACGAGCCTTCTTCACCTGAACCAGGCAAGGGACCCTCAGCGAGCATGCGTACGTCTATGAGACTCATACTTGCCTTCCCCAGATTTTCAAAGCGACTTCCCTCTCTATTCCGGGCAATGAGAACCGAAGAAAGCTTATCACCATATTGGGCAGAAAACCCTCCAGGTAAAAGCTCGACATATTCAACTACATCTGGATTAAACATACTGATTGGACCACCCAGAGCCTTCAGTCTGTATGGATTAAACACAGGAACATCATCTACGATGATCAGATTCTGGTCTGGTGTTCCCCCACGAACATAAAATTGGGCTGAGGCATCGGAGCGGGCAATGACACCGGGCATGGTGGTAATCCCACGGAAAATATCTTCACCGCCACCAGCCAGGGTCATGATTTCCCTGGGTTCCAGTTCTCGTTGACTGGGATTCAGACGTTCCCCTGCTCCCTCTCGCTTCCCTCGGGTTACCGTAACCGCACCCATCTCAATGGAAATAGCTTCAAGTTCAATCTGTAATTCGGTATTCTGATCAGCAGCAACAAGAACCTGCCGCAGGATTTTTGCCTTATAACCAACCATCCTGATGTGAAGACGATATTCACCAAGTGGAACATCCCTGATAATAAAATACCCATCCCCATCTGCGGCTGCCCCTAGGCGGGTGCCATCAATGACAACATTAACACCAGGAAGTGATTCCTGGGTGTTTGAATCAATAATTCTACCTGAGACCACGCCAGTCCCTGCAGCCAACATGCTGGAATAGCTGGTGAGCACCAGGAACAGTTGTATAATCAAAAATGATTTTTTCACGATGAGAAAATTTGAGATATACAAACGAATTAACAATGGAATATTTAGTGAGATTATACATTTATTCATTAATATGAAACCATGATATTACTATCCATAACATCTATTTTCTCATCACGAGGTTTGAATAAATGAAAAAACTAGGGACCTTTGCAGGTGTCTTCACCCCCACCATTCTAACCGTTCTCGGTGTCATCATGTACCTGCGCCTCGGCTGGGTTGTAGGAAATGCGGGATTTGGTGGTGCGCTGGTTATTATCATGCTGGCGAAAATGATCACAGTCACTACGGGTCTATCAATTGCTGCCATTGCTACCAATACACGGGTAGGCGCTGGTGGTTCCTATGCCCTCATTTCCAGATCTCTTGGTCTCGAAGCTGGAAGCGCTGTGGGAGTTCCCCTGTATCTATCTCAGACACTGGGTGGTGCCATGTACATATCCGGTTTCACCGAGGCCTGGATCGCACTTTTCCCAAGTCACGATCCCATCATAATTGGGGTATCGGTACTTGTCCTGGTGCTTGGAATAAGCTTATTAGGCGCCCAGTTTGCCATGCGTACCCAATATATTATCATGTTTGTCATCGGGGTATCCCTTGTATCATTCTTTGCTGCCGTTGGGGAATCAACTCCTCAAATTGTTGTCTGGGGAGATTTTCCACAGGCCCCATTCTGGGCTGTTTTCGCGATCTTTTTCCCGGCAGTAACTGGAATTGAAGCTGGTGCGGCCATGTCCGGTGACTTGAAGGATTCGAAGAAGTCTTTACCCCGGGGAATGTTATCAGCCATCGCAGTATCATTTGTCGTATATGTGGTTGTCGCCTACTACCTGGATCATCTCGCTGACTCAGCTGCATTGGTTTCGAACAATACCATTATGATGGACATATCACGCTGGAAATTGGCTGTTGCGGCCGGTGTCCTGGGTGCAACCCTATCGTCAGCCCTGGGTTCAGTCGTAGGTGCTCCACGAACACTCATGGCCATGGGCTCAGACAAAGTGATTCCCTTCTTTCGAATTTTCGCCAAACGCAGCAAGGCAGGAGAACCTGTTGCCTCAATCATTTTCACAGCATTAGCCATACTGGTGAGTTTATTACTTGGTGATCTCAATACCATCGCACCACTTCTCACCATGTTCTTCTTGATTACCTATGCCACCATCAATCTTGCGGTCGCGCTCCAACTGGGAATTGGGATTCCTTCATTCAGACCCCTGTTCAGAGTCCATATCAGTATCCCAATTATTGGTTTTTTATGGGCATTGGTCGTCATGTTCATGGTTAACCCTGTATTTGCCGCCGTGGCCTGGCTGCTGATAATCATTGCTTACTTGATTCAAGTAAAACGTGGCTTACAGGCACCCTGGGGAGATGTACGTGCTGGAATGTTTCTGGCCATGGCCGAATGGTCCGCTCGACAATCAGAAAAATTAAAAACCCACCCTAAGACCTGGAAACCCAATATTATGGTTCCAGTTGAAGATCCCCTCTCATGGAAAATTCGCATGGCTTTTCTAAGAGATATTGTCTTTCC
This sequence comes from Fidelibacterota bacterium, assembly GCA_016784025.1. Taxonomy (GTDB): domain Bacteria; phylum Fidelibacterota; class UBA8477; order UBA8477; family JABMPR01; genus JABMPR01. Next base: position 10,542 of record JADHVL010000007.1, on the reverse strand, counting down.
ATCTGGTACCTTGCGTTTATTCTCCGTAAAAATTGCCACAGAAAGTATGAACAGTGTTATCCGTTCTTTTAGCAACAAACTTTTCAGGAAGGGTCCAGAAGTCATTAAGGATTCAGAAGAGCATAGTGCTCAGGAAGAGGAGCTGGTTCAACTGGCTGAGCCCCTGAAGGCTGAAGATTTACTGGTCACAACCTCGCTTATTGAATGTCAACACTTTCTCGAGGGTATCAGCATCACCGTACAGGTCATGAGAAGTATGTACTTCCCTCCCAATATCATGTTCTTAAGTATGAGCGATGATCGCTCCAAAGATGCACGTCTTGAAGATATGATAGCCGTGGCAGTCAGGGAAAAAATGGGTATTGCCATCTATTCACAACACCTAAAAAATGCCCTGGGAAATAGGGAAACCTTAAATATTTGGCTCCGACGTTCCAGCCCCAATAAGGATCTTGCTATCCTCATGGCCATCCAACTGAATCGCAATTGGAATGGGCAACTCAGATTTATTACTGCAGTGGATAATGAGGAAAATGGAGAACTGGCTAAGGCTGCCCAGGAGAGACTTTTTGACCGGGCCCGATTGCCAGGATCCACAGAAGCCATTGTGCTTATTGGGAATTTTAAAGAGGTTTTATCCGCTGCACCCCATGCAGATTTAAATATATTCGGCATATCGAACGAATTGGATGGGGATACCATGCATACATTGGCTGAAGCGGTCAATACCTCATGCCTGTTCGTCAAGGATAGTGGTGTAGAAAGCATGGTCGTATAGCAATTAGATCGGGGAGGATTTATGGAATCTAATCAAAAGAAATCGCTGGGAGATATCACCAATATTATTCAGGTATCCATTGGCATTGTTGGGTTAATTGGCTTACTCTTCTTTGGATGGCCTTCACCAGATACCCGACCAAAAATTTATGAACTGTATCTGGCAGGTGTCTGGACCCTGATTGCGCTTGCTGGCAGCTCATCCTATTGGAATTGGAAAGACTCGACCTGGGCCAATAAAATTATGTCCATAGCTGCACCACTGGCAGCACTGCTCTACCTTCAAAAATATTTCATGAGTTAAGCCACCCTGAATTTATCACAAGGTATTGAGTATATAATTTTAATTCGGACTATATACTCCGATTATGATTGTATTTGAGTCTAAAGCCAATTATAATCAGTGAAGAGTGAATGATGACAGTCCTATTTTCCAGAAAATGTGAATACGCCCTCCAGGGAATTTTATACCTGGCCGAAAAACAATATATGGGCAACATTTCCGCTGAACAAATTGCCACTGATTTGGATATCTCTCGGGATTTTATTTCCAAAACACTGCAAAGCCTGGTAAAGGATGGCATCATCCAATCACATCGTGGTAAATCCGGTGGTTTTTCATTGGCCAGAGATCCCAATTCCATGTCCTTGCTGGATATAATTCTAATTATTGATGGTAACTCTGTGTTTGAAAGCTGCGTTCTTGGTTTACCGACCTGTAGCGCAGAATCACCCTGCCCCGTCCACGATAAATGGGGCCCCATCCGTGAAGCATCCAGAAAAATGCTTGAAAATACAACCGTTGCTCAATTTCAACCTACCACTGGGAGTGCATACTAAGTGAATGATAAAATTAGTTTAGACAAAGGTTTACAACCTGGTCAAATTCAAGATTTGTTACAGGATATCCAGGTCAACCCTGGAGCAATTGTAAGTAAGACTCTAAGAAAGTCTCCAAATATGAATTTAACACTTTTTGCTTTTGATACGGGGCAGGCTTTGAGTGGTCATTCCAGCCCCATGGATGCCTATGTGCAGATTCTGTCAGGCGAAATGAATATCACGATTGATCAGACAACCCAAGCGGTTAAAGTTGGTCAGTTGATACTCATGCCAGCAGGCATCAATCACGCACTGGAAGCCCTTGAACCTACCAAAATGCTACTCACCATGGTGAGTGTTTAACCTAACCAATTTCCGGAGGAGCTTGCGACGACTAAATTGGTTTCAAGCCCACAATGGAAATCAAAACCTGTTTGACCGCTGCGCGCTTGAAAACAGTTTGAACCAATAAATGAGGTATTAATGAATACTATACACGGTCACGAAGTTATGCATATGATGGTTAATTCTGGTGAATCTTACACCAGAGAATCTCTCCGCTCAGCCATACAAGAACAGTTTGGTGAAGACACTAGATTCTTTACCTGCTCTGCCCAGGGTATGACAGCCGATGAGCTGATCCACTTCCTTGAGAACAAAGGTAAGTTTCATCCTGTAGATGGTGGTTTTACCACTGCACCTGAGCGTATTTGTAATCACTAATTATTAACTCCCCATGAGAAATCATTGGGAGTGTCAAGCAAGTTATTTTTGCGGTTGGAAGGGATTCCCCGCTGCTGTTCCTAATTGTGTAACCCCCATAGCCACTTCACCGATGTGCTCATAGCTTTGTGTGTAATTCACAAATTTTGTATCATTCTCTATACCAAGATTTTTCAAAGCGGTTTCTGTGACAAGCAGGTAGGAATGAATGCCTGTCTTTTCAGGCACATCATTTTTCATCATGCGATGAGCAGTGATGACATCAGAGCCAATGATCTCATCACTGGTCCCCACAGTTTTCACCAGATACTCCCCATAGTGCATGAACATTTTTAAATCCAGCATGGTAATATTTGAACAGGCATTACACCCGCAGGGTGGATCAATTTGCATCTCAGCGATCTTGGCTGAGAATGCGTCATAAATAGCATCTACTTGATCCATTAAGTCAGCACCCTGCCCCACCGTTTCTTCAGGGACATGGCATAAAATGGCATCTCCTTGAAAATTGGAGATTTGTAGAGGTGTTCCAATTACCTCAAGCTGAGATTCAAAAAGTCCTTGAATTATGTGATGAGCATGATCTAACTCTGATTCTGTAAGGAAGATGGTGTATCCGGTGATATCCGTAATGATGAAATAGCCTTTTTTAATCATCATGGTCACTGGTTGGTCATATCAAAGGAGATTTGAAAACGGGATCTAAGTTTTTCCAGAATTACTTTTTCCTCATCAACAAGACCATCTGATTTGGCCAACTCTACGGCCATGACATAGGCCTGAAATTTCTGATCTGCATTCAGCATAGCTCCTGCCGAAGTAATGACTTCATCAATGGCAGGTGGAGCCAGACAGAATCCATTGTTGTCAAAATTCTTGAATAATTTGGTACGAGTTGATGCCAGCAAAGTACAAAAATCATCACGGGACATTCCGGAGAAGTCCTGTGTGTTTCTGACGTGCGCGTGAAGGAAATCTCTTTCCTCAACCGAACCCACATCATCGGCACTGCAAATTAACCAAGTGATTGCTGCCATTGCTTCCACTGGTCTTTCGAATTGAATACCCATACCTTTTCCTCCCTGAAATTGTTGCCAAACAGATGGCTAATTGATTTGTGACTATTATAGTCTTTATTAGATGTAAATCAATAATTATCAGGAACAGTCATGGGTGGAATCTCATGATAGGGAATATAAATCGGAATCTAAGTGATGGCGCGGAAACTGAAAAAGTTACTGGGTTTCAGCCAGTTGCTCCACCCTGGTGAATACGCGCATCAAATTTCCACTCCAGATTTTGCGAATATCTGATTTACTATAACCCCGTTTGAAGAGTTCTCTGGTAATGTTTGGCAATTCACTCACATCAAAGCAATCTGATAAAGCAGCTCCGCCATCAAAATCTGTTCCGATGCCTACGTGATCAATACCCACCAATTCCACCATGTGATCTATATGATCCACCGCATCAGCAACACTGGGTAATTTTCTGGGGAAATTTTGGTTTAGATCACTCCATTCCAAGCGATATACTTCTCGATTCGTGTCGGAGCGGCGATCCATCCCTTTCCATTTCTGCTTTAAAACTGTCTGTGCTGAATCCCGGGCTTCCTGGGGTGGATCAGGAGTGATATAATCACTGAGTAGACACATCTGGATCACTCCGCCCTTGGCCGCAATCAGTGTGAGCAGGCTGTCGCTCAAATTTCTGGGATTATCGCACATGGCTTTGGAACAGGAATGTGATGCGATAACTGGCGCTCGTGAGAGTGATACAGCCTGTTCAACAGTAGCCTCACTGGTGTGGGAAATGTCCACCATCATTCCCAGCTGATTCATTCTCTCGATCACCTCTACACCAAAAGGGCTCAACCCTCCAAACTCAGGAGTGTCATTGGATGAATCACAAATTTCGTTATTAGTCATATGACACAGGGTGATATAGCGAATACCCCGTTGATAAAACAAATCCACGTTATTTATATCTGTACCTATGGGGTACCCATTTTCCAGACCAAGATATATGGCATGTTTGCCTGCAACTTGAAGTCGACTTGCGTCCTGAGAGCGAGTCACAATTTCAGCTGACTGAGGAAACCTGCTTATCTCTGCTTCGGTTAAATCAAGAATGTCAATTGCTTGTTGCTTTATGGCAGCATGACCTGAATCCGTCCGCGCTCTCTGGGGTGTCCAGATGGCAAAGAAAACCGCATCAAGACCCCCTTCATCCATGCGGGGGAAATCCAGCTTGCTGTTGTATTCATAAGGGTCATGATGTTGACTTAGGTCAATCCCCTCGTACTTGAGGCGTAGAGGTGTATCCACATGGGTATCAATAGTGAGTATACTGTGGTGAAAGGCGAGAATATCGGCATCAGTTACCGATGTATTCACCTCAGGCCCCACACAAGTGAACAGCAATATGCTGAACAAAGATGTAAGGATAAGGTATGGAACTCTGTTGAAAAATGGGGGGTTTATCATCTAGCTTTAAGTCGACGATCTTCTTGAGTTCGTCTATTCTCATGCTTGCGTCTGTCTATCTCGACTGCAATGTCCTGTTTGCGGCGATCTTCCCCTCGCCGTTCTTTGGATTTATTTGCTAGTTTTTGATCGACCATAATATTTCTCCCTGGTGTGTGTCTTGTTGATCTATAATCATTCGATAAGTGTGGCAAGATAAGTATAACCTCTTGCTATTCAAGCCTCAAGGAAAGCTGGCCGCGGAGGATATATGCACTATGCTTACACCGATGATACATGAATGTGAACAATCTTCCAATCTTTGCCTTGTTTCACCAGCACATTTGTCTCTTTCACAAAAACGGTCTTGGGTTCAATACCGTAGCCACCCCTGGTGTGGTAGGTTGCCACTGCTGTTTCACCATAAACCCGAATATCCATCTGTAGCATCTGGAAATACCCAACTCTGGTCCAGCCCTGATTGAGAGCGAATTCGAACTCCTCTCTATCATGAATAATCCCATCAATTCGATAGGGTGATGACCCTATGAATAAGGTGACATCATCACTTAAGAATTTAAAGTATTCATCGGTACGATTATTGGCAAAATGGTCGTTCCAAGTTGTGATTGTTTTTAGAACTTCCTGTTCTTCCGGAGACCTCATTTGAACCTCCCATTTTTGATATCGATAAAAATCGTGTCCTATTTGAGATAGATCATCCCTCTATGGCCTGAGAGCTACCAGTCTTTGTCCTTATGGGACTTCACCGTGGTGGGCGATGGATAAACCAATCTGCGCCCCTTCGGGATCTACGATTGGTAAATTTTATTTTAAATATATCATTTTTATGGTTTGGCTGTAATCTCCAGCCCCGCCTGTGGCGGGATCTACGACCTGCAGATGGCAAAAATACACTCCAGTACTCACCAAATCACCCCGTTGATCTCTGGCATCCCAATTGACACTATACACTCCTGCCAATTTGTGTCCAGCATCAAGCGTTACCACCTCTTGACCCTGAATATTATAAATCACCAGTGAGACATCCTGTGCTTCAGGGATATGGTAATGAAGGGTGGTTTGTGGGTTGAACGGGTTGGGATAATTCTGATCCAGTGCATAGCTCACTGGCAATTCAGGTTCAATGGATACTGGGTATAGATTCTGCAAATATTGGATTGTGATGGCATAGCTCCAATCAAAATCACCCAGGAGCATATAGTGGGTACTTCCTGTCACCCAGACAGTTCCGCGGGAATCCACAACAATATCTGAGGGATCGTCATAGGAATATCCAGAACCTGTGTAGTTCTTTTCCCAGAGTTGTTCACCCCCTTCTGAGTATTTCAGTGTGGTATAGTCAAAACTACCGGATTCAGATAAACTCTGACCTGTCACGTAAATGGCTCCTGTACCATCTCTGGTCATGGATTGGAGTTGATCCTCTCCGAGGCCTGCACCACCATAAATATTGGTCCATTGGAGGACACCTGCAGAATTGTACTTCAGGGTTACAAAATCTTTGCCGCCGGCGAGACCATAGGTCGTGCCACTCACCACCACTCCACCTCGATTATCAACGGAGAGATGAGTTGCCCTGTCCTCAAAATCAGCTTCACCATTGAAATCTCTCACCCAGACTTCATTTCCATCAGGTGTGTATTTGATTGTGGTAATATCATCATTTAACGATGCTCCCACAGTAAACCCGGTGACATATATGTTCCCCTGGGTATCAAGATCAATTGCTGTGGCGTAGTCATTGGAGTTCACAGCGCCGTTGTGGCGCACCACCCATTCCTCAGTTCCAAACATATCATATTTTACCGTGGTATAATCGATATTAAAACCCATTCGGTAGCTTGAGCCCGTGACATAGATATTCTCGTCATCATCCAACACCAGATCCACGGCGGCATCACTGCCATAATTGGGTCCAACATATCTGGAAACCCAGGTCTCGTTACCTGAAGCATCATACTTGATGGTTGTATAATCAAAGTTGGTCAGATTACCGCTACTATGTCCAGTTACATAGACATGTCCATTGTTATCTACCAGCATCCTGGTGGCTTCATCATCATTATTTCCTGGACCGTCATAAGTGACCACCCATAGTTGATCACCCTCAGCAGAATATTTTAATGTGATCATATCCCTGTCACCAAGTGCGGTTTCACTATATCCTGTGATGATCACATTGCCTTCGGGATCAGATGCAATATCGCGAGCTACATCATGCCTGTTACCAGCACCGTTGTACGCCCTGGACCATTCCACAATACCTGTGGTATCATATTTAATGATGGAGATATCTGCGCCGCTCACGGGGCTATAGAGGATTCCAGCGACGTAGGCATTGCTGGAACCATCTGTGGTTAAAGCCAGACCAATATCCAGACTGTTGCCTGGTCCGTCATACTGAGTATTCCAACTCTCAGTCCCATCCCCTTCATATTTGACGATGGAATAATTCTCAAGATTTAACGTAGAGCTGGCCCGGGCTCCCACAATGACTCCATCGCTACTATCAAGACCCAGATAGAAGGCAGCATCATCGATGCCATCTCCCCCATCAAATGTGCGCGACCATAGCTCTACGCCAGCAGTATCATATTTGACAGTGACTATATCATCTGTCTGGTTGTCAGATTCGGTCACACCTGTGACGATGACATTGTTATCACTGTCAAGCATCAGTGCAGTTGCCTCATCATAGCCACCAAACAGGTTATTGGTATAGCTTGAAGCCCAAGATTCTGAGCCAGATGAGTCCCATTGAACCGTGACATAATCAAAACCAAACTGACCTCCATAGCTAACTCCAGTAACGGTAACATTCAGGCTATCGTCAACAACAATATCAGAAGCCCAACTATCACCATCACCTGAAGCCCCCCAGCGGATTCCCCAGACTTCAGCTCCTGCTGAATCGAGTTTTAAAGTGTAGTAATCTATATAGTCATCATAATGTTGACTCACACCAGTTACATAGGTCTGACCCATGGTATCCACTGCGATGCTGGTTGCCCAATCCGTGCCTGTGATCCCATCGAATTGGGTCGCCCATAAAAGGGTACCATCTGCTGCATATTTGATGATCCCATAATCATCATTGCTGCTCTCTCCTGCAGTGATTCCAGCTACATGAACATTGCCGCTATCATCCAGAGCAATATCCGTGATCCAATCATCGCCCCAGGCGCTGCCATTAAAAAGCATATCCCAGAGCAAATTGCCATCATTGTCAAATTTCAGTGTAGCAAAATCAGCGTCAACAGTGGCACTATAACTATACCCCCCGACAAAGATATTTCCCTGAGAATCCAACTCTATGTCATTGGGGAAATCATTGTTAAGACCTGCACCTGCATACTCAGCCACCCATTGCTGTGTGCCCGATGGGTCATATTTGATGAGCAATATATCCGAGTCAATAAATGGACCCCAGCGATAGCCACTGACATATACATTGCCTGAAGTATCCACCTGAATCCCATCTCCATAGGTATCTGTTATGCCAGCTTCGGAGTAGGTCTGGCTCCAGACCAGGGTACCTGAGGCATCATATTTAATGGTGAGCCATTCAAAATCGCTATTTCCAGTTACATAAACATTTCCAGAGGCATCGGTGGTCATTCCTGTCAACACATCGGTGCTGGGCATGGTGTTTGAACCAAATTCCTGCATCCAGCCAAAGTCTACGCTGTCTGTCCTGAGGTCAGAAAACTGCCAGCTCGGGGTGTTGGAATATTGATCTCCCAGACCTGTCGTAGCTGCGGCATTTTGATAATCATTGATGAGAGTTCCAGGACTCATATCGATGATTCTTCCCAATCTTGGATTGGATCGATCCTGAAAAAGATCCGTAGCTTCAGTAGCGTGTCGAGCACGCCCCATCCCACTGGTGAGCAGTAAAATTGTTACGAGGAAATAGGATACAGGATTCAGTTTCAAACGCATTGGAGTCTCCAAATAAGGATATTAATTCTCAGGCCTGAAGTATGCTTTAGAAGCCTGCTAATTCAAAAATATTTCAGTATACAGATTAATCACATTTTGACGGCAATGCTGATTATCAATACGTATCTATATATATGAAAACACCCTTCACTAGGGAAGGGTGTTCTTGATTTTGCTTGAGTTCTGAACTATCTCACACAACGAAAACCGATGGTGTTATAGGCTGCAGTGGGAATGCCCTCACTGCGATACCAGACCTTGAGGTTGTCTGTGTAGTTGGACCAACTGCCGCCACGTAATACATAGGAATCATTGGCACCATCATAGAAGGAGCTTGTCCATTCCCAGGCATTACCTACCATGTCGTAAATGTTAAAGGGACTTACGCCAGAAGTTTGACCCACAGGTAGCATTTCATCAGAGCAACCTGAGAAATTTGCCAGATCACAATCTGGATCGGTATTACCCCAGGGATAGTCGAATTCCGTATCTGCACGGGCAGCAACTTCCCATTCTGCTTCAGTTGGAAGTGACCACTCATAGAAGGTGGCGAATGCATCAGCACCATGCCAGGTAACGCCTACTACTGGATGAAGCTCATAGCCTGGATCTATTGAGAAAGCGGAACCATCCCATTGAATGTGACCGCCTGTCATGGCCAGATTATAGACCACACTGTCAACTGCACCGCCTCGAAAATTTGTTACCAAATCATCGTAAAAGATCTCACCAGCGACCAGGGCTTCTTCCATAAAGGCAGTGTACTGATTGTTGGTCACTTCATAACGCATCATCTCAAAATCAGCCGGGATGTTATGCTCATACTCACCTAGTGGTAGAACACTTGAATGACCGAGTGAATAGGTACCAGCTGTAATGGTTTCCCATTCGGAGTATAGCCAGGCAATGCTTCCTATGGCTTCATTTGTATAATCTGATTCCTGGCCATTGGCAAAAGCTGAAACCACATAACTATACTCAATTCCATACGTCGGACTGTAGTCTGTATATTCGGTAACATCTGCGCTCACTGAAACCAGCGGATTATCATAGTCGAATCCTGTACCATCATTACGATAGATTCTGAAACCTTCTTCTGCAGTTGAATTGTCCTGCCATTCCAGAAGAATCTCCGTATCGAATGAGGTTGCTACCAGATCTGAAGGTGTTATGTCCACAGGGGATTGCACATTAATAATCGGTGTATAATTTGATGTCTCAGTTGCCGTATAGGCGGCTACACGATAGCGATAGATCGTGTAATATTCCAGATCATCATCTGAAAAGAAGGTGTAGTTGGCTCCCAGATTACCAATTTCAACAAAAGTGCCTGATCCATCATCCCGTTCAATTGTAAATCCATCTTCAAAAGAACAATTGTCTGTCCAGGATAGATCAATGCTATTATTCTGAGTCACTGCCAGAAAATTTACTGGTGTAAAGGCAATAGGAGATTCAACGGTAATGGTGGCGCTATAATTCGATTGAAGTGTAGCGGTAAAGGCAGAAACACGATACCTGTATGTTACACCTTCAACCAGATCTCCATCCGAATATGTCGTGACATCAGTTCCCACATCAGCTAACAAAACAAATCCAGAACCCACATCGCGTTCTATATGAAAGCCTGTTTCAAAGATACAGTTATCCTGCCAGGATAAATCGATTGAATTGGTATTTGGAAATGCAAATAGTGAAGAAGGCGTGAAAGTCAGGGGTGAAATGATAGTGGTGATATTGGAATAGTTGGAAACTTCCTCAGAGGTAAAGGCAGCAGCACGATATCTGT